>CAVPOH010000006.1:0-252096 GCA_963706915.1 uncultured Actinomycetes bacterium
ATGGATCACCGATATTGTCGACGATCTCGAGCGGCCCGGCGATCGCCCTGGCTCACAGCCTGCGCACGCCATGCACGCGTCCAGGTCGCTACAGAGGCCACGCGCGCGCGTCGCCTTGGCGCTCACTACGTCCTGATTCGAATCTTCGGATACGACGCGCGAGAAAACAACGCGTGCTACTACGAGGTTCGCGGAGCGCTTGAGGACGCCTTCGACCTCACGCCCGCCGAGTATCGTGCGTCGCTCCTCCCTCTCAAGGGATAGGAGGTCAACCGCTCGAGTTTGGCCGGTACCCACCCTCGCCGCTCGGCTTGGCGATGGGGCCTGGTCGCGGGGCCGGTGTCACGGTTGTAGCCGCAACGGAGAACATCGTGCTCTAACGCGCAGCGCGCACCGAGCATGTGGAGTCTCGGCGCTTGTACATCACGTAGTTGTAGTGCGTCGAGATCGGGCGGTAGTCCGGTCCGCGGAAGAGCCGGACGAGCGGCGTGTCCGCGCGGTAGCGCTCGATCCGTGCCTCGCGGCGCGACTGGTACGGGATGCGCCGCATCAGAACGGCGACGTCGGGCGGGCCGTGCCGCTGCCAGTAGCGCAGGAACGTTTGCTGGTAGGCGTCGGTTTTGTCTTGCGAGATCGTGGCGATCCAGGCGCTCGACGTGTGCGCCCGGGAGTGAGAGAGCAGATAGCCGGCGGGGAAGTCGCGGAAGAAGACGATCCGGCAGTGCGGGCTGACGCGCTCCAGGTCGCGGCCGATCTCCTCCAGCCACAGCTTCTTGTTCAGGCTCGTCTTCAGCCCGGCGAAGGGGCCGCTCGACACCGTCGCGTCCAGTGTGGACACCGGCCCGTCGCGGTACACCGGCCAGCCGAGCACGAGCAGGAGCGCCGGTACGACGACTGCCGGCAAGACGGCGAGCTGCGCGGCCCCGGCGTCCTCGAGGGCCCAGACGAGAAACGCCGTCGTCACGAAGAGCGCCGGCAGGAACCCGACGCCGAAGTTGACGCCGCCGTTGTTGCTCGACCACGCGGTCGCGAGCCCGGCCAGGAGCGCCGGCACCCACACGGCTGCGAACAGGCGACGGGCGTCGGCCCGCGGCCAGACGAGCAGGAGCAACGGCAGGGCGAGCGCGCCGTAGTGGGCCACGAACTCGAGCGACGACGTGTACGAGTCGAGCGCCCGGCCGGCGGCGACCGGCAGGCAAAGGACCGGGAACACAAGGAGAAGCGGCACGGCGAGCGGCCGGCGGGATCGCCAGGCGACGAGCAGTAGCCCGAGCGCAGGCAGGAGCAGGTACCAGTAGTGAAGTGTCGTCCACTGGTGGTGGAAGACGTCGCCGAGCTTGCCAGCGCTCACCGAATGGCCGAGGTACTTCGACGATCGCCGGTACCCCTCGGCGACGGAGTGGACACCGGCGCTCCCCACGACGACGCCCATCGCGACCCCGAAGACGCACAGCGACGGCAGTCCGAACGCCAGGATCTCGCGCCGCCACCGCGGCGGCTCGAGGACGAGCCGCGCTGCGAACGCGATTACGACCGCAACGGCAAGCGACGGGTAGGCGAAGACGGCGAACCCATGGCACAGGCCGGCGACGACAAGCCACCAGCCGCTCGACTGCGGCGCGAGCGAGCGGAACGCCAACAAACAGCCGGCAGTGAAGAGTCCGCTGCCGAGCGTGTTGTAACTCAGGCTGTGGATGTCGAACGGCACGAACACGACTGCCGCCACCGCCGCGAGCAGGCGCCGATGCGCTCCGCAGCACGCTCCGCAACCCGACGAACACGGCCGCGGCCACGAGCAGCGAGAACAGGAACTGCAGGTGCCGCACGTACAGCACGACGCCGTCGACGCCGACGAGTTCCCGCCAGACCCACACAAAAGGGGAGACGAGCAGGCCCGCCTGCTGCGCCACCGTCGTCTCATCGACGAACGGGCTCGCGCCGTGGGCGAACCGCCACGGCAACACGACGTAAAACGACTCGTCGGTCAGATCGACGCCGTACCAGCTACGCCAGTAAGTGATCCCGACGACGGCGATCGCGGCGCCAACTGCGACCGCCCCCGAGGGTGACAGCCGCCTCCGCGTCCGGTTCAGCCCGCGGCCCCGACGCGCGAAAGCCATAACTGTCGCCGCCCGGCGCGAGCTGCGCTCACAGCTCCATCGTAAGCAGGTGCTCGACCGCGTGATGGCAAACGGCGACCCGAACCCTTCGTCGAACAGCCCTACCGCTGGTCACAACGCTGGTGCGACGACCCGCCCATCGGCACCATCAACCTCGACGGCGGACGCAACCCGGAGGTCTACATCGGCACAGCCGACGCGGCGCATCATGGGCTGACGGCACCCGTCGGCCGAGATGCAAGGATCGCCCCCGTCCCCTAAGGCGGGAATCTCATCGTCCGCAGCAATCCGCGCACTGCTGCCTCCCCTGGCGTACCGGGGGAGATCTCGATCCGCAGGAGCACCGTCTTTCCGCGCACGTTGAGGAAAATCTGCTGCCCATCGGGCAGAAGATCAATTAACGGTGCGATGCCGGGGAGGAGTGAATGCTCGCCGTGCACGGCTGCGTGGAAGGAGACGCCGGGATAGCCGCCGACTCGGATGGGCTTTGACGCCCCGGCGGTGAGTGTCGTCAGCGCCTTGAACCGCGAGATCGCGGTGCTGTAGGGAGGGCCCAGTCGAAAGACACAGATCCCGATAGCGACAAGCGATTTACGAGAGGCGTCTGGCCCGTCGAGCGCGGGTGCGCGTCGGGTCAATCCCTTTCCGACGCACCATTCGGAGTGAGTCTCCTGTGCTCCGTACCAGCCCTCGCCGAGCGTGAAGGTTGTGCGAGGGACGAATGCGGGTCGCGTTTGGTAGGTGCCAGGCTCAAGACGGGGCGGCGTTGTGAAATCGGTGGGAAGCGTTCGAACCTCTGAGCCAACTCCCAAAGCGGTCGTCCCGGCGAGTAGTGCAAGAAGTGCCGCACCTACGGTTATCGCGACCCTAAGGAACAGCCTGTTCATCCTCCCACTGCACGCTACGCCTCGCTGAACACGAGTCAAGCGAGGCAGGCTCTTTGAGCAGACAGCCGGCTCCGCAGCCACCGTTTTGACCACAACGCCGGGAGGGCCCAGGCTCGCGCTGGTGACGCGCAACCCAATCCGCCTGCGCCCCGCTCGCGTACCTCCAAGCGATCGGGCGCGGCCCGTATCCCTCAAGACAGGTGGTGGGCCGCGCCCGGGAAAACGGCGCACGGCAGCAACATCGACTCGGACTAGGCCGATTGCCTCGGCGGGCAGACGTGGTCCGCATACGAGCAGAACACACAGCAGTCGCCCGATAGCAGCTTCAGCATCACGCCGCAGCTGACGCAGGTGTAGAAGAACTGGCACGCGTCGGTCGGCATGGTCTCGAGCTCTGCGTAATCACACCTCGGACAGACGATCGTCGTGGCGGTGACCATCACCACGCGTCGATCGTAGCCCGCTCGAGGCGTTTCTTCAGCGGCTGACCAAGAGCCCGTGTCCGGCAAAATGGGCTGGCGCGACCTTGTGCTTGTTGAAGCGTGGTCTTGTAGTCGCGCTCGGCCTTACAGCGGTTGCGTTGGCTGCCGCGTTCACCCTTGCGTCGATCCCGGCGACCCAGGGTAAGAGTCGGGTCTCCGGGGGCGCTAACGTCCCAGCAGGGGCAACGGGAATCCGACGCCGCGACGGCTCCGAACTAAAAGGTGAGAGACGTGCGTGCGACGATCAAGGAGAAGCGGGAGGTCGCGAAGGGAACACTGTTCGTGACCTTCGACCTTCAGGACGAGGAGGTCGACTTCAAGCCGGGGCAGTACTTCTTCGTCACGTTGCCCGACGTCGGCCACCATGACGAGAAGGGCCTTCGCCGGCACATCAGCGTTGTGACCTCTCCGAACGAGAAGGGCGTGCTCGGCCTCGCGACGAGAATGCGTGACACCGCCTTCAAGCGAACGCTTGCCGAACTGGAGGTGGGCTCGGAGGTCGACGTCGAGCCGCCCAAGGGGAAGTTCGTACTGCCCGACGACACCTCGCGCCCGCTCGTCTTCGTCGCCGGCGGCATCGGGATCACCGTCTTTCGCAGCATGATTCGCTATATCGCCGAGGAGCACCTTCCGTATCGCGTCACGTTGATCTATTCGAATCGGGACCGCGAGTCGACCGCGTTCCTCGACGAACTCGTGGAGCTCGAACGCGAGCTCGCCGGCTACCGGCTCGTCTTGACGATGACCGACGACCCGGGCTGGGACGGCGAATCGCGCAAGATCGACACGCAGTTCCTCGAGGAGTACCTCGACGGCGACCTGAACCACTACACCTTTCTCGTCGCCGGCCCACCGGGGATGACCGAGGCGATGGAAAAGGCGTTGCGCGAAGCGGGAGTGAAGGAGGAGAACGTCATCGCCGAGGGCTACACCGGCTATTGAGCCGGGGTGGCGAGAAGCACTGCGGCATGGGACCACCCTCAAGCGAGAGGAGCCGACATGGCGCAAGCCGCGCTTGGATTCGAAAAAGACATCCGCCCGCTGTTCCGCGATGAGGACGTAAAGGCGATGTCGTTTGCCCTTAACCTCGCGTCGTACGACGACGTGCGTGAGAGCGCTGAGGCGATCTACGAAAGGCTTGCGGACGGCAGCATGCCCTGCGACAGTGCCTGGCCGGCGGAACAGGTGCAGCGTTTCCGCGCCTGGATCGACGCCGGCACTCAGATGTGACACTGGAAGCGGGCCGGGGCGGGGCCTACGCGCCCCGGCGTCTGGTCGATCCCCAGCGATCAGCCTTGGAATCCGCAGTCAGGGGTTCGACGATCTCCCCCTTTCCGAGGGGTCAGCGTCGCAACTCGGAGAGCGGAAACGATCTGTGTGCGCGGGGCGGGACAAGGAAGTTCTGCCGGTGGGTCGCGTGGAAGACGGGGTTGATTCCTTGCCCCACCGTGCGGGGTGATAGGTCGAGCTCGATACCGTTGGGCAGGATGCCGTCCATGGCGAGGCGGACGCGTCGGAAGTCGTCAGCAGTGGGGTTGAAGACGACGAAGTGGGTGCCTACAGCAGGCGTTTCCGACATGCGGTCTCGCGCCCTGTGCGCGCTCCACGTGAACGGGTTGTCGAGCGTGTTGAAATCCGCGCGTTGCGGCACGGCCGTCCCCTTGCGATAGAGCGCGTTGTCGGGCCCGGTGACGTCTCGCTGGAGACGGGACGCGGTCTGGATCGCGCCGGCGTGCCCGATACGGCCGTGGCGCGCGAAGTCGCGGCGCACGTCCGCCGCCGTCTCGGCGTCGGCGGGTGACTGTGCGACGGAGCGGACGCCACGCCTCACCTCGAGCCCGGGTCGGAACATCGCATCGACTCGTTCCCGGTGATCGAAGTTGAGGTACCAGGCGTTGAGGTTCTCGCTCAGGTGCGACAGGTGCATGTGGGTGCCGCCGACGAAGTAGCGATCGTTGAGCTTCGCGTACCCGAGGGTCTCGACGTTCGCGATCCTGGGCGGTCCAAGCGTGTGCTCGACCGTCGATGTAAAACCCAGGAAGAGCTCTGCGTCGGCGGGCATCAACTCCGCGCCGGGGATCCGGGCGCGCATCGCCAGCTTCTTCGGCAAGCTCATCTTCCCGTCGAACCCTCCGCCGATAAAGCCGCTCGGGATGCTCGTGACGACGAAGAGGCCACGCAGTTCGTCGAAGATGCGCTTCTGCCCGTCGTCGATCGCGGCGAGGTGATCGCTGCGAAGCAGCACGGCGACGTCGTTCTGCTCGAGAAGCACCGTTGTGGGGTGGCTGGGAAAGCGTTCTGCGTCCTCGACTACGCGGATCTTGCGTTTCCGTGCGGCCGAGGCGCGTACGTCGACGGGGATCTTGCGCCGGGCTTGCGAGGGTACGAACCGGCGGAAGTAGGGCAGACCCCCAGGCGAGCGCGATTCCGAGACCCGCCGGCGACGACGGGTAGTCCACCTCGCAGCCCCGCAAGCGCCTTCTCGAGTGTCCTGCGGGCGTCCCGCAGCGAGGCGGGCTGCTCCGAGACCGCGACGCGGGCGGTGATGACGCGATGGTGTAGGGGCGGGGACTATCACCTCGACTCCGTCGTCGCGCACGATCGCCACGTCCCGCAGGAGGTGTTGCTCGACGAGCGGACGCCCTGTCCGGCCCTGGCGAGTGGGCTTTGCCGCCGCCTCCTCGACGAGTCGGTAGACCCCGGCGGGATCGAGAGCGGCCGCGGCCAGCGCGGCTGTGAGCTCCTTGCGCGTCAGCTTCATTGACGCACCGGCGTCATCCTCATCCGGATCGGTCGTGCTCCGTCCTGTGACGGGGGCGTCGTCGACGGCCCACCGCAGCCGATCCAGTCAGCGCGTGCTCGCCTCGATCCGGCTCATCGGCACGAACCGGATGTGGCCGCGACGCCCCTCGTTGAAGTGGATCGCGGCCCCCGGCGCCTCGATCTGTGCCGCCACCCTCGTCGGTGCGTGGAAGAGGCGGGACGTGCGCCCCGTCGCGAGGCTCATCGCGTAGACGTCCCTGCCCGCTGTGAGCAACGCCGTGCCGTACTGCACGTCGAGCGCCGTCGCTTTTCGCGGGACCTGCCAGGAGTGGATCCGTCGCCCGGTGTCCCGGCTGTACACGTCGAGCGTGCCGCGGTTTGTGAGCACGGCCAGCACATCGCGTCGCAACGCGACGGCTTGCGACGGGCCGGTCTTGATCTGCCTCGTCGGTGCTCCTCCGCCTTTGATCGAGAGGTTGGTCGTGATCGAGACCTTGCCGGTCGTGCGGAGGACGGCAACGCCGCCGTCGAAGGCCGACAGCCCCACGACCCCCTTCTGCATCTGCTGGATCGGGATGCCACGCCAGAAGCTGGGCACGATGCCGACGCTCGCGAGTGCCCGCTGGCCCTTGCCGCTTGGAGAGAGCGCGTAGGCGAGGACGGCTCCGTCACCGCTAAGACCGGCGACCCGGTGCATCCCGGCGGACGGCCGTGCCACGACCCATTCCTGACAGTCCGTTATCCCGGCGGCGATGACGCGTGTCGTGCCGCCGTAGTTGACGGTCCAGACGGCTCGTGACCCGGCGATCGCAACATTCGGTGATCCCGCCGGGCGCGTGTGTCGGGAGGCAGGTCGGGCCCTGCGCCCGCGTCAGCCGGGTCATGTAATGCCACCCCACGTTCCAGAAGAGCACGTAGTCGCAGCGGCCAGAGGGGTCCTTGACGGCCATCGCGACGCGCGGGCCGTCCATCGCGATCGCCGTAATGGGGCTGCTCTCGAAGCGACGCGGCGGATCGGCACCCGTGTACGTCGGCCGTGCGTTCGGAGGCCGAGACTGCTGCGCGGCGACACCCGTCGGTGGCCGCGACCGCGTGTAGGACATGTACTTGCGGACAGTTGTGAAGGGACGCGCCAGCTCCGCCCGTACCGTCTCGAGCGGCACCAGGTTCAGTGTCCTCTCACTGGGCGCGGTTCGGTGCTTCTTCAGATCGAGGTCGGTTTGGTAGAGCACGCCCGCGGGGCCGATCTGCGGCCGGTCGCCGGCTCGCGTGATCCCGAGCTGGGCGATCCGGCCGTCGGTGATCCGCAACGCGTAGAGGGCCTGCCGCTCGGCGCCCGAGAGGATCGCAATCTCGCCCTGGAGGGCGACGCGGGTGGGCCGCACGAACAGCGGCCAGGAGGCGATCCGGCCGTGCGTGCTGCGGTCGAGCACCATGAGTCGGTCCGGCGCGTCTTCCGCGGGAGGCGCGAGCACGACACGGACGGTGTGTCGCGCGTCGGATGCGGTCAGCCCGGTGTTCGCGGCCGCCCTGTGGGTTCCCGTCGCGGGCTGCTGACATGTCGTCGCCGCCTTCGTGTGCTTTGCCGATGCGTAGTTCCACACGATTGTCCCCGCGCACCGGGCCGTGCGGGACCAGGTCAGCAGCACGCGATCGCCCGTGAACCGGTATCCGGTCACGTCGCCGTGCAGGGTGATCGACCGTGTTCCCGGCAGAGGCGTGTGGCAACGGTCAGCGGCCGCGACACCGACTCCGATTGAGAGACAACCGGCTGTGGCGAAGAAGATGGTGCCGAGGCGCCGACGCACCTTCACCTGCTCGAGACTAACAGCACAATCGATGCTGTCAAACCACGGCGGCAAGACCCGAGCGCAGGATCACGCATCGTGACCGTCACCCTCAGTCGGGAGTCGACGTCACCGCCGGTCCCCCCGCGGCGCACGGGTGATCCGGTACACGTGGACCTCCCACTGGGCGAAGCTGTCCGTAAGAGAGCCGGACTCGATCTCTACACCCTTCGCCCTTCCGTGTAGACACGACCCGTCGTCGCCCACCGGGGAAGGCCCGAGAGCGTCACCCGCGCGCGGCCGCGGCCGCTGCGGGCGGCGATCAGCCACAGATCGTTCGCCGTCGCCCCTCGTCGTGCGAGGACTTGGGTGGCGCCGTCGTCGACCGAGATTCGGGCTCGGCCAGTCGGGACCGACGAGAGCAGGCGCGATGGCGCTCTTCGCCGAGATCTCGGAGACGAGACCACGGAGGACGTCGTGCCAGAACGTCCAGTTCCATCCGCTGCTTGCGGTCGCGTGCGTTCCAGCAATCAGTGAGCTGGCCGCCGTAAAAGGCGACCGCCCTTGCCCCGTTGACGATCGCGTCGTAGAGCATAGAAGAATGCTCCTGTGCACCGGTCGGCACGACGTAGTTCCCGTATCCATCTCGGCTCCCCTTCGCACAGATCTGCAGCGTCACCCATGCGGCGGGGGCCCCACCAGAGATCAGAGGCGATCTTGCGAGTCCAACGTCCGACCTGGTGCAGATCGGGTGTCGACATCCCGGGCCTTGACCGGATAGACGTTCACGCCGTGGACGTCCGTCAACGGCCGCGTAGGGCGCAATGTCCGAGCGCGACGCCTCGCGGTCCCTGAACCGTCACCCAGAGGTGTCCGCGATCCAACGCCCGTTCGGGCGCGCACCACGAGAGGATCGCCGCGGGACGTGACCCTGCAGTGAGGGGTAGCGCAGCGCCCGCGGAGGGGCAGGAGGTTGAGAAAGGGCTCGTCCGCGCCCTTCCACATGCCGATCGCCGTCTGCCCCGGCCCCTCGAAAAGCTTTGCGACGACCTGCTCCGGGATCCCGCCGTGTCCGTCCCGTGCGGCGCCACCGCGGCGTCTCCCAGGGCGACCCACGTGTAAACGCCGCGCGCCTTCGCGGCGATGTTCCAGGCGATCGCCTGCTCGATCGTCGCGCGCGTCCAGGTTCCCGAGACTGGACCGGTCTTGAAGAACGTCACACCCGCCCTGACGACCTCGTCCAGCGCGTGGGTCCCCGAGGGCGTTCGGCTCCCAAGCGAGGGGCCGCGGGATAGCACGACCGGGAAGACCGGTCGGCCGTCGAGGAGGATCCGACCACTCCCGTCGCGGGACGTCGTCGCCCCATGCACGTCGACGACCGACGCGACAACGGACACGCCACCGCGGCCGGCACGAACCATCTCCTCCTCACACACCGATCCTCGCAGGCGGCGCCGAAAATTGGACGTTCACACGCCGTGTTCCTCGCGCGTGTCAGATCCGTGTCAGATCACGACGACGCACCGTGACCAATGTCGGTCACGCCTAGGGGTGAAGCTGGCTTGGTTCCTCGTCACGGGCTGCCTCTGACCTCCGCTGACCATTGCGCCGACGGGGTCGAGGCCGCTCTGGGCGAGGTGGGAGCCGTATGTGTGCCGCAGGTCGTGGAAGGTCAGCTTCGCGACGCCAGCCGGATTGAGGCGGGCGGCTTCGGCGGCTTTGTCGAGTCCCCGGGTGGAGACGTGGCGGTAGTTCAATGGGACCTCCGGTCGAGGTCGTGAAGACGGATGTCATCGCGGTCGGGTCAGGCCGTAGATGTTGATCGTGTCCGCGTTGCCGCCGGCGTGTCCGTTGAACGCGAGGAACTTGTCGCTTGTCGCCACGGCATCTCCGTGGAACTCGTGGGACTCCGAGGGACGTTGCATCCACGGCAGAACTCGTCCCGAGTCTCTGCTGACACGCGCAACTGCGAGGTGGGGCTTGTGTGCACGTCGTTCTGAAGTCTCCGACGACGGCGACCAGGCGTTGCCCGATCGGTGCCAGGCCGTTTGCTCCCGTGTCAACCGACCCGTCAGCGAGCTGCGGGCTCCACGGCAGCAACACGTGTGTGTTCGCGTCGACAGCCGCGAGCCCGCCGCGTGGTCGGCCCTCGAACCGGTCGAAGTCTCCTCCGAGATAGAGAGCGTCATCGACACGGAGCAAGGCGTTGATCCCGTAGAGGCCGTTCTGGCGCGGATACCAGGGCGTGATCTCGCCGCTTTCTGCGTCGACCTCGGCGAACCCTGGCACGGCGACGCCGTCGGCATGGGTGAAGTCGCCGCCGATGTACACGCTTCCGTCGGCGGCCACGAACGCCCTGACGTCCGGTGCTCCGTTGTCGGACTCCCACGTTCGACAGCGCCGGATTCCAGTCCCTGAGCTTTCCCGAGTTCGAGTCGAACGCGGCGAGCCGCTTGCGTGGCTCGCCGTTCGCAGAGCGAAACTCGCCGGCGACGAAGACCGTCTCGTCCTCTCCAGTCAGGGCCGCGACGAGGAAGAACGGATCGAATGGTGCGAGCGTCGGTGCCCAGCTCGTCAATTCGAGCGTGTCGAGCTCGAACGCCGCAAGGCCACTTCGCCGCTGACCGTTGACCGTCCTGAACGACCCGCCGACGTAGAGCCTCGAACCGACGATCGCGACAGCCGTGACGGTCCCGTCGAGCCGCGGTGCCCAGCGAAGCAGCCGCCCTGTGTTTCCGTCGACTCCGACCAGCCCGAACCTGCGCGCCCCGCCGAGGCTGGTCAGAGTGCCACCAACCGCAACTGTCTGTCTGGTGGCCGTCAGGGCGTGCACCGCGGCGTTCGCGCGTGGCGCCCAGGCGAGCAGCCTTCCGGAGTTTCGGTCGAATGCCGCGAGATGGAGCCGCTCCGCACTCCCGACACGCGAGAAATCGCCGCCGACGTAGAGCCGGGCCTCTTCAACCGTGAGCGCGTTCACATCGTCGTTGAAGCGCGGCGAGACAAACGACTCGAGCGGCGCACCCTTCTCGGCGTCCACGGCCTCGACGAGCCGCCCTCCCAGGTAGACCGCCCCGTCGGAGTAGGCGAGCGCGCGGCTGAAACCGTCGCGAGTGCGCGGCTTCCATGGCGACCGTGCACCTGTTTGCAGACTGACGGCACCGATCCCGCTCGCCGGTCGTCCGCCGAGCCGCGAGAACGTGCCCGACACGTAGAGGTGTTCGGTGCCTGCTGCGAGCGAGTGCACGTCGCCCGAAACGTCGGCGCGCCACGGAAGAACCCGCGCGGACCGAGCGTCCACCGCCGCAAGACCGGCGCGAGACTGGCCGCCGAACCGCTCGACCAGAATGCCTCCGACGTAGAGCGTGCCCTCCCTGACAGCGAACGCCGTCACCGACGGATAGGTGAGATCTCCGCGGTCGTCATAGGGACGGCCGGTGACGTCGGCGTGCCACGGCAGTAGCCGTCCCGAGCGGAGATCGACAGCGGCAAGCCTGACGCGTTTCTCGCCGCCGATGCGACGGAAGTCGCCGCCGATGAACAGGCGATTGCCGATCACAGCGAGCGCTTGCACCTCGTCGTCCGGGGTTAGGCAGAAGCGGCTGTCGAGCGCGCGCGCGCGTGAGGCGGGCGAGGCGTGGGCAGGCGCGGCCACCGACCCGCTCGAACGAGCCGGCGACAATCCAGCCGCCGGCGCCGTCCGCGACCACCGCCTGCACGAAGCCCGACACCGGATCGCCACCGAAGATGGACGGCCAGCCGCGCTGCGGGGACTCGGCTCCGCGGCGGACAAGCCCGAGTGCGCCCGTGCGCGGGCCGATGTAGTCGATGAATCCGGCCGCGAACACGGTGGTGCCGGACACGGCGATCGACTCGACGCTCGCGTCAGTGACCCAGATCGCCGTCGCGCTCTCAGCCGGCGGCCCTACGGGCGCGCTCGAAGTCGAGGCCTTTGAGCCGACACAGCCGGACACGACCAGCGACAAGAGAACAAGAGCGGCCCACTGTGCTGTCGGCCGACCTGTCATCACGGTGCCCCCTCGTCGAGACCCGTCGCAGCGCGCGCTCACCTTACGCGACAGCGGTTCAAACCGTTCGTTGCCCTCGAACTCAAGGCCGGGCCGGCCGACCTCCTAGTTGCAACCCAGGCAGGCGAACAGCGGGCGCCGTTGCCGGTGCGATTGTGGTAACGCCGCGCGGTCTCCCAGTCGGTCAGGCCTTCACGCGCTCTCTCGCGCGCCGCTCGATCCTCGCGACGCCTGCCGAGGGAGCGAAGATGCTCGTGCGCCCGTCGTCCCATCGGACGCGGAAGCGCGGCGGATCCTGGGCCAGAACCTCCTCGATGACGCCCGCCCGGCCCGACTGAGCAGCACGCTCCGACTCGACGACGATCCTGTCTTTTACGCCTGCGTCCATCGTTCGGCCTCCTGCGATTGGATCTCGTCGACCGAAGGCTAGCGCGGGTCGCCGGTCTTGATCACCACTGGGCCGCCTCGAGCGAAGCGTCCGTCCCGAACGTAGTTCAGGAACGCACCGGTTCAGCTGGCCGCATGGACACTTCGCCATCACTATCCACCGATACGACCTGGCGTGCGGGCACCTTCGGTTTACGGAGGAGGTCGAGGAACGAGCGACGTCGGTGAGCCGGGGCGATGATCGCGTGCGTGTCGGTGCGTGTCTCGACGCGATAACCCTCGCGAACTCGCGCGTCGAGAAACTCCGTCAATGCACTCTTCCGGTGCTCTTCCTGGTCGTCGAGTGCTCGCGTCATGGTTCCTCAGGTTAGGCGATCAACCTTCTGGGTGGGTACCAGGGACGCGCCCGGCGAGCCGAGGATCGCGCCGACGAGCGTCGTTGCTGCACGCATCCGTCTGACACGGCGCCCAAGGCGCCTGTTTCCATCGCACGATCGGCGCGACCTCCGACTCGGCGTAGCCGGTTAGCCCGTCCCCCACCGACGCCCTCGCGATCGCGTTGGAGCATTGGGGCCCGGCCGCCGGTGGCTATCGCAGCGCGCGCACCTCGTAGGCGGCGACGGCGCGGCCGAAGCCCTTGAGCTCGATCTTGCCGATCGGCAGCGCCTCGACGCTCGCCTCCACGGCCGCGAACACGCGAGGGCCGATCAAGACCTGTCCGGCCTCCGCGTACGTGCTCAGCCGCGATGCCAGGCTCGTCACCGGGCCAACTGCGCCGTAGTCGTAGCGGCCTTCGAAGCCGATGCGGCCGAGCGTCGCATATCCGGCTTCGATTCCGATTCCCAGGCCGAGCTCCGTTCCGCGCTTGCGCCAGACGTCGCTCAACTCGCGGAACCGCTCCTGCGCGGCGAGCGCGAGCCGCACGGCCCGCAGCTCATGATGCTCGAGCGGCAGCGGATCGTTAAAGAAGACCATGAGGCCGTCTCCCGCGAAGTGCTCGAACGTGCCTTCGTAGACGGGGATCAGCTCGCCGAGCGACCCGTGGTACTCGCGAAGCACGTCGAGCAGCTCTTCGGGCGCAGCGGTCTCGGAGAACGCGGTGAAGCCGCGGAGATCGCAGAACAGACAAGAGATGTACGCCCGGTGTCCGGCGAGGAGTCGCTGACCGTCCGTGCTCGAGATGAGGTCCGCCACCTGAGGCGAGACGAAACGGCCGAGTTCCGTCCGTTGGCGCTCAACCGCTTCGAGCAGACGGGCGTTCGTGAGCGCGATTCCCGCTTGGTCGGCGAACGTCTGGACGAGCGCGATGTGCTCGTCGCTGAACGGCTGCGGCTCCGGACGCACGACGAGAACGACACCGAGCAGGTCTTCCTCGACGATAATGGGAACCCCGAGTATCGAGCGGTAGGTCCGCGGGCCGGCGTAGGCGTATTCGGGATCGTCGCGGATGTCGGGAATGTGGACGGGAGCGCGCGTAACAGCCGCGCGGCCGGCTGCCGTCGTTCGATCGAGGGCGTGCGGATGCTCCCTGTCGTAGGCGGCCGCCGCAGCCGGCGCGGTCTCATCCGCGACAAGGTGGAGAAGGCCGTCCTCGAGCAGAAACAGCGCGCCGTGGTGGGCACGGCAAAGTCGCTTCGCGGCTTCGACTATCTCGTCCAGAACCGGCTGAAGCCCGGCCGAGCGAGCGACCGCCCGCAGGACCCCGCTGATCGCCCGCTGCTGCTCGCGCGCGTCCTCGAGCTGACGCGCAAGGTCCGCGTCCGCGGCCGTGACGCTGCCCATCGGCAGAGCTTAGTCCGCTCCCGCGAATGCGCGGACGAGCTCGCGGCGCGAGATAGTTGCTGTCCCGGAGCCGCCGATGCAGCCTCCATCTCGAGCACTGTGATCTGACACGCGTCTGACACGCCGCCGAGACGCCTGTATCCATCAGCGGTTCCACGCGACCCCCGCTTGGCGAGTCTGAGCATGAGGCCTGGTCGCCGGGCGTAGTGCCCGACGTCCCGGTGAAGTCGCCCCGCGAGTTCGCGATCGGATGAGCGATCGCGCGCGTTGCCTACTCAGCTCACGGCTGGGCGGGCAGCCACATCACGTGAGGCGTCTACGATTTTCGGGCCGCCACTTTGACTCGCGGCCGGCACAGACTGGGCACACGATGAGGACACTTAGATCGGGCACATGACACTAAGACGAATGGACAACGTCGGCATCGTCGTCGACAACCTCGAAGCGACGATCGACTTCTTTCGCGAGCTCGGCCTCGAGCTCGAAGGGCGCGCCATGGTGGAAGGAGAGTGGGCAGGGCGCGTAACCGGACTGGGTGACCAACGCGTCGAAATCGCCATGATGCGCACGCCTGACGGCCACAGCCGGCTCGAGCTCTCGCGCTTTCTCCTGCCGCCAGTGGTTGCCGATCACCGGAACGCCCCGGTGAACGCTCTCGGCTACCTGCGAGTCATGTTCGCCGTGGACGACATCGACGAGACGCTCGCCCGGCTCCGCAAGCACGGCGCGCAGCTCGTCAGCAGCGAGGTCGTCCAGTACGAAGACTCGTATCGGCTCTGCTATATCCGCGGACCCGAAGGCCTTCTTATTGGGCTCGCCGAGGAACTCGGCTGAGCCCCTCTCACGGAGATCATGGTGATGGAGCCTGGTGCGCCCCGGGGCAGGCCAGCGCGGCGCTCAGTAGACGGCGCGGCCCCTGAGAGATCGAATTCTCGGAGCGCAGCTGCTGCAGGGGAAGCGTAAGGCGGGCCGCGTCTACCCGCCCCACGCCTGCGTTCTGCGCTTGTGCTGCTCATGCGAGCTCATCCTCCTCCGGAGCCGTCGTTACGTCCGGGTAATCAGGCTGCTCGGGGCGACGGCACGACCCAGTGTTCGGTAGTGCCGCGCGGCGAGCCGGTGGACTCCTGGCCCACCGGCCTGCCGCGGGGCTCCGCCGGCTTGGCTAGCAGGCAGGGTCTGCCGGGATCAGCAGCGCCCCCGTTTCGGGTGCCTCGAAGAACGTGGCTATGAGCACCGCCGGCTCCGTGCCGGGGTTGTAGGCGCTGTGGACGTGACCGTGCCCGGCATCGACGAACGCCTGTCCCGGCGCATACGTCGTCTCGTCGCACGTGCCCGGCTCGACGTACGTGAGAGAGCCGGAGACGATGTTCACGATCACCGGCCCGTAGTGCGTGTGCCAGGGGAACCGGGCGCCCGGCTGCACCGTGTACCTGATGTCGACCGTGCGGGACGGGTTGTCGACGTTGACCACCCTCGTGCCCCCGTCGTGCGACTTGAGCTTGAGCTTCATGTCGATCAGGTCGGGGAAGACCGAGCGCGCGGTGAGCGGCTCGGCTGCGATCGGCGGCGGCGGGTCCACCGCTGCCGACGGGACGACGTTGACCGCGGCGCCGGCCGCAAGGATCAACAGCGCGGTGCCGACGATGAGCGTGGCCCGCTTGCTCGCGCTACTTCCTCTGATCATCGATCTACTCCTCTCCGGATGGGATAGCTCTCCGCCGCCGTCTCGAGCCAGACGACTGCGCGGCACGAGGCGTGACGCGGCGGACGACGTCGAGCGCTACGTCGGCCGAGAGGTCGATGCCGTGCGTCTCCGAGGCGTGTCGCCGTACCTCGTCCACGCGCGCCGCCTCGTCGGACGCTTGCACCTCGTAGCCGCATTCGCAGCGGAGCGCCTGGTCAGCGAAGCTGCACAAGCGTCAATGTCCCGTACACGTCGATGCCCGGCTTGTGCACCTCGAACGCGCAGGTGAGCGGCTCGCCGAAGCCGGTCTTCTGTCCCACCGAGTCGTCGAGCGTTCCCACCACCACTCCGCCGACGAAAAAGGTTCCTTCGACGCGCTTGATGAGGTAGCTGGGAGCGTTCTGAACGCTCTCCACCGAGATGTCCCAGATCGCCTTTCCGCCCCCGCCGGGGTGCATGAGCAGCGTCGCGGAGGCGCCCTGACACTCCACCGTCGCCACCGTCTTGGCGACCGGAGTCGCCGACGCGCCGACCGCCAGAACGGCGCTCAGCATCAGCGCGACCAGAAGCGCTCCAACCGGCAAACGTAGCGTTCGCATTCGATCTCCTTTCCGCGCCCACGCGCTGGCCACGGATGGATCGCCGCCGGCCGCTCGTGGCTTGTCACAGAACATGTCGCGCCCGATACTCCGGCTACGCGGCTAGACCCTCGCTAGCGCTCTGCTACCGGGCGGCTAGGGAGGGTTGAGAGGAGGCAAGCTAGGCTGAGCGTTCGAATCTCGATGACGGACCATCTCGCCGTCGAGGCGAACGGCGTGAGGCTGGACGAGCAGCGCTTTCCGGGCCGGCAGGGTCGGATTCTGTTCGCATACCTGGCGGTCCAGCACGGACGGTCTGTCCCTCGTGATGAGCTGGCCGAGTTGTTGTGGGGCGAGGACCTTCCGGCGACGTGGGAGAAGGCACTCAGGGTGCTGGCGACGAAGCTGCGCGCGCTGCTCGAGGAGTGCGGCATCGACGGCTCGAGCATGTTGAGGAGCGCGTTCGGCTGCTATCAGCTCACCTTGCCCGTCGATGCCTGGATCGATGTCGACGCGGCGGTGACCGCGCTGGAGCGGGGAGAGGCGGCACTCGCCGGGCGGGAGCTCGGCGAGGCTCGGGCAGAGGCCTCGACGGCGGCCGAGCTTGCCCGGCGGGTGTTTCTGCCGGGCGAGGACGGACGGTGGGTCGAGGATCAGCGGCGCGACCTCCGTGATGTCCTCGTGCGTGCGCTCGAATGCCTGCGCGACGCGGCGCTTGCCGAGGGGGAGTTCGGGAACGCAGTCCGATATGCGGCCGAGATCACCGCTCTCGAGCCTTTCCGCGAGACCAGCTACCGCGCGCTGATGCAGGCGCACGTCGCCGCCGGCAACCCGGCCGAGGCACTCCGCGTGTACGAGCGCTGCCGGCGCTTCCTCGCCGACGAGCTCGGCGCCTACCCTTCGCCGGAATCCAAGGCTGTCTATCTCGAGATCCTCCGCAACTCGCCCGGTAGCTCGGGCTCCGAGATCGAGGGCCTCGCACCTGACGCTCGCCGCCCTGAGTCGCCGCCGAAGAACGACGAGCCCTCCAGGAGAGATCGCGGCAAGGTCGCTCCCGTCATCGCCGGCGCATTGCTCGTCGGGGGCGAGTGCGACGACTGCGGAGCGACCATGCCCCAATACTCGAAGTTCTGCCCGGAGTGCGGGCATGCCGTCGAGGCGACCCCGTCCCCGGCGGCCTACACGCCACGCCATCTGAGTGAGCAGATTCTCGCCATCCGCAGCGCGATCGAGGGCGAACGGAAACAGGTCAGCGTTCTCTTCTGCGAAATCGTCCGCTCGCCCGAGTTGGCGGCGCAGGCTGGCCCGGGGGAATATCACCGGGTCGTCGACCGCTTCTTCGAACTCGCCCTCGCGGAGGTCCACCGCTACGAGGGCACGGTCAACCAGTTCCTCGGCGACGGCTTCATGGCCCTCTTCGGCGCCCCGATCGCCCACGAGGACCACGCACGCCGCGCCGCGCTTGCCGCTCTCGCGGTGAAGGAGCGATCCGAGATCGACGTCCGGATCGGGATCAACTCCGGTTCGGTCATCGTGGGCGCCATCGGCGACGACCTTCGGATGGACTACACCGCCTCGGGTGACACGACTGTGCTTGCGGCTCGTCTGCATGGGGCGGCTCACCCCGGAGATGTGCTGGTGAGCAGCGCGACCGCGGACTACCTGCGTGGGTACTTCGAGCTCCAGGAGACAGAGCCGGTGACGGTCGACGAGCGCACCGTCAACACGTTGCGCGTCATCGGGCGCGGCCCGCGCACGTCGCCGATCGACGAGGCGCACCAGCAGCTCACTCCCTTCTCGGGACGAGATGAGGAGCTCGAGTCGCTGCGGGAGGCCCTTCGCTCCGCGGCCGCGCAAGGACAGGTCATCGGCGTTTCCGGCGATCCCGGCCTCGGCAAGTCGCGGCTGACCTACGAGCTGCAGCTCGCCGCGGAGGTGGGCACCGTCGCGCTTCAAGGTCGTTGCTTGCCGTTCGGGACCGCGGTTCCCTATCTCCCGATCCTCGATCTGGTGCGGCAAGCGTGTGGGATCGCGCCGGACGACGACCGCGAGAGCGTTGCCGCGAAGATCGGGACGACGCTCGAGGAGCTGCGTATGGACCCGGATTTCGGTCCGTACCTCCATCATGCGCTGGACGTCACCGCCGGTGACGCTCAGCTCCTCGCGCTCGAGACCGCCACGATCAAGGGCCGAACGTTCGAGGCGCTGCGCAAGCTGCTGCTCTCGAAAGCCAGCCCATCGCTGCTACTGGTCATCGAAGACGCGCACTGGATCGACCGCACGTCAGAGGAGTTCCTGACCGAGCTGGTCGACGAGCTGCCGTCCGTCCCGGTTCTCCTGCTGGCGACCTACCGTCCTGGTTACAACCCCCCGTGGCTCGGCAAGTCGTACGTGACCCAGATCGCCCTCCGGCCGCTCTCGCGGGAGGCCGGCGAACAGATCGTCGCAACAATCCTCGGCGAGACGAACGATGCGACCGCGAGGATCGTCGGTCGGGGTGAGGGAAACCCCTTCTTCCTCGAGGAACTCGCTCGAGCCGCAAGACAGCAAGCCGACAGCCGCTCTGACGGCTCGATCCCGACGACCGTGCAGGACGTCCTGGCCGCACGAATCGACCAGCTCGACGCCGGAGACAAGAGCGCCGTCCAAGTTGCATCCGTGCTCGGGCGCGAGTTCTCGCTCGGCATGATCGAGGCAGTCTGGGACGGCGACGGACCGCTCCTACCGGCCCTGGACGAGCTCAAGCGGCGCGAGTTCTTGCACGAACAGCACGGAGGGACCGAGCGGACGTTCGTGTTCAAACACGCGCTGACCCGCGACGTTGCCTACGACGGCCTCCTGGAAGAGCGTCGCCGGTCGCTCCACGCGCGCGCCGGGGCGGCGCTCGAGCGCTCCTATGGGGACAGACTCCACGAGAAGTACGAGCTCCTCGCGTTCCACTACTCGCGGAGCTCCGAGCGGGAGCGGGCTGCGGACTACCTCGAGCTCGCCAATCGCAAGGTCTCGGCACAGCATGCGATGGAGGAGGCGCTCGGCTACTTCTACGAGGCGCTCGCGATCCTCGAAGAACTACCCGACTCCGAGGAGAACCGCAGGCGCAGGCTCACCCTTGTCCTGGACCAGACAAGCGGGTTCCACTACCTCCATCGTCACGTGGAGTACTACGAGCTGCTTCTCCGCCACGAGCCCCTTGCGCTGGAGCAGAGCGATCCCGGCCTCGTCGGGGCGTTCTACCAACGCGTGGGGCATCGCCAATTCGTCTTCGGCGAGAACAGGCAGGCGATAGAAGCCCATGGCCGCGCACTCGAGCTCTGCGAGCGGTCCGGCGACCACGAGTACGCGGCACTCGCATCCGGCGGTTTGCAATGGGCGTACATGATGCTCGGCGACTACGGGCGCGCCCATCGTTGCGCGGAGCTGTCGCTGGAGCACCTCGCCGTCAGCTTCGAACCGATGGCGTACATGTACGCACGATCCGGCGCCGCGCTCACCTACATGATGGCGGGGCGCTGGGAAGCCGCGCTGCGCGAGGTCGACCAAGGTGTGGCGACGGGCGCGGAGCGCTCCGACACCGGCATGGTCTCGTTCTGCAACGCGGTCGGCGCGCTGGTCTGCGTCGAGAAACGGGACTGGGCGACTGCGATCGACTACGGCACCGCCGCAAAGGAGACCGCCCCGACCGTGTACTTCCGCGGTTTTGCCTTCGGCTTCCTGGCGCCGGCGCTCTGTCACACGGGGGCTGTCGACGAGGGCCTGCCCATCCTCGAGGAAATCGTGCCGATGGCCAAGGCGGCGCGCCATGAGTTGGCGTGGACCTTCCTAGCGCCGCGGTTGGCCGACGCATACCTGACCGCCGGCGACTACGTGCGGGCGCACAAGCTGCTCCTGGAGATCCACGCCGCGGCCGCGAGTCGCGGGGTGCGTTTCTTCCTCGGCGCCAGCGGACGGTGTCTCGGAGAGGTGGCCCTGGCTCAGGGCGACGCCGAGGAGGCGATACGCCGGCTCGAGCCGGCCGTCGAGACGTTGCGAGCGAGCGGCTCCGAGAACGAACTCGGACTCGCGCTGGGAGCACTGGGCCGCGCCAAACGGCTCACGGGTAACGATGTGGAGGCCACGACGATCGCGCAGGAGGCGCTCGCCATCCTCGATCGCCTCGGCACGCTCGAGGAACCCGATCGTTTGCGGTCCGAGCTCGTGGCTGAACCGGTCTGACGGACACGAAAAGTGGAGCTCAGGATCCTCGGCCCGTTCCAGGTCTTCGACGACTCAGGCCGAGAGGTTGGGCTCCCCACGGGGCGCGAGCGCGTACTCCTTGCGGCTCTGGTGCTCAGGCGGGCCGAGGTCGTCTCCGTCGACGCGCTGGTCGGGGCGCTCTGGGGCGACACGGCACCGAGCACCGCTGTGAAGGCCGTCCAGGGTTATGTCTCCCACCTACGGCGTGTTCTCGCGTCGGACGGCGTGCTCGCCACCCAGGCGCCCGGCTATGTCCTGCTCGTCCCGGCGGATGCGGTCGATGCCCACCGATTCGCGACGCTTGCTGCGGAGGCGTGGCGCACGCTGGAGGACGACCCGGAGTCGGCGCTCGTCACCTTCGAGCGGGCGTTGGCCATCTGGCGTGGGCCGGCCCTCGCCGATTTCGCGTTCGCGGACTTTGCTCAACGCGAGATCAGGCGCCTCGAGGAGCTTCGCCTCGAGACCGTCGAGGGGCGATTCGAGTCGATGCTCGAGCTCGGACGCCATGGCGCGGTCGTCGCGGAGCTCGAGACACGCGTCGCCGAGCACCCGTTGCGCGAGCGTCTGCGCGGCCAGCTGATGCTGGCCCTCTATCGCTGCGGCCGCCAGGCAGACGCGCTCGAGGTCTACCGCACGGGCCGGCGGTTGCTGGACGAGGAGCTCGGGCTCAAGCCGGACGATGAGCTCCAACGCCTCGAGAGAGCCATCCTCAACCACGATCCGTTGCTCGAGTCGCTGGGAGTCGCCGGGGTCGAGCGACCCGGTGTCGCGCAACGTCGCCCAGGGTCGGCACATGCCGAGGCGCAGGTTCCTCCCGACTCGGTCGCTGTGATCGACCCGCAGCGCGCCCGGGTCGTGGGCCACGTGCTCGTGGGGCGAAGGCCTGTCGCCCTCGCGGTCGGGCACGGCTCGGTCTGGGTCGCCAACACCGATGATGGAACGGTCTCCCGCATCGATCCGGAGCGCCGCGAAGTCATCAGGACGATCGGGATCGGGGCACCTGTAGTAGATCTCGCCGTCGCAAGCGATGCGGTCTGGGTGGCGAACGGGAGCGACGGCACGGTCTCGCGCATCGACCCGAGTGCTGACGCCGTCGTCGAGACGATCGAGCTGAGGGGCTCGAGCGAGCTCGTCTGGAACCCGACTTACGCGGTCGACGCCGATGACGCCTCCGTGTGGATCGCCGCTGGTCCCCGTCATGTGCTCCGCCTCGACCCGACGACGAACGAGCCGTCGGCGATCATCGACGTCGGCAGTGTGCCGGTAGGCGTGGCACTCGGCGAGGAGGCACTCTGGGTGGTGACGACTGCCGAGCGGGCGCTGCGCATCGAGCCGCACACGAACACGGCCACGGCCGAGGTGCCCATCGGGTACCCCGTCGCGTTGACGGCAGGGGAGCAGGCTGTCTGGGTCTCTGACAGGCTAGGTCAGGTCTGGCGCATCAACCCGGACACGGGCACGGTGACTCAGACGACCCCGGTCGGCGGAGGGCTCGTGGGCATGTGTGCGACGGACGGTGTGGTGTTCGCGGCCAACAACGCCGACGGCACCGTCGTCCAGATCGACCCGCAGGACGGTCGGGTTGTGGGCGTCATTCCGGTCGGCCACGCGCCGACCGACGTGGCATTTCTGGACGGGACCTTCTGGGTTTCGATACAGAGCGAGAGCGCTATGTGACCGAGCTCGCGATCGGGATCTTCCCGGCGATGATCCCGGCCCTCACGTCCTCGAGCTCGGCCTTGAACGAGCTGGGCACGGCCGCGCTGATCGCGCCGAGGCCGACACCGCCGTTCTCGAGGGAGAAGCGGGACGTGCGACCGGTCTCGAGCGTCCCGCGCACGAGTTCCGCGATCGTGTCGAACACTGCGACGTCCTGCCTCATCACCGCGCTCGTCAGCATGTGACTGCCGAGGTGGGACTGGTCGACATCGACGCCGATCCCCCAGACTCCACGATCCCGTGCCGCCTCCAGCGCCCCGAGGCCGCACGTGCTGGCGACCTGGAAGACGACTCGCGCTCCCTTCGCGATCTGGCTCAGGGCGACTGACCTGCCTTTCGCCGGGTCCCAGAAGTCGTCGGTATAGCTGTTCAAGGTCGTAACGCGAGGATTGGCTCCCCTTGCGCCTGCCTGGAAGCCGGCAATCCACCGCTCCACACCCGGGACCCGCTCGCCGCCGACCGAGCTGACGACCTCCTCCCCGGGCGAAAGCGACAGCACGAGCGCAGCCAGGTAGCCGGCCAGATACCCGGCTTGCTCTGCCCTGAACTCGAGGTCCACGACATTCGTCGGGCGATGCGCAAGATCGTCGTGGGCGACGTCGATAATCGCGAACCTCGTTCCGGGGAACTCGGCGGCGACTCTGTCGATCGCGGCGCCGCCAGGGTAGAAGAATCCGATGACGAGGTCGTACTTCTGTCGCGCGAGCAGTGAGAGGCTCGGGACGAAGCCTTCCTTCGGGGCCGGTGTCAACACTCGCCCTCTGATCTCCAACTCTCGGACGGCCCGCTCGAGCCCGAGGTAGGCCCCATGGTTGTACTGGTGGTCGATCCCTGCCGGTTCGACGACGAGTCCGACTCTGAGGCGCCTCTCGCTCACCAAACCCGTCTGATCTTGCCCGATACGTTCGCGGTCCTCGCGCACACGGGTCGTCGTAGACGCGCGGTGCTCGCTCCGAGCGGAGATCGCGCGATCGAATCCCACCGGTGTTCCTCGCCGGCGACTCGGTGATCGGCTCGCCGTGCTTTCAGTCGATCTCGTCGGCTTCGAGCCCGCCGGTCAGGCCTCGACGAGGATCACGAGCGTCTCGGGCATGACCCCGTCGTGAGCCATCGCCTCGGCGGCCGCCTCGGTCTCCATCGCGCCCATGACGGCGTCCATCTCAGGAATGTCCATCACCAGCCCGACCCTGCTCGGATTCTCCGGGTCGACGAAGGTCCGGATGTTCGTCACGCCGAGGGGACCAAAGAACTCCTCGCGCTTCGGCGACGCGAGCCAGTGATCCTTGTCCTTCACGTCGTGGTATGCGATTACCGTTGGCACTACGCCTCCCTGGGTTTGGAGATCCGAGCCGTGAGCCGCAAGCATGGAAGGTTATCGCGTGAGACTCGCCGCGCGTGTCCGTCGCTTCGAGGATGGAGACCGCTTGGCGTGAGGTGAGTTGGTTCGCGACCGCGCGCGACGCCCCGCTACCCGTGTCGCCGCACCGTTTCGACCTGTCGTGCAAAGCGGGGCTCGAGCAAGCGACGCCCACGTTCGATGAGGCGCCTGCTCGTGTTGACCAGCGATACGACGAGCACCGTCGTCACGACTGCACCGATGAAGAGGCTCAGCTCGGATCCTGTGCCCGCAGCGTTTGCGACGAGCCCCACGACGACCCCGGCGAGAGCTGCGTTGATCACCGCGACGAGCGTGGAAGTCTCGCCGATCAGGCGGTAGAACCGGCTCCCCGTGCCTGGGCCATACGTCTCGTACAGACCCTGCTCGTCGTCGTGGTGGCCCGTAACAAAATACGGCTCGAGCCCCGGCGAGATCTCGAGATAGGCGTGACGGAGGCGATTCATGCCGGACAGGAGCCAGAAGTCGTCGATCCGGGCTTCGATGAGGCGGATGTATGTCGCCACCCCGACGAAGAGAGCGACCGGCAGAACGAGGAGTGCAAACGCGGTGAAACCGTCGCCGAACTCGGTCGCCCGAGCGACCAGGGCCAACGCAACGACTGCCGCGGACACGACCGTCAGGAAGATGGCGGCCCGACTGAAGACCGCACGGTAGGTGACGTCCCTCGCCGCGAGCAGGCTCCAATGCTCGGTCGCGAGGATCTGGGCACGCACGCTCTGGGGCACGTCGGCGCGCGGAGAGGACGGTGGCTCCTGCTGTTCGTGCATGCGTCCGGCTTCCGCCGATCGGGCGAAGCGGGGTTCGAGCCTGCGACGCCCGCGCGCAATGATGCGCCTGTCGGCGTGGACAAGCAGCGCGACGACCACTGAAGTCACCACTGCGCCGATGAGCAGGCTCAGCTCGGATCCTGCGCCCACGACCTTTGCGACGAGGCCCCCAACGACCCCGGCGAGAACGGCGTCGATCACCCCGACGACCGTGGACGTGCTGGCAATCAGGCGAAGGACCCGGTTCTCGGTGCCTGGGCCGTACGTCTCGGACAGGCCTCGCTCGTCGTCGTGATGGCCCGTCACGAAATACGGCTCGAGCCCCGGCGCGATCTCGAGATAGGCGTGACGGAGACGATTCAGGCCGGACTGGAGCCAGAAGTCCTCGATCCGGGCGTCGACGAGGCGGATGTATGTCCCCACCCCGATGAAGAACGCAACCGGCAGAACGAGGAGTGCGAACACGTAGAAACGGTCGCCGAACTCGGTCGCCTCGGCAGCAAGGGCCAACGCAACGACGGCCGCGGACACGACAGTCAGGAAGATGGTGGCCCGGCTGTAGATCGCGCCGTACGTGATGTTCCTCGTCGCGAGCAGGCTCCAATGCTCGGTCGCGAGGATCTGTACGCGCACGGCCTCAGACACGTCGAGGTGCGGGTCGGTGGGCATCGCGCCTCCTCCATGTCGAGGGCCGAGCCGTCACCGGACCCGGGTCGCGAATCGTACGCCCGAACTCTCGACGGAGACTCGCTCATGCGCACAAATCACCAGGCAAACTACGGCCCGGTGAGCCGACCAGTGCGCCGCTGGAGACCGGGCCAATCGGCTCCTCTGCCAAGGCTGGCGTAGCGGTAACGGCTTGACACACCTCGTTGCCGCGCGCAAACGCTGCCGGCCTCCTGGTTGCGTCCCAGGATGAGATGGGAGTGGAACCGCTGAACACCGTCAGGCGACAGCCGGGGCCTTCGCGGCTAGCTCGGGTCGCCGAGGAACAACGCGTCGACGTCGTCGGGCGGTTCGGGCTCCGTCATCGACGCCGACAGTGTCGGCATCTCGTCCGGCTCGAATAGTCGGTCTGCCCGGTACATGGGGGCTGCGGACGGCGTAACACCGAGACCCGGCGCCGTCAGCGACGCGCGCGAGCGGCCGAGGATGCCTGTGATCGCGTCCCAGACCGACGCCGCGACGCGAGATGGGTCGAGAACGCCGCCCTCGAGCTGCTGGTAGTAGCGCCGGACCTTTGGCCGAGCATCCGGTTGGATCTCGCACGCTGCGACGATCGCGTCCACCACGTCGTCCACGCGTAGTGCCTTGGCGACGCGGGCGCGCAGCATCGGCGGGTCGTCGAGCGAGCGCACGTATGCGAGCGCCTCGGCGCTCGGCTTGCGGCGCGGCGCACGCTCGAGGAAGGCATCGATCAGCGGCGCCAGTTCGTCCGCGCGGTCACCCGCCTTCGCGAGCGTGCCCTCGACGTCGAGCGGCTCGCCCCGCGCATGGCGGCGCGCGAGCTCGTCGAGCAGGGTCTCGAGCTCGACGATCATTCCTCGAGCCACTCCCGGAGCCTGGCCTTGTTCCTGCTGATCGCCTGGTACACGGCGTTCGGGTTCTTGTCGAGCCGCTCGGCGATCTCGGCGGGCTCGAGGCCGCCGTCCAGGTAGTAGAGAGCGCCAACCTCACCGTCGCCCGGTGGCAGTGTCGCGACGAACTGCTCCAGCGTGAGGTCGACGATCACGGCCTCCGTCTCGTCCGGAGCCGCGCCGTCGAGGTCGAAGAGCTCGTTCTCGCGCCATCCGGGCTCGTTCCAGCCGCTGCACACCCAGCTGATCACGGAGTGAACGATGACGCGAAAGGGCAGCCGCCCGTCGCGGTGCCTGCCTGCCTTGAGCTCGCGCCACAGCCGCTCGCACACCGCCTGCGCGACATCCTCACCCACGGTGCCGCGCATCCTGGCGATGCACCTGCCGCGGATCGTCTCGACCCAGCCCGAGAGGAGGAGATCGATCTCCCCGTTCTCCAGCAGCCGTTTGTCCTCGGCATCCCGCGCATCGCGCATCGAGAGCTGAGTCGCGTCCGACATGGCCGGATCTTACGAATGGCGCGTCAGACGGCGATGTAAGGCAAGCCGCGCCGACGACGGACTCCCTCGTGAACCCGAGAGGAGACCGCCATGACACTCGACACCTTCCAGCTCGGCGAGCCCGTGGAGCACCGTGGGATCGTCGTCACACCGCTCTTCCCCCGCCGCGACCCGGTCGCGGCCTACATCACGCTCGACGAGGCGCTGCCGCGCGGGCTCCGCATCACGGAGACGTCGGACTCGGGCTCGGTGCCCGAGCTCTTCGTCGAGAACCCGACCGACAGCGCCGTGCTGCTCTACGACGGCGAGGAGCTCGTCGGCGCGAAGCAGAACCGGATCCTCAACGTCAGCGTCCTCGTTGGCGCGGGCGCAAAGCTTCCGATCCCCGTCTCCTGCGTCGAGCAGGGACGCTGGAGCCGGCAGAGCGACGCCTTCGGCTCCGCGAGGCACATCTCACACTCCCACCTCCGGCGTCGCAAGGCCGAGACGCTCGCCGCGCAGCCGCTCGCACGCGGACTTGCCCAGGGGGACGTCTGGGACGAGGTTCGCGACAAGCAGGAGCGGATGGGAGTCCGCTCCCGGACAGCGGCGAACCGCGACACGTTCGAGGCGCATGCCGCCCGGCTCGAGGCACTCGAGTCCGCGTTCACACTCACGCCCGGCCAGTGCGGCGCCGTGCTGGGGATCGGGGACGACCTCTGCCTCGACGCCGTCTCCCGGCCGGACGCCTTCGCGCTCCTCTGGCCGAAGCTCCGCGCCGGGTACCTGCTCGATGCACTCGAGCGGCTCGACGGCCGCTCGACGTCCGTCGAGCGGATCTCCGCCTTCGCGGAGTCTGTCGGCGAAGCGTCAGCGACCCGCGGCCCGTCGGCGGGGCTCGGCGAGGACGTCCGCCTGCGCGGAGCAGGCGTGATCGGCTCCGGGCTCGTACTCGACGGCGAGACGATCCAGCTGTCGGCCTTCACGAGCGACGACGGCGGCGCGCGGGCGTTTGGCCGGATCGCGCGGCCGAGCGCACGGCGCTGAGCGTCCCGCCGGGGGAGCGGGTGTCCAGCCGCGAGGCTGGACGCCCGGCGGTTGCGGGCCTACGCGTGTCCCTCGAATTCGCGTCAAGAACGTGCAGCGTCAGCCGATAGAGACGTATGCAGTCGTCTCGGGTCGAACGACCGGAGCAGCTCGCGCTGGAGGTCGGGCGCTGGACCGTCAGCGTCACGACGCTCGCTGTCACGCTCGTGTTCGTGCTCGTTGTCGGGATGCTCGCCAACAGCGTCCGGACGAACAACAGTCGCGCCGATGACTGGCGGCGGCGCGCCGTCGCCGCCGAGGAGGTCGCCGGCGGGCTTCGCGTCGTGATCGCCGACCGCAGCAAGGCGCTGAACCAGCGGACGCGGCAGGCCAACGTGCTTGCAGCTACGCTCGCCTCGAGCCGCGGGGCGCTGCGTCAGACGAAGTCCAGCGTCGGCGAGCTCACACGACAGCAGCAGCAGCTGGCGAGCGACTTCGCCCGCGCCGAGACAGAGCGACGAAAGCTCGCGGCGCAACGGGCGGCGCTCGCCTCGGTCGCATCGGCGCTGAGCGCGTGCAGCCAGGGACTCCAGTCGGTCGTCGCCGCCGCGCAGCACGGGAAGCCGAAGGCGGAGCTCGCGAAGGCCGAGCCCTTCCTCGGGCAATGCAACCGTGCACGGACGCGTCTCGGCGCCGTCCGGGAGAACGCCGGGTGATCCGGGGCGTCGCGCTCGGGCTCACGCTCGTCGTCACCCTCCTCCTCACCGGCTGCGGCATCGTCGTGACCGACGAGGCGCCGACCGACGTCCTCCGCGCCTCCGCACCGACCCTGCTCTCGACGTTCCCGGAGGTCACCGCACTCGCGCCGGCGCCGACGCGAACGCTCTCGCTCGGCCGGGCGCGACGGCTGGCCCGGAAGGCAGCTCTCCAGATCCGCATTCCTGCATGCGACGACGACTCTCTGGGACGGGGCTTCGCGCTCGACGCGCACACGCTGGTCGCCCCTCGCGACGCGGCCCCGGGGGGCGGATGGGTGCGTGTCGAGACCGCGAACCGGCGATCGACGGCGGTCGGCGCCGCGAGCGCCTACCGCGTCGGCGAGCTCGGCGTCATCCAGGTCGCCCGCCGGCTTCCGCGGAAGCTGACGCCCAACCCGAGCGTCGGCGCCGGAGCGTCGGTGGTGGTCGTCACCGAGCGCGACGGCAAGCTGCGGATGCTGCCCGGCGTGATCGTGGACAGCGTCCCCGGCGCGCCGTTCGGCGCACGGACGAAGGTGCTCCGTCTCAGCTCGGCGATTCAGGACGGCGACGCAGGCCCCGTGCTCGACGCCAGGGGGCGCATCGTCGGTGCCGTGTTCGGGGTCGACGAGCGGACGAGCCTCGGGGTCGCAGTTCCGATCAGCGCCCTTCGCGGACGCGCAGCCGGGCGCACGGTCGAAGCGCTCGACGCCTGCGAGTGACTCACTGACTGCATCATCTTTCCGTGCGCACCGACCTTCCGGCCGGCACGGTCACCCTTCTCTTTGTCTAGTTCTCCGGAGAACCCAGGACGGCAGCTAGCGAAGCGACAAAGCTGCGCGAGAGGCCGACGGTAACTGGCATGTTCCAGCCCGGCCCGGAGGTGCGGACCCGACCGCGAGCGTCGGTGCGAGCGACCTGCGGATCGAGGAGCAGGAGCTCAAGGGCGGGCGGGATCAACTAACGCCGGGTTCCGAGGAACTGCGACAAAAAGGCCATTGCCTCGCTCGTGTCGAGCCTCGCGGCGTGGTCCCGATTCCTGCTTGCACTAATAACAGCGACAAGCGTTCCGTTGGACAGGACGGCACCGCCCGAGTCACCCGAGGCGAAGATCCCGTCGGTTGGGTCCGAGCCGTTCGGGTTGGAATGCAAAGCCAGTACCGACGGATCGATCAGCGAGTTTCCGTTCGCCTCCGACACGGCAAAGCGTCGATAGCCGTCGAAGCCGAGCTCCTTGAAGTTGCCCTTTGTCGCGAAGGCGCTTAGCCCGTAGCCGACGATCTCGAAGCTCTGCTTGTTGACCACCTTCTTGACGAGGGCAGCGAGCCGCCGAATCCGTGTGCGACGCAGACGTGGACACGCTCCAGTCGCTGCTCGAGAAGAGCCTGCTCGGCCTGTCGCGCGAGCGATACTGGCTGCTCGAGACGATCCGCGAGTACGCCGCAGAGCAGCTCGACCAGAGCGGGCCGCGACGCTCGCCGACCTCGCCGAGATCGAGCTCGACCGCGGTGACCTGGCCGCCGCGCGACGGTACGCGGAACGGAGTGCCGCCGCCGGGGCCGGTGGACGTGCGGCGCTGTGCTTCGGCGAGCTGGCGCTCCGTGCGGGCGACCTCGACGCGGCCGAGCGGCACGGATCCGAGGCGCTCTCGCACTTCGAGGAGGGGGCGTTCAACCACGCCTGCGCGCTCGAGCTCCGCGGTGAGACGGCGCGGCGGGCAGGGGACGAGGGCCGAGCCCTGGCGCGCTTCGCCGACGGGCTTCGGTCCTTCTCGACGATCGGCGACGGCGGCGGTATGGCCGACTGCCTCGACGGCTTCGCCCGCCTCGCGGCCGCGAACGGCGACGAGTGGCGGGCAGGCCGCCTGTGGGGCGCCGCCGAACGCCTGCGCGAGACCCGCGGGCGTCGCCCGATCCGCGCGGACCTGCCGCCGCCGATCGTCCCCGACGCCGGGGTCGAGGAGGGACGGGCGATGACCCCGGAGGACCGTCGACGAGGCGCTCGAGCCGGCGGCGGCTCGGAACTCGAACTAGGAACAGATCAGGGTCGACTCAGGGTCATTCCGGATGGCCAGGCAAGCCGGGCGAAGCCATCCTGGAACCCATGAGCGAACACACCACACATATCCCTGAAACCCGCCTCCTCCAGCGCAGCCGCCCCGATCGCATGGTCGCCGGCGTCGCCGGAGGGCTGGCCCGCTACTTCGACATCCACCCCGCCGTCTTCCGCGTCGGCTTCGTCGTCCTCACCCTCCTGGGCGGAGCCGGCATCCTCATCTACGCCGTCGCGGCCCTCGTCATGCCCGACGAGGGCAAGAAGGACTCGATCGCCACCGCAGCGCTCCGCAATCGCCGGGACCGCCCCTGGCCGCTCATCGGGCTGGGTCTTCTCGCGGTCGCGGTCGCCATCCTGCTCTCACGTGCCACGCTGTGGTTCGACGCCGACGCGTGGTGGCTCTTCCTGCTCGCCGGCGGCCTGATCCTCTGGATCACCCGGCAACCGCGGACCGAGCCGGAGGCAGACGCGAGGCAACTCGCGGCCGAGGACTCGCGTCGCGTGCGACGCTTCTTCCGCAGGCTCGCGATCGCGATCGCCGCACTCCTCGCCCTCGTGGTCGCCGCTGCCGCGATCTTCGTCGCTTCGTTCGACGTCGATCTCGGAAGCGGGGTCGGTGACCGCAACTACGTCGTCACGACCCCGGAACAGCTGCGCGACGAGTACCACCTCGGGATCGGCTCGCTCGACCTCGACCTCAGCCGCGTCCAGCTGCCCGTGGGCGAGACGCACGTCCAGGTGCGCGTGGACGTCGGCGACATGGACGTCCTCGTGCCTGCCGACGTCGCCCTGCGGATCCACGGAAAGGCGGAGGTTGGCGAGGTCGACCTGCCGGACGGCATCCGCGGCGACGGCCGGAACGTCGAGAGCGAGCTGATCGAGACCGGGGAGCGCGTCCTCGTGCTCGATGCGAGCGTCGGCGCGGGGGCCGTTCGGGTCGAGCGCGCCGTACGATGACGCCGCATGTCACTGCGCACCTTCGCTCCGAGCTCGGACGAGCGGGTGATCGCGGGCGTGTGCGCGGGCATCGCGCAGACCCTCGGGGTCGACGCGACGCTCGTGCGGCTCGTCTTCGCGCTCCTGGCGCTTGCCGGCGGAGCCGGGATCCTCCTCTACCTCGGTCTCTGGGCGTGGGCCGAGGGAAAACGGGTCTGGGTCGCCGCGCTGCTCGCGTTCTTCGCGGGCTGCGTGCTGCTCGGCGCGCTCGGCCTCTCCGGCCGATCGGTGGCCGGCATCGCGCTGATCGCCGGCGGGCTCGCGCTCGCCTGGCGCCAGGGCGGCAGCTTCCGCCCGGACGCGCCGCTCTCGTACGGCGGGATCGCGCTCGCCGCGGTCGGCGCCGTGGTGCTGCTCTCGGGCGAGACCACCTCCTCGAAGCTGCTCGCGCCGGGAGCCGTCGCGGGGGCGTTGCTCCTGATCGGCGGCCCGTGGGTCTGGCGGCTCGCGGTCGAGCGTGACGCCGAGCGCACGGGTCGCATCCGCAGCGAGGAGCGTTCGGACGTGGCCGCGCGCGTCCACGACTCGGTGCTGCAGACGCTGGCCCTCATCCAGCGCCACGCGAACGAGCCGCGCCGCGTCGCGTCGCTGGCGCGCAGGCAGGAGCGCGAGCTCCGCGGCTGGCTCTACGCCGACCACCCGCTCGGCGACGAGACCGCGTCCCTGGTCGCGTCGCTGGAGGCGGCGGCGGGCGACGTCGAGGAGCTCCAAGGCGTTCGGGTCGAGCTGGCGAGCGCCGGTGACTGCCCGGTCGACGGTCCCGTGAGCGCGCTCGTGCTCGCGGCACGCGAGGCGATGGTCAACGCGGCCAAGTTCGCGGGTGTCGAGGAGATCGACGTGTACGTCGAGGTGACGGACGACTCGGTCGGCGTGTTCGTGCGCGACCGTGGCACTGGCTTCGAGCCGACCGCCGTCCCGCCCGACCGGAAGGGCATTGCCGAGTCGATCTCAGGGCGGATGGAGCGCGCCGGCGGCCGGGCGACGATCGTCTCCAGCCGGGGCGAGGGCACCGAGGTCGAGCTCCACCTCCCGAGGAGGCAGTCGTGACGCGCCGCGTCGTGCTCGTCGACGACCACGACCTGTTCCTCGCCGGCGTCAAGGCCGAGCTCGGCGACGCGGTCGAGGTGGTTGGCCAGGCGGGGAGCGTCGCCGAGGCGGTGCCGCTCATCACCGAGCTCGATCCCGACGTCGTGCTCCTCGACGTGCACCTGCCCGACGGGAGCGGCGACGCGATCATCAACGCGGTCGCGCCGGAGCGACCGGGTGTGAAGTTCCTCGCGCTTTCCGTCTCGGACGCGGCCGAGGACGTGATCGCCGTGATTCGGGCGGGCGCGCGCGGCTACGTGACGAAGACGATCTCCGGGACGGAGCTCGCGGCCGCGATCGAGCGGGTCGCGACCGGCGACGCGGTGTTCTCGCCACGACTCGCCGGGTTCGTGCTGGATACGTTCCGCGCGGGCGAGCAGGTCGGGGGCGACGCCGAGCTCGACCAGCTCACGCCCCGCGAGCGGGAGGTGCTGCAGCTCATCGCGCGCGGCTACATGTACAAGGAGATCGCCGCGCGGCTGCACCTGTCCGTGAAGACGGTCGAGAGCCACGTGTCGAACGTCCTCCGCAAACTGCAGCTCTCGACACGGCACGAGCTCGCGCGCTGGGCGACACAGCACCGACTGGTCTAGTCGGCGGCGCCGAACGCCTCGGAGACGGCGCGTTCCAGCTCCTCACGCGGCACGTCGCGCAGGCGCTGAGCGATCCCCCAGCGGTGGCCGAAGGGATCCGTGATCTGCCCGTAGCGCTCGCCCCAGAAGGCATCCTGGAGCGGCTGCCGGACCTCGGCGCCGCCCTCGAGCGCCCGCTGCCACACGGCCTCGGCGTCATCGGTGGAGAGATGGAGGACGGTTGCTGTACCGCCGACGCTGAGTGGGGAAAGGACGCCCATGTCCGGGAACTCGTCGGCGAGCATCAACGCCGAGTCGCCGAACCAGAGCTCGACCTGCATCAGCTTGCCGCCCGGTACTTCGAGGCGGCCGTGCTCCTCGGCGCCGAAGACGGCCGCATACCAGTCGGCCGCGCGCGCGGCGTCGCCGACGACGATGTGGGGGGTGATCGTGTGCGTCGCCACGTCACGTTAGACGGGTTGCACGATCCCGAGCCTTGCGGCAACGGGATCGATGCTGAGCTCCATCAGGAACCGGAGGTCGTCCGTCGGCAGAAGGGTCGTCATCCGTTCGACCACCGCGGCTCGAGCGTCGTCGGGTTGCGACCAGTCCGCGCTCCGGACCGCGTCGACGAAGGTCTCGACGTAGAGCCGTTGCTCGTCGAACCGGGCCGGCGTGACCGGTCCGCCGTGTCCGATGTGGAGGGTCGCATCGGCGGGCAGCTCCCGCTGTAGACGGTCGAGGTGGCCGAGCCACTCCTCGAAGAGGCCGTCGGCGAGGTAAGCGTGCTTCCGGTCGTAGACCTGGTCACCGAGGAAGACCGTCCGCCGCTCGTCGCCGAGGAACCAGGCGCTGTCGTGGGGCGACTCACCCGGCCCGAGGTCGAGCACCGTGAACCTCGTGCCACCGAGGTCGACGGTCTCCCCGTCGGAGACGATTCGGGTGGGGAACGTGCGCTCGCGCGGCCACTCGTCTCCGAACATGGGCCGGAGGATCTCTTCCTTGAGCGCATCGTCGCGACGGATCACCGCGTCGACGCCGGCCGTTGCGACGACGGGCACGTCGTCGCTCCCGACGAGCTCGACGATGCCGCCGTAGTGGTCAGGGTGCGCGTGTGTGACGAGCACGGCGAGGAGCGGCTTGCCGAGGGCCTCGAGCCGCGCACGGAGCGCGCGGCCGTCGGAGACGGTCAGCGTCCCGTCGATCGCGACGATCCCGTCGCTCGTCTCGACGAGGTAGGCGTTGACCAAGGCGCCGCCTGGCGTCGAATGGCGGTGGATGTGGGGCTCGGGCATCTCGGCCTCCCGTTGAGACGTCACGCGGCGGCCTCGGCCGGGAGGCCGTGGCGGTCGACCACGCGGTCGTAGTTGAGCCGCATCAGCGCGATGACGTCGTCGACGTCGGCGTCGGACTCGATCTCGCGCGCACCGAAGCCCGGCCGCCCCGGGAAGACCGGGTGATAGTCGATGCGCCCGTCGGCGAAGAGGGCGTGCCAGACCTCTTTCGGGAAGCCGAAGTGCGCGACGCGGTCGCCGTGGAGGTGGCCGATCTCCCGCCCGCCCACCTTGAACCCGAACTCACCGCGGCTCCCGAAGCCCGCTGTGATCCCCGGCCATGAGGTCACCTCCGCGGTGATCCGCTCGCTCACCCGCTGTTCGATCCTGCTCATGTGCCTGCTCCCAACCCTTCGTCGGTGTCGTAGCGTCAAAGTACTAGTTCAAGTAAGCTTTAAGTCAAGTCCTGCCCGGGCTGGCGCCCCCCGAATGACCGATCTCCTCCCCATCGGCGAAGTAGCACGCCGGAGTGGCGTGGCCTCCTCGGCGCTTCGTTTCTACGAGCAACGAGGCCTGATCAGCTCCGAGCGCGAGGGCTCGGGCCACCGCCGCTACCCGCGAGCCGTGCTCCGCCGGATCGCCTTCATCGTCTTCGCCCAGCGCATCGGGCTGACCCTCGACGAGATCGGCGTCGAACTGGCGAAGCTTCCGCCGCATCACGCGCCGACCCGGCGCGACTGGGCGCGGCTCTCGGCCACGTGGACGTCGAGGATCGACGACCGCATCGCCGAGCTCGAGCGCCTCAAGCGCGGCCTCACCGAGTGCATCGGCTGTGGATGCCTCTCGCTCGACCGCTGCCGCCTCGCCAACCCCGGCGATCGCGCCGCCGCTTTCGGGCCCGGGCCGCGGTTCTGGATCGGCGACCGGGCTTTGCGCTGACACAACCGGCCGTCTCCAGACTGGTCTACTACGGCCGTGATCCTGGCGATCGACCAGGGGACGACCGGCACGACGTGCCTCGTCGTCGACCCGGAGCTACAGGTACTCGGGCGCGGGTACCGCGAGATCGAGCAGCACTTCCCGCGGCCGGGCTGGGTGGAGCACGACGCGGAGGAGATCTGGGCGAGCGTCGAGCAGACCGCTGCGGAGGCGTTGGCGGCAGCGGGCGTCGCCGCAGGCGACCTCGAGGCGATCGGGATCACGAACCAGCGCGAGACCACCGTCGTCTGGGAGCGCGGCAGCGGCCGGCCGGTTCACCCCGCGATCGTCTGGCAGGACCGCCGCACCGCCGATCGCTGCGCGGAGCTGCCCGCTGACCTGATCCGCGAGCGGACGGGGCTCGTCCCCGACCCGTACTTCTCGGCGACGAAGCTCGAGTGGATCCTCCAGCATGTCGAGCGGCCACAGCGGGAGCTCGCGTTCGGGACGGTCGACAGCTGGGTCGTGTGGAAGCTCACCGGCGGCGCCGCGCACGTCACCGACCGCACCAACGCCTCCCGGACGATGCTGCTCGACCTCGTGACAGGCGAGTGGGACGACGGGCTGCTCGCGCTGTTCGGCGTCGACCGGGCGCTGCTACCCGAGGTCGTTCCCTCGGCGGGCGGGGTGGGCGAGGCGTCGCTCCTCGGCGCCACCGTTCCGATCGCGGGCATCGCGGGCGACCAGCAGGCGGCCCTGTTCGGGCAGGCGTGCTTCGCGCCGGGGCAGGCAAAGGCGACGTACGGGACGGGCACGTTCGTCCTCGTGGCGCTCGGTGAGGAGCCCGGTGAGCCTGCCGAGGGCCTGCTGACGACGGCCGCGGCAGTCGAGCCCGGGGCCGAGCCTCGCTTCGCCGCGGAGGGCTCGGTGCTCGTCGGCGGGGCCGCGCTCCAGTGGCTCCGCGACGGACTCCGCGTGATCGAGACGTCCGCGGAGAGCGAACGGCTGGCGGCGAGCGTCGACTCGACGGACGGCGTCCACTTCGTGCCTGCGCTGACGGGTCTCGGCGCCCCGCAGTGGCGCCCCGACGCGCGCGGGCTGATCTGCGGGCTCACCCGGGGAACGACGCGCGCGCACCTCGTCCGCGCGGCGCTCGAAGCGCTCGCGCACCAGGTGGCCGACGTGCTCGACGTGCTCCCGCTCGAGGTCCCCGTGCTCCGCGCGGACGGCGGGGCGACGGCGAACCGGTTCCTGATGCAGCTGCAGGCCGACCTGATCGCGTGCCCGGTCGAGGTCGCCGCGGACGCCGACGCGACCGCGACCGGCGCGGCCGGACTCGCAGGGCTGGCGGTCGGCACCTGGTCGAGCCGGGAGGAGCTCGCGTCGCACGTCCACCGCGGGGCGAGGTACGAGCCGCTGATGGACGCGGACGAGGTCGCGCGGCGGCGGGCGGACTGGCAGGACGCCGTGCGGCGGGTTCTCGTCTGAGGAACGCGCTGGCCGAAGAGCAGGTGTCCGACTCAAGTCGGACACCAACTCGCCCCTCAGGCGCCGGCGGCAGGCGCCACTCACGCGCCGTCCTCTCACGCATTTGTCGCCTTCCGCATCGTCTCGAGTGCCCCGCGGAGGATCCGCGAGACGTGCATCTGCGAGATGCCGAGGCGCTTCGCGATCTCGTCCTGCGTCAGGTCGACGAAGAACCGGAGGTAGACGACCTCCCGCTCGCGGCGGGCGAGGCAGGCGAGACGCCCGTCGAGGTCGGCTCGTGCCTCCGTCCGGCGTAGCTCCGACTCCGGCGCCGGAAGGTCGCCCTCGAGCGGGACGACGCCCGCCGTTGCCGCCTCCACTGCCGTCTCGTCGTCCACTCCCGCCCGTTCGGCGAGGGCAGAAATCGAGGGCTCCTGCCCCGTCTCGGCCCGAGCCTCGTCCGCCAACATCCGCAGCCGCGCCCGAAGCTCCTGCACCGGCTCCGGGAGCCGCAGGCATGACGACCGGTCGCGGAGGTGGTGCCGGATCTCGCCCGCCACGACCGTGCTGGCGTAGGCCGGGAACGGCACCCCCCGCTCCGGCTCGAAGCGATGGATCGCCTTGAGCAGACCGACGACGCCTTCCTGCACCAGGTCGTCGACCTGGTCGGCGTGGGCCGCGTGCCTGCGCGCGATGCGGCGGACGAGCCCGAGGTGCTCGTTGACGAGCGCGTACAGCGCCTCGGGGTCGACGTCCTCGTGCACCGCGGCGATGAGCCGGGCGTCGTGTTCGTTGGAGGTGCGGGCCGCCGGCTGACGCCGGCGGCCCGTCCCTGCTCTCATCGCGTTCCCTCTACGTCCTCCTTTCTCAGCACGACCGGCACGCCTTCGGAGCCGGCTTCCACAGCGGGATGACGAGCAGGTTCAGTGCTTCCTCCTGCTTCGCCGTGGACGCCGCGTGCGCGGTCTGGCCGGTGCGATTGTCGTTCGACGCCGACTGCGTCTGGTCGACGTCGCCGCCCTTCGCCTTGCCCGACTCGGCGTCGCCGCCGTGCTCGGGCTCGTGCTTCTTGCCCTTGTCGCAGCCGTGCTTCGGCTTCGGGTGGTACGGCTTGCAGCAGCCGCCGGAAGCCGTCGCGTCGCCGGTGGCAGCGTTGCCGCCGACACCCTTCTGCGACTGCTCGTTCGACTGGCCGGTCTTGTTGGCGTTCCCGGCCCAGGCGCCGCCCGAGCTGTTGCTGTTCGACTGGTCGACGTCGCCCGTCCTGCAGTAGAGGGCGACGCAGACCGGGACGGCGGCGTTCACCGGCTTCACCTGCACCGCCTTCGACTCGGCAGACGCCTCCTGCGTCGTGCTGTTCGAGTTGGACGCCGACTGCGACTGGTCGACGTCGCCGCCGTACGCGTTCCCGCTCGTCGCATCGCCCGAGCCGCAGCGCGGCTTGGACTGGTGCTTGGGCGTGTACGGCTCGCTCGGCTTGCACTCGCCGCCGGTGGTTGCGTCACCGGTGGTCGCGTCGCCGCCGACGCCCTTCTGCCACTGCTCGTTCGACTGGCCGGTGTGGTTCAGGTTCCCGGCCCAGGCGTCGCCCGAGCTGTTCGTGTTGGACTGCTCGACGCCACCCGTCTTGCAGTGCCACGCGACGCAGACCGGCACGGCGACGTTCACCGGCGCGATCTGGACTGCGTTCGACTTCGCATACGCGTGCTGCGAGGTCGAGTTCGAGTTGGACGCCGACTGCGACTGATCCACGTCGCCGCCGTAGGCGTTCCCGCTCGTCGCATCGCCGGAGCTGCAGCAGCCGGCCGCGCCGGTGCTCGAGTCACCGGTCGAGGCGTCGCCGCCATAGCCCGACTGACCCTGCTCGTTCGACTGCCACGTGCCGTTCCCGTTGAACGCCGAAGCGTCACCGGAGCGGTTGTCGTTCGACTGCTCGACGTCACCCGTCTTGCAGTACTTGGCGATGCAGACGGGCACGGCGACGTTCACGGGGACGACCTGGATCGCCTTCGCCGTCGCCGACGCGTCCTGCCACGTGTCGTTCGCGTTCGACGCCGACTGGGACTGGGTGACGTCCCCGCCGCGGGCGTCGCCGGACGTCGCATCGCCGGAACCGCCGGTGGTTGCGTCACCGGTGGTGGCGTCGCCGCCGACACCTTGCTGCCACTGCTCGTTCGACTGGTCGGTCACATTGACGTTCTTCGCCGACGCATCGCCCGACGTGTTCGTGTTCGACTGCTCGACGTCGCCCGTCGTGCAGGAGACGCCGACGCAGACCGGCACCGCCACGTTCACGGGCAGCACCTGCACGGCCTTCGACTCCGCCGACGCCTCCTGCGACGTGGAGTTCGTGTTGGACGCCTCCTGCGACTGTGTGACGTCGCCGCCGTAGGCGTCGCCGCTCGTCGCATCGCCCGAGCCACAGCAGCCGGCGCCGCCGGTGGATGCGTCACCGGTCGAGGCGTCGCCTCCGTAGCCGGTCTGGCTCTGGTCGTTCGACTGCGACGTGCCGTTCGCGTTGAACGCGGACGCGTCGCCAGCCGTGTTCGTGTTCTGCTGGCTCGTCTCGGTGAGCGTCTGGACGACGCCTCCGAGACCACCGCTCGCCGTCGCGGGGCTGACCCCGACGGTGAGTGCGATACACGTGATCGCAGCGATCACATACCGCTTCATGGTTTCTCCTTTCGAGCTCGTTGAGACCCGGGTGGGTGCCCGGATCGACCGGAAGCGCGAAAGGCGCTAGCCGGGGAGCTCGAGCGGAGCGAGAAGCGGTTCCGGCCTCACGCACTCCGCGAGCGCAGGCACACGCCAGCGGAGGGCGGGCGCAACGAGCCGGAACGGCCTCGTCGTGACCGCTGAGGGGGAGGAAGGCGCGTGTCCGCCGGTTCCGGCGGACGAAGTCGACACGAGGACCACGCCGACGGCGAGAAGCCCGCCCAGGAAGACGAGGCCGAGGCCACGGGGGCCGAGCGGGCTCGACGGGCTCGCAGTCGCGATGCTCGCGGTCGTCGGCGTGGAGTTACGGGCAGGAGGCTGGACAGCCGTTGGCGGATCTGGTGAGCGCGTAGGCGCGGCCTCGACGCCGTCCACGGGGAACCGGAACGGCGGGATGGTCGTCATGCCCGCGAGCCTCGGCCACGCCGGCTGGGCGCCGCCCGCCCCCACCTGCGCGGCCGAGCTGCTCGCCGGCACCTGGTCGTCGCTCGGGACGGCGGCGGTGCCCGCATCGTTCGGAGCGACGGAAAGGGTCGCCTGGTCGGTCGCAACGCCCGCCGCGACCGTCATGCGCGCCGTGTCGGCCGCTCGCGTCGTCCCCGCGACCTTCTTGCCGATGTGCGAGACGACCGAAGCCGTCGTCGCAACGATGGGGGCCACGGCGTCATCGACGACGATGACGACCGTCTCGACGACCGGTGCGGTGGTCTGCGCCACGGTGGCGACAACCGGAGCGATCGTCGCAGCCGCCGTCTCGACGACGGGCGCGGCGGTCTCGGCGACGGTCTTGACGAGAGGCGCGGCGGTCTCGGCGACCGTCGTCACGACGGGCGCTGCGGTGTTCGCCACGGTCTCGACGGCTGGAGCAACTGTCTCTGCGGCGGTGCGGACGACCGGCGCCGCGGTCTGGGCTGCCGTCTGCACCACAGGCGCGGCCGCCTGAGCGACCGGAGCCACGGCCTGGGTCACGGGAACCGCCGCCTGCGTCACCGGAGCGACGGCCTGCGTCACGGGCGCGGCTGCCTGCGTCACCGGCGCCGCGGCCTGGGTGACGGGAGCGACGGCCTGCGTGACCGGCGCCACCGCCTGCGTCACCGGGCGCAACCGCCTGCGTCACGGGCGCGACCGCCTGCGTGACGGGCGCAAGAGCGCCTCCCGAGAGGAGCCCATCGGCTGCGGAAGCGTGGCCCGCGAGCGCAAGCGCCACGAGCATGGAAAACGGGATTACCAGGGCTTTCCGCAGTCTCATCGCGATGAATCGGATCGTACGACGACTTCTTGCCTATGGAAATACCGGCGCAGGGCGCCGTTCAAACATCCCGGTGCGCTAGGCGCGCTTCAGCGAGACGTCGTCGACCTGCGCCGTCCCGGTCTTGGTCAGCGAGACGACGACCTCGACGCTCAGCGAGCTCCCCGCCGCCGTCTGCGCGCTCGTGACGGCCAGCTGCCGCCAGCTGCCGTTCCCGGAAAGCGTCGTCGTGCTCGTGCGAAGCACCGCGCCGCCGCTCCACTCATGCAGGCGCAGCCGCACAGTGCGGCCGGACGGCGCCCGCACCCACGCCGTGGCCACGTACGTTGCCCCGGCAACGGTGGAGGCGACCGTCTGCGGCGCGTCGTCGAGGATCGCGTCTCCCCCCGAGCGGGAGCGGCCGAGCTGGGCCGAGCACGAGCCCGTGTGGGCGATCGCGCAGGCGCGCGTGAGCGTCGTCCGGCTGTTGCCGGCGCCCCAGCCCTGAAGGCTCGCCTCGAAGCCACCGTTGGCGACGAGCTCCTCCGGGGCCGGGGGCGGAGGAGGCGGTGGGGGCGGAGGGGAGGCGGTGGGGGCGGAGGAGGCGGTGGGGGCGCGCCGGCGACGGCGTAGGACGTGTTGGAGACCTTCAGGCCCGAGACGTCGAGCGCCTCGAAGGCGGAGCCCGGGACCGCCCGCAGGGCGTTCAGCTCGGTGTTGTTCCAGCCCGGATCGGGCGCGCCGCTCATGAACCACGCCGACCCGTTGTCGGCGAGCACCATCCCGTGCTTCTTGAGCGCGCGAAGGATCACCTGGTTGGCGGCCGAGAACCCGCTGATGTCGTAGCCCGCCTTGAGGCGGAACCACGCGCCCATCGGCGGGTCCGAGGTGCCCCCGGTGCCGGCCTTGTGGCTCGCCGGCCAGACGTACGCGCTCGCGGTCCGGGGGGCCGTGAAGCGGATGACGTGGTCGATCTCGCCTGCGACCACCTCGTCGCGGCGGACGAGACCGGGAAGGATCGGCAGACCCGCTGCGTCGCCCGACGTCCAGCCGAGCGGGCGCATCGCATTCGACGTGAGACTCCAGGTGGCGCCCGAGCCGGCTGTCCACGACGCGCCGCCGCTCTGCGGGTACGCGCTGTAGAGCTCCCAGAGACGACAGGCGTCGCGGTCGACGAGGAGGATGTGGCGGTCGCCCGACGAGCTCGAACCCCCTTCGATCGGGGCGTCCGGAGGGATCGGGTACGGGCCGGGATCGCTCTCGTCCGCGTAGCCGAACGAGACCGGCACACGCGGCTGGGTGCCCGGGACGGTGGTGTAGGGGATCCCGATCGGCCCGCCGTTCCACGTCCCGCTGCCGAAGTCGGCCTTGAGCCCCGCCGCGGTTCCGATGCTCGAGACCCAGGTAGCCGACTGGGGATGGACCGGCAGTGCCGATACGTCCGCGTGCCAGAACGAGTCAGCGGGCGTCATCGGGCAGCTCGGCGCGCCGGGAACGGGCCGCCCGTCGGCCAGTGCGGCCGCCGTCAGGGCGGCCACGAGGAGCATCAGGACGAACGCGGGGGTCCTCGCCACGGGCGCACCGTAGGCAGCGCGTCTCGGCCCCGGTATGCCCCGGAAAGGGTGCCTCGTGCGGTAGAAGGACAGCCGACTACACTCGGCGGCCGTGACCTACTGCCTTGCGATGCGCCTCGACAAGGGGCTGGTCTTCCTGGCCGACACCCGGACGAACGCGGGCGTCGACAACGTCGGCACGTACCGCAAGCTGCACGTCTTCCGGCCCGCTCCCGACCGGCTGCTCGTCCTCCAGTCGGCGGGCAACCTCGCCACGACCCAGGAGGTGCTCGACCGGCTTGCCGTCGACCTCGCGACGCCCGGCGAGCACGAGAGCCTCGCAACCGTCCCGCACCTGTTCGAGGCCGCCCTCTACGTCGGCCGCCTCGGGCGCGATGTGACCGAGCGGCACTCCGCGGCGCTGGGTGCCAACGCCACCGCGACGTACGTCCTCGGCGGCCAGATCGGGGACGCGCCGCCGGACATCCTGCTCGTCTATCCCGAAGGGAACTACATCCGCGCGTCCGATGACCGGCCGTTTCTCCAGATCGGCGAGAGCAAGTACGGCAAGTTCCTGCTCGACGTGGCCGTCCTCGCCCACGTCGACCTCGTGACGTCGACCAAGATCGCGCTCGGATCGATGATGGCCACGGCACGCGCGAACCTCTCCGTCGGGCCGCCGTACGACGCGGGCGTCTACCGGACGGGCGCGTTCGCGCTCGACGAGTTCCGGTTCACGGCGGACTCGCCGATCCTCGAGGAGTTGCGCGAAGTGTGGGAGCGGAACATCCTGCACGCGGTGGCGGAGCTCCCGCACGTGTCGCTGCCGGAGCTGGCCGCCGAAGCAGGTGCCTGGCTGAAGCCAGGCACCGGGCGCACCTAGGCTCGCTGCACGGTGACCGCGGTGCCGTAGGCGGCGACCTCGGTCATGTTGCTCCCGAGCTCGTTGCAGTCGAAGCGCATCGCGACGACGGCGTTCGCGCCGACGTCACGGGCGGCATCGCGCAGCCGCTCGACCGCCTGCAGGCGACTGTCGGCGAGCATCTTCGTGTAGCCCTTGATCTCACCCCCGACGAGCCCCTTCAGGCTCGCCCCGATGTCCGAGCCGATATGCCGGCTGCGGACCGTGAGGCCGAACACCTCGCCGTATACGTCGGTGATGCGGTACCCGGGCAGGTCGTTCATCGTCGTCACCATCAGGTCGGACATCTCGACGCCTCCTCCTCGGTGGTGCGGCAGACCCTACGTCCCGCGCGTCGGACCTGGTGGCAGAGTGACGGCCGTGTCGACCATGAAGGACCTCGACAGGCTCGCGCTCGCGATGCCCGAGGCGACGAAGCACGTCGAGGACGACGGGCGGCCGGCCTACTGCGTCCACGGCAAGTTCTTCTGCTTCCACCGCAGCGCGCGGAAGGACGCGGTCGACGCGGAGACCGGGGAGCGGCTCACCGACGTCCTCGTGTTCCGCGTCACGGACGCCGGCGAGAAGGAGGCGATCCTCCGCGACGACCGCGGCATCTTCTTCACGACGCCGCACTGGGACGGCTACTCGGCGGTGCTTCTCCGCATCCGCGACCTGAAGCAGGTCGACAAGGACGAGCTCCGCGACCTCATCGCCGGCGCGTGGCTGACGCGGGCGCAGAAGCGCGTGGCGAAGGCGTGGCTCGCCGAGCAGGGGATCGACGAGAGCTGACGTTCAGGAGCTCGCGAGCAGCTCGGACACCGTGACCGAGCGGAGGCCGCGGCGCGCCATCTCCTCGAGGATCAGCGCGACGGCGCCCACCGTGGCCTCGCGGGTCGGCCACGACAGGCTCCGGTGGCTTCGCACACGACGCACCGCGCGCGCGCGTAACGTCCCGCCATGGGCGAGATGAAGGACCGGATGCTCCGCGGCGAGATCTACATCGCGGACGATCCCGACATCCAGGCGGACGCGGCACGCGGGCACGCGCTGATGGAGCGCTACAACGCGACGCGAGCCGTCGACCAGGAGCTCCGCGACCGGCTTCTCCGCGAGCTGCTCGGCGAGGTCGGCGAGGGCGCCGTCGTGCGGCCGCCGCTCTGGATCGACTACGGCGCGAACATCGCGATCGGCGCGCGGACGTTCGTCAACTACGACTGCGTGATGCTCGACGTCGCGCCGATCCGGATCGGTGCCGCATGCCAGCTCGCGACCCGCGTGCAGCTCCTCACCGCGACGCACCCGGTCGACCCGGAGCCGCGGCGCCTCGGCTGGGAGTCGGCGGAGCCGATCACGATCGCCGACAACGTCTGGCTCGGGGGCGGCGCGATCGTGTGCCCCGGGGTGACGATCGGCGAGGACACCGTCGTCGGCGCCGGAGCGGTCGTGACGCGCGACCTGCCGGCGGGCGTGGTGGCGGTCGGTGTGCCGGCGCGGGTGCTGCGCGAGATCGGGCCCGAGGACGCGGTGATCGTTCCGCGCATCGAAGAGCCGGTGTCCGACTGAAGTCGGACACCGAGCGCGGCTAGCAGCGCTTCTCGACTTGCTTGCGAAGCCGGTCGATCTCCTTCCGCTTCCCCTGCACCTCCTGCGAGCGGTCGAGGAGCTCCGCAACGCCGTCGCAGGTGCCGAGCGAGAAGCGCGCGACGGCGAGGTTGTACGAGGCGTACGCCTCGGCGAGCGTCGAGGAGCCCTGCAGCTTCGACACCGCCGACTCGAGCAGCGGCACCGCGCCGTTCACATCGCCCTGCTGGAGCAGCCGAAATCCCTCGTCGTTGAGCGCGGCGCCGCTCTGGCCGGAGCCCGACGACCCGGAGCCCGCCTCGCCGCCGTCCTCTCCCCCGCCCTCGCCCTCGTTCCCGGGCTGCTCGACAGTGACCGTGTCGCTCTCGGTCACCGTGCGCTCGACCGTCTCGCCCTGTCGCGTCTCGGTGACGACCACCGTGCGGCTCTCCGGCTCGCCGCCTCCGCCCGCGAGCGCCCACGCGGTCGCGGCGCCGATGGCGAGCAGCCCTGCCGCAGCCGTCGCGACGACGACTCGGCGCGGCGCCGTCCGGTGGCGGACGACCGGCCGCGAAACGACGGTCGGGGCGACGGCGGTCGTCACGGCGCTCGGGCGCTCCAGCACGTCTCGGAGCTCTGCGACGAACGCGGCGGAGCTCGCGGGGCGATCCTCGGGGCGCTTCGCGAGCCCGCGGGCGAAGACCGGGTCGAGCGCGGACGGCAGGCCGCACGACGCGGCCGAGGGCGGCGGCTCGTGGGCGTGCGCCGCCGCCTCGGCGGCGACGCTCTCGCGCGCGAACGGCCGCCGGCCTCCGAGCAGCTCGTAGGCGACGCAGGCGAAGGCGTAGCGGTCGGTGGCGGGCGTCGTCCGCTCGCCGCGCATCTGCTCGGGCGCCATGTAGCCCGAGGAGCCGAGGACCGTGCCGGTGAGCGTGAGCGTGTCGAAACCCGCCGCGCGCGCGATGCCGAAGTCCGAGACGCGGATCGACCCGTCGTCCGCGATCAGGAGGTTCCCCGGCTTCACGTCGCGGTGGACGACTCCGCGCGCGTGCGCGGCGTCGAGCGCCGCGGCCGTCTGCTCGAGCCAGCGCAGCGCGAGCCGCCGCTCGACCCGCCCCTCGCGCAGCCGGTCGGCGACCGTGCCGCCCGGGGCGTACTCCATCACGATGAACGGCAGCCCGTCCTCGTTCTCGCCGACGTCGTGGATAGTCACGACGTACGGCTCGCCGGAGAGGCGGGCCGCCGTCTGCGCCTCGCGGAGGAAGCGGGCGCGGAACTCGTCCTCGCGCGCGTAGCGCTCGGAGAGCACCTTGATCGCGACCGTACGGCCGAGCCGCTCGTCGGTCGCGCGCCAGACGTCGCCCATCCCGCCGCGCGCGACGAGCGCGTCCACGTCGTAGCGCAGCGGAAGAGAGGGCGCCGTCGCCGCCATCCGATCAGTTCTTCCCGTTCTCCGTGGCGGCGAATCATCGCCGCGGTAGCCTCGGACGATGACGCAAGGGCTTCGTCGTCCCGTACGCCGACTCGCGCGACTTCGCCGACCTCGCGGCGCTCGGCGAGGAGCACGGTTGGGACGGGATCTTCACGTGGGAGGCGCTGTGGGGCGTCGACGCGTGGGTGTCGCTCTCCACGGCGGCGCTCGCCACGGAGCGCATCCGGCTCGGGACGCTCCTGACGCCCGCGGCACGGTTCAAGCCGTGGGACCTCGCGTCGCGCGTCGGCACGGTCGACCGGCTCAGCAACGGACGGGTGACCCTCAGCGTCGGGCTCGGCGCGCTCCACCACGGCTGGGTCGCCTTCGAGGCCGACGAGGGACGCAGGACACGGGCCGAGAGGCTCGACGAGTGCCTCGCGATCTACGCCGGACTGATGCAGGGCCAGCCGTTCGCGTTCGAAGGGAAGCACTACACGGCCACGGCCGACCGACTTCTTCCTCCCCGACCCGCCCGCGCAGCGACCGCACCCGCCCGTCTGGGTCGTCGGCGTCTACTTCGTCGACAAGGAACGCCAGCGGTCGCTCGAGCGGCCCGCCCGCTGGAACGGGCTCCTGCCGCAGATCGCCGAGAACGGAGAGCGGGCGACGAAGACGCCCCGAGCGACTCGCGGAGGCCGTCGACATCGTCCGGAACCTGCGTGCGGAGGCAGGGCCTCTCGATGGAGGGCTTCGACGTGGTCGTCGAGGGCGATACGTTCGGCGGCTGGGTCGAGAACGTGGCTCCGCTGGCCGACTGGGAGGCGGCCGGCGCGACCTGGTGGGTCGAGAGCTGGTGGAACGTCGAACGCGGCCCCGAAGGCCTCGCCGAGGTGCGACGGCGTATCGCCGCCGGGCCACCCGACTAGGCGCGGCGCCGCAAGCATGAAACAATCGTGACGAGGACGGGAAGATCGCGGCACGATCGACCGTCTCGTAGGAAGTGCCGCTCTTTCCCTGCGCGGCGCAACTCAGGAAGGGAGGCCCTTCATGGAGGGAACCGGGTTGAGCGCCACCGCGATGCTCACACCCACGGACGCCGGGGGACGTCCGGACGCGGCCACCATCACGATGGCACGCGAGGAGATCGAGGAAGCACTGGCTTCCGACGAGCCGCTGGAGCTCGTCCTGACGGTCGACCGAGGAGCGGGAAGCCCGCAGGACGTGCGGGTCGGCTGGCAGCGCTCCGATCTCGAGACGGTGCTCGCCGGCACGGACGCCGGCGGGATCACGTTCTCGTTCGACCGCGCTGAGCTCTACCGGGCGCTCGAGCACCCGGACTTCGAGGGGCACGGCATCCGCGAGATGGTGCTCCTCACGGTCGCTGCCGCGTCCGCCTCTGCGGCGCTGGCAGCGTCGACCGCATCCGGCCAGGTCCTGGACACCGCGGGAGGCGGCGGGGGGACTTCGGTAACTGCCGTTCAGCCGGGCGACCCGGGGACGATCCCGTACCTGAGCCAGGGGGTCGGCGTCGACCAGAGCCAGTTCCAGGGCGACGCGTCGACCGCCGGCACGCAGGGCGAGCCCGGAACGATCCCGTACCTGAGCCAGGGGATCGGCGTCGACCAGAGCCAGTTCCAGGGCGAAGCGTCGACCGCCGGCACGCAGGGCGAGCCCGGAACGATCCCGTACCTGAGCCAGGGGATCGGCGTCGACCAGAGCCAGTTCCAGGGCGAAGCGCCGGCCGCCGGCACCGTCGCGACGCCGGCACACGACGAGGCAGGCACCGCGAGCAGCCTCGCGACACCAGGCATCCACGACGAGGCGGCCGCCGTCCAGCGGGGCATCGGCCAGACGGTCCCGGGGAACGACGAGGCGACGCTCATGGCGCGCGGAGTCGACCCGGCGATCGGGACGGCGATGACCTCGCACGGCGAGGCCGCGACGGCCTCGGAGCTCGCCGCCGTCGCCGGTATCCACGACGAGACGACGCCCGCGGTGCGCGGCGTCGGCCAGACCATCCCCGGCGCCGACGAGGCGACCCTCTCGGCCCGTGGGATCGAGACGCCGGCGGTGCACGACGAGGGAACGCTCGTCACCCGCGGCATCGAGTCCGAGCCGGTCGTCGCCGACTCCGGCTCGAGCCTCGAGCTGCCGTCCGTCGACCCGGGCACGGCCGCCGCGATCGGCGGCCTCGCAGGCGCGAGCCTGCTGATCGTCGGCGCCGCGTTCGCGGCCCGGCGGCGCACGACGCCCGTCTAGCTCCATCGTTCGCGGAGGGCCGCTCTGTGGCGGCGGCCCTCCGCGCGCACCTCGTCCCCTCGGGCAGGATGGCCGGGTGGCGCGGCGCGCGGTCGTGACGGGCATCACCGAGGCGCTCCGCGACGACCTCCGTCGCCCGGGCGGCCGCGTCATCGGCATCTCGTCGATCGCGGCGTTGCGCGGCGCGGGGTGGTACGGCGCCGCGAACGGCGCGATGCACAGCTGGGTGCTCTCGCTCGCGACGCAGCTCGGGCCGGACGGGATCACCATGAACGCGGTCGCGCCGGGCTTCATCCCGGACACCGAGTTCTGGGAAGGCAGGCTGAACCCAACGAGTGGTCTCCGTCCGCGTGAACGCGACGCCGGTCGGTCGACCGGGGACGCCCGACGAGGTCGCCGAGGCCGTCGCCTATCTCGCGTCCGAGCGGGCCGGGTTCTCGACCGGGCAGATCCTGCAGGTGAACGGCGGCTGGATGCTCGGTCGCGGCTGAGTCAGCGGCCGCGCCAGAGCGCGTCGAGAGTCGCCACGTCGAGGCGCTCCGCAGCGTCGAGCGCCTTGTTCGCGGCCTTGCGCGTGTCCTTTCCGATCGCACCGCGAAAGACCCAGCGGCGGACGAGCTTCCCGAGCCGCAGGCCGCCGTCGAGCCGCGGTGTCCGGCCCGGCGACAGGTAGAGCTCGAGCGTCAGCTGCTTGACGAGCGCGGGGTCTGCGTGCCGGCCGGTCGCCTGCTCGAGGCGGTACGCGATGAGGGAGCCGAGCACGCGAACCTCGTGGACGCCCGCCCGGAGGGTGACGATGAGCGACGCCGTGGTCGAGGCGACGAGCACCCAGGGGACCCGCGGAAGCCAGCGCGCGCCGCGGGCGACCGTCCGCACGATCGGCGTGGCGATCACGGCGACGCGCTGGAGCGTGTCCGTCAGCCCCTCGGCATCGTCGTCAGCGGCGATCAGCCGCTTCCCCTCGGCCGCGGACGTCACACGCTCCGGGCTCAGGAGGATCCGGTCGATGACCTGGTCGAAGAGCGCACCGACCGCGTCGAGCAGCCGTCGGTCCCACTCGGGGCCGCCCGGTGCGGGAAGACGGGTCGCGAGGCTCGCCTCGCGCGGCTGCTGCTCGACCGCCATCGCCACTTCCTACCCGATTTCGCCGAGTCCGTCACCGGAACGACGAGGGGCGCGGCCGTGGCCGCGCCCCTCGCGCTTGGTGTTCGAGCCGGATTACGCGGCCTCGGGCAGCGCCTCCACCTCGGGCTCGTAGGCCGGGACGGCCGCGAGCTCCTCGTTGCGGATCAGCACGAGCGAGGCGAGCACGCCCACCGCGGCGACGCCGGCGCCGACCCAGAACGCTGCCTGGAAGCCGGATGTGAGCGCCTGCGGAACGGCATCGCCGGCGCTCGTCGCGTCGTTCGTCTGTGCGATCGCGACCGACGAGAGCACCGCGATCCCGAGCGCGCCGCCGATCTGCTGCGACGTGTTGATCAGCCCGGATGCGAGCCCAGCGTCCTTCGCAGGCACGCCCGCGAGTGCCGCGATCGAGATCGGGACGAACGAGAACCCCATGCCCAACGCGATCACGAGGAAGCCAGGCAGCAGGTCGCCGAGGTAAGAGCCTCCGACCGAGACCTGCGTGAAGTACAGGAGGCCGACGGTGAGGATGCTCATCCCCGTCACGAGCACCGGCTTGACGCCGATGCGCGTCACGAGCTGCTGGGCGACCATCGACCAGACGATCACGCTGCCCGCGACGGCGATGTACGCGACCCCGGTCTTCATCGCCGAGTACCCGAGCACCTGCTGCATGTAGAGCGTGAGCATCAGGAACATCGAGAACAGCGCCGTGCCGAGGATGAATCCGGCGATATTCGCCCCTGCAACCGTCCTGATCCGGAAGATCGAGAACGACATCAACGGATCCTTGGTGCGGGTCTCCCAGCCGACGAAGCCGGCGAGGAGCGCGGCAGCTGTGGCGAAGATGCCGATCGTCGCTGCAGATGACCAGCCGTAGTCGTTGGCCTGCGTGATCCCGAAGACTGCCAACGAAAGCCCGCCCGTCACGAGCACCGCACCGAGGACGTCGAAGCTCTGGGCACGAGCGTCACGGCTCTCACGGAGCAGCACGGGTGCCAGCGCCATCGCGACGAGACCGACCGGGATGTTGAGGAGGAAGATCCACTCCCAGCTGAGCACGTCGGTGAAGATGCCGCCCAACAGGACTCCGGCGGCGGCACCGAACCCGCCGACCGCTCCCCAGACGCCGAGCGCGATGTTGCGCTCCTTGCCCTCGGAGAAGGTCGTCATCAGGATCGAGAGAGCCGCCGGCGCGATGATCGCCGCGCCGAAGCCCTGGAGCGCCCGGGCGCCGATCAGCGACGGCTCGTTCCACGCGAGCGCCGCCAGGAGCGACGCAGCGGTGAAGACGGCGAGGCCCGCGATGAACAGACGCCGACGACCCATGAGGTCGGCCGCGCGCCCGCCTAGCAGGAGGAACCCGCCGAACACGAGCGCGTACGCGCTGATCACCCATTGCAGGTTCTGCTGCGAGAACCCGAGGTCAACCTGGATCGAAGGAAGGGCGACGTTCACGATCGCGATGTCGAGCACGATCATGAACTGGACGACGCTCAACAGCGCCAGCGCCCACCACCTGCGGTTCGAAGAAGCAACCATGAACGTCACCTTTCGGGGTTGGTCGTCATGTGACCGCCCGAGACTACGCTTTCGCTTGCAAACAGAAAGTACGGTCTTCCGCACCAAAAGTGCGGAGAACCGAACGCGAAGCACCGGTGTACTATCCGTGTGGCCGTGAAGCGCTACCACCAGTACTGCCCGGTCGCCCACGCGCTCGACCTGATCGGCGATCGCTGGGCGCTTCTCATCGTGCGCGAGCTGATGCTCGGGCAGCGGCGCTACACGGATCTCGCGGACGCGCTGCCCGGGATCGGCACGAACATCCTCGCGGGGCGGCTTCGCCACCTCGAGGGCGCGGGCGTCGTCCGGCGGACGAAGCTGCCGCCGCCCGCGGCCGTGACGGTCTACGAGCTGACCCCGGACGGGCGCGCGCTCGACAGCGTCCTCCTCTCGCTGGCCCAGTGGGGTGGGCGGACGATGGGGTCGCCGCAGGCGGGCGACTGCTGGAGCACGTACGCCGTGCACATGCGCTTCCGTCCCGAGGCGGCGGTCGACGGGATGTACGAGATCCGCTTCGTCGACGGCGACGTGATCTCGCTCGATGTCCGTGACGGGACCCTCAACGCGATGCGGGGCGAGGGGCGCGAGCCGACGCTCGTGATCGAGACCGAGCCCGACCGGCTCCACGCGCTCATCGAGGGCGCCGAGTCGCTCGAGTCGGTGCTCGCGGGCGGCGGCATGCGGCTCCTCACCGGCACGGAAGCCAATCTGACGGCTCTCGTACGGATGTTCGCGCCCGACGAGTCGCGCGCCGCTGCTGCGGCATAGAACACGCTCGACGCGGCCGGTCTCCCTAAGATCGGCCGATGGCGCGGATCGAGGACTACGCGCTCATCGGCGACCTGCAGACCGCGGCGCTCGTCGGCCGCGACGGCTCGATCGACTGGTGCTGCTTCCCGCGCTTCGACTCCGGCGCGTGCTTCGCCGCCCTGCTCGGCACGCCGGAGCACGGGCGCTGGCTCCTCGCGCCGACCGCGCCGGTGACACACCGCTCGCGTCGTTACCGACGCGACACGCTGGTGCTGGAGACGCTCCACGAGACCCCGGAGGGCAGCGTCCGGGTGCTCGACTTCATGCCGCCGCGCGGGGAGGCGCCGGACATCGTCCGCATCGTCGAGGGAGTCGACGGGGACGTGCCGATGCGGTCGGAGCTCGTGATCCGCTTCGACTACGGCCACATCGTCCCGTGGGTGCAGCGTCACGACGATGCGCTGGTTGCGATCGCGGGCCCCGACGGGCTCTGCTTCCGCACACCGGTAGAGGTGCAGGGGGAGGACCTGACGACGGTCGCGGAGTTCTCGGTCGGCGCGGGCGACCGCGTGCCCTTCGTCCTCACGTGGTTTCCCTCACACGTCCGCCTTCCCGACGAGATCGACCCGGAGGCGGCGCTCTCCGACGCGGAGTGCTACTGGCGAGACTGGGCCGACGACTGCGCGCACCACGGGCCGTACCACGAGGAGATCCATTGCTCCCTGCTCCTCCTCAAGGCGCTGACGTACGGCCCGACGGGGGGGATCGTCGCCGCGCCGACGACGTCGCTCCCGGAGTGGATCGGCGGCGTGCGCAACTGGGACTACCGCTTCTGCTGGCTCCGCGACGCGACGCTGACGCTGCTCGCAATGCTCCGGGCCGGCTACCGCGACGAGGCGATCGCCTGGCGCTCGTGGCTGCTCCGTGCCGTGGCCGGCGATCCCGCCGACGTGCAGATCATGTACGGCCTCGGCGGCGAGCGCCGACTCGACGAGCGCATCATCGAATGGCTCCCGGGGTACGAGGGCTCGGCCCCGGTCCGGACCGGGAACGCCGCATCCGACCAGCTCCAGCTCGACGTCTACGGCGAGGTCATCGACGCCCTCTACCAGGCGCGCCGCGAGGGCGCCCCCGCCGACGACAACATCTGGTCGCTGGCCACGCACGTTCTCGAGTGGCTCGAGGACGGGTGGCGTCTCGAGGACTCGGGGATGTGGGAGGTGCGCGGCCCGCCGAGACACTTCACGCACTCGAAGGTGATGGCCTGGGTCGCGTTCGACCGAGCGGTGCGCGCGCACGACGAGTTCGGGCGGGAAGGCCCCATCGACCGGTGGCGCGCGATTCGCGACGAGATCCACGCCGAGGTGCTCTCGCGCGGCTGGAGCGAGAAGCGGCAGTCGTTCGTCCAGTCTTTCGACTCCGAGGAGCTCGACGCGAGCGCGCTCATCATCCCGCTCGTCGGGTTCCTCCCGGTCGACGACCTGCGCGTCGTGTCGACCGTGGAGACGATCCGGCGCGAGCTCACGCACGACGGATTCGTGCTCCGATACCGGACACGGGAGGACGGGGAGGTCGACGGGCTCCCGCCGGGAGAGGGCGTCTTTCTCGCGTGCTCGTTCTGGCTGGTCGAGGTGCTCGCGCTCCAGGGTCGCCGCGAGGAGGCGCAGGAGTTGTTCGAGCGGCTGCTCGCGCTGCGGAACGACGTGGGGCTCCTGGCGGAGGAGTACGACCCCCGCTCGGGGCGCCAGCTGGGGAACTTCCCGCAGGCGTTCACGCACCTCGCGCTCGTCGAGGCGGCGCTCGCGCTGGCCGTCGGGCAGGCGATGCGTGAGCCGGAGTGAGGGGACACGTCCCGACTCGGCACTTGCGGGCCTCCTCCCTCTCGGTGGACGATGGCGCCGTGTCCGGGGCAGGCGACGGCTCGAGGCGTGCCGCGACGTTCGTCGTGAACTCGCTCGCGGCGAAGGCGCAATCCCTCGCCGAGATCGAGGCGAAGCTCGCGTCGCGCGGCGTGGCGCCGGACGAGGCTGCTGTGGTGATCGACGAGGCGCTCCGGCTCGGCTACCTCGATGACGCGGAGCTCGCAGGGCAGCTCGCCCGAGGCCTCGTCGCGCGCGGGTACGGGCGGAGGCGGGCAGCAGCGGCACTGAGGCGACGCCGTCTGGCGGCCGCGGTCGCGGACGGCGCGCTCGAGTCGGCCTACGGCTCGGCGGACGAGGTCGCACTTGCCCAGCGGGCGCTCGGACGGCGTTCGGTGGAGGACGACGCTGCGCGGCGCCGCGCCGTCGCGTTCCTCTGCCGTCGCGGGTTCTCAGGTGGTGCCGCGTGGGAGGCGGTGCGGCGGGCGACGGGGCCGAGCGAGGCGTCCTGAGGCTCGCTCAGTCGCCTTCGTCCTGCAGCGCGCGGATCGCAGCGCGGAGCTCGGCGACCTCGGATTCGAGCGTGGCGACGCGGTCTCCGATGTCCGAGGCGGGTCGGTCGGCGGGTTGCGTTGTGTGCGGCTCGGCCGCGGTCGTCGCGGTCTCCTCTCCGCCGAGGAGGTGGCGGTACCGCTCCTCCTTCTGCCCGGGACGCCGGTCGAGCCGCTGGACGAGCTCGCGCCCGATGAGCGCGTCGAGGGTCTCCATGATCGCTCCGAGGCCGTCGAAGCCGTGGAGGCGCTCCGTCCGCTGCTTGAGCTCGCCGGGCGTCTGCGCGCCGCGGAGCATGAGGACGCAGAGGACCGCGGTGGCGTCGGGCTCGAGGCCGAGCTCCTGGTCGAACAGCTGCCGGTACTTCGCGGCGCGACTCCCCGGGCCGCTCGCGACGCGCGTCCAGCCTCGGCGAGCGAGGCGCTGGAGCGCCTCGTGGATCTCCCTCTCGTCGTAGCCGACGATCGGATCGCGGTTGGTCGTCTGGTTGCAGGCGAGCCGGAGCGCGTTGAGCGTGAGGGGATACTGGTCGGGCGTCGTGCGCTGCTTCTCCAGCAGGCAACCGAGCACGCGGAGCTCGATCGCGTCGGCGTCCATGCCGGGACTGTACGCCGCGCCGTCTCGACCTGGATGGGCGCCGCCGGGGGAGCGTGGCCCGAAGTAACGTGTCCTCGACCGTGGAGTTGCCGATTGGCTCGAGCTACTGGGTTGCGGACGGCCTGCTCGCGGGCGCGTATCCCGGAATGCCGGACGCGGTCGCGGCGGACCGTCGAGTCCGCGCCTTCGCCGACCACGAGGTCACCGTCTTCGTCGACCTCACCCATCCCGCCGACGGGCTCGAGCCGTACGACCGGCTTCTGGTCCCGACCGCACGCCGGATCCCGCACCCGATCGTGGACATGGGCACGACGACGATCCCGCACATGTCGCGCATCCTCGACGACGTCGACGCGGCGCTCGTGGACGAGCGCACGGTCTACGTCCACTGCCTGGGTGGGATCGGCCGGACTGGGACGGTGGTCGGGTGCTGGCTGATGCGCCACGGACTCGACGACGGCGACCCGATCCGCCGGATAGCGACGCTGCGTCACGACCTCGAGTTCGCGTGGATGTCGTCGCCGGAGACCGCAGGGCAACGCGCGATGGTGACGGAGTGGAAGCGCGGGCGCTGACGACCCTCGTGGAGGCGGTGCTGCCGCGCGCCTGGCGACGCGACTCGACCTGGCACGGCGAGGCGCACTGGCGCTGCGTCGCCGCGACCGGGCTCGTGCTGGGGTCGGAGCACGACGGCGTCGACCGGCCGCTCGTCTTCTGCTTCGGCCTCCTCCATGACACGCGACGCGAGAACGAGGCCTACGACCCCGACCACGGCCACCGCGCCGCCGCATTCGCCGACGAGCTCCGAGCCGAGGGCGTGCTGGAGCTCGAGGAGCCGAGGTTCACGGCGCTCGTCGAGGCGCTTCGCCTGCATGCGGACGGGCAGGTCTCGGAGGATCCGACGATCGGGACGTGCTGGGACGCCGATCGGCTCCACCTGCCGCGCGTCTCGATCGAGCCGGATCCGCTTCTGCTCTCGACACCGGCAGCGCTCGGGCCGGGGCCACTCGCGGCAGCCGCGGCGCTGCGCGAGCGCGGCACTCCGGACTGGGACGCGCTCGTTGCGGCCATCGGCGCTGGGTGACCCGGGGGGGCGCGGAGGCCTCCACGTCGCCGGCACAAAGCTGACACGAAGACGGCACGAACACGTCACTGGTCTCCCGGCATCGTGGCGTCATGGACGACAACCGCTGCGACGGGCTCCCGCAGGCGCACGAGGATCGGGCGGACGTCGCCGAGGCGCTCGGCGGTGCCCCCGGGTGGATCGCGCTACCCGTCGGGCGGGCGGAGACGGGACCGTCGATCGCAGAGCTCGTGCGCGCCGTCAAGGAGGCGGGCGGCTTCGTCGGGGGCGCGGCGCTCTACGATCCGCGCTACGAGGCGGAGATGCGCCGGTTCCTCATCCGGGCGCTCGAGATGGAGGGGATCCCGGTTCCGAAGGGAGGTGGTACGCCATGAGCAGCGCGTCGACGTCGGCGTCGTCTCGCCGGTAGTGGCCTCGCCGATGGCCCTCGCGCACGAACCCGAACCGCTCGTACAACCGAATCGCCGGGCCGTTCCATGGGAACACATGGAGCTCCAGCTTGCGAATGCCCGAGCCGCGCGCCCACGCCACGGCCGTGTCGAGCAGCAGCCTCCCGATTCCTCGTCGTCGGTGGCTCGCAGCCACGATCAGGCCGATGTCCGCCACGTGAGCGCTCGCGGGGTGTGGGTCTCGCGCGACCGAGAGCCGGCCGACGATCTGGTCGCCGTCGAGCGCGACGAAGACCGCCGCATCGGCGTGGCGTCGCACCGCCCGCAGGTAGCGCCGCTCGTCGGAGACGCTTCGCCACGTGTCGGTCGTGAGCAGGTAGTCGCCGGGCTCGCGGCCCACCTCGGATGCGAGCGCGACGAGCTCTGCCGCATCGGCGGGCTCAGCGGGTCGGATCGCGATCATCGGACGATGCAGCCGTAGCCGCCGCGCCGTGGGTCGCCGGCGGCGCCGAGGGCTCCGTTCCGTCGCCGCTCTACGGCGGATGCGCCTCCGAAGAACAGGTTGGAGGCCGCCCAGACCACCGGCTCGAAGCCGTCGTCCGCGAGCGCCGAGTCGACGCCGTCCGGCCAGCCGCCCTCGATGTGGACGGTCGCGCCGTCCACGTGAAGCCGGGGCCGCGAGATCGCTTCCTCGACCGAGAGCCCCTGCCGCACGACGCCCGCGACGACCTGGAGGATCGCGCCTGCCAGCCGGACCGATCCGGCGCTCCCGATCACGAGGCGCGGCAGTCCCTCGTCGAGGACGAGCGTCGGCGCCATCATGCTCGGGAGGCGCGTGCCCGCGTCGCGCGACTCGTCGCCGATCACGTCGAGCTCGCCGAGCATGTTGTTCAGCTGGAAGCCGTGCCGGAACACTCCCGAGCCCGAGCCGAGCGTCGAGGAGAGGGCGACCGCGGCGCCGTCGCCGTCGACGGCGGAGACGTTCGTGGTCCCGGTCGGGCGTGCACCGGCGGCTGCGTCCGGCCCTGCGGCGGCGTAGCCGACGGCGAGTGCGGCCGCGAGCGACCGCGCCTCGGCGACCGAGCCGCTCGGATCGTCCTCTCGGCCGTCGAGCGTCGCGAGGCCGGTGTGGACGACCGTCCCGCCGCGCGACGGCTCGGGCATCGTGAGCACCATCGCGTCGCCGATCGCGCCTTCGAGCGGAACGCGCGTCTCGACGACGTATTCGAGGAGATCCGCGGCGAGGTCCGGGAGGAGCATTGCGATCGCCTCCGAGCGAGCCGCGCGGATGAGGTCGAGCGTCGGAGCGAGATCGCGCTTGTCGATGAACCCCGGGGTCCCGTAGATCCGTCTCCCGCCCTCCTCGCGATGGAGGATCGGAACGAGGATCTCCAGCAGGAACGCCTGTGCCAGGTCCGGCTCGACTCCGCGACGCGCGAGCTCGAGCGCCGGGACGAAGAGATGCTCCCAGGGAAGGCGGCCGCGCCGAGCGTGCGCCTCCTCGAGGCCGGGAAGCAGGCCGGGTACCGCCACGGATGCTTCGCCGACGAAGAAGACCTGCGTGGACGCGTCGCCGAAGTCGATCACGACCTCGTCCATGTCTGCCGACGCTCGCGACGGAACTGCGAAGAAGCAGTCGAGCGCCACCGCTTCCGATCCGGGTTCGTGGAGCAGCACGAAGCCGCCCCCGGCGGGGCCGGTCAACGGGCCTTCGGTCACGAATGCGGCGAAGGTCGAGGCGAGCGCCGCGTCGACGGCGGTCCCACCCTCGCGGAGCGCCCACGCGCCGGCGTCGGCCGAGTGCCTGTTCCCCGCTGCGACCGCGCCGCTCATGAGGAGAGCGTAGAACGGCGATCGAGGCGACACTCGATCGGCGGGCGGCCGAGCGGCCCGGCCTCTCCGTCAGACCCCCTGATCACCGCGGACGAGCGAGAAGCACCGGACGTCGCGATACGCGCCGCGGTAGGGCAGGCGCGAGCGGAGCACGCCCTCCTCGGCGAAACCCGACCGCCGCGCGACGGCGTCCGACGCCTCGTTGCCGAAGATGCTCCAGAGCTCGATGCGGACGAGGCTCGCGAACGTCTCGAACGCCCAGCGGGTCAGCAGGCGCACCGAACAGGTCGCGTAGCCGTGACCGCGTGCGTCGGCCGCGAGCCAGTAGGCGACGCTGGCGCGCCACTCGCCGTGGAAGACGAGATGGATCGAGCCGACGAGCTCGCCGTCGACGGTGATCGCCAGCTCCGCGCCTCTCCCCTCCTCCCACTGCACGTGTACCTCGTCCATGAGCCGGTCGGCGTCCTCCTCCGTGTACGGGTCGGGAAGCGCCGTCCAGCGGAGGAGCTCGGCGTCCTGGCAGGCCCGGAAGACCGCGTCGCGGTCGGAGGGCTCGAGCCGCCGGAGCTCGAGCGCGCCGTCGCGGAGGGTCAGGGAGTCGGGCAGGGCCGGCATCGTCGCCGCACCGCGTTTCGTCGTCGCGATCGTGCCGCTCCCGCCGGCGGCGGCTCAGCGGAGGAAGCTCGGGAGCTCGCCCTCGCGCTCGGCGCCGAGCGACCCGGTCGAGGCGGCGGAGCCTGCGCCTACGGATGGGAACGACGGCGTATACGAGCTGCGGCGTGGCGAGCCAATGCCCGTCGCGACCACCGTGACCCAGACCTGGCCGGTGAGCCGCTCGTCGACGGTCGCGCCGAAGATGATGTTCGTGTCGTCGGTCGCGGACTGGCGGACAACCTCAGCGGCTTCGTTGACCTCGAGCAAGGTCAGGTCGTCGCCGCCGGCGATCGAGAGCAGGATCCCGCGCGCGCCGACGATCTCCATGTCGATGAGCGGAGAGCGCAGCGCCCGCTCAGCCGCCTCGCGGGCGCGTCCGTCGTGCGCCTCGGAGTACCCGATTCCCATGAGCGCCGACCCGGCGCCGGACATGATCGTCCGCACGTCTGCGAAGTCGAGGTTGATGAGACCCGGCATCGTGATCAGGTCGCAGATGCCCTGGACGCCCTGGCGGAGCACGTCGTCGGCGATCCGGAAGGCGTCGATCATCGACGTCGACCGGTCGAGGACCTCGAGCAGCCGGTCGTTCGGAATCACGATGACCGTGTCGCAGGCAGCGCGCAGCGCCTCGACGCCGCTCTCGGCCGCCATGCGCCGGCGCGTGCCCTCGAACTTGAACGGCGTCGTCACGATCCCGACGGTCAGCGCACCGAGCTCCCGCGCGATGCGGGCGACGACGGGCGCAGCGCCGGTCCCGGTGCCGCCGCCCTCGCCGGCGGTGACGAACACCATGTCACTGCCGCGGAGCGCGGAGCGCACGTGGTCGTAGCCCTCTTCGGCGGCCTGACGACCGGTCTCCGGATCGGCGCCGGAGCCGAGGCCCTGCGTGATCGACTCGCCGATGTGGAGCTTCACCGGTGCGTCGGAAAGCTCCAGCTGCTGGGCGTCCGTGTTGACGGCAACGAAGTCGACCTGCGCGATGCCCGCGTCCATCATCCGGTTCACCGCGTTGATCCCCGCGCCGCCGACCCCGACGACGCGAATGACGGCGAGGTAGGAGGCGACGTCGCCGGCGACGTGGAGCCGCGGCGCGCCCTCGGGCATCGGGGTCATAAAGCTTGCGGGCGGCCTGTACGGCTCGACCGCCGGCTCAGGCTCCGCGGCACGCATGACGGGCTCGGGTGCGGGCCGGGGTGTCGGCGTCTCGACGACCTCCGGCTCGTCGACGGGCTCCACGCTGGGCACCGCCTGCAGGGTCGGCTCGACGCGCACGGGCTGCGGGGGCTCCGTCGCGGGGCGAGTGGGCTCTGGTCGTCCCAGCTCGAAGTCGTAGACGTGCTCGACCGTCGCCTCGAGCTCGACCGCGCGCGTCTCGGGCTCGACCGCCGGCTCCGGCGTGGGCGGCACCGGCTCGAGCGGGAGCTGCGTCGGCGCCTCCGATGCCGTGGACTCTGGAGTGACCTCCGTCGCGGGCTTCGCGCCCTCGGTCTGCGCCCGCTGCGCCGCCTCGGTTGCGCGGAAGAGCTCCGCGAGCGGGCCCTCACGCATGCTCGCGCGCTTGCGCGCCATCCTGCGCCTCCTTCGCGGCAACGACCTCGCGCCCCAGCTGGCGGTATGCCTCCGCCGCGGCGCCCGTCGGGTCGTACTTGAGCACGGAGCTCCCCTTCACGGGAGCCTCCGCATAGCGAACGGTCTTGCGAATCCGCGTCTTGAAGACGAGGTCGCCGAAGTTCTCCTCGAGGATCTCGATCGCCTCACGGGAGTGGAGCGTGCGCCCGTCGAACATGGTCGCGACGATCCCCTCCACCGCGACGTGCGGATTGAGGTTCTCGCGCACCATCGCGAGGGTGTTCTCGAGCTGCACGAGCCCCCGCAGGGAGAGGTACTCGCACTGCACGGGCACGATCACGCCGGTCGCCGCGACGAACGCGTTGATGGTCAGGAGACCGAGCGACGGCGGTGTGTCGACGAGCACGAAGTCGTAGGAGCCGCGTACCTCGGCGAGCGCCTTCTCGAGCGACCGCTCACGGCCGATGAGGGAGCTCAGCGCCAGCTCGGCACCGGCGAGGTCGATCGACGCAACGGCGAGGTCGACCTCGCGCTTCTCGATGATCTCGGAGATCGGCACCTTGTGGACGAGCACGTCGAACATCGACCGCTCGATGACGTCGGGATTCAGCCCCTGGCTCATCGTCAGGTTGCCCTGCGGGTCGAGGTCGATGAGGAGCACGCGAAGGCCCATCTCGTGGAACGCGACGCCGAGGTTCAGCGTGGTCGTCGTCTTGGCGACGCCGCCCTTCTGGTTCGCAAACGCGATCACCCGCGTCGCGACGCGGTCGGAGGTCGCGGGCTCGACGAGCGACTCGACTGCCGGCGTGCCGAACGTCGGCGTCACGACGGGAGCAGGCTCGCCCGCGGGCTCGCTCACGACGACCGGCTCCGGTGCGGCCATGTGGTCGACCACCTCGGCTTCGGGCTCCGGAGCGGAGGCCGACCGCGACGACCCCGACGGTCGCGGGCGGAGACGAATGAGTCCCATGACCTCGCCTCGTTCACCGCGGTCCCGCCGACTCCTTCACGACCGTCTCAATCCTCACCGTCCCAGTAGTCCAGCACGTCGAGTCGGCCGATGACACCCAGGCCGCGAAGACTCACCTTTCCCGAGCGAGGGTAGTACGTCATGTCCCGCGGGTCACGCGTGCCGAACGCGAGCACGGTGAGCCCCTCGTCCCCCGCCCGGAAGGTGTGCGGTCGTCCGGTGCCCGCCGGGCGCGCGACGACGCTCCCCCGCCGAACGGGGTGCGTCTCGTGGTCGCCGCCGAACCTCAAGTGCGGCCAGAGCTCGAGCGAGCCCTCGCCGTCGAGGACGACGAAGATCTCCTCCTCGGCACTGTGGCAGTGCGGCGGGTTGAGGAGCCTGCCGGGCTCCACCACGAAGTGCCTGAGGCCGGTCTTGTACGACCCCGCCGCCCCGCCGAGGTTGCGCGCGGTCCGGGCGACCGTCGCCCCCTCGCGCGGCTCGGCCTCCACTGTGCCGACGTTGACGATCCGGGCGGGCCGCTCGGTGGGCTCGCCGACCTTAGGCGCGCCTGCCTTCGCCTCGCGCTTCCAGGGGTGGTCGTCCGGCGCGCCCTCGAGCACCCAGGTCGGGCCGAGCCATGAGACACCGGCGCGCGGCAGGAGCGTGTTGGCCGCGTAACTCCGCTCGCCGAAGGCGAGGACGTCCAGGCCGTCAGGCCCCGCCTGCAGCGTGTGCGCATGCACGAGCGCGAGGTGGACGAGGCAGTCGTCGGGTCCGATCTCGTACGCCTCCTCGGTCGCGCCGATCCGCTGCACCGAGAGACCCGTGCCCGCGAGGACGAAGAAGATCTCCTCGTCGACACCCTCCAGGTGGAGCGGCGTCGACCACTTTCCGGGCTCCACGCGGATGCGCTGCACCCCGATCCAGTCGGACGCATCCCCTGTGAGCGCCTGCCACTCCCCGCAGATGTGGCCTCGCTCGCGGCGGACTGACGCGACGTCGTCCCAGTGCGAGATCACGCACCGATCATGTCACGCGCCAGCGCCTCCCGCAGTCGGCCGACCGCCGCGCTCCCGGCATCACCTCCCTCCTCGCGTGCCCATGCCTCCGCCTCCCGGAGAAGGGCGCGGAGCTCCTCGAGGAGCTCGACCGGGCCCGCGTTCGCCCGTCGCATGGACTCGATCCGCTCGAACCGCTCGAGAACGCTCCGTGCCTTCTCCATGCACCGACCGTAGGCGGGATGTCGTCACCGGTGGGTGACGAGTTCGTGCCAGGATCGTGACGGCGTCGCGGCACTCGTCGGCTCGATGCACCCGCAAGCCCGCGTCATGCCTGCCTACGGGCCGACTTGATCGGACTCCGTCGCACGCGCGAGCCACTCGGTGAGCTCGTCCATCGTCGCGACGAACGCCGCCTCGAGATCGACGTCGCACCGCGCGGCGATGACGATCACCGACCAGAGGACGTCCGCAAGCTCGTGCTCGAGCCGCGCCTGTGCGTCCTCGACCGCGCGAACGCCTTCGCGCGCCTGGACGAGCTTTCGCGAGATCCCCCACGTCGCCGACGAGCCCGGGGGTCAGCTCCTCGAGCGACCACGGCCGCGCATACGTGCGCTGCTCGTACTCCTCGTAGCCCTCTCGCACCGCGAGCGCGCGCTCGGTCAACGTAGAGAAGTCCACGGGACCCTACGACGCTGCGCGGAGGTGCCCGGAAACGGGGAACCCGAGCAGCATCCGGTCGAGCCGGCCGACGAGCCCCGCCCGATCACCCTCACGCAGGACGTCGACGAGCGCCCGACGCACGGCGGTCGCCGCCGGAGACGTCGCCTCGGCACCGTCGGCGAGCGCCGTCAGGTCGCGGTGGAGCGCCTCGCGCCGCTCGGCGTCCTCCTCGAGGAGCACCGAAGCGCGGAGCGGCCACGTCGCGCCGAGGAGCGCGGCGAGCGACGCACGGAGCTGCGCCGAGCGGAACGGCTCGTGCTGGAAGAGCGACAGCTCCCAGCGGTCGAGCGCCTCGGCGAGGTACGTGTCGGCGTCCGCGAGCCCGAGCCGGACGAGGAGCTCGGCCGCGAGCGGGCCGCGGAACTCGTCGAGCCGCGTGGGCTCGCCCGGGGGCTGCGTCGCGGCGATCGGAAGCACCGGGCGGATCCCGTACGGCCGGCCGTCGAGCGTCTCGAAGAGGACCGGGCCGGCCGCCAGCGGCGCCGCGGTCGCGAGTCGGATCGCGGAGACTGCGTCGGCGATCTCGGCGGGCGCGTCCGGCACGTCCTCACCGGCACCGAGCGCAGCGCGCACCTCGAGCACGCAGTACCGGTCGGCCTCGCGACCGAAACCGGGCGGCAGAAGCCCCGTCGCCTCGGGCCAGTGGCGAGCGAGCTCGCCGTCGGCCGCGGCGCGGACGCGAACGCCCTCGCCGAGCTCCCGCTGGATCCCGGTGGTGATTCCGATGAGCGGCGCGACGGCGACGTACGTCCGGCGCTCCCCGAAGAGCGAGTGCTCGAGCTCCGCGTAGGCGCGGTCGAACGAGTCGTCGTCCCAGTCGAAGCCGCCGCACGCCTCGGCGACCCGGATGAGGAGGTCGACGAGCACGGTACGGAAGAGCGCGTCGTCCTCCGACGGATCGGCACCGGCATGGGCGCGCGCGTAGATCCCCGCCGCCGGCTCGCGGACGAGCTCCTCGAGCGCGATCGTCGCGTCCTCGCGCCCGCGCAGCCGGTCCGTGCGCGACTCGACGAAGTCGCGAACGAGAGGCCGGTACTCGTAGAGCGCCGGGCCGTCCTTGCCGGTGTGCTCCTCGAACGCGAACGGCAGCGCCTCCCCGGCATCCTCGAGCTCTCGCAGGAGGTACGCAAACGCACCGAGCACGAATGCGCGCAGCGCGTGATGGAGCTGCGGCGCTCGAACGGCCATGTCTCCCGGTACGCGCCGAGCGGCGCGATTCCTGTCTCACGCGGCGCGCTCGGCCGGCCCGGGCACCTGGCACGTCGGGCACCAGTACGCCGTCCGGTTCCGGTCGCCCAGCCCTCGAGCGCTGATCGGCGTACCGCATCGTGGACACGGCCGACCTGCCCGGCGGTAGACGGCCCGCACCGGGCGGGCGCCCGCCACCGCTCTCCGCATCTCCGCCTGGGCCCAACCGAGGGCGGCACCGAGCCTCGTGACGTCCACGTCTCCCGCGACGAGCCACGGCGAGAGCCGCCCGTGCCAGAGGAGCTCGGCGAGCCACATGTTTCCGATCCCGGCGACGAGCCGCTGGTCCAAGAGGGCGTCGCCGAGGAGCCGCGTCGCGCCCACCGCGACAACCCGCCTCGCCAGCGCGTCGGCGTCCGCCTCCGCGGGCAGAAGATCCGGGCCGAGCCGCAGCTCGGTTCCTGTCGCGAGCCGGAGCGTCGAGCCGTTCCAGAGGCGTGCCTCGAGCGCCGAGCCGCGCAGCACGAGCCACGGCCGGCCGAACGACGCCGTTCCGATGGGCGACACACGCCAGCGGCCCTTCATCCCGAGATGGCTGTGCACGACCACGCCGCCCTCGAAGCCGAGCAGGAGGTTCTTCCCGACGACGTCGACTCGCTCGAGCACGCGTCCGTCGACCGCGCGGGCGACGAGCGTGCCACGCGGATGCGGCGCCGACGCCTCGATGCGATCGCCGGCGAGCGCCGCGAGCCTGTCGGCGGCTCGACGGACGGCATCACCCTCTGGCACGCACCCAAGCGTATGTCGGAGTCAACAGCGCTTGACGCTATGTAACCGACCTGTTACATAGACCGCGTGACGACGACCCCCTACGACGCGATCTCCGACCCTACGCGGCGCCGAGTGCTCGGACTGCTCGCGGAGCGCGAGCGGACGGCCGGCGAGATCGCGGCCGCGTTCACGATCTCTCGGCCCGCGATCTCGCGTCACCTCCGCGTGCTCCGAGAAGCCGGGCTGGTGCGCGTCCGGCCGCGCGCGCAGCAACGCGTCTACGCGCTCGACCCGCGTCCACTCGAGGATGTCGACGCGTGGCTCACGTCGATCAGGGCGTTCTGGGAGCCACGCCTCGACGCGCTCGAGCGCCACCTCGACGAAAGGAGCGATCCGCGATGACAGCCGATGCACCGATCGGGACAGTCGACGGAGTCGGCGCCACGAGGACGGCGCGCTTCGAGCGAGTCGTGCGCCATCCGCCGCACGCGGTGTGGGAGGCGCTGACGACGACGTCGGCGCTCGACCACTGGTTCATGCCGGCGACGATCGAGCCGCGCGTGGGTGGCGTCGCGTCGTTCGACCCGGGCGACGGGCGCATGACGGGAACCGTGACCGTCTGGGACCCTCCCCGCGAGCTCGCGTACCGCTGGCCGTTCCCCGACGACGGTGACGCGCAGGTCACGTGGACGCTCGAGGCGCTCGACGACGGTGCCGCCACGCGCCTCGCGCTCGTCCACACCGCGCTCCCCGCCGACTGGGCGACCGGGTACGGCAGCGGCTGGCACTCCTACCTCGATCGACTCGCAGCGCACCTCGCCGGCGAGCAGCCACCGGACTGGGCCGAGCGCATGGCGGAAGTGCGGCCGCTCTACGAGGCCTGAGGGGTGCCGACGCGGGCGAGCCGCGCGAGGCCGTCGGGGTCCTTCAACACGGTGCGCCCGCGTCCGAGCTCGACCAGCCCGCGACGCTCGGCCTCCCGGAGCACACGGTTCACCGTCGCGCGCGACGTGCCCGCGAGTGCCGCGAGGTCGTCCTGGATGAGCGGGATGACGATCGGAGGAGACCCGCCGTACACGCGGCCGAGCTCGAGCACGCGCCGGGCGACGCGCGTCTCGGCGTCGACCGTGTAGGCCTCGACGAGCCGCTCGGACAGGAACGCCACGCGCTCGGCGAGCAGGCGCACGAGAACCTCGTCCAGCGTCGCGTGCCGCTTTGCGAGTCGCCGGAGCTCAGTGCCTCTGACGACGAGCGTCTCGCCGGGCTCGAGCGCGGTGACCGTCGCGCTGCGTTCCTCCTCCGTGACGACGGCCAGCTCGCCGAAGGTCTCGCCGGGGCCGCGGATCGCGAGCGCGACCTCGTCGCCGTGGGATGTTGTCACGCGGACGTCGAAGCGACCCTTGGTGATGAGGTGCACGGCGTCGGCCGGGTCGTGCCGGTGGAAGACCACCTCGCCGCGCCGGTACGTGCTGCGGCGCGCGAGCGCGAGCACGGCCCGGACGTCCTCCTCCGGGATCCCCGAGAAGATGCGCCATTCCATGTGTGACAAGCGTTACACATTGTGCGCGTCATCCGTGCACGACGCGGAACCGGCGCCCTCCTAGCGTCCCGGCCATGGTCGAACGGTCGAGGAGGACACGGGACATGAACGACAACTTCAACACACGAATGATTCTCACCACCGCAGTGTTCGCCGCGGTCGCCGCGCTCCTGGTAGGCCCGGCGTCCGCATACGTCATGGACGTCGAGGGCGGCGGCGGCAGCGGCACGTCGGTGACGGGGCAGCCGGCTGTCCAGCCGGGGACGATCCCCTATCTGAGCCACGGCATCGGTGTCGATCAGTCGCAGTTCTCGGGCACGGTCGACGAGCTCGATCCCGCGATCCGCACGGCGATCGCGGCGGAGGCGGCCGCCAAGGCGAACGCCCAGGCGTCCGCGGCCCCGGGCGCGATCCCGTACCTCAGCCACGGGATCGGCGTCGATCAGAGCCTCTTCCAGGGCGAGCAGCAGCAGTCGCTCGGGCTGACCGGTGACTCGCCGATCACCCGGGTCGTGGGCCAGGAGCCCGCCGGGCTGACGGGCGACAGCCCGCGGACACGCGGACAGGTCTTCCAGGCGCACGGCTTCGAGACGAACTCCACGTTCGCGAGCAACGGCGACTCCGAGGTCAACTGGACGTGGGTCGGCTTCGGAGCCGGGATGGCGGCACTGCTTGCGGCGGCGATGGGAGCTCTCTATCTCTCGGCGCGGAATCGCGACCGAGTCGCACTCCCGTAGCGACCGTCCGAACACGGGAACGAGACGGGGCGGATCCGGGGGGACCGCCCCGTTTCGCTGGTCCGGCTGAGCTCTCGGCTCAGGGTCGGAGCACGGCGCGCTTCGGGCCGGCGAGGAAGCCCGCTTCGACGAGCAGCTGCAAGACGTCGCTCTCGACGACCGGCCTGCCGTCGAACCGCTCGACGGACAGTCGCCGGCCACGGTCGGCGCGAACCCACTCGACGAGCCCCGCGACCGCTGGCCGGAGCCAGTCCGAATCGGGATCGCGGAGCGGGAGCAGCGAGCGCCCGCCGCGCTCGACGTAGAGCGCAGCCTCGCCGCCGAGGAGCACGACATGGGCGCCGGCGACCCGCGCCGCGCGCGCACCTGCCCGCTTCGGCCACGGCAGGACGCCGCCGTAGGGCTGGGCCGGGTCCGCGGCCGCGAGGACGAGCGGCTCGTCGTCGTCGACGCGTCGGAGCTCTCGGAGCCGCTCGACGGCGCCGGGGAGCGCGAACTGGGCCCCACCGAGGCCTTCGACGAAGTACCCGCGGCGGCACGCGCCCACGGTCTCGAGCGCCTTCAGCTCGCCGTAGACGGCGCCGTAGCCGCCGACGATCCCTTCGGCGCGGACGCCGTCGCGCGTGACGATCCCCTGTCGCTCGAGCAGGAGCTCGGCGAGCGCACGGCGATCGCCGTGCGGCGGCGCGTCACCGCCGGCGAAGAGCCGTGCGGTGAGTGACCAGCGCCCGGCCGTCGCGACCTGCGCCGAGCCCCGCGCGCGCGAGAAACGGCGCGGCCGACGCTCGACGGCAGGGACGCCGTAGCGGCGTTTCGCGCGAAGCGGCGCCCAGGCGTCGTTCGACACCTCGCCGCCCCAGACGAGCTCCCACAGGGCCGGCAGCGCCTCGCCAGCATCGAGCCCGGTCGCGACGAGCAGGTCGGGCCAGAACTCCGCGCTCCGGCCGAGCGCAGCGCGGATCGCGTCGTGCGCGGGCCCGCTCAGCGGCTCGCCGGTCGAGGGCGGCCCGAGGAGCGAGGCGTCCTCGCGGTAGTAGAGCGCCACGCGATCGAGCCCCGCGCCGACCCAGACGACCTCGCCCGACGCGCACAGCTGGTCGAGCGCTGCCTGCTGGTAGCCGGGGACACGCCGGGGAAGGATCTCCGTCTCCCAGAGCCCGACGGGGAGCGCGAGCCCCTGGAGCGGCACGAGCGCCTCGCGGAGCGTCGCCTTCCGGTCGATCCCGTGCCACGCGGGCAGGAAGCGGCCGAGCGCAACCTGCTCGGCCGGCTCGACCTCGCGCCGAAGCACGGCGAGCGAGGCGCGGCGAATGCGGCGAAGGACGTCCGGATCGCACCACTCGCGCTCGACGCCGCCGGGGCGGAGCTCACCGCGAACGAGGAGGTCGCGTGTCTCGAGCGCCGCGAGCCGGATCTCGACGCCGTCGGGCTCGAGGCGGTACCGGGCTGCCGCGTCGCCGGTCGTGAACGGGCCGTGCGCGCGGGCATAGCGGAGCAGGATACGGTCGAGCGCGTCGTCGACCGGCTCCAGGAAGCTCTCGGGCAGCCCGCCCGGCGGCATGACGCCGAAGGCGTCCCGGTACAGCCCGGCGTCCTCGGCGGCGACGACCGCGTCGGCGCCGCCCACCGTCGCGCGAAAGGCGCGCCGCTCGCGGACGAGCGTCTCGGCGAAGCCCGCGTCGAGCTCGCCCGTGCGGAGGTCGCCGACCCGGCGCAGGAGGTCGTGGAGCTCGTCCGCGTTCCGCGGCACGGGCCGAAGCGACCCCTCGACGTCTGCGAGCGCGCCGGGGTCGATGAGGTCGCGCAGCTCCTCCTGTCCGAGCAGCTCGCGGAGGAGCTCGCGGTCCAGCGACAGCGCCTGCGCGCGCCGCTCGGCGGCGGGCGTGTCGTCCGCGTACATGTACGTCGCGACGTAGTCGAAGAGGAGCGAGGCGGCCATCGGCGAGGCGGACGCCGACTCGACCTCGACGAGGTCGAGCTCCCGGCTGGAGAGCCCGTGCAGGATGCCCCGGAGTGCCGGGAGGTCGAAGACGTCCTGCAGGCATTCGCGATACGTCTCGAGCACGATCGGGAACGAGCCGTACGGCCGCGCGACCTCGAGCAGGCTCTGCGCCTTGAGGCGCTGCTGCCAGAGCGGCGTCCGCTGGCCGGGACGGCGCCGCGGGATGAGGAGCGCGCGGGCAGCGTTTTCGCGGAAGCGCGCCCCGAAGAGCGCCGTCTGGCCCACCTCCTGGACGACGAGCTCCTCGAGCTCGTCCGGCTCGACGAGCAGGTCGGCGAGCGCAGGGGGCACGTCCGCGTCCGGGAGGTGGAGGGCGATCCCGTCGTCCGACCAGAGGGACTGCGACCTCGAGGGACAGCGTGTCGCGGAGCTTCGCCTGCGAGCGCCATCGACCACGGCGCGTGGACCCGTCCGCCGAACGGCGTCAGGATGCAGACCCGCCAGTCGCCGATCTCGTCGCGGAACCGCTCCACGACCACCGTCCGGTCGGTCGGCAGCGCGCTTGCGGCCTCCTGCTCGCGCAGGAAGGTCAGCAGGTTCTTCGAGGCGAGCTCGTCGAGGTGGTACTCGTCGCGGAGCGTCGCCGTCGCCTTCTTGTCGGAGAGCGCGGCAAGCTCGCGCGAGGCGGCCCCGATTCGCGCCCCGAGCTCGTACGGCCTCCCCACTCCCTCGCCCTTCCAGAACGGCACCGCGCCGGGGACGCCGGGAGCCGGCGAGACGAGCACGCGGTCGCGCGTGATCTCCTCGATCCGCCAGGTCGAGGCGCCGAGCATGAACGTCTGCCCCTCGCGGGCCTCGTACACCATCTCCTCGTCGAGCTCGCCGACCCGACCGCCGCCGTCCGACTGGAAGACGCCGTACAGCCCGCGGTCGGGGATCGTCCCGGCGTTCGTCACCGCGAGCCGTCGCGCGCCCGTGCGGCCGCGGATCACGCCGGCGGTGCGGTCCCAGACGATGCGCGGCCGCAGCTCGGCGAACTCGTCGGACGGGTACCGGCCGGCGAGCATGTCGAGGACGTTGTCGAGCTGCGCGCGCGGGAGCTCGGCGAACGGGTAGGCGCCGCGAAGCAGGTCGTGGAGCTCGTCGACGGCGATCTCGTCCTCGGCGCAGATCGCGACGACCTGCTGGGCGAGGACGTCGAGCGGGTTGCGCGGGATCGCCGTCTCCTCGATCGCTCCCTCGCGCATCGCCTTCGCCACGACGGCGCACTCGAGCAGGTCGGCGCGGAACTTCGGGAAGATGCGGCCCTTCGAGACGGCGCCGAGCTCGTGGCCGGCGCGGCCGACGCGCTGTAGGCCACGCGCCACCGACTTCGGGCTCTCGACCTGGACGACGAGGTCGACGGCGCCCATGTCGATCCCGAGCTCGAGGCTCGAGGTCGCGACGAGGCACGGGATGCGACCCGCCTTCAGGTCCTCCTCGATCAGGACCCGCTGCTCCCGCGCCAATGAGCCGTGATGCGCGCGCGCGATCTCCTTGAACTCATGGGCGACGCCGCCTTCGGCGTCCGCCTGGGCGAGCTCGTTGATGCGGAGTGCGAGCCGCTCGGCGAGCCGCCGGTTGTTGACGAAGACGATCGTCGAGCGGTGGGCACGGACGAGCTCGAGCAGCGCCGGGTAGATCGAGGGCCAGATCGAGCGGACGTTCGCCTCGTACCCGGAGTCCATCTCCACTCCGTCCTGTACCACCGGCTGCGACAGCTGGTTGCGTGCGTTGAGTTCGCGCATGTCCTCGACCGGGATCACGACCTCGAGGTCGAGCTCCTTGCTCTGGCCGGCGTCCACGAGCGTGATCTCGCGCCCGGTGCCGGCGACGAAGCGCCCGATCTCGGCGAGCGGCCGCTGCGTGGCCGAGAGCCCGATCCGCTGGAACGGTCGCTCGACGACCTGCTCGAGCCGCTCGAGCGAGATCGAGAGGTGCGTTCCGCGCTTCGTGCCGGCGACGGCGTGCACCTCGTCGAGGATGAGCGTCTCGACGCTCCGCAGGATCTCGCGCCCCTGCGAGGTGAGGAGCAGGAACAGCGACTCGGGAGTCGTGATGAGAACGTCGGGCGGAGTTCGCAGCATCCGCTGCCGGTCGCGCTGCGGCGTGTCGCCGGTGCGCACACCGACCGTGAGCTGCGAGCCGAGCCCGGCGAGGGGGCCGCGGAGGTTCCGCTCGACGTCGTAGTTGAGCGCCTTCAGCGGTGAGACGTAGAGCAGCCGGAGGCCCTCGCCCGGCGTCTCGTTCAGCCGGTCGATGCCCTGGAGGAACGCGGCGAGCGTCTTCCCGGAGCCCGTCGGCGCCTGCACGAGGACGTGCGCTCCCGTCGCGATCGCCGGCCAGGCCAGTTCCTGCGCGGGCGTCGGGCCGGGGAACGCGCGCTCGAACCAGGCTCTCGTCGCAGGGGACAGCGATGCGAGCGCATCCACGCCTCGAGGGTAGCCCTCGGGCGCGGGCTCAGGCCTACGGCTTCCCGTACGGCCGTCGACAGGTCGATAGCGTGAAGCCATGACGTACTCGATCGCCGCGTGGGATCCCGAGGGCAACGAGCTCGGAGTCGCGGTGCAGTCGCGCGCGTTCAACACCGGCGCCGCATGCGCGTGGGCGCTGCCCGGGGTCGGCGTCGTCGCGACGCAGTCGTTCACCGAGCGTGGCTACGGCCCGCGCGGGCTCGCGTCGATGCAAAGAGGCGTGCCTCCGCGCGAAGCGCTCGACGAGCTGCTGGCGGAGGACGAGCTGCGCGACGTGCGGCAGGTCGCATTCGTCGACCGCAAGGGACAGACGGCCGCGCACACCGGCGCGAGCTGCATCCCGCACTGCGGCGACCTCCAGGGTGCGGGGTTCAGCGTCCAGGGCAACATGCTCCGCTCGGCCGAGGTGTGGCCGGCGATGGGCGACGCGTTCACCGCGACGCCGGGTCCGCTGGCGGAGCGCCTCCTCGCCGCGCTCGACGCGGCGGAGGCGGCCGGCGGCGACTTCCGCGGCCGCCAGGCGGCGGGGCTCGTCGTCGTGACCGGCGAGGATGCGCCCGCGCACGAGCGCGTCTTCGATCTCCGCGTCGACGACCATCCGGAGCCGCTCGCCGAGCTCCGGCGACTCCAGCGCATGGCGGCGGGCTATCGCCGCCGTAACCGGATCGAGGCGGGCGCGAGCGCCGAGGAGGAGGGCGCAGCCGCTCGCGCAGCCGGGCTGCCCGACGAGGACGTCATGGCCGCCGTCGTGTTCGCGCATGCGCGGAACGGCGACATCGAGCGAGCGGCCGCGCTCGTCGCGGAGATCGTCGCGGCCGAGCCGCTGTGGCGCGCCGCGTTCGAGCGGTACGAGACGCTCGGGCTGCTGCCCGAAGGCATCGTGCCTGCAAACGGCTAGCATCGAGCCATGACGTCACCCGATCGGCTGTACTTCACGGGCGACGACGAGGCCGACGAGCTCATCGCCCAGGATCCGCTCGCGCTGCTGATCGGGTTCGCGCTCGACCAGCAGATAACCGTGCAAACGGCGTTCGCCGGCCCGCTGAAGCTCCAGCGCCGACTCGGCCCGCTCGACGCCGGCGCGATCGCCGCGACCGACCCGGGCGAGCTCGAGGCGCTCTTCCGCCAGCCGCCCGCCATCCACCGGTTCCCCGGCACGATGTCGAAGCGGGTTCACGACCTCTGCGCCCACATCGCAGCCGAGTACGACGGGCACGCGGAGCGCGTCTGGACCGAGGCGACGGACGCGAAAGACCTCGAGCGGCGGATCCGCGCGATGCCCGGCTTCGGCGACATGAAGGTGCTGGCGTCTCCGCCGTCCTCGCGAAGCGGTTCGGCGTCGAGGCGGCGAAGCCGCTCGCACCGAGCTATCCGACGCTCGGCGACGTCGACTCGGTCGCGGCGCTCGAGGCCTACCAGGCCGCGAAGCGCGCCTACAAGAAGGCCCGTCGAGAACAACTCTCGAGCGCCTGATTATCGCGCCCACCCGGCTGACGGCGAAGCGCGACAGCCATTCCGATTCAGGTTCACCAGACGTGCGCTCGCGTAGTAGAGCCAGCTTGCGAGCAAGTGTTCACCGCTCCCGCGGGCACAAGCAGTCGCGATCAGTCACCAAAGCGTGTAACCGCCGTCGATCACGATGACGGCACCGGTGGTAAAGCTCGATGCGTCGCTCGCGAGATAGAGAGCAAGCGGTGCGATCTCGCGCGGGTGCCCGAGCCGTCCCATCGGCACCATGCTCTCGATCGTATGTTTCAACTCCGGGTGCTCATCGAACCAGCGGCGGTTCGGGTCGGTGAGGAAGACGCCGGGCGCGATTGCGTTCACGGTGACACCGTAGGGCGCCCAATCGGCGGCGACGGCACGCGTAAACGCCGCGAGCGCAGCCTTTCCCGCCTCGTAGCCACGTCCCGTGATGCCGCGGTTGGCGACCATGCCAGAGATCGACGCAACATTCACGATCCGGCCCGACCGCCGTTTGACCATTTCCCCGCCGACGACCTTCGTGCAAACAAATGCGCTCGTGACGTTGAGGTCGAGCTGCGTCCTCCATGTGTCGCTCGACATTTCTTCGGTTGGCACATTGAATCGCCGGCCGCCAACGTTGTTCACGAGGACGTCGATCGGCCCGAACTCGTCGACGGCACGCCTGGCCGTCTCCTCGGCCTCCTCTGGCACAGACATGTCCGCAGCAAGCGTCGCCACGTCCGAGCCGAGCCCTGCGAGCGCCCGCGCCACGTCATCAAGCGACGCGCGTTCGCGCCCGACGAGCACAAGGTCGGCACCCGCCTGCGCAAGTCCCAACGCGATCTCCTTGCCCAAACCCCGACTGCCGCCCGTGACCATCGCCCTCCGCCCCGCCAGAGAGAACGCATCCAGAATCGAGCCCATCGACCAGCGAGCGTAGTGGATGTTCCGCCGCGCTCACTGGCACAGGGTCCGTGTTCGGGCGCTTTCCGCCGCGGTCTGGGTCGTGGCCGCCATCAACGGCTACGTGCTCGAGACGATCTGGCTACCCGCCGTCGCCGTCGCCGCGGCCTGGCCACGCCGTGCGCACGCGCGCGCGTGTGTCCCACGGCTACGGAGCATCACCGCTAAGGAGCCACGATGATCAACACCGCGGCAAGCGGTGGGTCGCTAAGGGAGCCGCCCTACCGCGAGAGCCACGGGCTCGAGGTCACGCTCCTCTGGGACGAGCGCGACGACCAGCTCGCGGTGACGGTCCGCGACACCAAGTCGGATAAGTTCTTCGCGCTCAGGGTCGCGCACGACAAGGCGCTCGATGTCTTCTACCACCCCTCCGGGGCGTAGCCTATGAACGTGCCCTTGACAGACGCCTCCAAAGACTGGCGGGCGCGGAAGCGCGCCCACGAGGCCGAGGTGCGCGCCCGGGCCGCCGCCTCGTAGCGGCGCTTGTCCATCGAGCTGACGACGCTCACCGACGGCGGCCAGCCCGCCGCGAGGGTCGCGGGACAGATCGCCGCGTTCCTCCACGACGCTCGCGAGACGCTCGACCTCGCGCTCTACGATGTGCGGCTCGAAACCGAGGCCGGCGCGCTCGTTCTCGCCTCGCTCCTCGCGGCGCACCAGCGCGGCGTTCGGGTGCGCCTTCTCTACAACGTCGATCACCCGGGCCCGATCCCCGTTCCCCACCGCCCGAGACGCGTCCCTCGGCCATCGAGGCCCTCCCCGTCGAGACGCGCGGGATCGCGGGCATCCCGGATCTGATGCACCACAAGTTCTGCGTCCGCGACGGGGCCGGGGTGTGGACCGGGTCGATGAACTGGACGGAAGACTCGTGGACGCGCCAGGAGAACGTCGTCGTGCGCGTGATCCGTGCCGAGCGGCTCGCGTTCGCGTACACGCTCGCGTTCGAAGAGCTCTGGGGGCGCGGCGCCGTTGCCGGCAGCGGCACGGTCGAGCCGCGGCCCGTCGAGCTCGACGGCGGCGTGTCCGTCCGCCCGTGGTTCACGCCCGGACATGGCGAAGCGCTGTCGCATCGCGTCGCGAAGCACATCGGTCGCGCGCGCCGTCGTGTGCGGATCGCGTCGCCGGTGCTGACGGCGGGCCCGATCCTGGGCACGCTCGCGGAGGTCGTGAAAGAGCGCCGCTGCGACGTCGCCGGGGTGGTCGACGACACGCAGTCCGACGACGTCTTCCGGCAGTGGGCCCGCAACGGGGTGAGCGCCTGGAAGATCCCGCTGCTCGACGCGATCGTCACCGCGGGCTCGTTCTCCGGAAAGCCCTCGACGGCCTGGTCGCCCGGAAGCGTGCAGGACTTCATGCACGCGAAGGTCGTGGTCGCGGACGACGTGTCGTTCGTCGGCTCTTTCAACTTCTCCCGCTCGGGCGAGCGGAACGCCGAGGACGTGCTCGAGATCCACGACCCGGCGACGGCCGACACGCTCGCCGGATACGTCGACGACGTCCGCGGCCGCTACCCGGCGGCAACGCCGCCGACGATCCGCGCAGGCGCCGAGCCGATCGCGCAGAATCCCCGCCCATGAGCACACATGCTTCAACCACCGGCCCACTGGGCCAACCGCGGGGCATCGGGTTCGCGATCGTCCTGAGCGATCATCACGCTCGGGATCTACACGCTCTACTGGGTGTTCAAGACCCAGGACGAGGTCAAGGAGCACTCGGGCATCGGCGTCGGCGGTGTCGTCGGCCTCGTGATCTACATCCTCATCTCGCCCGTCACGTGGTTCCTCATCCCGTCCGACGTCGGGAAGATGTTCAAGGCGGACGGTCGCGAGGCACCGTTCACCGGCTGGACCGGCCTCTGGCTCCTGCTCCCGATCGCGGGCGCCTTCGTGTGGTTCATCAAGGTGCAGGGGGCGCTGAACCAATACTGGGCGAGCAAGGCGGGAACGGCGCCGGTCGCGACGATGTCGTAGCTGACCTCGGCGAGCTCCTGCGCGAGGGGCTCGCCCGTCGCGAACGCGGCGCGGGCTGTCACCCATCGGGCAGGACTTCGCCGATGACGTGACATCAGGGGCACCGGGGGTGCCCCTGGGGGTGGTTGGTTCGCGGTTGGTCGCAACCCCCCCTTCGTGTGGTGCGCGACCACCCTTTTCGTTACTTGCTGAGTGAAGTAACGTTGCTATACATACTGAAGCGTTAGCCATCGCGAGCGGTTGAGGGATCTGGCCCGATGACACCGCCGCAACCGGGGCTCCGGCCCGTCAGGTGCGACATCCAGCCGCGAGCCGTCCCCCCGGAGCGGCAAGCGGGCAGATGGCAAACGCGTCGCGATCGCCGTGGTGACCGCACCCGCAGGGCCTCCGGGAACCGAGGCTCTGCCGCTTCCGGGCACGACAGCGGACGACGGCCCGCCGGCGACGAGAGGAGCAGCGGGGATGGCAGCCGAACGGCACCCAGGCGTGGCCCACTCGCCGAGCCGCCGACCCTCGAGCTCGTCCTCAAGCGGAACAGCGTCGAGCGGCTGAAGCGCGAGAAGAGCCCGCTCGGGATCCTCGACGAGCTGCCGCACCTGATCGCCACCGGGTACGCGGACATCCCGGAGGAGGACATCGTCCGGCTCAAGTGGTGGGGCCTCTACCACGACAAGCCGAAGATCGGGACGTTCATGCTCCGCATCAAGCTCGCCGGCCGGACGCCTGACGCCCGCGCAGCTGCGCGCGGTCGGGCGAGCTCTCGAACACGTACGGGCGCGGCGCGGGCGAGCTCTCGACGCGGCAGACGATCCAGCTCCACTACCTCGAGCTCGCCGTCGCTGCCCGAGCGTGTTCGACGCGCTGGACGCCGCCGGGCTGACGACCGCCGGCGCCTGCGGCGACGCCGTGCGCAACGTCACCGGCTGCCCCGTCGCCGGCATCGCCCACGACGAGCTGTTCGACGTCACGCCGGTGGTCGACGAGGCGCACGTCGTTCTTCTACGGCCACCCGGACTACTTCGACCTGCCGCGCAAGCACAAGATCTCGATCTCGCGCCTGCGCGCACCGCTGCAACGCGCCCGAGATCAACTGCATCTCGCTCGTCGGCGTCGATGCACGAGGGCGAGGGCTTCGGCGTCCTCGTCGGCGGTGGGCTCTCCTCCGTGCCGCGCATCGCCCGCGAGCTCGGCGTCTTCGTCCGCCGGACGAGGCGCTGCCCGTGCTGCGCGCGCTGCTCGACGCCTGGCAGGAGGACCTCCGCTACCGCGTCTCGCGCGTCAAGGCGCGCATCAAGTTCATGGTCGACGACTACGGCCCGGAAGGGATGCGCGCCGAGGTCGAGCGCCGGCTCGGCCGCGCGCTCCCCGACTTCACGCTGCCGCCGCTCACGGGCAGCTCGCCGACCACCTCGGCGTGCAGCCCGAGCAGGACGGGCCGCTTCTCGATCGGCGTGCCGGTTCACGTCGGTCTGATCTCGCGGCGACCAGATGGTCGCGCTCGCCGACCTGGCCGAGGAGCACGGCGGCGACGTCGCGCGTCACGCGCCAGCAGAACCTCGTGCTCACGGACGTGCCGCGACGACGCGCGTCGACGCGACGGCGCTCGACTCGCGGCGCTGGGCTTCGCCCTCGACGCCAACCGCATCCGCGGCGGCTCGATCGCCTGCACCGGCGAGCCGCACTGCAACTTCTCCGTCACCGAGACGAAGACGCGCCTCGACACGCTGATCCAGAGCCTGGAGACCCGCTTCGGCGACGACGTCGCCGCGCTCCGGCTGCACCTCGACGGCTGCCCGCACGCCTGCGCGCCAGCACTGGGTCGGCGACATCGGCTTCCAGGGCACGACCGTCCGCGACGCGGAGGGCAAGCGCCACCAGGCCTACGAGATCTACCTGCGCGGCGAGCCTCGGCCCGGCGCCGGCGATCGGCCGCCCGCTCTTCCGGCGCGTGCCGACCGACGGAGCTCGACGAGACGGTCGGTCGGGCTGATCGCCGGCTGGCTCGAGCAGCGCGACCAGGGCGAGGGCTTCCGGGCGTTCTGCGACCGCGCGACCGACGACGAGCTGGGCGTCCTCGCCGGCCGCGAGCCGGCGAAGGCCCGGCAGACGACGAGAGGAGGCGGCAGCGTGAGCGATGCGTCGAGCTGCTCGACGACCTGGAGGCCGGCGAGCTGTCGGTCGAGTTCGAGGGCGCGCGAGCCGTGGGAGCTGCTCGAGTGGGCGATCGACGCGCTTCGGCGACCGGCTCGCGATCTCGACCGCGTTCCAGGAGGGCGACGTCGCGCTGATCGACATGGCCTACGCGATCGACCCGTCGGTGCGCGTGTTCTCGATCGACACGGGCCGGCTGCCGCAGGAGACGTTCGACCTGATCGAGCAGCTCCGCGAGCGCTACCCGGGGCTGCGGCTCGAGCTCCTCTCGCCGGAGGCCGGCCAGGTGCAGCGGCTCGTCGACCGCCACGGGCCGAACCTCTTCCGCCAGCTCGGTCGAGAAGCGGCTGCTCTGCTGCAACGTCCGCAAGGTGCAGCCGCTGAAGCGGGCGCTCGCCGGCCTCGACGCGTGGGTCACCGGCTTGCGCCGCGACCAGTGGGCCTCGCGCTCGGACATCCGCAAGGTCGAGATCGACCACGACCACGGCGCGATCGTGAAGCTCAACCCGCTCGCCGAGTGGACCGAGGACGAGGTCTGGGACTACCTCCGCGAGAACGACGTGCCCGACCCACGCCGCTCTACGAGCGGGCTACACGTCGATCGGCTGCGCGCCCTGCACCCGCGCGGTCGCCGCGGGCGAGCCCGTGCGCGCCGGCCGCTGGTGGTGGGAGACGGACGCACCGAAGGAGTGCGGCATGCACTGCGCGATCGAGACCGGCGGCTTCGAGCACGAGCTGCACGCGATCCTCGGCGACGAGGCCCACGCGTGAGCGGTCGTCGTGCTCGAGGGAGAGGAGCGCGAGGTCGCGCTCGCCGAGGTGCAGGCCGTGCGCGCGCCGTGCGCGGCGAGCGAGTACCGCGAGGAGCTCGACGCGCTCCGCGCGGCGCTCGAGGACGAGGGCGACCGCTCGACGACGGACGGCGCCGGCGAGCTCGAGCGCGCTGATCGACGATCGCGCTGCAGTCGGGTCGTGTCCGCGCGCTCTACGGGCCGGGCGGCGAGCAGGCGCTGCTGCGCGCTCTACCGCAAGCTGCCGGGCGGGGTCGAGCTCGCGCAGAGCGCGGCCGCGAGGTCAGCGAGGCGCTCGCCGCGCTCGCAGGGCCGGACGCTCGAGAGCGTCTCGCTGAGCGCGGTCGGCCCGGGCGCGTTCACGCTCACGTTCGCCGCCGGCGGCGCTCGAGCTGACGGTCCGGCTCGACCGCCAGGGCGCGCGGCTCGCGAGCGTCGAGGCGTCTGAGCGTGGCCGAGAAGCGCTACTACATGGCCTGCCTCGACCTCGACGGCCGCGACGTGCTCGTCGTCGGCGGCGGGCCGGTCGCGCTCGAGAAGGTCGAGGGCCTGCTCGACTGCGGCGCCCGCGTCACGGTCGTCGCGCCCGCAGATCGCCGTCGAGCTCGAGCGCTCGACGTCGAGCTCGTCCGCCGCGGGTACCGCACCGAGGACCTCGACGGGCGGTTCCTCGTCGTCGCCGCGACGTCGACCACCGTCCGTCAACCGGCGCGTCTTCGCGACGCCGAGGCGCGCGCGCTCCTCTGCAACGTCGTCGACGTGCCCGAGCTCTGCAGCTTCATCCTCCCCGCCGTCCACCGCGAGGACCCGATCGCGGTCGCGATCTCGACCGGCGGCGCCTCGCCCGCGCTCGCGCAGCGGCTGCGCGACGAGGTCGCCGCCGTCGTCCGCCCCGAGCACGCCGACGCTCGCCCGCCAGCTGCGCGATCTGCGGCCGTGGGCGAAGGCGCACTTCCCGACGTACGAGGCGCGGCGCGATTACTTCCAGCAGCTCGTCGAGGAGAGGCTCGGGTGAGCGTCACACTCGTCGGCGCCGGCCCGGGCGACCCGGGCTGATCACCGTGCGCGGTCTCGAGCTGCTGCGCGCCTGCGACGCGGTCGTCCACGACGTGCTCGTCGCCGAGGAGCTCGTCGACGAGGCGCCCGCCGACGCGCTCGCATCTGCCGCGACGGTCTCGGGCAGGAGGAGGTCGACCGGCTGCTCGTCACGCTCGGCCGCGAGCTCGACGTCGTGCGGCTGAAGGGCGGCGACCCGTTCGTGTTCGGCCGCGGCGGCGAGGAGGCGCTCGCGCTCGCCGAGGCGGGCATCCGTTCGAGGTCGTGCCCGGCGTCTCGTCGATCGCCGCGGTGCCCGGCGGCGGCGCTGATCCCCGTGACCCATCGCGGTCTCTCCGACCGAGTCACGATCGCGACGGCCCACGCCGCCGACGGCTCCGAGCCGGACTACGACGGCGCTCGCGGCGGCCGGCGGGACGCTCGTGCTGTTCATGGGCCTCGGCGCGGCTGCCGGCGCTCGCCGACGGTCTCATCGCCGCGGGGCTGCCCGGCCGACACACCGGCCGCGGTCGTCTCGCGCGGCACGCTGCCCGACCAGGAGGTCGTCACCGCGACGCTCGCCGAGCTCGCCGAGCGCGCGGCCGGCCTCCCCGGCCCCGCGCTCGTCGTCGTCGGCGACGTCGTCGCCCTCGCGGCGTGCACTCGTGCCGGCAGCCGCCCTCAGCGCGTAGAACGGCCGAGATGTCCCATCCGGCCGCGGTCGAGCCGCTTCGCGCCGACGTCCGCCTGCTCGGCGACCTGCTCGGCCGGGTGCTGGTCGAGCAGGAGGGCCAGGAGCTGCTCGCGACGAGGAGCGAATCCGCGCGCTGGCGCGCGACGCGCGCGACGGGCGGCATCGCGGCGAGCGCTCGCGGACGAGGTCGCGGCGCTCGAGTCGAGCGCCAGGCGAGCGTGCTGCGGGCGTTCGCGCTCTTCTTCCAGCTCGTCAACATCGCGGAGCAGCACCACCGCATCCGCCGCCGCCGCGAGTACGAGCCGAGGGCGCGGTCCCGCGCGAGTCGCTCGCCGACGCTTCGCGCAGCTCGAGGCGGCCGGCATCGACGAGGCGGAGCTCCCGGCCGCGGAGCGACGGCTGCGCGTCGAGCTCGTCCTCACGGCGCACCCGACCGAGGCAACGCGCCGCACGGTGCTCGCGGCGCATCGGCGGATCGCGCGCGCCTGCGCGCGCTCGACGACGGGCGACGCCGCTCCGCCGCGAGCGCGCGATCGAGGGCGCTCGCGGAGGAGATCACGGTGCTCTGGCAGACGGACGAGATCCGCTCGAAGCGCCCACGCGTCGTGGACGAGATCCGGCAGGGGCTGTGGTTCTTCGAGCAGAGCTTCTGGAATGCGCGCCCGAGCTCGAGCGGCGCTGCGGCGCGCGGCTCCCGGCGCGCCGGCCCCGCTGCGCTTCGGCAAGCTGGATCGGCGGCGACCTGGACGGCAACCCGAACGTCGGCCCCGAGACGATCCGCGAGGCGCTCGAGCGCGCCCGCGAGCTCGCCCGTGACGCTCCCGCGCGCGAGCTCCGCGAGCTCGGGGCCGCGTGGGGCATGTCACGACCGTCGACCGGCCCCGTGCCCGAGGTCGGCGCGATGCGGACGAGCCGTACCGCGCCGTTCCTCCCGAGATCTGGGAGCGGCTCGGCGCCGACGGGTACGCGGACGGGCGGCGAGCTCGTCGCCGATCTCGACGCGCTCGACCGCGCCTGCGCGCCCACCGCGGCGCGCGCGATCGCCGACGGCGCCTCGCCGAGCTCCGCGCGCGCGTCGACGTTTCGGCCTCCATCTCGCCAAGCTCGACGTGCGCGTGCACGCACGGCGATCCAGGTACCGACGAGCCCGCGGTTCGCGCGACGCTCGAGCGGCGGCCGCCGCGCAGGCGCGCCACGGCGCCGAGCGCGTCGACCGGCTGATCGTCTCGATGACCGCGCTCCGCCGACGACGTGCTCGCGGCGGAGCGGCTCGCCGCCGAGGCCGGGCGCCGCGCTGGAGGGCGTGCCGCTGCTCGAGACGATCGCCGACCTCCGCGCCGCGCCGCGCGCTCGTCGAGGAGATGCTCGACGCAGCTCCCCGCGCGCGCGCTCGAGGTGATGGTCGGCTACTCCGACTCGGGCAAGGACGGCGGCTACTCGCCGCCCAGTGGGAGATCTACCGCGCGCAGGAGGAGCTCGACGCGCTCGCGCCGAGCGCGGCGTCGAGCTGACGATCTTCCACGGCCGCGGCGGCTGCGCGGGCCGCGGCGGCGGGCCGACGCACGCGGCATCCTCGCGCAGCCGCCCGGTGCGTCGACGGCCGCCTGCAAGCTGACCGAGCAGGGCGAGACGATCGCGTTCAAGTACGGCCTCCGGGCTCGCCGAGCGCAACCTCGAGGCGGCCGTCGCGGCGACGCTGCTCGCGGCGTTCCCGGCGCCGCGGCGCCGCGCCGCCGGACGCGGACGCGCGCGAGAAGATGGAGCGAGCTCGCGGAGGTCGCCCAGCGCGGCCTACCGCGCGCTCGTCTGGGACGACCCGGGCTTCCCGGCGTTCTTCCGCAGCTTCACGCCGGTCGACGAGCTCGCGCTGCTCGAGATCGGCTCGCGGCCGGCGTCGCGTCCGGAGGCGGCCGATCCGGCGAGCTCGAGGCGCTGCGCGCGATCCCGTGGGTGTTCGCGTGGACGCAGAACCGCTGCCTGCTGCCGGCCTGGTACGGCTGCGGCGCGGCGCTCGCCGGGCTCGGGGCGAGCGCTCGACTGGCTGCGCCGCCTGTACCGCGAGTGGCCGTTCTTCCGGGCGCTCCTCGAGAACCTCGAGATGACGCTCGCGAAGTCGAGCTTCGAGATCGCCGAGCGCCTACCTCGCCTCGTGCCCGCAGAGCGCCGAGCCGCAGCGTTCTGGGCGGCGCTCTCGGCGGAGCACGACGCGGACGGTCGCGGCGGTGCTGCGATCGTCGAGGCGGACGAGCTGCTCGACCGGCACCCGGTCGTCCAGCGGGCGATCCGGCTGCGGAACCCGTACGTCGACCCGATGAACGCGATCCAGGTCGAGCTGCTCCACGCCCGCGGCGGCGACGAGAGCGCGACCCGGCCGCTGCTGCGCTCGATCGCCGGGATCGCGGCTGCTCTGCGGAACACGGGCTGAAGTGCCCTTCAGGCAATGCACTCCAGGTCCCTCACGTGCGATCGGCGCCAGGCGACTTATCCGCCTTATCTCTTAATCCCTCCATGCTCCTACTCTTTTACGCGAGGTACGAGGTCGCATCACCTCGCATGGAGCTCCGCCGCATCGACTCGCTCCCCCCGTACGTCTTCGCGACGATCCGCGACCTGACACTCGAGCTCCGGCGCGCCGGCGAGGACGTCGTCGACCTCGGCTTCGGCAACCCCGACCTCCCCTCGCCCGAGGTCGCGGTCGAGAAGTGCAGGAAGCGCCCCGAAGCCGCACAACCACCGCTACTCGGCCTCGAAGGGCATCCCGAAGCTCCGGCCCGAGTGCGCCGACCTGTACCGGCGGAGTTCGGCGTGGAGCTCGACCCCGAGACGCAGGTCGTGAACGACGATCGGCGCCAAGGAGGGCTTCTCGCACCTGATGTGGGTGCTGCTCGAGCCCGGGCGACGCAGCCCTCGTCCCGGCCCGAGCTATCCGATCCACATCCACGGGCCGATGTTCGCCGGCGCCGAGGTCTTCCACGTGCCGATGGGCGCCGAGGAGGACCTCTTCGCCAACCTCGAGGAGGCGTGGGAGCGCGCGCGGCCCCGGCCTCGGGTCATCGTGCTCTCGTTCCCGCACAACCCGACGACGGCGACCGTCGACCTCGACGTTCATGGAGCGCGTCGTCGCGTTCGCGCGTGAGCACGAGTCGTGCGTCGTGCACGACTTCGCCTACGCCGATCTCGCCTTCGACGGCTACGAGCCGCCGTCGATCCTCCAGGTCCCGGGCGCCGACGACGTCGCCGTCGAGCTCTACACGCTGACGAAGTCGTTCTCGATGGCCGGCTGGCGGTCGGTTCCTCGCGGCAACGCGCGGTCGTCGCCGCGCTCGCCGGCTCAAGCGTGGCTCGACTACGGCACGTTCCAGCCGATCCAGATCGCCGCGATCACGGCGATGAACGAGGCACCCGAGACGCCGCGCGAGGTGCGGAGATCTACCGTCGCGACGCGACACGCTCTGCGACGGCCTCGCGCGCGCGGCTGGACGTCCCGGGCCGAAGGGCGACGATGTTCGCCTGGGCGCCGTGCCGGAGCCTACGCCGAGCTCGGCTCGCTCGCGTTCGCCGAGCTGCTCGCCCGGGAGGCGAGCGTCGCGGTGTCACCGGGCGTCGGTTCGGCCCGGGCGGCGAGGGGTTCGTGCGCTTCGCGCTCGTCGAGAACGAGCACCGCATCCGCAGGCCGTGCGCGGCATCGGCACGTGCTCGCGGGCGCCGGGCGCGGCGCGGGACTGACGTACGCCCACCACTAGGATGACCGGCGTGTCGCGCTTGGAAGACGAGCTCTGCGCATGCCTCGAGGGGGTGCCGGTCGCGGTAGCCGGAGCAGGAGAACGAGGCGCCCAACCTATCGGCACTGGCTCGCCGACGAAATCGGGCTCGTCCCATCGACGATGCTACAGGGTTCGACTGACCCGGGCACCGTTGGCTCGCGCACGTACGCGGGTGCAACGGAGACCACGCCGTCATGATGACGGTCCGTCGGGACCGCTCCTCGACCCGGCGGGGTCCTTCGGCGGCGGCGGGACGATCGTGGCGAGGTGGATCGTCACGTCGCTCGAGATCGCGTGTCCGACCGCGACGCCGGATCGTCGAGCCAGGCACGGGATCCGTCGTGGGGCACTCCGTGGCGGCCAAGGGCGAGGCGCCGGTGACGAAGGTCGCGACCGTGACCGCGCTCGCAGGCCGGGGCCTCGAGGGCGACCGCTACGCCGCCGGCCACGGCACGTTCAGCGGCCCTGGGCGCGGCTACCAGCTGACGCTGGTCGAGGCCGAGGCCCTCGAGGACGTCTGCCTGACGGGCGAGGCGGCGCGACGGAAGTGGTCACGGGCGGCGTCAAGCTGAACCTGCTAGCCGATATCGTTTCCGGGCCGGGGAGTCAATGCGGCGGGAAGCGGCACGGTGAGCCGTCGCGCACAAAGAGCGGTCTCGTGAGGCCGGGGCTGTCCGCCCGCTCGTCCACCGCGCCGGCCTTCGGGCCGACATCCTCGTCGGCGGGACGATCGAGCTCGGCGCGACGGCGCCGCGTCGACGCCGACTAGCGACGCCGGCGAGCAGGAAGGCGCGGCTCTCCTTCAGCATCTCGCGGGCGATCACGAGCCGCTGGACCTCCTGCGTGCCCTCGTAGATCTGCGTGATCTTCGCGTCGCGCATGAAGCGCTCGACGGGTACTCCTTGACGTAGCCGTAGCCGCCCAGGATCTGCACCGCCTCGGTCGTCACCTCCATGGCGACGTCGCCGCAGAGGAGCTTCGCCATCGCCGAGGCCTTCGTCAGCTCCGCCTCGGGGACGCCCGCGTCGGCCATCTGGCCGAAGCGGTACAGGAGCCCGCGCGCCGCCTCCGTCTTCGTCTCCATGTCCGCGAGCTTGGCCGCGATCAGCTGGTGCTCGGCGATCGGCTTGCCCATCGTCTCGCGCGTCCGCGCGTACTCGAGCGCGTAGTCGGTCGCTCCCTGGGCGATGCCGAGCGCCTGCGCGGCGACCCCGGGACGCGAGCGGTCGAGGATCCGCATCGCGAGCTTGAAGCCGGTGCCCTCGTCGCCGAGCCGGTTCGCCTCGGGAATCCGGCAGCCGTCGAAGACGAGCTCACCCGTCGTCGAGCCGGCGATGCCCATCTTCTCCTCGAGCCGCGCGACCTCGAAGCCGGGCGTGTCGTCCTCGACGAGGAAGGCGGAGATCCCGGGATGCCCGGCGTCGGGATCGGTCTTCGCGAACACCGTGTAGAGGCCGGCGACGCCCGCGTTCGTGATGAACCTCTTGTGCCGTCCAGCACGTAGTCGCCGTCGTCGCGGCGTGCGGTCGTACGCATCGCGGCCGAGTCGGAGCCGGAGCCCGCCTCGGTGAGCGCATAGGCCGTGAGCACCTCGCCGGAGGCGAGCCGCGGCAGCCACGCCGCACGCTGCTCTTCGGTCCCGCCGAGCTTCAGCCCGAGCGATCCGAGCTCCTGCGCCGCCAGGATCAGCCCGCTCGTCGCGCAGACCTTCGAGACCTCCTCGATCGCGATCAGCGCGAGGAGCGTCCCGGTGCCGGTGCCGCCGTGCTCCTCGTCGAAGAGGAGGCCGAAGACGCCCTGGTCGCGGAACAGCTCGACGACGTCCCAGGGGAACTCGTGCGTCGCGTCGATCTCCGCCGCGCGCGGCGCGATCCGCTCGCGCGCGAGCGTGCGGACGAGGTCGCGGAGCTCCCGCTGCTCGTCGGTCAGGACGTCCCAGGGCACGCCCGAAGTCTACGACGGGGAGACCCGCTCAGCTCGCGAGCGACTCGGCCGGCACGAACTTGCTCACCTCGACGATCTTGTCCGCCGGCACGTTTGCCCGACGCGCCGCCTCGACGATCGCATCGGCCGAGGGCGCCTCGTAGAGGCAGTAGGTGTGCAGGCGGTCGGCCGAGATGAACGAGAACAGCCAGCTGACGCCCTCGTCGGCGTTGACCTCCTCGATCAGCCGGACGTCGTCGTTGAGAGCTCGAGCTGCTCCGCGAACTCGCGCTCGATCACGTAGAGCGGCATGTCGCGATGGTAGCGCCTCGGTCAGTCCCGAACGAGGCCGCGACGGTGCGCATAGGCCGCGGCCTCGGTCCGATTCGCGCTTTGCGTCTTGCGGAGGATCGAGCGGACGTGGTTCGCGGCCGTGTGCTCGCTGATGTGGAGGGTCGGCCGATCTCGCGGTTCGACCGCCCGCGCGCGAGCTCCGCGAGGATCTCGAGCTCACGCCGGCTGAGCCCGTCCGGGAGCTGCGCGGCGGGCTCGACGCCCGCGCGCAGCTCCTCGATCCGCGCGAGGAGCGTCGGCAGCCCGATCGTCCGCGCCAGTCCGACCGCGACGCCGAGCTGCGCCCGCGCGCGCTGACGGTCGCCGCTCCGCACCGCGCGCGAGCAGCATCCGCCCGTACTCGTAGGCCGTGTGCGCGAGCCACGTCCGCGCGCCGAGGCGGGCGTTGAGGGCGAGCGCAGCCTCGAAGTGCCCCTCCGCGCGCTCCCACTCGCCGAGGACCGCCGCGTTCATCCCGAGGTACCGGTCGGTCGCGCCGTAGCAGGCGACGAGGTGACCGATCATCGCGTTCGAGCCCTCGTGCGTCGTCGAGCTCACGGTGGAGCGTCTCCGCCGCGACTCGTCGCGCAGCGACGGCACAGGCGTCCGTGAGGTACACGAGCGCGGCGACCCAGAGCGACGGCCGCAGGTCCCGATGCCGTCGTCGAGCAGGCGGTCGAGCTCGCGGCGCGCCTCCTCGACCATGCCGAGCTCGGCGAGGACGGCGATGAGGCCGGGGCGCCAGGCGCCGTCGCGCGCGGAGCTGCCGAGCAGCCGGACGACCGGAGCGAGTCCGCCAGGCGGCCCTGCTCCCGCCGCAGGCCGAACATCTGGATCCCGTACGTCCCCGACGCGTCGCGTCCCGTCAGGAGGCGGCCCCACTCGTGCGAGCGCATGGCAGCGGCCTCCGCCGCCGTCGAGATCGCCGTCGCAGAGATCGAGCGCCGAGCGGTACTGCTCCGTGACGTGCAGCAGGAAGGGCTCGCTCAGCAGCCGGGCCGAACTCAGCGGCCTCCTCGAGCCAGTCGCGCGCGGTGTCGTGGTCGCAGAGCGCGACCGCCGACGGGACGAGCCATGCGAGCGCGTCGCCCGCGAGGTCGAGATCGTCGAGCTCGCGCGCGAGCGCGACGACTCGAGCAGCATCTCGTTCACCTGCTCGTTCGTCCTCGGCCCGCGCGACCAGAACGCGGCGGCGAGCGTCTCCGCGAGGCTCGGCTTGTCCCCGAGCCGACGGGACATCGCGATCGAGGCCTCGCGCGGCCTGGGCGCCGCCGTGCGTATCGCCGCGGAGCGTCAGCGCGCGGGCGAGCGCCGCCGATGACCCGCGCGCGGAGCGGGGAGTCGCCGTCGGGGAGCGCACGACCGCCTCCTCCAGCAGCTGGGCGGCGCCGGCGTCGTGGATCGCCGGCCGCCAGCACGTCTCCTCGAACCCGATCGCCGCTCGGGCGAGCAGCTCGTCGTCGGCGAGGTCGCGCGCGAGCGCCGCCGCCTGGCGGAACGCGTGCAGCGCCTCCTCCGCGTCGCCCGGCCCGGTGGCGCGCGTCGCCGAGGCGCAGGAGGACGTCCGCGCGCTCGGCGGGATCCTCGAGACCGAGCTCGAGTGCGGCCCGGTACCGGCGGCTCGCCTCGTCGAACGCAAGCGCGCTGAGGGCCGACTCGGCCGCGAGCAGGTTCACCTCCACGGCACGCCCGAGGTCCGCCTAGCGGCGCAGCCGCAGCGTAGTGGTGGGCGAGCGCGGCGAGCTCCGCCGTCCGCATCGGCCGCGCGCCGTCCCGCTCGAGCGCGCGGGCGACGCGCAGGTGGAGCTCGGCCGTGCGGGAGGCCGAGAGCCGTCCGACGACCGCGCGGCGAACGAGCTCGTGCGTGAAGCGGTACGCGAGCCCCGGGCCGGGACGCTCCACGACGAGCCCCGCGTGCACCGCCTCGTCGATCCCGTCGAGGAGCGCCGCCTCCTCCGGCACGTTCGCGTGCCGGACGGTCGTCGAGCTCGAACTCGGCGCCCGGCGACGGCCGCGAGCTCGAGCAGCTCGATCGTCGCGGGCGAGAGGCGCTGGAGGCGCTGGTTCGCGACCTCGCGAACGGTCGCCGGCGTCCCGAGCTCCGACGCGGGCCGGATGAGCCGCACCCCGCTCGGGCCGACGGACACGGCGCCCTCGTCCACGAGCTCGCGCCAGAGCTCGGTGACGAGGAACGCGTTGCCGCCGGTGAGCTCGCGGACGACTGCGGTCAGCTCGGCCGTCGGCTCGGCGCCGGCGCCAGCCGGATGAACTCCGCCAGCTCGGCGTCCGCGAGCCCACCCAGCCGGATCCGCACGACGCCTTCGGTGCGGTAGACGTCGACGAGTGCCTCCGAGAGGTCGGCGGCGACGTCCGCCTCGGTGTCGCGGAACGTCGCGAGGATCAGCATCCGCGCGGCCGCGCCCGAGCGGACGAGGTGGCGGACGAGGAGCAGCGTCGACGCGTCCGCCCAGTGGAGGTCCTCGAGCACGAGCAGCACCGGCGCCTCGGCCGAGACGCCGACGAGGAGCTCCGTCACCGCCGTGTGCAGCCGCTGCCGCTCGGCGTCGGCGTCGGCGGACGGCGGCGCCGGGGAGCCGGCCGACGCGCGTGCCGAGCTCCGGGAGAGCCGGGCCAGGTCGACCGTCGAGGCGCCCAGGGCGTCGCGGGCGGCCGCTGGCGCCGCCGGCCCGGACGAGCTGGTCGAGCGCGGTCGCGAACGGGGCGTACGGAGAGCCGACGACGGCGTCGCAGTCGCCGTAGAGCACGGTCGCACCCTCGCCGGCGAGCTCGCGCGCGAGCTCCCGGACGAGCCGGCTCTTCCCGGAGCCGGGCTCGCCCGCGACGAGCGCCGCGCGACGTCCCTCGCCGACCGTCCGCGGCAGCAGCGCGCGCAGCTCGGCGAGCTCGCGGGCTCGGCCGGCGAATGCGTACGCGGGCGGGAGCCGAAGCGGGCCCGGGAGAGGAGTCGCCTGGGCCATGATCAGATCTGATCATTGCGCACGTCGAGAGCCCGTGCGAAAGTCGGTCAAGCCGGGTCATGACAGCGCTACGGCGGCGTCCGTACGGTCGGTGGCCGACCCTGCGAGACGGAGGACATGCGCTATGAGCACGACTCTTTCGGTGCACCGAGGCCGCGCGCGGCGAGCTGAGCTCGTTCGGACGAGCGGCTGATCGGCCCGGACGACGCGCGGTACGACGAGGCGCGGGCCCTCTTCAACGCGATGATCGACAAGCGCCCGGCGCTCATCGCGCGGTGCGCGACGCCGACGACGTCGCCGCCGCGATCCGCTTCGCGCGCGCGCAGGACGTGCCGCTCGCGGTGCGCGGCGGCGGCCACAACTGGGGCGGCCTCGCCAGCGCCGACGACGGCATCGTCATCGACCTCTCGCCGATGAAGGCCGTCGTCGTCGACCCGAAGACCGCCACGGTGCGGGTCGGAGGCGGCGGCGTCTGGGGCGAGGTGGACGCGGCTACCCAGCCGCACAACCTCGCCGTGCCGACCGGGATCATCTCGACGACCGGGGTCGCCGGGCTCACGCTCGGCGGCGGCCACGGGTACCTCTCGCGCCGGCACGGGCTGACGATCGACAACCTGCTCTCGGCGGAGATGGTGCTCGCCGACGGCTCGAAGGTGACCGCGAGCGCCGACGAGAACCCGGACCTCTTCTGGGCGATCCGCGGAGGCGGCGGCAACTTCGGCGTCGTCACCGAGTTCACGTTCCAGGCGCACCCGCTCGAGACCGATCGTCGGCGGGCCGACGTTCTGGGCGCTCGAGGACTCGGACGAGCTCCTCGCGGCCTACCGCGAGTGGCTCCCGTCCGCGCCACGCAACGTGAGCGGCTTCTTCAACTGGCACACCATCCCGCCGGCCGAGCCGTTCCCGGAGGAGCTCCACATGCGCCTCGTCTGCGGGATCGTGTGGTGCATCGACGCGTCCGACGAGGAGGCCGAGCAGGCGATGGCGCCGTTGCTCGCCGTCGCCGAGCCGTTGATGCACGGCGTCGGGCGGATGCCGATCGCCGCGCTCAACAGCGCCTTCGACGGGCTCTACGGGCCGGGCGACCAGTGGTACGCGCGCGCCGACTTCGTCCGCGAGATCCCGGACGAGGCGATCGAGCGAAACCGCGAGTGGAACGCCAAGATGCCGACGTTCAAGTCGGGCTCGCACGTCTATCCGATCGACGGCGCCGTGCACGACGTCGCGCCGGAGGACACGGCGTTCGCGTTCCGCGACGCGACGTGGTCGCAGGTGTTCATCGGCGTCGACGCCGACCCGGCGAACGCCGGCGCGCTCCGCGACTGGACGATCGGGTACTGGGAGGCGCTGCACCCGTACTCGGCGGGCGGCGCGTACGTCAACTTCATGATGGACGAGGGCCAGGCCCGGGTGAAGGCGACGTACGGCCCGAACTACGCCCGGCTCGCGCGTGAAGGCCGCGTACGACCCGGACAACGTCTTCCGGGTGAACCAGAACATCCTCCCGGCCGCATAGGATCACCGTTCGGGGCCCGGCGCATGGGCCGGGCCCCGGGCGGTCTCCGACGACTTTCCCGGGACCTCGCGCGTCGGCCTCGGCCGCTAGGGAAGCCCTGGCGCCCAGAGCGCGCGCGAGACCGGCGGCGGCCGCGAGCGTGAGGCCTGCGGCCGCGACGAGGAGGTGCGTGACCTCGGTCTGGCGTGCGCTCGCGGCCGAGCCGCGAGCCGAGGTCGCCGTAGGCCGACGAGAGCGCCTCGGTCGAGCGCGCGGCGAAGAACTCGCCGCCGGTCGTCTCTGCGATCGCGCGAAGGGTCGCCCGGTCGGGCACGCGGTTGAAACCGCCGAACCCGAACCGCCCTGGCCCCTGCCCCCGGGGTTGTCGGTGCCGAGCGCGACCGTGTAGACGGGGATGCCCGCGGCCTTCGCCGCTGCGGCGCCCTGCCTGGCCGGGATCAGGCCGCGGTTCTGGCGGCCGTCGGAGAGGAACAGGATCGTGACGGGGCTCACGTCGTCCGGTCGGCCGGCGCCGAGGCAAGCGCCTCCTCGCCGAACGCGTCGCCGCTCACCTCGACCGCGCGCACGAGCGCGTCGCCGATCGCAGTGCCGCCGCCCGCCTGCCAACGTGTGATCGCGGCCACGGACTGACGGACCTGCTCGCGGTCGTGGGTCGGGAACGCTGCGACGCTCACGTCGCCCGGCGAACGTGACGAGCCCGACGCGGAGCCGGCCGGGGACGCGGTCGAGGAACGCCTGCGCCGCCTGCTTCGCGGCCCCGAGCCGCGTGGGGGCGACGTCCGCGCGAGAGCATCGAGCGGGACGTATCGAGCACGAGGACGACGGTCGCGTTCTCGACCGGCGCGACCGGTTGATCTGCGGCCGCGCGACGGCGAGGCACAGGAGCGCGAGCACGGCGAGGACGAGCGCGGCGACGACGCGCTCGCGGACGGCGCGATCCGGGGCGCCACTCCCCGAAGCACGTCGAGGTTCGTGTAGCGGACTGCGTACCGGGGCCGACGGCGCCGCGCGAGCACGATAGGCGCCCGCGGCGAGCGGGAGCACCACGAGCGAGAGGAGCGCAAGCGGACTCTCGAACCCCAAGTCGACCCTCCGATCGGAGAGTCCGATCGTACCGCGCGCGCCTCTCGCAACGGGCGCCGAAGCTCCGCGAGCGGAACGGCGCGTCTAGGCTCCGCGCGTGATCATCGCGAACGGCGTCGTCCGGACGATGGACCCGTCGCTGCCGACCACCGCGGCCCTCGCGATCGCGGGCGACCGGATCGTCGGCGGCGTCGGCACCCACGAGAGCGCGCTGCCGACACCGGACCGCGTCGACCTCCGCGGCCGCTGCGTCCTCCCGGCCTTCACCGACTCGCACGTCCATTTCCCGAGCTGGTCGCTCGCCCAGCGCGACGTCCAACTCGAAGGCGTCGCGTCGCTCGCAGGAGGCGCTCGCCGCGTCGGGTCGCGCACCGCAGCACGGCGATGGATCCGCGGCCGGGCTGGCGCGACGCGCTCTGGTCGGAGCACCCGTCGCGCGAGAGCCTCGACGCCGTCACGGGCGACACGCCCGGCCGCGCTCTGGTCGAAGGACTACCACTCGCTCTGGCTCAACAGCGCCGCGCTCGCCCGCGCCGGGCGGCGACCTCGAGGTCGACGGCGGCGTCGTCGAGCGCGACGCCGCCGGCGAGCCGACCGGGATCCTCCGCGAGGAGTCGGCGTGGCGGTTCCGCGACCGGTACGTCGTCGTGTCCGAGGACGAGTGCGTCGCCGCGACGCGCGAGGGGATCCGGCTCGCGAACGCGCGCGGCGTCGGCGCGATCCACGACAAGGACGGCTGGCTCGGCGCCGCAGGCGATCTTCGCGCGGATCCACGAGCGCGACGGGCTGACGCTCCGCGTCTGGCAGTCGCTCCCGTACGACGCACGTCGCGCGAGCTCGCGGAGCTCCGGCTCCGGTCGCGGCCTCGGCGACGACTACCTCCGGCTCGGCTACCTGAAGGCGTTCATGGACGGGACGCTCGGCTCGCAGACGGCCTGGATGCTCGACGGGAGCGGCGTCTGCATCACGAGCGGCGAGCAGCTCGCCGAGATCGTCCGCGACGCGACCGCCGCCGGCTGGCCGGTCGCCGTCCACGCGATCGGCGACCGCGCGAACCGGGAGGCGCTCGACGCCTTCGAGTCGACGCGCGAGCTCTGGGAGCCGCTCGGACTGCGCCAGCGGATCGAGCACGCCCAGTGCGTCGATCCTGCCGACCTCCCTCGCTTCGCGGAGATCGGCGTCGCGTGCTCCGTGCAGTTCAGCCACGCGCCGTCCGATCGCGACCTCGCCGAGCGGTTCTGGGGCGAGCGGGTCGAGGGCGCCTACGCGTTCGCGACCCTCCTCGAGAGCGGCGCGGTCGTCGCGAACGGCTCCGACGCGCCGGTCGAGGAGCTCGACCCGCTCGCCGGGATCGCGGCCGGCGTGCGCCGCACGATCGACGACCGGCCGGCGTGGCGGCCGGAGCAGGCGCTCACGGTCGAGCAGGCGCTCCACGCGTCGACCGTCGCGCCGGCCTGGCTGGCGGGCGACGAGCGGCGCCGCGGGAAGCTCCTGCCCGGGTTCCTCGCCGACCTCGTCGTGCTCGATCGCGACCCCGTCGCGTGCCCGCCCGACGAGCTGCCGGAGATCTCGGGTCGTCGCGACGATGGTCGGCGGCCGCTGGGTGCACAACCCGCCTCCCTGGGACTGAAATCCGTCGCCCCGGAGGCCGGTTCACGTCCGTACACTGAGGGCATGGCCACGGATACGGCGCGCACGATGCTCCCGGTCCACCAGGCGGGCCAGTGCTCCGTCGCGGCGGCGAGCGAGATCGTCGGCTCGAAGTGGACGGTGCATCATCGTCCACGACCTCTCGGAGGGCCCGCGCCGCTTCACCCAGCTCGAGCACGCGTGCGAGCGGATCAGCCCGCGCACGCTCGCCGAGCGCCTCCGCTGGCTCGAGGCGGAGGAGCATCGTCGTCCGGCGGAGCTACGCGGAGTCGCCGCCGCGCGTCGAGTACGAGCTGACCGAGAAGGGCGCGGCACTGCTGCCGATCATCGACGAGATGCGCCGCTTCGGCCACGAGTGGCTCGGCTGCGAGGTCCACTCGACCGGACTGCCGCCTGAGCGGCTCGTCCTAGCTCGCCGAGCGCTCTCCCCAGAGCTTCACGAGCTCGACGCACGTCGCCGCGGCCGCGGCCATGTCCTGCAGCGAGGCCCACTCGCGCAGCGAGTGGTAGTGCTGCCCGCCGGTGAAGAGGTTCGGGGTCGGGAGGCCCTTCTCGGTGAGGCGCGCGCCGTCGGTGCCGCCGCGGATGATCGTGTGCACCGGCTCGACGCCCGCGCGGCGGATCGCCTCCTCGGCGACCTCGACGATCTCGGGGTGCCGGTCGAGCGCGCCTCGCATGTTGCGGTACTGCTCCTCGACCTCGAGCGTGAACGAGGCGCGCGGCTCCGCGCCCGACGATCTCGGCCGCGAGCCGGCGGACGAGCTCGACGTGCTCCTCGAGCCGCTCGTCGTCGTGGTCGCGCGCGATGAACCAGACCGACGCCTCCGGCGCCCCGCCGGCGAGCCGCATCGGGTGGACGTACCCCTCGCGTCCCTCGGTCGTCTCGGGCGAGAGCGCGTCCCGCGGGAGGGCGGCGACCACGTCCGCGAGCAGCTTGACCGCATTCACGAGCCGTGCCCTTCGCCGTCCCCGGGTGGACGCCGACGCCCTTGATCGTGAGCCGGAGCTGGTACGCGGAGAACGTCTCGATCTCGAGCTCGCCGAGCCCCGACCCGTCGAACGTGTAGGCGAAGTCGGCGCCGAAGGCGTCGAGGTCGAAGTGGTCGGTGCCCTTGCCGACCTCCTCGTCGACCGTGAACGCGATGCGCGCGGTGGCGCGCGGCGCGTCGTCGTGGAGGAGGTGCGCGACCGCCGTCATGATCACCGCGACGCCCGCCTTGTCGTCCGCGCCGAGGAGCGTCGTGCCGTCGCTCGTGACCAGGTCCTGCCCGACCCGCTCGGCGAGGGCGGGCATGTCGGCGGGGTCGAGCACCTGCGTCTCGTCGCCCGGGCAGCCGGATCGGCTCGCCCGACCAGGCGCGGTGGACGATCGGGCGGACGCCCGTGCCCGGGCGTGTCCGGGGTCGTGTCGACGTGCGCGATGAGCCCGACCGTCGGCGCTCCGTCGACGGTGCCGGGGAGCGTCGCGAAGACGTAGCCCGGCTCGGTGAGCTCGACGTCGGCGACCCCGAGCGCGCGGAGCTCGTCGGCGAGGAGCCGGCAGAGATCGAGCTGCTTCTCCGTCGACGGGTACGTCGGCGAGTCGACCTCCGCCTGCGTGTCGATCACGACGTAGCGGAGGAAGCGCTCGAGGAGCTCCTCCGCGAGCGACTCGGCGAGCGGGCTCGCGTAGCGGGCGTCAGCCAAGCGCCGCGAGCCGGCGCAGCAGCTCGACCGTCGTCGTCAGGCCGTCGCGCAGCGCACCGACCGGGATGCGCTCGTTCGGCGAGTGGATCTGCGCCGTCGGGCGCGCGAACCCGGTGACGATCGCGGGCACGCCCCTCGCGCCCAGCGCCGCTACGACCGGGATCGACCCGCCGGACCGCGTGAGCACGGGCCGGGTGCCGAGCACGTGCTCGAACGCGTCCTGCGCGATCCGCACGGCCGGCGCCGCCGGATCGACGAAGCCCGGCTCGCCCGTCGACCAGAGCTCCACCTCGAGGGTCGCGCCGGCCGGCGTCGCCTCGTGGAGGAGCCGCTCGAGCACGGGTGCGATCTCCGCCGGCGACTGGCCCGGCGCGAGGCGGATCGAGAGGTTCGCGTGCGCCTCGACCGGCAGGACCGTCTTCTGGAGGCTGGGCGACCCGCTCTCGAACCCGTTCACGGTGATCGACGGCTCCGCGGTCGTCCGCAGCATAGAACTCCTCCGCGGCGCTCGCGTCGACCGGGCAGGGCGCCCTGCGAGGCGAGCTCGGCGCTGCCCGGCGGGAGCGCCTCCCAGCCCGCGATCTCGTCGTCGGTCGGCGGGACGATGCCCGCCGGAGCGGCTCGGGCAGGAGGCCGTCGGGCCCGGGCAGCACCGCCTGCAGGATCTGCGACCAGCGCGTGGGTCGCGGTCAGCGCCGCGCCGCCGTACATGCCGGAGTGCAGGTCGCGCTCGCCCGTGCGGACGGTGAGGTGGAGGTAGCAGATGCCCCGCAGCGCCGTGCAGATCGACGGCAGCGTCTCCGTCGCGTACCCCCCGTCGAGCACGAGCGCGACGTCGGCCGGCCCCGTGTCCTCCCCGACCCAGTCGACGATCGAATGCCCGCCGATCTCCTCCTCCGCGTCGATCGCGAAGCGGACGTTGACCGGGAGCTCGCCCGCGGCCGCGAGGAGCTCGGTCGCCGGAGAAGCATGAACAGGTGTGCCTTGTCGTCCGCGACGCCGCGCGCCGACGAGCGAGCCGTTGCGCTCGACGAGCTGCCACGGATCGGACTCCCACAGCTCGAGCGGCTCGGGCGGCTGGACGTCGAGGTGGGCGTAGCACGAGTGCCGTCGGCGCCGCGTCCCCGGTCGAGGCCGCGACCTCGCCGATGACGAGCGGACGGCCGCCGCGCTCCTGGAGCTCCGCGGTGCCGCCTGCGCGGCGGATGCGCTCCGCGACCCACTCGCGCCGCACGGCGGACATCGCCTGCGCGCTCCGCGTCGGCGCTCACGGAGGGGATCGCGATCAGCTCGGCGAGCTCGGCGACGAGAGCGTCGTGGGACGGGATCACGCGGGCGATTGTAGGGACGTCACGCGGCATGCGTCCCGACCACGATGATCTAGCCGTTGCCCGCCGCTGGGAGCACCACCCTCTCGATGTCGGCCTGCCAGCTCGGACGCCGATTGGACATGCTCGCCACCGAGCGCCGCAGATCGAGCTCGAGCACTCCCGGCGACCCACCCATGGTCCAGCTCTCCCGGCCGACCGAAATGCGCGAGCACGACGATCAGCGCGATGCCCTCCAGCCAGGGCACCTCAGGCGCTTCCGGCACGAGCTCTCGACCGTCGAGTTGTCGCAGCTCTGACGACCCCGAGCCGGCCAAGCGCTTCCAGAGACGCAGGCACACCCGAGCCCGTCCGTCATTCGCGGGTGCCGTCAGGTGGCGGTGGGCTCAGCCCGTGCTCGTCGTGCGGCTCGTCGAGCGCGACCGCGCCGGACAGGCTCGGCTGACGGGGCCGGCGCGGCTCACGGACACCGGCGCCGCCCGCGTCGTCGGGCCCGCCGCGAAGACGCCAGGACGCCGCGGCCCCGCCGGCGGTCCCACCACGCCCGAAGCCGCCTGATCATCAGGCGACGTCGCGGACGCTCGACGCGTCGGCGAGCGCGCGGAGCTTCTTCAGGCTCTGGTGCTCGATCTGGCGGATGCGCTCGCGCGTAACGTTGAACGCGCGGCCGACCTCGTCGAGCGTCCGCGGCTGGCGCCCGTCGAGCCCGTAGCGGAGCTCGAGCACCTGGCGCTCGCGCGGCGACAGCGCACCGAGGATCGAGCGCAGCGCATCGCGGCGAAGCGCGACTTCGGCGGCCTCGTCCGGGAGTGGCTCGGACTCGTCGGTGAGGAAGTGGCCGAACTCGGACTCGTCCTCGTCGCCGACCGGCTTCTCGAGCGACACGGGCGTCTGCGCGCTCCGCTTGATGTGCTCGACCTCCTCGAGCGGGAGGTCGAGGTCTGCGGCGATCTCCGCCGACGTCGGCTCGCGGGCGAGCTCGGCGCGGAGCTTCCGCTCCGAGCGGTTGATCTTGTTGAGCTTCTCGACGACGTGGACGGGCATGCGGATCGTCCGGCCCTTGTCGGCGATCGCGCGGGCGACGGCCTGGCGGATCCACCACGTCGCATACGTCGAGAACTTGTAGCCCTTGCGCCAGTCGAACTTCTCGGCCGCGCGCACGAGGCCGATCGTCCCCTCCTGGATCAGGTCGAGGAACGGGAGTCCCTGGTTGCGGTAGCGCTTCGCGATCGAGACGACGAGCCGGAGGTTCGCCTCGACCATCGCCTGCTTCGCCGCGTGGTCACCGGCCTCGATCCGCTTCGAGAGCTCGACCTCCTGCGCCGCCGTCAGCAGCGGGACCTTGCCGATGTCCTTGAGGAAGAGCTGGAGCGTGTCGGTCGAGATCTCCGGCTCGGCCTCCCAGAGCTGCTCGCGCTCGGGCTCCTCGGGCGCCTCGACGACGACCTCGATCTGCTCCTCGTCGAGGGCCGTATAGAAGGCGTCGATCTGCTCGGGATCGAGGTCCAGCTCGTCGAGCGCGAGCGCGAGCGCGTCGGCGTCGACGCTTCCCTCGACGCGGCCGTTCTCGAGCAAGGCGCTCGCCTCGCCCGTCAACTCCAGGCGATCGTCGGTCGCCGCAACTGCAGCACCCTGGGGATCGCGTGCTTCGCTCAGGACCACCCCTTCCGTCGCGTGCCCGGACACGGTAGCCATCAACCTCGCCCCCCGTCAAAGAATTCGAGAATCACGACACACCTGCCTTTGCCAGTTCGTCCAGATACCGCTGTGCCTCGCCGGCGATCGGCGATCCCGGCTCTGCCCGCGTGGCGCGGACGAGCTGCGTCTTCGCCTCCTTCACCTCGCCCGACCACAGGAGCAGAAGGCCGAGGTGGAACCGCACCGTCGCCTTCCCCGGAAAGCGCCGCGTCAGCGGCCCGAGGCGGGAGAACGCGTCGACCGGCCGCGCCTTGTCGAAGTGGCCGACCGCCGCGGCGACCTGCGCCTCGACGTTCCCGGGCGCCTCCTTCGCGGCCGCGTCGAACACCCGCCTCGCGGACCGCTGCCGGCCGAGGCGCTGGAGCGCGACACCGTAGAGCAGCTTCCCGTCGACGGTCGTGTCGGCGCCCTTGCGCAGCAGCTCGAGCTGGGCGGCGGGCGTGCGCCCGTCGAGGCCCTCGGGGAGCGGCACGGTCGTCACGAAGACCGGGATCCCTCGCGCGTAGTCGGGATGGAGGAGGTTGCCGGCGGCGACCGCGTACGGCGTGTCGGGCTCAGAGGCCGCCGCGGCGCGCCAGGCGTCCTCCGCACCGGCGAGCCCCGCCCAGAAGAGCGCGACGCCGAGGTTGAGCTGGACCACGGCCTTCTGCGGGTGAAGGCCCGCGAGCCGGTTGAGGCGATCGACGGTTCCCTCCGGCCAGGCAGCGAAGGCCTGGCCGACCCGCGCCTCGAGCGAGTCGTAGCGGGAAAACGTCCGCCCCGCCTCGAGCCGCCGGCCGTCGGCGTAGAGGCGGCCGGCACGCCGGAGCGCCACGGCCTCCGGGTCGGCCCGGACACCGAGCTCGAGCGTCAATGGAGGCGCTCCCGGACGCGGCGTCGGACCTGCAGCGACGCCTTCGGGCGACTCGGACTGGAGCGCGACGACACCGACGACGACCACCGCCGCGACCGCGGCCGCCAGAACCGTGAGGGCGATGACGCGCGACCGGGGCGACACGGCGCCACGGTAGCCGCGCCACGATCCGCCCGGTGCCTCGATCGCAGCCCCATGCCCTCAGGACGGCCGGGACCACCATCCTCTTCCGCGCACGTCCCCTCATTTTCCCGACCGCACGCCGCCGTCTCCCCCAATCGCACGTCGCGCGCAGAAGGCGACTCGCTATATTCCGGATAGTAATGCCGACCTACCGCGAGCTCCTGGCACAGGCCCGCGCCGAGATCGACGAGATCTCGACGCCGGAAGCGCACGCGCTCCTCGAGAACGGGGAGCGGCCGCTCTTCGTCGACGTGCGTCCGCGCGACGAGTGGGACGAGGGTCACCTCCCGGGGGCGGTCCACCTCCCGCGCAACAACCTCGAGTCGCGTGTCGAGGCGCTGATCCCCGACAGGAGCCGGTCGCTCGTCGTCTACTGCGAGAGCGGCTCGCGCTCGGCATTCGCGACGAAGGCGCTCCACGAGCTCGGGTACGAGAACGCCGTCAATCTCTCCGACGGCTTCACCGGCTGGAAGCGGAACGGTTACGAGTTCGTCACCCCGGTCTCGCTCGCGCCGGCCCAGCGGAAGCGCTACGCGCGGCACCTCCTGATCCCCGAGGTCGGCGAGGAGGGACAGCAGAAGCTGCTCGACTCGCGTGTCCTCTTGATCGGCGCGGGCGGGCTCGGCTCGCCGGCGTCGCTCTACCTCGCCGCCGCCGGTGTCGGGACGCTCGGGATCATCGATCCCGACGTCGTCGACGACTCGAACCTCCAGCGCCAGATCGTTCACTCGACCGAGCGGCTCGGCGAGCCGAAGGTCGGGTCCGCGAAGCGCACGATCGAGGCGCTCAACCCGGACGTCACGGTGGTGCCCTTCGAGGAGCGTCTCGACTCGGAGAACGTCGAACGGATCCTTGCGCACGGCTGGGACGTGATCGTCGACGGTACGGACAACTTCCCGACGCGCTACCTCGTCAACGACGCGTCCGTGTGGCACGGGCTCCCCGTCGTCCACGGCTCGATCTACCGCTTCGAGGGCCAGGTCACGGTGTTCGACCCGGCCCATGGCAGCCCGTGCTACCGCTGCCTCTACCCGTCCCCGCCGCCGCCGGAGCTCGCGCCGAGCTGCGCGGAGGGGGGCGTCCTCGGCGTCCTGCCGGGGATCGTGGGATCGCTGCAGGCGAGCGAGGCGCTGAAGATCGTCCTCGGCGCGGGCGACACGCTCGCCGGCCGGCTGCTCCTCTTCGACGCGCTCCAGACGACGGTCGACGAGGTCTCCATCCGCCGCAACCCCGAGTGCCCCGTCTGCGGCGACCACCCGACGATCACCGAGTACATCGACTATGTCCAGTTCTGCCAGGGACCCGTGCACGCGTGATCACGGTTCGCATTCCCCCCACCCTCCGCGGCGAGGTCGGCGGCGCACGCCAGGTCGACGCCGTCGGCGACACCGTGCGCGAGGTGCTCGACGACCTCGTCGACCGCCATCCCGCGCTCGGCCCGCAGATCCTCGCGAACGGCGGCATCGCCCCCTTCGTCAACGTCTACGTCGGCGGCGAGGACGTGCGCACGCTGAACGGCCTCGACACCGCGGTCGCCACCGGTGACACGGTGATCCTGCTGCCCGCGATGGCGGGCGGCTCCTCCCGCCCGTGGTCGCTCCCGGTCGCGACGAGCATCCTCGAGCTCGTCGGCTCGACACCGCTCGTCGAGCTCCCGCGCTTCTCGCCGAAGCCGGACGTGCGGCTCTACGCGAAGCTCGAGGGCCAGAACCCGACCGGCTCGATCAAGGACCGCGTCGCGAAGGCGATGATCGAGGCGGCCGAGGCCTCCGGCGAGCTCGAGCCCGGGCGCGCCCTGCTCGAGCCGACGTCGGGCAACACCGGCATCGCGCTCGCGATGATCGCGCGGATCAAGGGCTATCCGCTGACATGCGTCATGCCCGAGAACGCGACGGAGGAGCGCAAGCGGCTGCTTCGCCTCTACGGCGCCGAGATCGTCTCGTCGCCGCCCGCGGAGGGATCGAACGGCGCCGTGCGCCTCGCGCTCGAGATGGCTGAGGCCGACCCGCGCTGGTTCGTCCCCTTCCAGTACGCGAACCCGGCCAACGTCCGCGCCCACTACGAGGGCACCGGCGCCGAGATCGCGACGGCGCTCGACCGCGTCGACGTGCTCGTCGCCGGGCTCGGCACGGGCGGGACGCTGATGGGCGCAGGCGAGCGCGTGCGCGAGTCGTACCCCGACGTCGTGGTCGCTGCTGCCGAGCCGATGCCGGGGGATCTCGTGATGGGGCTCCGCTCGCTCGACGACGGCTACGTGCCGCCGATCCTCGACGTGTCGCGGCTCGACCGGAAGGTGCTCGTCTCCAACCAGGAATCCGTCACCGCGGTGCGCGAGCTCCTCCGACTGGAGGGGATCCTCGGCGGTGTCTCGTCGGGCGCGGTGCTCCACGTGGCGCGCCGGCTCGCGGACGAGCTCGACGAGGGCGTCGTCGTCGCGGTACTCGCCGACGGCGGCTGGAAGTACCTGAGCGCCGACTTCTGGGAGGCGCCGGAGGAGAACGTCGAGTCGTCGATGGAGACGACCGTCTGGTGGTGATCCCGGCCGCGGTGCGGTCGGCGATCGCCGAGCACGCCCGCGCCGAGCTTCCGAACGAGGTCTGCGGGCTCCTCCTCCTCGAGGACGACGTGGCCGTCGAGTACGTCGCCGCCGAGAACGCGTCGCCGTCGCCGTACTTCTTCGAGCTCCGGCTCGATCCGATCGTCTGGGCCGACATCGGCGAGCGCGACGTCGAGCAGGCCGTCGTCCACTCGCACGTCTCGTCTCCCCCGCGCCCGTCCCGCACCGACGTCGAGCGGATCGGGCTCTGGGAGGGGCAGCCCTACGTCATCTACTCGGTGCGACTCGACGAGCTCGCCGCCTGGCGGATCACCGAGAGCGGGATCGAACCGATCCCCGTGGCCTAGCGGCTCGTGCCCGACCGGGGCACGAGCCACCAGACGACCTCGACGGCGAGGACTAGGAGACCTTGAACGAGCCCTTCATCTGGCTCGCATGCGGGTCGCACACGAAGCGGTAGGTGCCCTTCTTGAGGGTGACGGTGAAGGTCTTCTTCCCGACCTGGGCGACCGAGGTCTTCACGTTGACCCCTGGCCCGGAGAGGTGGAAGTTGTGGAAGTCCGACTTGTCGTTGGCGACGAGCTTGATCTTGCCCGCCTTGGTGGGCTTCTTCGCCATCGAGATGGTGAAGCCGGGGCCGACGGTTCCGTTGAACGTCGGCGTCGTAGCGGCGAATGACGGCGCCGCGGAGATGAGGAACGCCGCGCCGACGGCGGCGAGGAGCGTGCGTCTCATGGCTCTCCCAGGTTCGATTCCCTTTTCAGGCAGGTACGCAAGGCGATGCTCCCCGGTTTGACCCGTCGCTAACCGAGCTCGGCAACGCGCCGTTCCTCCGCCGAGCGATAGAGCGCCTCGATCGTCCGTGCCTGGCCGAGCGCGTCCTTGCGGCCGAGGAGCTGCGGCGCATGCCCGGCGACCGCGTCGGCGAGGTCGTCGAGCTCGAGGCGGTAGGAGTTGGCGGTCTCGATCGGGATCGTCTCGACCGCGGTCGCGACCTCGCCGCCGGACCGGCGCGAGAGCCTCACGACGCCGCCCCAGTCGATGCGCCACGGCGCCTCGACCTCGAGCACGCCCTCCGTCCCGACGACCTCGAGCCGCTGGCGCCGCGGTGAGCGGAACGACGCCTCGAACTGGCCGACGACATCACCTGCGCATCGGAGCGTCCCGTGGAACGCCATGTCGATGCCGGTCGACCCGGTGACCTGCTCGCCCCGGACGTGCTCGGGCTCGCCCGCGACGAGCCGGATCCCGCTGACGCAGTAGCAACCGACGTCCATGAGCGCTCCGCCGTCGAGCTCCGGGAGCGCGCGGACGTTCGAGAGGTCCTCGAGCGGGAACGAGAAGGTGGTCTTGACGGCGCACAGCTGCCCGACGACGCCCGAGTCGACGAGCTCCTTCACCTTCGCGCTCTGCGGGTGGTGGCGGTACATGAACGCCTCCGTGAGCACGAGGCCGGCCTCGTCGGCCGCCGCGAACGCCTCCTCGACCTCCGCGGAGCGGCGGGAGTACGGCTTCTCGCAGAGGACGTGCTTGCCAGCGCCGAGCGCGTGCATCGTCCACTCGTGGTGCATCCCGTTCGGGAGCGAGATGTAGACGGCGTCGACCTCGTCGTCGGCGAGGAGGTCCTCGTACGTGGCGTGGGCGCGCTCGATGCCGTGTTCGGCGGCATACGCCTGCGCCTTCGCCCCGTCGCGGCTGCCGACCGCGACGACGTCGACGAGCTCCGACTCGGCGGCGCCGCGGAGGATCTCCTTGTTGATGTTCGCCGTCGACAACAGGCCGAGTCTCATGCTCCGTGCTCCTTCGCTGGCTCCTGGTCCGGGACAGGCCTGATGTGCGGCGGCGGTGCCGGCGGCACGTCGGACCCAGCCCCGGTCGCGGCGATCGCCTCGCCGACCCTGCGGAGGGTGTCCTCGCTCGGCGCGAGATCGGCCGCGACCGCCCAACCGTCGACGTGACCCGGCAGGCGAGCCCCGACGATACTCGCCGTGACGCCCGGCTGCGCCAGTACCCAGGCGATCGCGAGCGCCGTGGCCGTCGTCCCGAGCTCGGCCGCGATCGCACGAAGCTCGTCCGCGAGCGCGAGGTTCTCGGCGAGCAGCGGATCCCGGAACGCCGGCGCGTCGCGACGCCAGTCGTCCTCGCGGAAGTGGGCGATTCGCTCCCGGTCGAACGTCCCGGTGAGGAGGCCCGACGCGAGCGGCGAGTAGCCCAGCACCCCGGTCCCGTGCCCGAGCGCCCACGGCACGACCGTCGAGAGCGCGCCGCGGACGAGCAACGAGAGCGGCGGCTGGACGGAGTCGACGTGGCGGATCGCCTCGCAGCGCTCGAGCTGCTCGACATCGAAGTTCGAGACGCCGACCCACCGCGCTTTGCCCTCGTCGACGAGCGCGGCCATCGTCCCCCACGACTCCTCGAGCAGCGTCCCCGTCGTCCAGTCGGGCCAGTGCACCTGGTAGAGGTCGATGCGCTCGAGCCCCAGCCGAGCGAGGCTGCGCTCGCACTCCTCACGGATCGACTGCGGTCGGAGATCGTTCCCGATCGAGCCGTCCTCGCGGCCCTCCCAGCGGCGTCCGCACTTGGTGAAGACGAGCACGTCCTCCCCGACCCGGAACGGCTGGACCGCACGACCCACGACCTCCTCGGAGTGCCCGAGCCCGTAGACCGCCGCGGTGTCGACCCAGTTGACGCCCAGCTCGACCGCGCGGCGGATCGCGGCAACGGACTCGTGATCGTCGACCCGGCCCCAGCCGAACCGCCACGGGCCGCCGATCCCCCACGCTCCGAACCCGACGACGCTCAGCTCCGGCCCGAAGCGCCCGAGCTGCCGTCGCCTCACGGGAGCGACCGTCCTTGCTCGTCCAGGTAGTCGCGCCAGGAGCGCGTCGGCGTCCATCCGAGCAGCCGCTGCGCCTTCTCGCTGGAGACGGCCGACGCGTCCTCGCGAAGAGTGGGTCTGAGCTCGATGCCCTCGCCCCCGTAGTGCGTCCGCACGGTCTCGGCCAGCGGGTGACCGCCGATCGTGTCCGGCGAGGCGATGTAGAAGACCTCGTGCCCCGGCAGGTCGGTCTCGATCGCGAGCACGACGGCGTCGCACAGGTCGTGGACGTCGATGTACGAGCAGTAGTTCGCGATCAGCACGGAGGGATCGCGCACGATGGGGCCGAGGTTGCGCTCGTAGCTCGACTCGTCCTGCACCCAGGACGGGCGGATCGACGTGCAGCGGATCTCCGCCCGCTCGACTGCGCGCTCGCACAGGAGCTCGCCGAACCACTTCGCGGTCGCATAGGCGTCCTGCGGTCGAACCGGGTGCTCCTCGTCGACGGGCAGGTACTCGGGCGAGAACGGCCGCAGCGCGTAGACGAAGCCCGGCACGGTCTCGCTCGAGAAGTGGACGAACCGGGCCGACCCGCCGGCGATCGCCGCCTCGAGCAAGTTGAACGTGCTCATGATGTTGTTGCCGAACACGACGTGCGGCGCGTTGTGGATCGGCTGTGGGATCGCCGCGGCGTGGACGACGACGTCGCAGCCGGCGACGAGCGCGTACGCCGCGCCCGCGTCCGTCAGGTCGGCCTGCCAGTAGTCGTCCGCTTCCCCCGGATCGACGCGATCCCAGACCGGGCGCGTGAGATCGCTCGCACGGACGTCATGGCCGGCTTCGACGAGGCGCGGTACGAGCGCGCGGCCGACCTTGCCGTGGGCGCCGGTGACGAGGATCCGCACCGCTCAGCTCCGTCCTGGCTCGTCCATGTTAGAAGGCGTATAATATGATGATTAGCCTGGAAGCATCAACGTCCCACAGCACGTCTACCATCGCACGGATGAGCCGACCCCGCGCGTGAGCAGGCCACTGACGTATCCGCGGCGCGGGCTGCACGGCGAGGTCGTCCACACGATCGGGATGCAGATCGTGACGGGCACGCTCGAGCCGGGCGACCCCCTCCCGCCCGAGGACGAGCTCATCGCGGATCTCTCGGTCAGCCGCACCGTCGTCCGCGAGGCCGTCCGCGTTCTCGCCGCCAAGGGGCTCGTCGAGGCCAAGCCGAAGACCGGGACGCGCGTCCGGCCGAGACCGGATTGGAACATCCTCGACCCGGACGTGCTCAGCTGGCGAAGCGAGGCGGCGCACGACCAGAGGCTCTACGAGGAGACGACGGAGATCCGGCTCGCGATCGAGCCGCTCGCCGCCCGGCTCGCCGCGACGCGCGCGACGCCCGAGCAGGTCGACGGCATCGCGGAGGCATACGCGGGCATGGAGGCCGGGGTCGATGACCAGCCCGCATACCTCGAGGCGGACCTCCAGTTCCACGGCCGCATCCTGTTCTCGTGCGACAACGAGCTCCTCGAGCACCTGGGCCGGGTCCTGCGCGCCGTGCTCCGCGCGACGTTCACGCTCACGACGACGCCGAGCCGCTCGCGACGAAGGGCACTCCCGCTCCATCGTGCGATCCTCGAGGGGATCCAGGCGCGCGACGAGAACGCCGCCGAGATCGCGGCGCGAACTCTGATCGCGGACACCGCGGCCGACATCCGCCGTCTGGCGCCGGCGGGCACGACCCGCCGCCGCTGACGACTTTCGGCGCCTCAGGCGAGCTCGAGCGGCACCGAGCGCGCCGGCACCGCCACGTGGAGGCGACCGTCCGCCGCGTCGACGGCCGACCCGGGCGCCACGGTGTTCCCTTCGAAGCCGTCCCAGTGGTGGGGCACGAGCACGGACGCGCCGATCGCGAGCGCGAGCTCGACGGCCTCGACGGCGTCCATGTTGCCGACGATCCCGCGAGCTTCCCGCTCCTCGTCGCGCCCGTTGATCGGAAGGAGCGCGACCTCGACGCCGAGCGGTCCGACCGCGTCGAGCAGGGCGTCGGTGACGATCGTGTCGCCCGCGTGGTACACGGGGCGGCTCGCGCCGAGCGCGTAGCCGACGAACCGCGGGCCCTCGCCGAGCACCGACCCGTCGCCGTACGCGTCCTCCATCGAGACGCCGTGAAACGCGGGAAGGACGCGGGCGGCGAGCCCGTCGAGGTCGAGCCGGTCTCCGGGCCGCACCGCGACGAGCCGATCGTGTGGCACGACGTCCTCGACGAGCGGGGCGACGGGCACGGGGACGACGACCCGCACCGCGGGCGAGCGCCGCATCATCACGGGAAGCAGGCCGAGGTCGAGGTGGTCGAGGTGCTCATGCGTCACGAGCAGCCAGTCGACGCCGTCGGCCGCGAGATCGAGCGGAGGCGGTGGGACGGCGCGGAGCTCGTGCGGGCTCGTCCAGGGGTCGACGACGACGCAGACCCCCTCGAGCTCGAGGCGGAACCCGGCCTGGCCGAGCCAGGTCAGCCGGCGCGCCGCCGGCACTCGAGGCAGTCAGATCGTATTATGATATTCTCTTTTCGGGCTCTCTTCACGGGCCCTCCTTCTCGGGTCGCTCCGGCGTCTCGCGCGAGTCGCCGGAGCAGGCTCGAGCGTGCTCCGCGATCAGCCGTCTGGCTCCGACGATTCTCGCGCCCGGCGCGCCGTCCGGTACTCGCGTGCGACGAGCTCCGTCAGCTCCTCGGCGGACGTCTCCGAGGAGAGCCGATCCAGGGTGATCCGCCCGTGCTGGAGCAGGATCACGCGGTCGCAGACCTCGAGGACGTGCACGTAGTTGTGCGCGACCACGATCATCGAATGCCCTTTCTCCTTGAGGTCGCGCACGAGGTCGAGGATCATCTCCCCTTCCTTCGCGCCCATCGCCGCAAGCGGCTCGTCGAGCAGGAGGATCCTCGCCCCGGAATGGACGGAGCGCGCGATCGCGATCGCCTGGCGCTGTCCGCCCGACAGCATCGCGACCTCCGACCGCACCGAGCGGAGCGTTCGGATCCCGATGTCGTCGATGTATTGGCGCGCTCGTCGGCGCATCTCCCCGTTCGCGAGCCAGCGGAACGGGCCGATGCCCGAGGTCAGCTCGCGGTTGAGGAACATGTTGTGGGCGACCGAGAGCGACGGGATGAGGGCGAGATCCTGGTAGACGGTGTCGATCCCGAGCGAGCGCGCGTGGTCGACCGAGCGGAGGTTCGCCTCGACGCCGTCGATGAAGATCGTCCCGCTGTCCGGGCGGTGATAACCGCTCAGGATCTTGATCAGCGTCGACTTGCCCGCGCCGTTGTCCCCGATCAGCCCGAGGCACTCTCCCTGGTGCAGCCGGAGCGAGACATCGCGGAGGGCGGTGACGGCGCCGAAGCTCTTCGCGACGCTCTCGACCCTGATCGCATCTCCCCCGTCGGCGCTCACTGCAGCCTCCCGAGGTTGCGAAGGCGCGCGACCTGCACGTTGACGACCATCGACGCGATGATCGCGATCCCGATGATGAGGTCGAAGGTGAACGCGCTGACGCCGATGATGCTGAACCCGGTGCGGAGGATCACGAGCACGGCCACGCCGATGAAGGCGCCGATCACCGAGCCCTGACCGCCGAACAGCGACGTCCCGCCGATCACGGCGCCTGCGACCGCGAGGAACATGATGTCGGCGCCGCCCTGCAGCGGGACGATCGTCGTGATCCGGGTGGAGTCGATGACACCCGCGAAGCCGGCGAGCACGTTCGCGAGCACGAAGTTGCCGATCTTGACCATCCGCACGTTGACGCCGCTCTCGGCGGCGCCGACGAGGTTTCCGCCGGTGGCGATCGTATGGAGCCCCCATCGTGTCCGGGTGAGGACGAACTGCAGCGCGAGCACGATCCCGAGAGCCCACCAGAACTCGGAGTTGAGGTAGACGAAGTACTCGAACGGCTGCGAGCCGAAGATGTTCTTGAAGAGCTCGCCGCCGGGCATGAACACCTGCGTCCCCGCGAGCAGGTGCAGGGTGATGCCGTTCAAGAGGAACAGCATGCCGAGCGTCGTGATGAACGAGGGGACGCGAAGGAAGGTCGTGATCACCCCGCTCGTCAGCCCGACACCGGCGGAGACGACGAGCGCCGCCACCATTCCGACCCAGATCGGGAGCCCGTGCTGCTCCTCCGACGAGACCACGTAGACGATCGCCGGAGCGAGGGCGTACACGCGCCCCAGCGCCAGGTCGATCTCGCCGCAGATGAGGAGCATCGTCTGACCCGCCGCGATCAGCGCGATCGGGGCCATCGTTTCGGTGATGTTCTTGAGGTTGTCCGTCGAGTAGAACGCGGCGTTCTCGAGCGAGAAGTAGACGCACAGGAGGACCGCGACGACGAAGATGCTCGCCTCGCGGCGCCGGACGAACGCGCCGACGACGCGCCAGCCGAAGCCGGCGCGTCGCTCGGGTGCGGTCAGCTCACCTTCGGAGATCGCCAAAGGCTACGAGACGGGATACTTCTGTGCTTTCGAGCTCCCGTGGTACCGGGTCTTCGTGTTGAGGTACGGCTTCACGTTGTCCTTCGTCACGAACAGGAGGCCCGTGTTCGTGTCCGACGGGGCAACCAGGCCGCCCGACAGCCTCTGGAGGAACAGCTGCATGACCGGGTAGTAGCCCTGGAGGTAGGGCTGCTGGTCGATCGTGAACTGCAGCGACCCGTTCTGGATCAGCTTGAGCGTCCCCGGGAGCAGGTCGTAGCCGCCTCCCTTGACCTTGCCCTGGAGCTTGTACTTCTGGATCACCTGTCCGACGCCCTGCGTGTCGCCGGCGTCGACGGCGAACATGCCCTTGAGGCTCTTGTGGCCCTGGTAGTACGCGTCGATCATCGAGAGCTCGGTGGCGAGATCCGGGCTCGTCGGGACGGCCGTCGCCTTCACCGGCTTGCCCGACTGCTTGATCGCGGCGATCGCGCCGTCGATGCGCGGCTGGATGTTGAGGGCTCCGGGGGTTGCGATGAACAGCGCGACGTCGCCGCTCGGGACGAGCTCGACGATCCGCTTGCCCATCTCGAACCCGGAGACGTAGAGGTCCTGTCCGATGTAGGCCATCCGGGCCTTGGCGCCCGTCCGCGCGCCGTCCGCGTTGTACGCGACGACCGGGATGCCGCGGCCGAGCGCCCGCTTGATCGGCGCCTCGAACGCGCCCTTGTCGACGACGCAGACCGCGATGCCGTCGGCCTTGGCGCTGATCGCGGCGTTGAACGCGTTGATCATCTCGCCGACGTCGGCCTTGGTCGAGCCCGACCACGTGTACGTCGTGTCGGTTAGCTTGGCCGCGTCAGCCGCCCCGTACTGCGTGGGAACGAAGAACGGGTTCGTCGTGACGTGGTTGATGAACGCGAACCTCCACTTCGGGTGCTTCGGGAAGACGTTCGCGGTCGCGGCCTCCGGCGCGGCCAGAGCCGACTGGGCCGCCGCCAGGGTCGGGATGGACAGTGCGGCACCCCCGACGGCCAGGCGCTTCAGCAAGGTGCTGCGGTCGATGCCGTGGTGCTCCTCGTCGAGCCCGCTGCGCTCGTCGTCACTCACAGCGTCCTACCTCCTTGTCTCGGGCGAGCGCGCACGGCGTCCCGCCGAACGATGTCGGCCTATTGAAATATCGTATGACTGTATTGTCAAGCGACGGCGGCCTTCCTGCGGGATCGCGGCGGAGGAGGTCGCTCAGGCGCCGGCCGAGGTGCCTGACCGGAAGGGCCGGAGCGCCGGATAGAGGGCGCGGTACCGAGGGAAGCGGTCGGCGTACAGGTCGCGCCACTCCGGCTCGGGCTCGATCACGGAGCGTGCCCGGACGCAGCGCGAGACCGCGTCGTGCGCGTCGGCGAAGACCCCGCCGGCAACGCCGCCGAGCAGCGCCGCGCCAAATGCCGACCCCTCCTCCGACTCGGTCAGCTCGAGCGGAAGGTCGAGGACGGAGGCGACGATCCGCAGCCAGAGCACGCTCCGCGCGCCGCCGCCGGAGGCCCGGCCGACCGAGACGTCGACCCCGAGCCCGCGAACGGCGTCGAGCGAGTCGCGGAGCCCGAAGGCCACGCCTTCGAGCACGGCGCGCACGAGTGCGCCACGGTCGTGGCGCAACTGGAGCCCGACGAACGCCCCGCGCACATCCGGGTCGGCGTGCGGCGTTCGCTCGCCGGCGAGGTACGGCGCGAAGAGCAGCCCCTCCGCGCCCGGAGGCCACAGCCTCCGCCTCGGCGTCGAGCTGCTCGAACGACGCATCGGGTGCGAGCCGCTCGTGCAGCCACTCCAGCGAGCCCGCCGCCGAGAGCATCACCCCCATCGCCTGCCAGGCGCCGGGGACGGCGTGACAGAACGCGTGGACGCTGCCGGCCGGGTCGTGCGCGTACGCCGGGAGCGCGGCGAGCACGACGCCCGACGTGCCGAGCACGACGGACACGGGCCCCGGCCGGTCGATCCCGACGCCGAGCGCCGCGGCCGGCTGATCGCCCGCGCCGGCCGCGACGGGCACGGCCTGCCACGTGCCGGCCACGTCGGGAGACTCGAGGACGGGAGGCAGCCACGCCGCGGGAAGCTCGAGCGCGTCGACGACCTCGTCGCTCCAGCGCCGTCCTGCGACGTCGAACAGCAATGTCCCCGAGGCGTCCGCCGCGTCGATGGCCCACTCCCCGGTGAGGCGTAGCCGGACGTAGTCCTTGGGCAGCATCACGCGCGCGATCCGGGCGTATGCGTCGGGCTCGTGCCGTCGCAGCCAGAGGAGCTTCGGCGCCGTGAAGCCCGTCAGGGCGCGGTTCCCCGTCAGCTCGATGAGGCGCTCGGGGCCGACGCGCTCCTCGATCTCCGCGCATTCGGCCGCGGTCCGCTGGTCGTTCCAGAGGATCGCGGGCCGGATCACCCGGTCCTCCGCATCGAGCACGACGAGGCCGTGCATCTGGCCCGAAAGCCCGATGCCTGCGACTTCGCCGCCCGCGCTCACCTCGGCGAGGGCCGCCGACGCGGCGAGCCACCAGTCCTCGGGATCCTGCTCCGCCCAGCCCGGACGCGGTGTGGCGAGCGCGTACCCGCGCGTCGCGGTGGCGAGCACGGCCCCGTCCGCGGAGACGGCGATCGCCTTGACGCCCGTGGTCCCGACGTCTATTCCAACGAGGATGGGCTCAGCCGCCATGGAGCTGCGCGAGCTTCGGCCCGGCCTCTGGCGCTGGACGGCGTTCCACCCGGAGTGGAGGCAGGAGGTCGGATCGGTGGCCTACACCGCCGACGAGGATCTCGTGCTGATCGACCCCTTGCTCCCGTCCGACGACGCGCTCGACGCCCTCGTCGAGTGGGTCGGGAAGCCGGTGACCGTCCTCGTCACGATCTTCTGGCACACGCGGAGCGCCGACCTGGTTGCGCGCCGACACGACGCGCGGGTGCTCGGGCCGTCGGGCGGGAAGGCCGCGGTCCGTCGTCGCGCGCCGACGATGGAGGCGTTCCGGCCCGGTGAGGCGCTGCCCGGCGGCGTGGAGGCGTTCGCGACCGCGCGCGGCTCCGAGGTCGTCTACTGGCTCGGCGAGCATCGAGCGGTCGTCCCCGGCGACGTGCTGCTCGGCGACGAGGACGGCGGCGTGCGGCTGTGCCCCCGGAGCTGGCTGCCGGAGAGCACGTCGCCGGAGCGCCTGCGCGAGTCGCTCCTCCCGCTGCTCGACCTGCCCGTCGCGCGGGTGCTGGTCTCGCACGGGGAGCCGGTGACGCGCAACGGCCGCGCCGCCCTCCAGCGTGCGCTCTCGGGCTAGGCGGCGCGGGGCACGTCATTCGGCACCGAGTGCCGCGTAGACGAGCTCGTAGGCGCGGACCGCGTCCTTTCGCGACTGCGCCTCGCGGAGCGCCGCGTCGTCGATCCGGCCGGAGACGTCCCAGATGAAGTTCCACTGCTTCACGCTCCGGGCGACGGCAGCGACGGCGTCCTCGGTGTACGGGTAGAGGTCGAAGCCGAGCCGCTCCCCGTTCTCGCCGTACCGTGCCCGCCGGAGCTCGAGGGCGAGCTCGAGCGTCTCCATGAACGCGGTCGCGCCGACCATGTTGTCGTCGTCGAACGTCCCCCAGCCCGAGTTCGCGTGCTGGTGCCCGAGCAGCCCCTCGGCCGCGAGCATCGCGGCGTACTCGCCGAGGCTCTCGCCGTTCATGATCAGGTGCTGCCAGTCCATGTTGACCTGGACATTCGTGATGCCACGCTCGCGGAGCTTGTGGATCACGTGCAGCGTCATCCCGATGTTCCGCATGAGGATCTTCATCGCGGGCTCGGAGTTCTTGTGCTCGAGGAAGAGCCGGATCCCGCCCTCGTCGCAGCGGGCGGCCACCTCTCCGACGCCGTCCACGAACCGTGCCCACGCATCGGCGTAGAGCGTCTGGAACGGGTAGTTGTAGCCCTCCACCCCGGGCCAGAGGATCAGCTGCGCTCCCACCGACGCCGCGAACTCGGCCGCGCGCAGCCCCTCGGCCAGTGCATCCGCCCGCACCGCGTCGTCGGGGGACGAGAGGCCTCCCTTGCCGAAGCGCGGATTCAGGTGCGTGCCCGTCGCGATCGCGTAGATTCCGTGCCCGTCGAGCGCTGCCCGGACGTCGTCGACGGTGTCCTCCGAGAGCTCCTGCGGGTAGTGGAACTCGTAGTCGTCCATGAGATCGCCCAGCCCCGAGACCGCGCGCGCCACCTTCTCGGCGGTCGTCTCGCCCAGGTGCTGGGGCTGGTAGCCGCCCGGGACGAAGCGGGTGACCATCGGGCCGAGCGCCCAGATGCCGAGAGACGTCCTCACGCGCTCAGCGACCCGCGCGCACCTGGAGCCGTCGGGCGACGGTGTCGAGCGTGACGGCGAGCAGGAGGATGACGCCGGTGACGATGTAGATGGTGCCGGTCGAGTAGCCACCGATGTTCAGGCCGTTCGCGATCGTCGCGATCACGAGCGCGCCGAGGAGGGCGCCCCGAACCTCGCCGCGCCCGCCGAAGAGGCTGACGCCGCCGATGACGGCTGCCGAGATCGCGTCGAGCAGGAGCGTGCCCCCGCCCTGGTTCAGGTTCACCGACTGGAGCCGCGCCGCGAGGACGATGCCGCCGACACCGGCCATGACCGACGAGATCACGAACACGATGATCCGGACGCGTGGAACGTTGATGCCGGCCCGCCGCGCCGCCTCGGCGTTCCCGCCGACGGCGTACACGTGACGACCGAACGCGGTGCGCTTCGCGAGATACGTGAGGCCGACGAGGAAGACCACCATGATGAGTGCCGCGAGCGGGAGGCCGAGCGGCCTGAAGCAGTTCTCGGTGAGGGGCGTGCCCGGCGGGCAGGCAGTCGGCCGCTGGGCGTGGTTGCAGATGGCGACCGTGCCGAAGCTCGCGACGGCAACGCCGACGAACTTGGCTATCGCCGTCCCGGTACCGGCGGAGAGGCCGGCCCGGCGGAGGCCGATCACGCCTCCGAGCGCGACGACCCCGTACAGGATGGTGATCGCGGCGGCGATCAACCATCCGACGTTCGCGGAGAAGTAGTACGTCGCGGCGTAGTTGACCCAGTTGTCCTCGATGATGATCGTGTCGCGCGCCTGCAGGGTCTTGAGGATGACGCCCTGCCAGATGAGCAGACCGGCAAGCGTGACGACGAACGATGGCACCCCGATTCTGGCCACGACGGTGCCCTGGGCGAACCCGATCACGGCGACGATCGCGAGACCGAGCAGGATCGCGAGCCACCCCGGGTAGTCGTGCGACGACGAGGGCAGCTGGAACTCGGCGACCGCGACGGCCGCGATACCGCTCACGTACGCGATCGAGAGGTCGATCTCCCCGAGCAGGAGCACGAAGACGACGCCGAACGCGATCAAGGTTGTCCCCGCCATCTGGAGGATGACGTTGACGAAGTTCGGCGCCGTGAAGAAGTTCGTCGCGGTGAAGCTGAAGTAGAAGACGATCGCGATCTCGCCGAGGACGACCGGCAGGACGCCGAGATTCCCGGATCGGACGTTGCCCTTGGCGCGCTCCCAGAACCCGGCTTGCTCGGGCGTGTCCGGCGCCTCGATCCCTGGAGCGACGACGTCGGCCCCGGAGGTCATAGCTCGTCTCCGGCGGTCTCGGCGATCCCCGCGACCTTCGTGGGGATACCTGCCGTGATCGCGGTCACGACCTCCTGCTGGCTCGTCGCGGCGCGCTCGTAGACGCCGACGTCGTGGCCGAGCCGAAGGACGGTGATCCGCGTCGCGACCTCGAAGATGTCGTGGAGGTTGTGCGAGATGAGCACGACGGCGAGCCCCTGTTCGGCGAGCCGCTTCACGAGCTCGAGCACCTGTCGTGTCTGGGCGACGCCCAGCGCCGCCGTCGGCTCGTCGAGGATGACGAGGCGCGAGTTCCACTGGACCGCCTTGGCGACGGCGACCGACTGGCGCTGCCCGCCGGAGAGGGACGCGACGGGCTGGCGGATGGAGCTGATCGTGGTGACGGCGAGTGAGCGGAGCGTCTCCGCCGTCCGCTTCGCCATGAGCGGCTCCTTCAGCCGGAAGAGCCAGTCGCGCTCCTCACGGCCGAGGTACATGTTCTGGACGACGTCGAGGTTGTCGCACAGCGCGAGATCCTGGTAGACGAACTCGATCCCGAGCCTCGCCGCGTCCTTCGGGCCGTGGATCGTCACCGGCTCGCCGTCGAAGACGATCTCGCCCGAGTCGTAGCCGTGGATGCCGGCGATGCACTTGATGAGCGTCGACTTTCCCGCGCCGTTGTCGCCGACGAGCGCCATCACCTCGCCCTCGCGCACCTCGAAGTCCACCTCGGTCAGCGCCTGCACCGAGCCGAAGGTCTTCGACAGGCCGCGGATCTCGAGGAGTGGGATATCGGTCACGGGCCGGCTCCGAACGACGGTGGAGGCACCCGGAGGTGCCTCCACCCTTGTCGTCGATCTACTTGCAGTACTGCTTGTACTCCCCGGAGCACACGTCGCTGCGCTTCAGGAACTTGTCCTTGAAGAGCCGCGTGTAGTTCGCCTTGGTGATCGACACAACCGGGATCACCAGCGTCGGCTGCTTCTTGCTGCCGTTCGGCCGGGTCGAGTTCGTCTTCGGCTTCTGGCCCTTGAACAGCGCGACCGCTGCCGCAGCTGCCGCGTTCGCCTCGTCGGGCACGTACTTGTAGACGGTGTTCGTCTGCCAGCCCGAGATGATGTTCTGGACACCCAGGACGGTCGCGTCCTGCCCGCTCAGCCCGATCGGCTTCAGGCCCTTCGCCTTCAGCGTCGCGACGACGGCGCCGGCGATGTTGTCGTTCGCCGCCACGACGCCCTGGATGTTGTTGTTCGTCTGGACGAGCATCTGCTCGAAGATGGTCTGGGCGTTCTTCGAATCCCAGTCGGGCACGAACTTCTGCGGGCCCTTCGTCAGCTTCTTCCCCCTGAAGAGCGGGTTCAGGATGTCGTCGTTTCCGCTCTTGAACCAGAACGCATTCGCGTCCGTCGGGCCGCCCCACAGCTCGGCCACGACGCCCGTCGCACTGTACGTCTTCTTCGCCTTCATTCCGGCGATGACGCCGCGTGCCTGGATGCGACCGACCTGGTTGCCGTCGAACGAGATGTAGACGGATCCCGTGCCGCCGACGATCTGGCGGTCGTAGTCGATCGTCTTGCCACCGGCAGCCGTGAACTTCTTCTGGATGGCGATCGACGTGCCGGTGTCGAGCGACGTGATGATGCCGACCTTGGCGCCGTTGTTGATGCACTGCTCCGCCTGAGCGAGCTGCTTCTGCGGCTGGTTGAGAGCGTTCACGACGGCCGCCGTCAGTCCGGCCTTCTTGAAGGCGTTGATGAACGCAGGCTTGTCGAACTGCTGCCAGCGCGGCGACGACGTCGTGTCCGGCAGTAGGACGCACACCTGCGTACCCGCCGCCGTGGTCTTCGCGCTCTTCCCGGCTGCCCCGCTGACCATGAGACCCACGGCAGCTGCGGCAACCAGAAGCGCGATGCTGAGCTTCTTCACTCCATGCCCTCCTTTGATTCCTCCATGCCTCCAGCGGGGGACGCTACTCGGTCCCGCACGCCTGATCAAACAACCGATGGCTCGACACTCACGCGTGCCCTACCGCCACCTCCTTCCCACGCCCGGCACTGCCGGGCACGGACGTCGGAGCGTTCTCCTCGGCTCGCGCGCCGACGGCGTTCACCTCCCACGGCGCCTCGAGCGCGCGACGCAACGGCAGTGCCGCTGCGCCACGGACTGCGGCGCCGTCTCCGAACGCGGACGGGACGACGACGAACGAACCGGATCGGGCCGCGAGCGACCGCTCCTCGAGCGTCCGCCGAACCTCATCGGCAAGCCAGGGTGCGAGCGGCCCGAAGCATCCTCCGAGTACGACGGCGCGGAGGTCGAGAAGGTTGAAGGTGGATGCGAGCGCAACGCCGAGCCACCGGCCCGCCTCGCCGAGCGCGTGCACGACTTCCTCGGACCCGGCCTCGGCCCGACGCGCGAGCTCGTCGGTCAGGCTCCGGGTTCGCCCGGCCGTCGAGATGCCCGCCGCGCGCGCAATCGACTCCTGGCCGACGAGCGTCTCGATGCAGCCGCGACTCCCGCATGCGCACGGGCGCCCCTCCGGGTCGACCGACACGTGACCGAACTCGCCGCCGAAGCCGTGAGCGCCGCGGAACAGCCGCCCGTCGAGGACGACCCCGCCGCCCACGCCGACCTCGCCGAACACGCAGACGAAGTCGTCGATCCCGACCGCCGCGCCGGTCCAGTGCTCCGCGAGCGCGGCGAGGTTCGACTCGTTCTCGACGAGCACCGGGAGGCCGAGCCGCGCCTCGAGCTCGGCGGCGACGGGAATGCCGTGCCAGCCGAGGTTCGGCGCGAAGACGACAGTCCCCGACGCCTCCTCGACGAGGCCCGGAACCGCGACCGTGATCCCGATCGGGCGCATGCCGTCGGCTGCGGCCGCCTCCAGCGCGGCGCGCGCGGCGCGGCCGAGCCGGTCGAGGACGGGACCTGGCGCGGAGCCGCGGTTGTCGCCGTACGAGCGCCTCTCGTAGCGCACGGCCCCGGTGAGGTCCTCGAGCGACACCGCGACGTAGTCGACGTTGACCTCGAGTCCGACGCCGACGACGACGTCTGCGACCTCGAGGGTCACGCCGGGCCGGCCGACGCCGCGCGGCGCGGCCGTCTCACCCGTCTCGCGCACGAGCTCCAGCTCGACGAGCTCCGTGACGAGGCTCGACACGGTGCCTCGGGTGAGGCCCGTCACCGCCGCGACGTCCGCGCGCGAGCACGGCGCCGGCGGTCGCGATGTGACGGAGGACGACGCCGAGGTTGGCGTGCCGCACCGTCGTCTGGTCGGCGCGGCTCGCGCGGTCACGCCCGTCGAAGGTCATCGGGGCCCCGTCACAGGGGGCAAGCGATCGGCGTCGGCCGCTGGCACACGATTGTCTCCATCCGGTTTGTATGGAGGTCGGCCAAACTAACCTCGCCGCGGCAGGTGTGTCAACCTCGGAGCGGCGAGCCGTCTATCGTCGCGCCCGTGATCGCGGACGCCCATGTCGACCTGCTGCTCGAGCTCGCCTACCGCGAGCGGCGGCTCGGGGAGAGCGACGTCTTCGCGTCGACCTGGCTTCCGCTCCTCGAGCAGGGCGGCGTCCGGCTCCAGGTCTGCCCGGTCTACGTCGACGTCGTCGTGCAGCCGGAGGGGTCGCTCCGCGAGGCGCTCTCGCAGGTCGCCTCGTTCCACCGCGCGCTCGCCGAGAACGCGGGTCGCGTCACGCAGGTGACGAGCGCATCCGACCTGGATGCGGTCGAGGCCGGCGAGCGCATCGGCCTCATGCTCTCGCTCGAGGGTGTCGAGTGCTTCGGCGTCGAGACGTGGCCAGCGGACGTGTTCCACGCGCTCGGCGTCCGCATGGCCGGCCTGACCTGGAACCGCCGCAACGCCTTCGCGGACGGGGCCGTGGAGGTCGGCGGTGGCCTGTCACGGCTCGGGCGCGAGCTCGTCGACCGGCTCGTCTCGCTGGGCGTCATCCTCGATCTCGCCCATGCGTCGACCGGTCTGTACGCCGAGGTCCTCGAGCGGTCGAACGGCGCACCGGTCCTCTGCTCCCACAGCGGCTGCCGGAGCGTCCACGACTCGCCGCGAAACCTCGACGACGGCCAGCTGCGTGCCCTCGCCGGCGCGGGCGGACTGTTCGGGCTCATGCTCCACCCGATCGCGATCGGCCCCGACCGGCGGACGATCGACGGCGTCGTCGACCACCTGGAGCACGCGGCGTCGGTGATGGGCGTCGAGCGTGTCTGCCTCGGGGGCGACTTCACGAAGCGACTGTGGGAGGCGATGCCACCCCCGCCCGAGCCGAACGACGGCCTCATGCCGCCGGGCCTCACCCCCGGTCTCGGGATCGAGGGGCTCTCGGGCTCCGACCAGTACCCCGCGCTCGTCGAGCGTCTGGGCGAGCGCGGCTGGGGCGCGGAGGAGGTCGCCGCCGTGACCGGCGGCAACCTCCTTCGCTTCCTCCGTTCCACGCTCTAGCCGCGGCGGGAGAGACCATGTGCGGCCGCGCCAGCGGACGCCTTCAGGGATGTGCCCCGCCGGAGGCGGGGATCCGGGCGCGGGATCCCGCGGAAGCGAAATCCCGCTTCCGAACAAGCAAGAGGATCGAGGCGACGGCGATCCACGCCATCCACGCGAACATGCCGAGGAACGCGACCGTCCCGAGCGAGGCGACGCCTGCGGCGACGCCGAGCCAGCCGAGCCAGCTCGGCAGCCCCGCGCGCATCGCCGCGATCGAGGCGGGGACGATCAGCAGCGCAGCCGCGACGCCGCCCGCGCCGAGGAGGAACCAGCCGACGTCGTCGTACCCGAGGTACGCCTCGGCCTGGGCGAGCGCCCGAGCCGGGTCGTCGGGCATGTCGGCGAGAGGCGCCATCCAGATGATCCAGCAGAGCGCGAAGCAAAACGTGAAGAGCGTGCCGCCGACGAGGACGAGCACCGACTCCGTCTCCGTCGCCACCGGACGGAGGCGCGCGTGGAGCCCGGCGACGAACAGCGCTCCGAGCGCGATCGACGCGACCCCGAACAGCAAGATCGCGATGTTCCAGCTCTCGTGCGACGAGGCGTACCGGACGACCTCCGCGGCCGTCTCGCCGGTGTCGTCACTCGCGGGCGACACCATGAGCATGATCAGGCCGGCGACGAGGCCGAGCCCGCCGAGTGGTGCGAGCACGCGCGTCCACCCCTTCGTGGTGCCCCCTGCGCGTGCGACTTCGAGCGTGGTGCTGGTCATTCCCCCTCCTTCGATCGAAGTGACGGACGGGTGGATGCGGAATCCAACCGCGGCGATCGGACGTATGGGCTACAGGCCTCCGGCCCGTCCGCGCGGGGCGGTCGGGCCGGAGGCGGAGCGCGACGAGCTCTCACGCGGGCGGAGCTAGACGCCGAGGGCGGTCGGTGCCTTCGGCGCGGCGGGCTCGTACGTGGGCTTGAAGCCGAGCATCCGGCCGAGCGGCGCGCCGAAGAAGAGGCCGAGGCGCTGGAGCCAAACGGGCGGGAACGGCAGCCGCACGTCACCGAAGTGGTGGCGGGCGATGACCGAGAGCCGCAGCGGGTTCGGCATCCCCTTCCTGTTGACCTTGCCGTCCTCGGCGAGCGAGAACATCGTCTCGATCAGCTGCTCGAAGCCGAGCGCCGGGGAGACCTCGCAGACGAAGTGGGCGGTCTCGTCGCCGATGTTCTCGAACCTGTGCGCCGTCCCGGCGGGGACGAGCACCCGGTCGCCGGGCTTCGCGACGATCGTGTTCTTGCCGACGAGGAACTGCAGCTCGCCGGCGAGGATCTCGAAGAGCTCCTCCTGCTCCGGGTGCACGTGGGCGGCGGCGACTGCGCCGTTCGGCTCGACGAAGGTCTCCACGACGACGCGATCGCCGTTCGTGTCGGCGGAGGTCGTGCGGAACACGAGGGTCTCGCCGGTGACGCTGTTCCTGAGGGTCTGGCCGGTGGTGATCACGTTCTGTCTCCTTGATCGGGCTGGACTTGACGTGACGCACCATCGGGGAGGGCGCTTAGGATCCGCCGAAGCGCTGCTTAAGAAGCATCGGGAGGGGTCTTAAGGGGTGGAGTTCCGGTTGTTGGGGCCGTTGGAGGTGCTCGGCGACGACGGCATGCCCGTGGCACTTGGGGGGCCGCGGCCGCGGGCGCTGCTCGCCCAGCTCCTGCTCGTGCCGAACCAGGCCGTCTCGACCGACCGGTTGATCGACGGGATCTGGGGCGAGTCCCCGCCCGCGAGCGCGCCGAACGCCCTCCAGGTGCACGTCCACGCGCTCCGGAGCGCGCTTGGCGCCGACCGGATCGTCACCCGCCCGCCGGGTTACCTGGTCCGCGTCGAGCCCGACGAGCTCGACGTCGACCGCTTCGAGCGGCTCGCGCAGGCGGGGGCGGACGATCTCCGCGAGGCGCTGGCCCTCTGGCGCGGGCCGGCGCTCGCGGACCTCGCGTTCGAGCCCTTCGCGCATGCCGCGGCGACGCGGCTCGACGAGAGCCGGCTCGCGGTCCTCGAATCCCGGATCGACCTCGACCTGACGGCCGGGCGGCACGCGGCGCTCGTGGGCGAGCTCGAGGCGCTCGTCCTCGTCCATCCGCACCGCGAGCGGCTCCAGGGCCAGCGGATCGTCGCCCTGTACCGGGCGGGCCGACAGGCCGACGCGCTCGCCGCCTACCGCGACGCCCGCGCGGCCCTCGACGAGCTCGGGCTCGAGCCGTCGCCCGAGATGCGCGCGCTCGAGCGGCGGGTCCTCGAGCACGACCCGACGCTCGCCGCGCCGGCGGCCCGAACGGCGGCGGCCGGGCTTGCCGAGCCGCCCGTGCACCTCATAGGCCGGGCGCGCGAGCTCGCCTCCGTCGTCGCGCTCCTCGGTCGGGACGACGCGCGCCTCGTCACGCTGACCGGCCCCGGCGGCACGGGCAAGACGACGCTGGCCGTCGCAGCGGCCACCCAGCTGGGAGGCGCGCCGTTCGTCGACCTCGCTCCAGTGGCGGACCCCGACCTCGTGATCCCGACGATCGCGGCTCGCCTCGGCATCGACGAGGAACAGGGCGAGGAGCCGATCGCGACGCTCGCCCGTGCCCTCGCGGGACGCGAGCGCGTGTTCGCCCTCATCGACAACCTCGAGCACCTCGCCGGGTCGTTCGTCGACATCGCGTTCCTGCTCGATGCGGCCCCGCAGCTCCAGCTGCTGGCGACGAGCCGTGCTCCCCTCCACATCGCGCTGGAGCACGAGTACCGGGTGCCTCCGCTCGGACTCCCCGACCCGGCGGCGGCTGACCTCGACGCCGTCTCGACGGCCGCCGCGGTGCGGCTCTACGTCGAGCGAGCGCGCGAGGTGGTGCCGGAGTTCGAGGTCACGGAGGCGAACGCCGAGGCGATCGCCGGAATCACGAGAGGCCTCGACGGTCTCCCCCTCGCGATCGAGCTCGCGGCTGCCCGCGTCCGCGTCCTCGGCGTCGAGGGGACGAGAAAGCGGCTCGGCGAGGCGCAGGCGCTCCTGACCCGGACAGCCCCGGACCTCCCCGAGCGGCAGCGGTCGATCCGCGCGACCGTCGCGTGGAGTGTCGACCTGCTCGACGGTCAGGCGCGGCACGCGCTGGCCGCGCTCTCGCTCTTTCCCGCCGGTGCGACGCTAGAGGCGCTGGAGGCGATCGCTGATCCGGGGACAGACGTCGCCGTGGCGCTCGACGCCCTCCTCGATGCCAGCCTCGCGAACTCGTCGCTGGCGGGCGGCTCCGAGCCGCGGTTCACGATGCTCGAGACGGTTCGGGCGTACGCGGCGGGCGAGCTGGCAAGCGACGAGCTCCGGCACCGGCAGCTCGGGTGGGCGATCGCCCTGGCGAGCGACGATGACGAGCCGAGGTACTGGACGCGCGCAACCCGGTGGCTCGACCGCGTCGAGCCCGAGCTTGCGAACATCCGGGCGGCACTCGACTTTGCGCGCGCGCAGGACGACGCCACACGGGAACTCCGCCTCGTGAGCTCCATGCGCCACTACTGGCGCGTACGTGGCCACGGAATCGAGGCTCGTCGACGGCTCGAGGAGGCGATCGAGCGGATCCCCGAGGTACAGCCGGCGCTCGGGGCCAGGGTGCAGCATGAGACCGCGGTGATGCGCCTGGTGGCCGGCGACTACGTCGGGGCGCGTGCACTGTGGCTCTCCGCGCTCGAGACGTACGAGCAGCTCGGCATCGCGGTGGAGGTCGGGCGCGTCTACGCCGAGCTCGGTGCCCTCGAGAACGCGGCCGGCAATCCTCAGGCGGCGATCGGCTACAGCGAGACGGCCGCGGAGATGCTCGCGGACGAGGAGTTCATCCGCTTGATCGTGCTGGGAAACCTCGCAGAGTCATACGAGCAGACGGGCGACCTCGAGCGAGCGCGGGCCACCGCGGTGTCGGTCCTCGAAGCGCAGCGAACGATCGCCGATCGCGACGGCGTCGCGTACATGAGCTTCACGCTCGCAAGCGTCGCGCTCGCCGACGGCGACCTCGCCGAGTCGCACCGACGGCTGATCGAGTGCCTGACCGTCGCCGCCGAGGTGGGTTTCGTCGAGGTCACCGGATACGCGCTCGGGCTAGCGGCGGACCTTGCCGTTGCACTCGACGAGCACGACGATGCAGCAATGCTGATCGGCGCCTGTCTGGAGCGGTTCGACCAGCTGGGCGTCGCGCCTCACGTCCGCGAAGGCGACCGACAGGAGCGGGTGGTCGCAGCGCTCGAGGAGCGCCTGGCAGGCGCGGGCGACGCGATTGGTCGTGGCCGGGCGCTCCGCCTCGACGAGGCGGTCGGGATGGCGTTAGCACTCTCCGCGAGAAGAGCGTGAGGCGTGGAGTTCCGGCTGCTCGGCCCCCTCGAAGTGATCGGCGACGACGGCGAGCCCGTCGCGCTCGGCGGCCCGCGGCCGCGCGCGCTACTCACGTTGCTCCTCCTCCATCCGAACGAGGTCGTCGCCGTCGACCGCCTGGTCGACGGCGTGTGGGGCGAGGCGCCGCCCGCGAGCGCACAGAACGCCCTCCAGGTGCACGTCCACGCGCTCCGCGGAGCGCTCGGAGCGGACCGGATCCTCACGCGGCCACCGGGGTACCTCGTCTCGGTCGAGGACGGCGAGCTGGACGTCGAGCGCTTCGAGCGGCTCGTCGGCGACGGACGCGCGCGTGAGGCGCTCGCGCTCTGGCGCGGGCCCGCGCTCGCCGACGTCGCGTACGAGCCCTTCGCGCAGGCGGAGGCTGCACGGCTCGAGGAGCGCCGACTCGGCGCACTCGAGGCGCGAATCGACGCAGACCTCGACGGCGGCGACGACGCGGCGCTCGTCGCAGAGCTCGAGGCGCTCGTAGCCACTCACCCCCACCGCGAGCGACTCCGCGCACAGCAGATGCTCGCGCTCTACCGGAGCGGACGGCAGGCCGACGCGCTCGCCGTGTACCGCGACGCCCGCGCGGCGCTCGACGAGCTCGGGCTCGAGCCGTCCCCCGGGCTCCGCGGGCTCGAGCAGCAGATCCTCCGCCAGGATCCGGACCTCGACCTGTTCGCCCCCGCGGCGACGGCGCAGCCGGAGCCGGGCGCGCTCCCGGCCGAGAGTACGCCGCTCGTGGGTCGCGAGCTCGAGATCGCGGCCGTGACCAGCCTCCTCGCGCGACCCGAGATCCGACTCGTGACCCTTACCGGCCCCGGCGGGACGGGCAAGACACGGCTTGCGCTCGCCGCGGCACGGAACATGGCCGGCGACCTCCGACCCGTCTTCGTGGATCTCTCGGCCGTGGTGGATCCGGCCCTCGTCGTCCCCACAGTGGCGCACGTTCTCGGCGCCAGCGAATCCCCCGGCGGCGATCCGGTCGAGACCGTGGTGACGACGCTCGGCGGCAACCCGACGCTGCTCGTGCTGGACAACCTCGAGCAGGTTCTCGAGGCCGCGGTCGACGTTGCGCGCCTCCTCGACGCGTCCGGCGAGCTGCGTGTCCTCGCCACGACCCGCGCGCCGCTCCGGATCACCCGCGAGCGGGTCTACGCAGTGCAGCCGCTCCCCGTGCCCGACCTCGGCGCCGATACGGCTCGTGGCATCGAGAACGTCGCGGCCGTGCGCCTCTACGTCGAGCGGGTGCATGCGGCCGATCCGCAGTTCATGGTCACCGACGACAACGCTGGCGCTATCGCGCGCATCTGCCGGGCACTCGACGGGCTTCCCCTTGCGCTCGAGCTCGCCGCGGCCCGGATGCGGACGCTCGGGGCGGAAGGAATGGCCGCCCGGCTCGGCGAGCGCCTCTCCCTGCTCTCGCGCGGCGCCCGCGACCTCCCCGAGCGGCAGCGCTCGCTCCGCGCGACGCTCGACTGGAGCATCCAGCTGCTCGAGGCGGACGCACTACGGGTCCTCCGCGCCCTCGGTGCATTCAGCGGCGGGGCGTCGCTCGATGCGGTGGAAGCGGTCGCCGCGGGACGCGACGTCCCGTCCGCGCTCGAGGATCTGCTCGACGCCGCGCTCGTGGCACGGAGCACCGGCGCGAACGAGGAGCCCCGGTTCGGCATGCTCGAGACCGTCCGGGAGTACGCGGCCGAGCTCCTCGCGGGCTCGGAGGAGGAGCCCGAGGTCCGCGATCGGCATCTCGATTGGTTCCTCGCCCTGGTCGAGGGTGAAGGGCTGTACTGGCAGCGGAACACCGACCGCGAGTGGCTCGACCGCATCGAGCTCGAGCACGACAACTACCGGGCCGCGCTCGACCATGCGATCGCGACGGGCGATGCGCAGCGGGAGCTACGCCTCGCAAACGCCCTCCGGTACTTCTGGCGCGTGCGCGGCTACGTCGTCGAGGGCCGACGCCGCCTCGAGGCGGCCGTGGAGCGCTCGGATTCCGTCGAGCCGAAGCTCCGCGCGCGCACGCTCGGCGAAGCGGGGATCATGGCCTTTACCGGCGGCGACTACGAGCGCTGCCGGGAGCTCTGGCTCCAGGCGTTGCCCCTGATCGAGGAGGTCGGAGAGCCGCGTGAGATCGCACGCGCGCACTTCGAGCTCGGTGCCTGGGCGCACGCACAAGGGGAGCTGCCCGAGGCGAGCCGGCGCTACGAGACGGCGCGCGAGGCCCTCTCGGAGGTCGACGACGCCATCGGGCAGGCGACGGTGCTCGGGAACCTCGCGGTCGTCTACCAGGCGACCGGGGAGCCCGCCCGCGCGAGGGAGGCTTCCGAGGCCGCGCTTGCGCTGTACGAGCGGAGCGGCGACCTGGACGGGCTCGCGGTGACGACGCTCAACATGGCGTACGTCGAGCTCGGGAACGACGACCTCCCGGCGGCCGGGCACCGCCTCGGGGAGGCGCTCGCGTGGGCGGAGCGCCTCGGCCACCGAGAGGTGCTTGCCTACGCCGTCGGGTACGGCGCGGAGCTCGCGCTCGCGCTCGGACGCGCCGACGACGCGGCCGTGCTGTGCGGCGCGTTCGACCAGATGTTCGAAGTGCTCGACAGCGTGCCGCAGCCCGACGAGATAGAGCGACACGCGAAGCTGCTGGAGCGGCTGTCGACCCAGGTCGACGTCCCCAAGGCGAGGGCGCGCGGGCGCGTGCTCCCGCCCGACGCCGTGACCGCGCTCGTCCGCGACGTGGTCGCCGCCGCGTGATCCTCACCGGCCGGATGGGCTAGAGGCTCGCGCCTCCGTCGGCGAGGAGTACCGCGCCGGTGACGTAGGACGCCTCGTCCGAGACGAGCCACGCAACGAGCGCGGCGATCTCGCCCGGGCGGGCGAGCCGCCCGAGCGCCGCTTCTTCCGCGAGCGCGTCGACCTGGTCGCCGGCGAGCTCGCGCACGGTCTCGCCGTCGACGGTGCCGGGAACCACGGCGTTCGCCGTCACGTTCGCGGATGCGAGACGGGCCGCGGTGCGGCGCGTCAGCGAGATGAGCGCGGCCTTCGACGCGGCGTAGCGGGCGCCGACGACGCCGCGCCCCTTGAACGCGGAGTCCGAGGAGACGTTGACGATGCGTCCCTCCCCCCGCGCTGCGAGGAGCGGCCCGACGGCCCGGGTTCCGAGGAACGGCCCGCGGAGATTCGTCGCGAGGACGTCGTCCCACTCCTCCGGCTCGATCTCGAACAGGTCACGGACGATCGTGCGGGCGGCGCAGTCGACGAGCGCCCAGGGCTCGCCGAACGCCTCGAGCGCGCGCACGCCGTCGTCCCATGCGTCCCCGTCGCGGACGTCGAGCCGCACGTCGCCGCCCGCGAGGTCCGCGCGGACGACGGCGAGGCCGTCCGCAGCGAGCCGGTCGGCGATCGCGGCGCCGAGCCCGCGGGCCGCGCCGGTGACGAGCACCGCTCTTATCGGACGAGCAGGGTCGCGCCGATCGCTCCTCCGAGGTCGCCGAGCTCGGCGAGCCGGTACTCGGGCGCGTCGCGGAAGAACGTGTGCGGCCGGGCGGCGCGCTCGATGCGCCTCAACCAGCGCGGCCCGAGCCGCTCGCCGAGCCCGCCGCCGAGCACGACCGCCTCGACGTCGAGGAGCGTGACCGCCGAGCCGATGCCGACCCCGAGCGCCTCGACCGCCTCGGTGAGAAGGTCGCGCGCGACCTCGTCGCCCGCGTCCAGGGCGCGCAGCCACACACCGCTCGTCAGCCGGTCGCGACCGCGCTTCCGCATCAGGTCGAACAGGACCGTCTTCCGCTTCCGCGACTCCTTCCGCGCGCGATCCTCGAGCGCCCCGCGGCCGGCGTATGCCTCGACGCAGCCGCGGAGGCCGCAGTTGCAGCGCCTGCCGCCCGGCTTCGCGCACACGTGCCCGATCTCGCCCGCCGAGCCGCGGCCCGTGAGGAGACGGCCGTCGACGACGAGCCCGCCGCCGACGCCGGTACCCCAGAAGACGCCGAGGAACGAGCGGACGCCCCGACCGGCCCCGAAGCGCCGCTCGGCCTCGACCGCGACGTTGACATCGTTGCCGAGCATCGCGGGGATCCCCAGGTCGGCACTCACGGCGGGCCCGAGTGCGAACGGCTCCTCGAAGCCCCCGACGTTCGGCACCTGGAGCACCGCGCCCGTCGTCACGTCGATGCTCCCGGGCGCCCCGATGCCGACGCCGAGCAGCCCGAGCGGCGTCAGCCCTGCGGCCGCGGCGGCGTCGCGCACCGCGCGGGCGATCTCCTCGGCGACCCCCTCCGGACCGCTCCGGGTCGGGGTGTCGCGGCGCGCGGCGCCGACGACCCGTGCCCCGCGGTCGCCGACGACGACCGCCTGGATCTTCGTACCCCCGAGATCGACGCCGGCTTTCAATCGAGCCGCCGCACGACCTCGTCGAGGGGCTTGCGGTTCGCTCGGGCGCTCCACTCCTCGGGGCTCCGCGCCTCGATGTCCCGCTCCCGCTCGGGGAGGCCGAACGAGAGCACGATCGCGACCGCCTCGTCCTCCGCGAGCTCGAGGACCTCGTGGAGCTTCTCGGCGTTCGCGATGCCGTTCGGGCAGGACGACACGCCCTCGTTCCAGGCGGCGAGCAGCATGTTCTGCGCCGCGCGCCCCGCGTCGAAGCGGACAGGCCCCTTTCCCGAGACCACGATCGCGACGACGAGCGCTGCCCCGTGGACATTGCCCGGCTCGAACACGGTCTCGGAGAGGCGCTCCAGGCGCTCGCGCCCAGTCGGCAGGACGAACGTCCACGGCTGCCGGTTGCCCGCCGAGCCGGACAGGCGCCCCGCGTCGAGAATCCGCACCACGATCGCCTCGGGCAGCGGGTCGGAGCGGTAGCGACGCGCGTCGCGCCGACTCGCGATGGCGAGGTACGCGTCCACGGCAGTAGCCTAGAGGCTTGATGCGGAACCCCGACATGCACGGATGGTTGCCATCCCCGCACGTGCCCCGAGCCCACATCAAGCCTCTAGCGGGATGCTGACCCACGTCGACCAGGCGAGCGTCAGCCTCCTCCGGTGGCTCCGGCGCCAGCTTCGCCAGCCGACGCCGCTCCGGGAGCACCTCGAGGCGGCCGTCGCCAACGACGACCCGGCCGAGGCACGACGGCTGATCGAGCGGTTCGACTTCACCGAGGCCCAGCGACGGCACGTCGACGCGCTGATCGACCGGTGGGAGCAGAGTCGTAGCGGCCGCTGAGAACGCCGAGCTCGTCCGGCGCATCTTCGACGCCTTCGCCCGGAAGCAGGGCTTCGCGCTGCGCGGCCTCTTCGCCGAGGACGCGACCTGGGTCGTCCCGGGCGACGGGATCATGGCCGGCACGTTCCAGGGCCGCGACCGGATCTTCCGTTTCCTCGCGACCCTCCCCAAGGAGACGGACGGGACGTACGGGTCGAAGCTGATCGACGTGCTCGCCTCCGACGAGCGGGCGGCGGCGCTCTACCGGGCCTCCGGGCAGCGCACGGGCCGCACGCTCGACCTCGATCAGGTGCTCCTGTTCCGGATCGAGGACGGCCTCGTCAAGGACGTGCTCGCGCTCCCGAGCGACCCCTCGGCGTTCGAGGAATTCTGGGCCCCCTAGCGGCGCGAACTCGCCGTACCATGGTCGGCCGATGAGCGCTCCGGCCCTTGCCGCGGGGAGGCCCACGGTGCGGATCCGCGGCACCGCATATCCGGTGCTGCTGCCGACGCTCCGCGATCCGCGCCTGCACCTCGCGGGCGTCATCGTCACGCTCCAGGTCCTCGGGCAGACGACGTTCGACTTCGACCTCTCGATCGCGCAGATCCTCGTCTCGCTGCTCACGTGCGCGATGCTCGAGGTCGCGATCGCGTTTCGGCGCCAGCGCGTGCTGATGTGGCCGGCGAGCGCCCTGCTCACGGGGAACGGGGTGGCCTTCGTGCTGCGAGTCCCCGGGACCGAGCACGGCGACTGGTGGAGCATGCACGGCTGGTGGATCTACGCGGGGACGGCCGCGATCGCGCTCCTCTCGAAGTACGTGATCACATTCCGCGGGCGGCACATCTTCAACCCGTCGAACTTCGGGCTCGTCCTGTGCTTCCTTGCGATCGGGCCCGAGCGGGCCGACCCGCTGCCGTTCTGGTGGGGGCCTATGTCCGTGTGGCTCGCGATCGCGCTCGTCCTGATCGTCGGCGGCGGGCTCGCGATCCTGCGCCGGCTCCGGCTCGTGGTGATCGCGGCGGGGTTCTGGCTGACCTTCGCGGCCGGCATCGCCGTCCTCGCCGCGACCGGGCACGAGATGCGCGCGGCCTGGCACCTCGGCCCGATCGGCGGCCTCGACCTCTGGTGGCTCCTCGTCACCTCGCCGGAGATCCTCGTCTTCCTCTTCTTCATGATCACCGATCCGCGGACGATCCCGGAGAGCGGCCTCGGCCGGCGCGTCTACGCCGTGTCGGTGGGGTTCTTCGCGACGCTCCTCCTCGCGCCGTGGACGAGCGAGTTCGCGCACAAGGTCGCGGTCCTCAGTGCTCTCGCGATCGTCTGCGCCGCCCGCCCGGCCCTCCTGCTCGCCACGCGCGACCGCGCTGAGCGCTTGCTCGAGCACGTCCGCCATCTGCCGGCGGGGCTGCGCGCAGGCGCGACGGCCGGAGCGGCGCTCGTGGCTGTGGCGCTCCTGGTGGCCGCAGGTGGCCCGGCCCATCCCGACGTTGCGGTGGCGGCGCCGTCGAGTTCGGGTCGTCCGCCGACTGTCGTCGTGGACGACTCACCGGGGCTCGCCCCCGTCGACACCGCGACCGCGCGCAGGATCGCAGGCGACCTCGTCAGCGACCTCGAGATCGCCGCTGAGGCGCTCCGCACGCGCGACCGAAGCCGCGCGAGCGACGGCGCGACCGGAGCCTGGCTCGCCGATCTATGGCGCCGGATCGATGCCGCGAAGGGCGCCCGGGTCGAGGTGACGACCTACGAGCCGGACCGCATTCGCCTCACGCTCGAGCGCGGCGAAGGACAGGGCCCGCCGCGCGTGGTCGCCACGCTGACCGGTACGAGTCGGACGGCGACATATGAGCCGTCCGGGGCGACCCCCGTGCTCGAGGGCGCGCCACGCGACGTCGTCCGGACGTTCGAGGTGGTCGAGCACGCCGGCAGGTTCCTCGTCACGTCGGCACGTGGCGACCCCGGCGCGGTCGCGCCGATCCCCGCCTCGCCGGCGCCGTTCAGGTTGACGGACGTCGCCGTGAGCGTCGGCCTCCATTTCCGCCACGGCGCGTTCCGCTTCACGGCGCCGCGCGACTTCCACGACGAGACCGCGATGATGGGGGGCGGCGTCTGCTGGCTCGACTACGACGGCGACGGCTGGCTCGACCTGTACGTCGTGAACGGGTACGCCGAAACGGACATCGCCCAGTACCTGGCCCAGGGCGGCCTGCCCAAGAGCCGCCTGTTCCGCAACGTCAACGGCCGCTTCGAGGACGTGACAGCCGTCACTGGGGCCGGCCTCGGCGTTCGCGGCAGCGGGTGCGTGGCAGCAGACCTCGACGGCAACGGGGCGACCGACCTCCTCGTGACGACGGCGGGGTACGACGTCGCGCGGGACGCCTACGACGCGCTCCTCTGGAACGACGGGCACGGCCGGTTCACGGAAGGCGCCTGGCGCGCCGGGATCCGCGCTCATGGATGGCACACCGGCGCGGCCGTGGCCGACGTGAACGGCGACGGGAAGCTCGACGTATTCGTCGCGGGCTACACGGACGTGAACATCCCGACCCCCGGGGCCACGTCGGGGTTCCCGGCCAACCACGCCGCAGTGCGCGATCTGCTGTACCTCAACAACGGCGGCACCGGGCCTTACCCGACCTTCCGCGAGGTCGGCCGGGCCGCGGGGCTCGAGCCTAACCGCCCGGATCACGGCCTCGGAGCGTCGTTCGTCGACGTCGACACGGATGGGCACCCGGACCTCTACGTCGCGAACGACCTCGATCCGAACCGGCTCTACGTGAACGTCACGTGCGCGCAAGGGGCGGCGGACTGCCCGCTCGGCTTCCGGTTCGTCGAGCGGGGTCGGGCGGAGCACGTCGACGACCCGAACGCAGGCATGGGCGTGGCCGCGGGCGACTACTCAGGCGACGGCCTCGACGACCTCCTCGTGACCAACTCCCGTGAGCAACTCCACGCCGCGTACCGCAGTCGCGCGGGCGAGCCGTTCGCCGACGCACGGCCGGCGTTCACCCCCGCGCTCGGCCAGAGCTCGACGGGATGGGGGGCGACCTGGGCCGACCTCGACAACGATGGCCGCCTGGAGATCGCGATAGCGAACGGCGCGATCCCGATCCAAAGCCTCGCGCGCGACGCGGAGCAGCCTCAGGTCGTGACGACGGACGGCCGCGTCCATCCGCTCGACGTCGGCCGAGTCGCTCCCCGCAACGGGCGCGGCCTTGCCGCCGCGGACTTCGACAACGACGGCGACGTCGATCTCGCCCTCGCGTCGATCGGAGGCCGGCTCCAGCTGCTCCGAAACGACGGCGCGACGGGCCACTGGCTCGAGGTCGCGCTGCGGCGCCTCGTGCCGGGAACGCGGGTCACCGTCGTGCTCGACGACGGGCGCCGTCTCGTGGGCGTCGCGCGCGCGGGCGGGAGCTACCTCTCATCGGAGGACCCGCGCCTGCACTTCGGGCTCGGCGGAACGCGCACAGTGCGCGAGCTGGTCGTCGAGCGGCCCGGCGGCCCGGTGACGCGGCTCCGCGACGTCCAAGCCGACCGGCTCGTCACGATCGGCGGGTAAGGCTGTGCGTGAGCGATTCGCCGCCGTGCCGACGGCCGCGCTCGTGGACGTGATGGACGAGCTCGGCGTGCGCGAGCAGACGCTGCCTCCGTCGATCGCACCGGTCGGGCGGGGCATGCGGCTCGCGGGCCGGGCGTTCACGGTCGAGGGCCAGCCGTCGGAGCACGACGACTGGGACGCCGCGATCCGAAAGACGCTCGCGATGCTCGGCGCCGTGCCGCCGGGCCACGTCGCCGTCTACCAGTGCAACCACGACCGCTCCGCGCACTTCGGCGAGCTCTCGGCGACCTCCCTGGCGGCCCGCGGCGTCGCCGGCTGCGTGATCGACGGCGGGTGCCGCGACGTGCGCCTGATCGAGGAGATCGGCTTCCCCGTCTTCGCGCGCTTCGTCACGCCGGAGGACTCGACGTGGCGCTGGGAGGTGACGGCGACGCACGTGCCGATCACGATCGGCACGGTGCGCGTCGAGCCCGGCGACTGGGTCGTCGGCGACGAGGACGGCGTCGTGGTCGTGCCTGCGACGGTTGCGGAGGACGTCCTGACCGCGGCCGAGGCGAAGGTCGGGACGGAGAACCTCGTTCGCGAGGCTGTCCGCGACGGCATGTCACCTCTCGACGCCTTCGAGCGCTACGGGACGTTCTAGTCACTCCCGGCACGCGTCGGCCCCGGATGAGCGAGGATTCACTCGTGCAGACCGACGACGTGCTCACCCCGGACGCGGCCGCCTTCCTGACGGACCTCCAGCGCGAGTTCGGCGGGCGGCGGCGCGAGCTCCTCGCGCGCCGGGCGGAGCGGCTCGACCGGCTCGCCGGCGGCGAGCTCCCCGACTTCCTGCCGGAGACCGCCGACGTGCGCAGAGGCGACTGGCGGATCGCGTCGTTCCCCGCCGAGATCGCCGACCGGCGCGTCGAGATCACCGGCCCGGTCGACCGGAAGATGGTGATCAACGCGCTCAACTCGGGGGCGAAGGTCTTCATGGCCGACTTCGAGGACGCGAACTCGCCGACGTGGGAGAACTGCATCGAGGGCCAGCGGAACCTCACCGATGCGCTCGAGCGGACGATCTCGCTCGACACGGGCGAGAAGCAGTACACGCTGAACGACGAGGTCGCGGTGCTGTTCGTGCGCCCGCGCGGCTGGCATCTCGAGGAGCGCCACTTCGAGGTCGACGGCGCGGCGATGTCCGGCTCGCTGTTCGACTTCGGGCTCTACTTCTTCCGCAACCACGGACGGAACGGGCGCTACTTCTACCTCCCGAAGCTCGAGTCTCACGTCGAGGCGCGGCGTCTGGAACGACGTGTTCGCCTTCACGCAGGAGCGGCTCGGCGTCCCGCAGGGGACGATCAAGGCGACCGTCCTCATCGAGACGATCCTCGCCGCCTTCGAGATGGACGAGATCCTCCACGAGCTGCGCGAGCACTCGGCGGGGCTCAACGCCGGTCGGTGGGACTACATCTTCAGCGTCATCAAGAAGCTCGGGCACCGTCCCGAGTTCGTGCTCCCCGATCGCGCCGCGGTAACGATGGCGGTGCCGTTCATGCGAGCGTACTGCGAGCTCCTCGTGAAGACGTGCCACCGCCGCCGCGCACACGCGATGGGCGGCATGGCGGCGTTCATCCCGTCGCGCCGCGATCCCGAGGTGAACGCGATCGCGCTCGAGAAGGTGCGCGAGGACAAGGATCGCGAGGCGTCGCAGGGGTTCGACGGGACGTGGGTCGCGCACCCCGACCTCGTCCCGGTCGCGATGGCGTCGTTCGACCGCGTCCTCGGCGACCGGCCGAACCAGATCGAGCGCCAGCGCGACGACATCGAGCCGCGCGCCTCGGCGCTGCTCGACGTCGCCGCGACACCCGGGGAGGTGACGGAGGACGGGCTCCGCAACAACGTCTCCGTCGGGATCCAGTACCTCGCCGCCTGGCTCCACGGGTCGGGCGCGGTCGCGATCAACAACCTCATGGAGGACGCTGCGACCGCGGAGATCTCCCGCTCCCAGATCTGGCAGTGGCTGAAGCACGACCGCGTCCAGGGGGCGGACGTCCGGCGGATCACCGAGGAGGAGATCGCGAAGCTCGGCCCGGACTACGAGGATGCCCGCGCGATCTTCGAGCGTATCGCGACGGAGCCGGACTTCGTGGAGTTCCTCACGCTCCCGGCGTACGATCGGCTCGTCGCGACCGAGGCCTAGGAGGGCTTGGCGAAACAGGCGCTGTGCCACCACGGGAGCGCCGGATCTCCGTGATGCGGCGTCCTCGGTCGCGTCCATATCTTCGGATATGGACGCTCCCTGCGTCCTTGCCTCACGACGACCGGCGGCACCCTGGAGGCGAGGCCTGTCTCGCCAAGCCCTCCTAGGCGAGGAACCGGGCGACCGCGTCCGCGGTCTCGACCGGATCGTCCCAGAGCACGCTATGACCGCCCGGGACGGGGACGCTCGTCAGGTGCGGTAGGCGGCACGCGGTTCGGGATCCACGACTGCGCTCCGATGACCACGAGCGTCGGGCACTCCGGCCACCAGATGCGTGTCGACCGTCCACGGCGCGTCCCACGTCGAGCTGCCGTGGCCGCGGACGTCCACCGCGACGACGCGGTGTCCCTCGAGCCGGCCGGCGAGCTCGCGAAAGCGCCCGCCGTGCCCGGTGACGCCGTGGACGCAGACGACGGGCGAGCCCGCGGTGTCTCCCCACTTCCGGGTGTGAAGGATGGCCAGGCTCAGCGGAGCCCTGACCAGGGCTCCTCGGCGGAGACGTCGACCGCCGTGTATCCGCCTTCCCCGTGGGCCGGCGCCAGCACGACCTGCAGGTGCGCGGGCTCGTCGGAGTCGTTGTAGGAGCCGTGAACGACGTCGCGGTCGATGTGGACCGAGTCACCGGGGCCGAGCTCGCGGTGGTCCTCGCCCAGCCACTGCACGATGCGCCCTTTCGTGACGATGATCATCTCGTCCTGGTCCGGGTGCTTGTGGAACGCGTGCGAGAACCCGGGCGCGAGCTCGACGTCCATCACGACGTACGTGTCGCACCCCGTGCTGGTCGGCGCCCCGCGCATCCCGGCGCTGCCCCAGTCGAACGTCGTCGTCTCGACCTCGTCCTGCATCACGAACCTGCTCATGTGTGCTCCTTTTGGTGATGTTGCCGCGCCAGGGACCCGGATGGCATTGCCGAAAGGAGCACTAGGCTCCTTCCTCCATCGTGATCGCCTTGAATCGCTTCATGTTCTCCGTCATCGCCACCTCGGTCGGCAGCCGCTCCATCGACGAGGCGCCGAAGAACCCGTCGACGCCCGTCGTGCGCGCGATCACGTAGGCCGCGTCGTCCGGTTCGGCGATCGGGCCGCCGTGGCAGAGGACGATCACGTCCGGGCTCACCTCTTTCGCGGCGTCGTGCATGGCCTGGATCAGCGGGACGCAGTCGTCGAGCGTCTTCGCGGTCTCGGCCCCGATCGCGCCTCCCGTCGTCAGGCCCATGTGCGGGACGAGCACGTCCGCTCCCGCCTCCGCCATCGCGACCGCCTCGTCGACGGTGAACGCGTACGGCGCCGTGAGCAGGTCCTTCTCGCGAGCGAGGCTGATGAGATCGACCTCGAGCCCGTAGCCCATGCCCGTCTCCTCGAGGTTCTGCCGAAACGTGCCGTCGAAGAGCCCTACGGTCGGGAAGTTCTGGACGCCGCTGAACCCGATCCGGCGGAGCTCGTCGAGGAAGACGTCCATCAGCCGGAACGGGTCGGTGCCGCAGACGCCGGCGAGCACCGGCGTGTGCTCGACGATCGGCAGCACCTCGCGCGCCATGTCCACGACGATCGCGTTCGCGTCGCCGTACGGCAGGAGGCCCGACAGCGAGCCGCGGCCCGCCATCCGGTAGCGACCCGAGTTGTAGATGATGATCAGATCCGTCCCGCCGGCCTCCGCGCACTTGGCCGAGAGCCCGGTGCCCGCGCCCGCGCCGATGATCGGCCGGCCGGCGTCGATCTCCGCGCGCAGGCGCGCAAGTGCCTCGCTCCTCGTCACGCCCGCGCCTCGATCAGCTCGTGCAGAAACGTGGGGGAACCCGTGGTTCCCCCACGAGCCCCCTCCTTCTCCGCGCGACAACGCCAAGCTCCCCTCGCCTCCCGGCCGGCAAAGCCGGCCTCCGGCGGCCACACGTATCTCTCCACCGCGGCTCTACCCCCCGTCATTCGCGATCAGCTCGTGCAGGCGGTTGGCCATCGCGAGCGCGAACTCCGGGTCGTTCACGTCCGCGTCGAGCTCGTGCACCTCGACCTTCGAGGCGTCGACCTCGTCGCGCAGCGTCGAGAAGAGGGCTTCGTCGGCTTCAGGATCGTGGAACACCTGTCCCTCGACGGCGATCGTCGACACACCCCGGAGCGGAACGTAGAGAACCGTCGGCCCGGTCGCCGCATTCAGCTTTCCCGCGACGATCCGCCCGATCTCGCGGCACTCCTCCGGCGTCGTCCGCATGAGCGTGATCGTCGGGTTGTGGACGTAGAGATTCCGGTCGCGGTAGCGCTCCGGCACCGACTCCATCGGGCCGAAGTTGACCATGTCGAGCGCTCCGAGCGACACGACCTGCGGGATCCCGGCCGTCCCCGCCGACTCGAGCCGCTCCGGCACGGCGGCGAGGACGCCGCCCGCGACCTGGTCGCAGAACTCGGTCGTCGTCACGTCGAGCGCGCCGACCGCGAAGCCGGCCTCGAGGAGCTTCTCCATCGAGCCGCCGCCCGCGCCGGTCTGGTGGAAGACGAGCACCTCGTAGCCGAGCTCCTCGAGCCGCTCGCGCGCGGTCGTGACCGCGGGCGTCGTGACGCCGAACATCGACGCGACGACGATCGGCTTCTCGTCCCCGAGCGGCGGCACCGTCGCGCCGGCCATGCCCGCGAGCGCCCCGGCCGCGTTGGTCATGATCCGCGCCGAGACGCGGTTGACGCCCGCGATGTCGACGACCGAGTACATCATCGTCACGTCGACCGAGCCGACATACGGGCTCGTGTCACCGGATGCGACCGTCGACACCATCAGCTTCGGGACGCCGATCGGCAGCTGCCGCATCGCGTGGGTGACGAGCGCGGAGCCGCCGGAGCCGCCGAGCCCGCCGATCGCGTCGAGCCGCCCCTCGGCGTGGAGCCGCTTGACGACTTCGGCCGCGCCGCGCGCCATCGCCTCGACCGCGGCGCCGCGGTCGCCGGCGCGAGCGAGCTCCGCCGCGTCGGCGCCCGCCGCCGCGGCGACCTCGTCGCGCGTCACGTCGGGCGTGGCGAGCGGCTCGCCGACGATCCCGGCGTCGACGAGGACCACGTCGACGCCGTGCTCGCGGATCCGCTCGGCGAGGAACGCGTACTCGTGGCCCTTCGTGTCGAGCGTTCCGACGAGGACGACGGTGGGCATCAGCTCCCCTCCTTGCCTGTCGCCGGCATTGGGTTCCACGCCGGGCTGGAGTCGTTGTCTTGCGGGTCGGTGAGCTGCCGCTCGACGCCGGCGAGCGTCGTCACCACGATCGCACCGTCCCGCGAGAAGGCTATCTCGCTGCCGTCAGGCGACCAGGCCGGCTCGAACGCGTCGGTCGGCGAGCGGACGGGGCGGCGCAGGTCATTGCCGTCGACGCCGATCGTGTAGATCTCGTATCGAGCACCGTCACGGCTGGCTGAGAAGGCGAGGTGCCGCGAGTCTGGCGACCAGTCGGGGGCGTAGCTCTTGGCCCCCAGCGTCGTCACGCTGCGCCGCCCGGAGCCGTCGGTGCGCGCGACCCAGATCTCGCGGATGTCGCTGCCCGACGCACGGTGGGTGTACGCGATCCAGCGTCCATTCGGTGACCAGGAGGGCTCGCCCTCCTCCGCGAGCTCGTCGCTCAGGCGTCGTGCATCCGTCCCGTCGGCGTTCATGATCCAGACGTGGCCACCGTCGCTCGACCGCGAGAACGCGATGCGGCTGCCGTCGGGCGACCAAGCAGGGCTCCGGTCGCTTGTGTTCGAGGACGTCAGCCGGGTGGTGCCCGTGCCGTCGGCGTTCATGACGTAGATGTCGAACGACCCCTCGCGCGCGCTCGCGAACGCGATCCGCGCCCCGTCCGGCGACCACGCCGGATCCGTCTGGAACTGGACTCCCTCGGCGGTCGAGGTGTCGCCCCGCTCGTCGGTCAGGCGTTCCTGGCCCGATCCGTCCGCCTCCATGAGGTAGATCGCGTAGTCGCCGTCCCGAGAGCTGACGAAGGCGATGTCGTCGCCGCTCGACCCGGAGCCGCCGCATCCGCTCACCAGCAGCAAGCATCCGGCCGCGAGAGCAGCGAGTGTCGACCTGGTGGTCACGATGGGACGCGAGAGACGCAAGCTCGGGAAGGCTAGTGGGCGAGCGGCTCCACGCCGAGGTAGCGTCGCTGTAGCTCGGGATCGCCGGACAGCGCCGCGGCGGTTGTCTCGGTCGCGATGCTGCCGGCGACCATGATCAGCTGCCGCTCCGCGAGCGCGGTCGCGACGCCGAGGTTCTGCTCGATCAGCAGGATCGCGAGGCCTTCCCGCTCGAGCTGCTGGAAGGTCTCGATCATGTTCTCGATGATCGTGGGGGCGAGCCCTTCCGACGGCTCGTCCATCACGACCAGGCGCGGGTTCGTGACGAGGGCACGGCCGATCGCGAGCATCTGCTGCTCACCGCCGGAGAGCTGCGCGCCGCCGTTTCGCTTCCGCTCCGCGAGGCGGGGGAAGAGGTCGTAGACGCGATCGCGGCTCCATTCCTGGCCCCCGCCACTGCCGTCCGCGCCGCGCGAGGCGATTCGCAGATGCTCGTCGACCGTGAGTGACGGGAAGAGGCGACGTCCCTGCGGGACGTAACCGATCCCGTGCCTCGCGATCCGATACGAGTGGCCGCCGACCAGCTCGTTGCCGGCGAAACGGATCGACCCCGTCGCGGTAGGAGGCGAGATGCCCATGATCGCGTTACACAGGGTCGTCTTGCCCATCCCATTGCGACCGACGATCGCGACTGACTCGTGCTCCATGCGGAAGCTCACGTCGTCGAGAGCCCGTGCCTTCCCGTAGAAGGCGCTGAGGCCCTCGACCTCTAGCAGCGTCCCGGCCGTCTCGACCGGCGGGGACGGCCTGGTGGCCGGCTCACTCATCGCGATGGCCGCGGCCGAGGTAGAGGTCATGCACGATCTCGTTGGAGCGAATCTCGTCGGGGGTTCCTTCCACGATCACGCGGCCGTCGTGCATCATCGTCACCCTGTTCGCTACACCGAGCGCGATGTCCATGTCGTGCTCGATGAGGATGAGCGTGATCGAGGGATCGAGCGCCAGCAGAAGGTCGGTGAGGAGGACGCGCTCGCCCCGGGACAGGCCCGACGCAGGCTCGTCGAGCATCAGCACGCGGGGCCGCGCGGCGAGCGCCATCGCGATCGCCACCTGGCGATGCTCGCCGTGCGACAGGTCGCCGACGCGCGCTCCGAGCTTGTGGTCGATCGCGACACGGCCCGCTGCCTCCCTCGCCCGCTCACGCATTTCCCGGTCGCGCCTGGGGAGGACGACGGGCCGGAGGCGGCCACCCTCGACGCCGACGATCGATAGGTAGATGCTGTCCTCGACCGTCAGCCCGAGGAGGTGCCTGGACTGTTGGTAGGTGCGAGCGAGCCCGAGTTCGACGCGCGCCCGGGCGGGCCTTCCGGTGACATCTTCGCCGTAGAGCTCGATCGTGCCACCCGAGGGGGGCATGTCGCCGCAGATGAGATTGAAGAGCGTGGTCTTGCCGGCACCGTTCGGCCCCAGGACCGCACGACGCTCGCCCTGCGCGACGTCGAGATCGACGTCGCGCACTGCGACCAACCCGCCGAAGCGCCGGCCGACCCCCCGCAAGCGGAGGGTCGGCGCGGCGTGGTCGACGGATGGTGCTGCGTCGGTCACTGCCTCACTTGATGACCGTGTTCGTGACGACGCCGTTCTTCACCTCGCGGATCTTGCCCTGCCATGGCAGCGTCTTCTTCACGCACGGAGGCTGCGTGCGACCGGGCGGGGGGCTCGTCTTCTGGAAGAGGCCGCCGAACGTCTGGTTGACGTTGGGCACGTACCCCGTAAGCGTGACGGCGGGGCCTCCGTCAGCCCCCTTGATGATCTGCACCGGCCACTGGTCCTGGATCGCCTGCCGGTTCGCATCGAGCTTGACATTCCCTCTGTCGGAGAGCTCGAACGGAGCGGAGAGCGTCCTCGGAAGGGCTTTCTGCAGCTTCGCCCCCACTGCTCCGGAGGACGCGTTCAGGCCGGTGATCAGCGCCCGGGTGGCCTGGTAGTAGTTGTAGAAGAAGCCGTCGTCAGCAGGCTGCCCCGGGTACCACTTGTTGACGATGGCGTGATACTGGTTCGTGGCCGCAGTCTTCAGGCCCGGCGCGGTGCCGAAGCCGCCGACGTACGCGCCGATCATCCGCGGTGCGACGTCGTCCTTCCCCGTCAGGAACCACAGGAAAAGGTTGCCCGAGTGCTGCGTCGGCTTGATCGGGCCGTACGCCTGCTCGAACGCCTTCAGTGCCGGCCCGGTGCCGGTACCGCCGACGACCCAGAAGTACCCGTCCACCTGACTCGGCTGCGGCAGCTGGCGGACGTACGAGGAGTAGTCGGTCGTGTTCAGCGGCGGGAACACGCGCTTCGTGATGTTGCCGCCGATCGCGCAGAAGTCGGCGATGATGCCGGCCGCGGACGTCCAGCCGAAGCTGTAGTCGTCCATGATGATCGCGGCGGTGCGCCAACCCAGCTTCTTGTAGACGATCTCTCCGATTCCGGCGTTCCACTGGGCGCCGTCGCCGTGGTAGCGGAACACGTTCTTCGGCGCGATCTGCAGCGTCGGGTCCTGCGACCCGGCCGTGCCGATGATCACCGTCTTGGTCGGTCGCGGCTTCGCCCAGTTCGCGATCGCGACCGCCTCGTCACCCGAGAGCGGCCCCACGAGGACATCCGCATTGAGCTGCTGCATGAGGCGGCGGGTCTCCCTGAGCGCCGTCGCCGGGGTGTCGTCGCCGCAGCCGTAGCCGACGATGTTGACGGTCTTGCCGCCTGCCTTGATGCCCGTCATGCCCGCCGACGGCTTCTTCTTGTTCTTCGGCTTTCCGCCCGCGAATTGGGCGAAGGCCGTCTGGGCGCCGCCGATGCCGAGCTCTTGCGCGAACCCGAATGCGCCCTTGCAATCGCTCATGATCGCCACGCGGACGGCGCCCGACGGCGCCGCCGAGGACGCCGACGTGATCGCGGCGATCGCGACCGCGAGCAACCCGACCGAGGCCAGGAGGCGGATTACCCGCCCCTGTGGTCGTCTCATCTTCCGTTCCTCCTTCGTTGGGTACACCGAACTTCGTGAATTCCGTCGCTGCCGTCAGCGAGTCGCAACCAACCTCCTTTCCCGCCTCCCGCTCATCTCACCGCGCTCGCGCTCGCCTCTGGGGTAGGCCGCTCCGGCTCTCGAGAGCGTGCGAGATCCCAAATGCGGTCCCAAATCCCCATCAGCCCATCTGGTGAGACGATCACGATGCCAAGAAAGATGAGGCCGATGACCGTGTTGAAGGTACCGCCGATCACCGGCAAGCCATCCGACGGGATCCGGTTCGTCACCTCGTTATTGATGACGATGTAGGCAAACGCGCCGAGCCACGCGCCTTCGATGCGTATCAGCCCTCCGATCACGGCGATCACGAGCAGCTCGATCGTCGCCTGCAGCCCGATGTTGGAGGGCGAAAGCTGGCCCGACCACCAGGCGAAGAGGACGCCTCCGACGGCGGCCACAAGCGCCCCGATGCCGAAGGCGAGCGTCCGGTGGAGCGCGACGTTGTACCCGAGCGACGCCATCCGCAGCGGCTCGTCACGTATCCCCTGGAGGGAGATCCCGAACGGCGTCCGCACGAGGTAGCGGATCAGCACGTACGTGACGATCGCCACCCCGAGGGCGACGTAGTAGAGCCGTTGCCGGTCGTTGACGACGTCGCCGACGAATCCCGGCGTGTACTCGTCGATGCCGGCGATCGGCGAGAAGCCGCCCACCTGCGTCACCTGGCTCACGAACAGGTACGCGATGACCGAGTAGGTCAGCGTGAGCATGAGGAAATAGATCCCGAAGCTGCGTGAGGCGACAGCACCGAAGAGCAAGCCGATCCCGACCGCCAGCAGAATGGCCAGCACCACGGCGAGGGTCGGGTCCCAGCCGAGCGTGAGGCCCTTCGTCTCCCCGCCGGGACCACGTTGGGAGACCATGTTCCCGAGGGCGTAGCCGGCGATGCCCATCAGAGCCGCCTGCGCCAGCGAGATCATTCCGCCGTACGCGGACAGGAACACGAGGCTGGCGGCGCCGATGCCGAGGATGAACGTCTGGGTGAGCACAGTGTCCATCCAGAAGTCGGTTACGAACTGTGGCCCGACCAGGGCCAGGACGAGCACGCCGACCCCGATCACGCGCTCGACGACGGTCTTCGTGGCGTCAACGCTCACCCGGCTCTCCCGAAGAGCCCTTGCGGCCTGAACGCGAGAACGAGCGCCATCAGCACAAACGTGAGCACCGGCGAATACTGGGTACAGCAGTCCGACCCGGCAATCGGGAGGTACGCGACCGAGAACGCCGAGACCAACCCGAAGAGCAGTGATCCCGCGACAGCGCCCAGCAGCGATCCCATTCCGCCGATGATGACGACGACGAGCGAGTTCAGTAGCCAGACGCCGTCCTGCCCCTGCGAGATGTTGCCCTGCGAGCTCTGCACGACTGCGCCCATCGCGACGAGTGCCGCGCCGACGGCGAACGCGATTGCGAAGAAGACCTGGATGTTGATGCCAAGTGCCGAGGTCATCTGCCGGTCGTCGACCCCCGCGCGGATGACCATCCCCGTCTTCGTCTGGTAGAGCCAGAGCCAGAGCACGATCCCGACCGCTACCCCGAGCCCGAGCATGGTCAGGCGTGCCAGCGAATACTCCACGCCCCAGATCTGGAGATCGACGAGACGGTTCGTCCACCCCGGCCAGCCGAGGCTGACGGCGTTCCCCCCGTACTGCTGCGAGCCCTCGGGGACGTGACGCGGGAAGTGCGCGATCACCTGGTCGGCGACGATCACCGAGACGGCGATCGTGATCAGCGCCTGACGCAGGTCCTGCCCCTGGTTCCACCGGAGGAGGAGCTGTTGGATCACGACGCCGAAGAGCGCGATCGTCCCCATCGCCACGAGGAGCGGAAGCACCCACTCCCACGTCGTCACCTCGGACGGCTGGAGCGAGTAGCCCTGGCCCGTCATCTCCTGCTGGACCTCGTATGCGACATAGCCGCCGAGGAGATAGAGCGAGCCGTGAGCCATGTTGACGACCCGCATGAGGCCGAAGATGAGGGAGAACCCGCTCGCAACGATGAAGAGCAGACCCGCGAAGGTCAGCGCGTCCAACAGGGTGAAGGCGAAGGCACCGGGGTTGTCGATCGCCGAGCCGAAGTTGGTCGTCCGCCAGTTGCCCCCGGCGCCCGTCGAGGGGTCGGCGATCACGATCACGTAGAGCAACGCGAACACGACCGCGGCTCCCGCCACTGCAAGTGGAAGGGTCTGCGAGAGTGGAACCTGCCGGACTCTGCTGATCACCCGGCGCTCACCGGGTCCGGCGACGTAGACGCCTCCAGGCACGATGTACGACGCCGCTGGCCCAAATCGGCGTGAAGCCTAACCTCCGGCCCGACCGCTTTCAACACTGATCACCGATTATCGATTCTGCTGTACGGCGCAAGAGGTCAGCCCGCTCTTTCCCAGACGAGCCCCGCCCCCAACACGGTCTCGTCCGCCGGCGCGACGAACTGCATGTTCCCGATTGCGAGCGCCGCCCAGCCGAGCAGGTTCACCCAACGAAGGAACGAGGAGAGGGGCAACCGAACGTCTAGCTCGTCGGCGTCCTCTGGCGGCCACTCGATCGCAACGCAAGGGCTCACGAAGAGATCGACGTCGGGGACGAGCTGTCGCCACGCGACGAGCGCCCGGTACCCCTCGTTCACGGCCTCCGGGTCGACCTGCTGCGCGGCCTCGAGCTTGACGCGGATTACGCTGCCGTACTCGTCCGAGCGGCTCGGGAAGGTCGCGGCGTGCGAGCGGGCGGCCTCGTGGAGGAAGACCGGCCACGTGTCGGCGGTCGGGCCGGGGAGCTCCGCCTCGACCACGCGCGCGCCCAACGCCTCCAGACGTCCTGCCCACTCGTCGACGGCGTCGCTCCGCTCCGTCTCCCTCCCGTCGCCGATGCTCGGCGCGCGGCGCAGGAGCCCGACCGCTAGACCGTCGAGTCGCGGCTCCGGGATCGGGCGCCCCGAGAGCACGGACCAGAAGGCCGCGGCCTCCTCGACGGTGCGCGCCATCGGCCCCACCGTGTCGAACGACGGGCACAGCGGATAGACGCCCTCCGTCGGGATCGTCCCGAGCCGCGGCTTGAGGCCGACGAGCTCGCACGCAGCGGCGGGCAGACGCACCGAGCAGCCGGTGTCCGTGCCGATCCCCAGGTCGCAGAGTCCCCCCGCGATCGCGGCGGCGTTGCCGCTCGACGAGCCGCCCGTCGTGCGACCCGGGCGGACGGGGTTGTGGACCGTGCCGTAGAACTCGTTCTCGCCGAGCACGCCCCACGCGAACTCGACGAGGTTCGCCTTGCCGACGATCGTCGCGCCGGCGTCGAGCGCGCGCTGGACGACGGGGGCGTGCCGGTCGGGGACGTGATCGGCGTAGACGCGTGACCCGTAGGTCGTGCGGACTCCGGCCGTGTCGATGAGGTCCTTGACGAGGAGGGTCCTCCCCGCCAGCGGCCCCTCCGTCGTCGTCCGCAGTGGCTCGTCGAGCCAGGTGATGACCGCGTTCCAGCGGTCTTTCGGGATCGCGCTCACGAAGGGATCAACGCGACCGCCTCGACCTCGATGCGCGCGCCGGGGATGACGAGCGCCGAGACCTCGACGAGCGTCGATGCCGGCCGCGCATCGCCGAAGACGTCCTGCCGCACCGGGTTGACGAGCGGCCGGTCGTCGATGTCCGTGAGGAAGAGCGTCACCTTCACGACGTCGGTGAACGTGCATCCTGCCGCGGCGAGGATCGCGCCCATGTTCGAGAAGACGGCGCGCGCCTGCGCGACGACGTCGTCGCCGCCGACGAGCTCGCGGTTCTCGTCGACCGGGACGACGCCGCTGACGAACAGCAGATCGCCCGCCTGCACGGCGTCGGTGAAGTGCGAGATGGGCTCCGCCTGCCCTTCGACCCGGAACTCGCGTCGCGTCGCCACACAAGCGACGCTACCGGACGGTCAGGGAGTCCTGGGAACGACGTTGAAGGAGCGCGCTGCTGCGAGCGCGTCCTCGATCGTCTCGGCGGTCGCGCGGTCGCCGACCATGACGTTGACCTGGAAGTCGCGGTTGCGCCGGGTGACCTGCGCGAACCCGCCGCGCCCCGCGAAGCACTCGAACGTGCCGCGGCGGAGCTTGAGCCCGGACAGCGGCTGGATCCCGGACACCCCGGACGAGTCGCGCCAGCCGATGACGACGACGACCGCGCCGTCGGACGGGACGCGGTACGAGGACACGAGGCAGTCGCTCTCGACGGGCCGCACGCCCTGGGTGCCGATCACGAGGAGCGTCTGCGGATCGCCGGCGCCGACGTGCGGCGCGCGCGTGATCTTCTCCCAGCCGGACGGGAGGCCGAACTCCACACCGCCGAAGCCGCGCGCGCTCTCGAGCGTCATCGCGCCCGCGGTCGCCCCGAGGACGAGCGCGGCGAGACCCGCCGCGAGCAGGGCAACCCGAGATGTTCTTCGCAGACCGCTCATCTCCTCCGCGCATGGTACTGCCAAATCACGCAAAGGGAAGAGGAGAATCCCTGCTCAGACGGTGAAATTCGACCTCACCGAATGGCTAGGTGTCTCGCGGCTCCCACGACGTGGCAGCGGCGCGGATCTCGGACAGCGTCTGGCGCGGCGTGAGAGCCTCGGGATCGACCGGCAGGTGCAGGACGGCGGGCACACCCGCTGCAAGCGCGCGGTCGAGCGCGGCCGGCACGTCCTCGCTGCGCTCGACGAGCTCCGCGTAGGCGCCGAAGGACTGCGCCAGGGCGACGAAGTCCGGGTTCCGGAGGTCGGTGCCGCTCGACGCGCCCCGGGTAGTTGCGCTCCTGGTGCATGCGGATCGTCCCGAACATCCCGTTGTCGACCACGAGGACGACAACCGGCGCCTCGTGCTGCACCGCCGTCGCGAGCTCGGGAACGCTCATCAGGAAGTCCCCGTCGCCGGCGATGCATACGACGTCGCGGTCGGGGTGGACGAGCTTTGCCGCGATCGCCGACGGAAGGCCGTACCCCATCGCGCCCGAGAGCGGCGCGAGCTGCGTGCGGTAGCGCCGGAAGACGTAGAAGCGATGCGCCCACACGGTGAAGTTCCCCGCGCCGCTCGCGACGATCGCGTCGGGGCCGAGCCGCGCGCGAAGCGCGCGCCATCGCCTCCGTCAGCTCGAGCGCGCCGGGAAGCCGGCGGCCCTCGAGCGTCGCCCGGAACGCGGCGTGCGCCGCGTCGACATCCTCCTGCGTCACGCGAGAACGGCTCGACCCGGTCGGAGCGCCTCCGCGAAGCGCGGCCCCGACGCGACGATGCCGAGCGTCGGCTCGTACACGCGGCCGAGCTCGTCCGGGTCCGGATGGACGTGGATCAGCGTTCGACCCGTCCCCGGCGGCGGGATCGTCGTGAAGCCCGCGGTCTCGATGTCACCGAGCCGCGCGCCGACGACGAGCAGCGCGTCCGCCTCGTCGGAGCCGCGCCGTGAGCGCCGGGTCCTGTCCGAGCCCGAGGTGGCCTGCGTAGCACTGCGACTCGTTGTCGACGTAGTCCTGACAGCGCCATGCGGCAGCAACCGGGATCGCGCACGCCCCGAGCCACTGCTCGAGACGTTCGCCCGCGCCACCCGTCCACGGCTGCCCACCGACGATCGCGAGCGGCCGCTCGGCCGCCGCGAGCAGCCGGCGGAGCTCCGCGAGCTCGTGCTCGCCGGGGCTCGCCTGCGCGGGCAACGTACGGCGACGCGTCGCCGACCTCGGCGCGCTCGACGAGCATGTCCTCCGGCACCGCGAGCACCACCGGCCCCGGACGCCCCGACGTCGCCGCTCGGAAGGCCCGCGCGACGAGCTCGGGGAGCCGCTCGGCGTCGTCGACCTGCGCGACCCACTTCGTGAGCGAGCGGAACACCTGCACGTAGTCGAGCTCCTGGAACGCCTCCCGGCCGACGTCGCCTCGTCGGGATCTGGCCGACGACGAGGATCATCGGCGTCCCGTCCTGGAAGGCCGTGTGCACGCCGACCGACGCCTGGGTCGCGCCCGGGGCCGCGCGTCACGAAGCAGATCCCGGGGCGGCCCGTGAGCTTCCCGTACGCCTCCGCCATGTTCGCGGCGCCGGCCTCGTGGCGGCAGGTGACGAAGCGGATCGGGCTGTCGCGGAGCGCGTCGAGGATCTCGAGGTAGCTCTCGCCCGGTACGCCGAAGGCGAGGTCGGCGCCGTGGACGACGAGCTGGTCGACGAGGATCTGCCCGCCGGAGCGGCCCTGGCCCCGAGCCGTCACAGAGGCAGGGTGATCGGATGCTCGAGGTAGACGCTGGCGGACTGCCTCGGCGCCGTGTGGTCGACGGGGTCGACGTAGCGGATCGTCCGCTTGCCCACCCACTCGGCCGGGAGGACGAGGACGCGGACGAACGACGTCGCGACGTGCGACGACGCGCGCGCCACGACGGGGTCCGGGCCGCTCTCGAACCACGCGCCGCCGGGCCCGTAGAACGTGGCGCGTCCATCCGTCTCGATCTCGAGCTCGCCGTGGAGGAGGTACCGGATTCCCGGCCCGGGATGGGTGTGACGGTGCGCGATCCCGCCGAGCGGGAAGTCGATCCGGTCGCACCGCATGATCCACGAGGCGAACGGATCGAGCTTGACGAACCGCGAGACGAGTGCGCCCTCCGCCTCCCCTTCGTCGCGGTCGAGCTGCCAGACGAGCGCCCGTCCCTCGACGGTCGCTCGCCCGAAGCTGGCGGCGTCGTTCGCGACGTCGTAGACGACGCGGTTGCCGCCGATCGTCTCGACGCCCGTCTCGAAGCGGTGGAGGGAAAGCCGCATTCAGTGGAAGTACTGGCCGCCGTCGATGACGATCGTCTGGCCCGTCACGAAGCCGGCGGACGGGCCGGCGAGATAGACGACCGCGCCGACGACGTCCTCGGGCTCCTGGTCGCGCTGGATCGTCCGCGCCGCGACCGAGACGTCGCGGAGCTTCTCGATCACGTCGGGGTTCTGCTTGACCCCGTCGGACATCGTGAAGCCGGGCGCGACGCAGTTGACCCGCACGCCGGCCTTGCCGACCTCCTTCGCGAGCGCACGGGTGAACGCGACGATGGCGCCCTTGCTCGTCACGTAGTGGAGGAGGAACGGCACGCCCCGGAACGGCGTCCCCGACGAGATGTTCACGATCGCGCCGGCGCCGCGCTCTCGCATGACGGGCACGGCCGCACGGCACGTGAGGAACATCGACGCCACGTTGACGTCCATGACCTGCCGCCACTCCTCGAGCGGGATCTGGTCGAACGGGCGCATCGCGAGCGACGCGTAGAGACCGGCGTTGTTGACGAGCACGTCGAGCCCCCCGCAGCGCTCGACCGTCTCGCCGACCATCCACGCGACGCCGGCCTCGTCGGCGACGTCGACGGTGAGGCCGAGGCCGTCGGGGTACGCGGCCGCCGCAGCCTCCGCGCCGCGGAGGTCGGCGACGACGATCCGCGCCCCCTCGGCGGCGAGCCCGTCGGCGATCGCCCGGCCGATGCCCTGCGCGCCGCCGGTGACCACCGCGACCTTCCCGACGAGCGTGCCCATGCGCCTTTCGTCTACGCGATCGGCGAGAACGCCGTCGGGACCAGGATGCGGTTCTGCTGGGTGTGGATCAGCGGCTGGATGCGGCCGAGGAACGCCTGCCAGTCGGGCCGGGCCTGCAGCGCAGCGCGGCGCTCCTCGCGCTCGGCGTGGCTCGGGTAGCCCCACATCGACGTATAGGTCGAGAGTGCGCCTACATCCGTCGTGAACGCGCCGATGAACCCGCCGAGGACCTCCTGCTGGATGGCAATCCCCTCGTCCGCGTAGAGCCGGACGAGCTCCGGCAACTTCCCCGTGAAGACGTGGTAGTCGCGCTGCTCGACGATCATGCGCGCCCCGTCACCGTGCCGCCAGGCCGGCGACCGCCCAGTACTTCAGCTCCGTCCAGTCGTCGACGCCGAACCTCGACCCCTCGCGGCCGATCCCGGACTCCTTGAAGCCGCCGAACGGCGCGACCTCCGTCGAGACGAGGCCCGTATTGACGCCGAGGATGCCGTACTCGAGCGCCTCGCCCACGCGCCAGACGCGCCCGAGGTCGGTCGTCACGAAGTAGGCGGCCAGGCCGTACGGCGTGGCGTTCGCGACGCCGATCGCCTCCTCCTCGGTCGCGAAGCGGGCGATCGCCGCCACCGGACCGAAGGTCTCCTCCCGCGCCATGCGCATGTCCGGCGTCACGCCGGCGAGGATCGACGGCCGGAAGAACTGCCCCTCGATGCGCTCCCCGCCCGTGACGAGCTCCGCGCCCGAGTCGAGCGCGTCGGCGACGTGCGCCTCGACCTTCTCCACGGCGGGCTCGTCGATCAGCGGGCCGACGTCGACGCCTTCGGTGAAGCCGTCGGCGACCTCTAGCCCCTCGACGGCGGCGGTGAAGCCGTCGACGAACGCGTCGTAGATGCCCTCCTGGACGAGCATCCGGTTCGCGGAGATGCACGTCTGCCCGGAATTCCGGAACTTGCAGGTCATCGCCGCCGCAACGGCAACCTCAAGGTCGGCGTCCTCGAAGACGATGAAGGGAGCATTCCCGCCCAGCTCAAGAGAGACGTTCTTGACCTGGTCGGCACACTGGCGCATGAGGAGCTTCCCCACCTCCGTCGAGCCGGTGAAGCCGACCTTGCGAACCGTGGGGTTCGAGGTCATCTCACGCCCGATCTCGGGCGCGTCCTCGGCATCCCCGGTGACGACCGAGAAGACGCCGGGCGGCACGCCCGCCTCCTCGGCGAGCGCGGCGATCGCGAGCGCCGACAACGGCGTCTGCTCGGCGGGCTTGAGCACCATGGTGCAGCCGACTGCGAGCGCCGGCGCGGACTTCCGCGTGACCATCGCCGCGGGGAAGTTCCAGGGCGTGATGCCCGCGGTGACGCCGATCGCTTCGCGCGTCACGAGGACGCGACGGTCGGGCATCGGGCTCGGGACGATCGCGCCGTCGAGTCGCTTCGCCTCCTCCGCGAACCACTCGTAGAAGGACAGCGCGTAGCCGATCTCGAGGCGCGCCTCCGCGAGCGGCTTTCCCTGCTCGAGGACCATCAGCGAGGCCAGCTCCTCCTCGTTGTCCGCCATGAGCCCGGCGAGCCGACGGAGCACGCGGGCTCGATCCTTCGCCGTCGCGCCCTTCCAGGCGGGAAGCGCGCGCGCCGCGGCATCGATCGCAGCGTCGCGCCTCGGCCGCGCCGAGGCGCGGGACGTCCGCGATCGTCTCGCCGGTCGCCGGGTTCAGCACGGGGAACGTCGCGCGGTCGTCGGCCTCGATCCACGCCCCGTCCACGAACGCACGCGTCCGGAGGAGATCGGGTGCGATCGTCGCCACGCTCGGACGATACCGCGTGACAGCGGGGCCGAATCGATGATCGATCGCACGCCTCGAGGGCGAGATTCATCGGCCGAGCGGGGTAGAGTGCCTGCCGTGGAACCCGTCTTCGTGCGCTTCGACGACGTCCGTCCGTTCGAGCTGGCCGAGGGCGTCACGGGGCGGCCGCTGTTCGGGGAGGGCGCGATGCTCAACGTGATCGAGTTCGAGCCGGGCGCCACGGTCCCGCTGCACAGCCACCCTCACGAGCAGCTCGGGCTCGTGCTCCGTGGGATGCAGGCGCTCGTCGTCGACGGGGTCGCGCACGAGCTCCATCCGATGGAGGGGTACATGCTCCCCGGCGGCGTCGAGCACTCCGCCTACTGCGGGCCCGAGGGAGCGCTCGTGCTCGACGTCTTCCGTCCCGTCCGCGAGGACTACCGGTCCCGTTGGGAGAACTCGCACCAAGAGGGCTGAACGATGGCACTCCGCCGCAAGCGCAAGACCGACATCCCACGCGCCGGCCCGTTCCCACCGGGGTGGGACGTCCCTGCCCGCTTCAACTTCACGCGCGACGTCATCGAGTCGCTCGCGGCGTCCGATTCCCTCCGGAAGGGCGTCGCCTACGTCGACACCGAGGGGATCGTCGACCGGCGGACTTTTGCGGACGTCGCCAAGGATGCAGCGCGCTGGGCGCACCTGCTCCGGACACGCCTCGACCGCGGCGACCGCGTCCTCGTCGTCCTCGGCAAGGTTCCGGCCTGGCACGGCGCGATGCTCGGCGCTCTCAAGGGCGGGCTCGTCGCGGTGCCATGCTCCGACATGCTGCGCGCGCGTGACCTCGCCCACCGGGTCCGCGACTCCGGCGCGCGTCTCGTCGTCGCCGACCGCTCGTGTGAGGACGAGGTCGAGGAGATGGCGAACCAGGTCGAGGGCGGTGTCACCGTCCTCTACCTCGACGAGGCGCTCACCGAGCTCCAGCGCTACGTCCCGCGTGCTCCGACGGAGGAGACGACGGCGGGCGAGGCCGCTCTCATCCTCTACACGTCCGGAACGACGAAGGAGCCGAAGGGCGTCGTCCACACACACGCGTACACGTGGGCGCAGCGCGCCCAGGCCGGCCACTGGCTCGACGTGCACGAGCAGGACGTCGTGTGGTGCACGGCCGGCACGGGCTGGGCGAAGTCGATCTGGAACGTCCTCCTCGGTCCGTGGTCGCACGGCGCCGAGGTCGTCGTCCACGAGGGCGCCTTCGATTCGGAGCAGCGGCTCTCGCTGCTCGAGCGCCTCGGTGTGACCGTCCTCTGCCAGGCGCCGACGGAGTACCGCATGATGGCGAAGCTCGATGCGCTCGGGAAGGCGCACCTGCCGCGTCTCCGGCACGCGGTCTCCGCGGGCGAGCCGCTGAACCCGGAGGTCATCGAGCGGTTCCAGGACCTCCTCGGGCTCACGATCCACGACGGCTACGGCCAGACCGAGAACTCGCTCCTCGTTGCGAACGCACCGGGAGCACCCGTACGCCCCGGCTCGATGGGGCTCCCGACGCCGGGTCACGACATCGAGGTGATCGACGAGTCGGGCCACATCTGCCCGCCCGGTGTCGAGGGCGAGATCGCGCTGATCGGAAAGCCGCCGACGCTCTTCGCCGGCTACTGGAACAACCGCGAAGAGACGCACGCGGTCTTCCGCGACGGCTGGTACCTCACCGGCGACCGGGCGACGCGGGATGAGGATGGATACCTCTGGTTCGTCGGTCGCGGCGACGACGTCATCCTCTCGGCTGCCTACCGGATCGGCCCGTTCGAAGTCGAGAGCGCGCTGCTCGAGCATCCCGCGGTCGAAGAGAGCGCGGTGGTGGGCGTCCCCCACGCCGAGCGCGGGCAGATCGTCAAGGCGTTCGTCGTCCTCCGGCCCGGACACGAGGCCGACGGCGTCACCGCCACCGAGCTCCAGGACCACGTCAAGGCGATCACCGCGCCGTACAAGTACCCGCGTGCCATCGAGTTCGTCGACGAGCTCCCGAAGACGGCGAGCGGGAAGATCCGCCGCGCCGAGCTTCGCGCCCGCCCGCACGTCGACGTCGAGATCGAGTCATCCGTCTCCAGCTTCCCGTGCGGAAGCGAGACGAGGCGGCAGAGGAGCGCGCCCGCGCCGAAGCGGAGGAAGCGGCCCGCATCCAGGCGGAGGAGGCCGCACGTGTCGCGGCGGCCGCCGCCGCGGAGGCGGCGAGGCGCGAGGCGGAGGAGCGAGCCCGCAGGGAGGCCGCAGAGGCGGCGCTTCGGGAGGCAGAGGCGCGGGCACGCGCCGAGGCGGAGGCAGCCGCGCTGAAGGAGCAAGAGGAGGTCGCGCGCCTCGAGGCGCTCGCCGCTGCGCGACGCGCGGAGGAGGAGCGCGCGCACACCGCGGCGGAGGCCGCCGCCGCGCGCGAAGCCGAGGAGGCGCGCTTGCGCGCCGAAGCCGAGGAGGCAGCACGCCTCGCAGCCGAGGCCGAGGCGGAGCGGCTTCGTGTCGAAGCCGAGGAAGCAGCGCGCCTGGAGGCGGAGGCCGAGGCGGAGCGGCTTCGTGTCGAAGCCGAGGCCGCAGCCCGCCTCGAAGCCGAGGCGGCGGCCGCGGCTGCCGCCGTCCGTGAGGCCGAGGAGCGCGCACGGGCCGAGGAGCGCGCGCGGGCCGAGGCCGAGGCAGCGGCACAGCGCGAGGCGGAGGAGGCGGCGCAGCGCGAGGCCGAGGAGGCCGCCCGGCGCGAGGCCGAGGAGGCGCTGCGACGCGATGCCGAGGAGCGGAGCAAGGCGGAGGCCGGCGAGCCGACCGCCGCCCAGGCCGAGGAGATCGCACGCGTCGAGGCCGAGATCGCCGAGTACCGCGAGGCGGCGGAGCGCCGGCGGCTCGAAGCCCGCGCAGCCGAGGCAATGCGCCTCGCCCGCGAGGTGGAGGCCGAGGCGGAGCGGGAGGAGTTCGAAGACGAGTGGGAGCGGCTCGACGCCGAGGCTGCCGCGCACCAGGATCCGGACGAGGTGCCACTCGGCCGTCTCTCAGGCGGCCGCGCGGCTCGGCGCCAAGCCCGCGAGGCGGCGAAGGCGGAGAAGCAGCGGCAGCGCGACGAAGCCGAGCGCGCCAAGCGCGAGGCCGAGGAGGCGAAGCGCCGCGCCAAGGAGGAGGCCGAGCTCGCGAAGCAGCGCGCGAAGGACGAGGCCCGCCAGGCGAAGCTCGACGCCGAGTCCGCCGCGCAGCGCGCGAGGGACAACGCCGCAGCCGCCGAGCGCCGCGCGAAGGAGGATGAAGAGCAGCGCAGGCGGGACGAGGCGACAGCCGCCCGCGAGGAGGCGAATCGTCTCGCGGAGCAGGAGCGCGAGGAGAAAAGGAAGAAGGGCCGCAGCGAGTTGGGCCGATTCCTCTTCGGCGGCGAGGAGGCCGACGAGTTCACCGACGACGAGGAAACTCCAGCGGCGCCGATCCCCGGGCTCGTGGAGCGCCTCCAGCGCTACTCGGGCCAGGAGACGATCCCCCCTCCGCCGGATCAGCTCGGCCCCGGCCGCTTCGATCCGCCGCCGCGCAAGGCCCCGGAGCCGGACACGCTCGTCGACGAGAACGGCGTCTCGCTGATCAAGGACGAGGAGTCTCGGTCACACTAGGGGCGTGAGCCAGGTCGTCGAGGCCCCTGTCGAGATCGAAGAGCCGACCTTCGAGGACGATCGCGTCGAGGATCGTCCCTGGGTCGTGATCGTCTGGAACGACCCGATCAACCTGATGAGCTACGTCACGCTCGTACTGCAGCAGCTGTTCGGTTACTCGCGGAGCAGGGCGACGAAGCTGATGCTGCAGCGTCCACAACGAGGGCAAGGCCGTGGTCTCGGCGGGGACGCAGGAGAAGGCCGAGCTCGACGTCTCGCGTCTGCACGCGCACGGCCTCTGGGCGACGATGCAGCAGGACTGACGGGAGTGGCCCGTATCCGACGCGGAATCTCCACGAAGCGCGACGGGACGTTTCGCGTCCGCCTGCCGACGGAAGAGCGCGACGTCCTCGCCGCGCTCCCCGGCCAGCTCCGCGATGCGCTCGATGCTGACGAGCCGACCCTGTTCCGGCTGTTTCCGCCCGCGTACGTCGACGACGTCGCCGCGAACGCCGACTACGCGCGGCTCGTCGGCTCGAGCCTTATCGACGGGAAGCTCCGTGCGCTCGAGCAGCTCGAACAGACCGCGCACGCCGAGACGCTGACCGAGGACGACCTCCGCTCGTGGCTCGGGGCGCTCGAGAGCCTGCGGCTCGCGCTCGGCACGCAGCTCGACGTCACGGAGGAGAGCTACGGGCCGCTCGACCCCTCCGACCCGGATGCGCCGCGCCTCGCGCTCTACCACTGGCTGTCGTGGCTCCAGGAGGAGGTCGTGCAGGCGCTGTCTGCCTCGCTGTGACGGCCGCGGTGTCCGGCTTCAGTCGGACACCTTGCATCCGGGATGCCGGGAAGTGGTGTCGGACTGACGTCCGACATCAGAGACCGCGTCAGGGGATCACGAGCACGCGACCCGCTTCCCCGGCGAGGCTCGCCTCGACCGCCTCGTCGACGCGGTCGAGCGGGAAAGACGGGCCGAGCGACGATGCGAGGTCGAGCCGTCCCGCACGGACGTGGTCGAGCATCGCCGGGAGCGAGACGGCGGGATCCTCCGAGCCGTAGAGCGTCCCGGTGAGGACCTTCTCCTTGCGGATCAGCTCGAACGGGTCGAGGTCGAGGCGAAGACCCTGCGCGGGGAGGCCGACGATCACCGCCGTCCCGCCGTCGCGCGTGGAGCGGAGCGCCGTCTCGGTCGTCCGCGGGTCGCCGACCGCGTCGAAGCCGTAGTCCGCGCCGTCGGGAAGCGCGTCCTTCATCGCCTCCCGCAGGTCGTCGGGCGCCGCGACGTGCGTCGCGCCCGCGCGGAGCGCAGCGTCTCGGCGCGACTTCGACCGGGTCGCACACGACGATGGTCTCCGCGCCGGCGATCCGGGCACCCTGCGCGACGAACTGGCCGACGCCGCCGGCGCCGATGACGACCACCGACGAGCCGGGCGTGACACCCGCGGCGTAGAGCACCGCGCCGACGCCGGTCAGAACCGCGCAGCCGAGGAGCGCCGCGTGCTCGAGCGGGACGGCGCCCCCGAGGGGGAGCGCGACCTGCTCCGAGACGACGACCCGCTCGGCGAGGCATCCGGTCGCGGTGCCGCGATAGACGGTCTCCCCGCGGTACGACATCCCGGTCGTCCCGTCCGGCAGCGTCCCGTTCGGGATCGCGGCGTTGAGCCGCTTGCAGGTCGCGGGACGACCGCGGCGGCAACCCGCGCACTCGCCGCACGAGGGCGCCCACGAGAGGACGACGTCGTCGCCGGGGCGGACGTGGGTGACCGCCTCGCCGACCTCCTCGACGATCCCGGCCCCCTCGTGCCCGAGCACCATCGGCGTGGGCCGGCGGAACTCCCCCTTCACCTGGTGGAGGTCGGTGCCGCAGATGCCGACGGCGGCCATCCGGACGACGACCTCGTTCGGCCGCGGCTCGTCGAGGTCGAGCTCGACGACCTCGAGGGGCTCGCCGACGCCGTGGAAGAGGGCCGCACGTGTCTTCATCGAAGAGGGTCGGGGAGAGCCCGTGGGACGCCGGGTCGCACGGGCACTCCGACGCATGTTCAGCCGCCGAGCGCCGCCTTGACGTCGGCGCAATTGGTCACCGTCGACACGTTCTGGAGGGCGAAGTTGATCGACGCGTCGTGCCACTCGGCGTTCATCGTCGAGCACCCGTCCTCCGGGACCACCATCGCATAGCCCTTGTCCGCGCCCGTCCGAGACGTGTGCTCGATCGACATGTTCGTCCAGGCGCCCGTGACGATGATCGTGTCGCGACCGAGGCCCTCGAGGAGGTTCTCGAGCCGTGTCCCCTGCCAGGCGGACATGCGCATCTTCTCGACGACGAAGTCGCCGTCCTGGGCCTCGAGGCCGTCCGCCGGCGCCGCGCCCCAGGTCCCGCGGACGAGCGCGTTGCCGTCCTTGACGCCCTGGAACAACGGAGCGTTGAGCTTCAGTCCGGGAGCGCCCTCCTCGACGATGTACCAGACGTGGATCACGGGGATCCCCTTGCCGCGGCAGAAGGCGGCGAGATCCTTCACGTTCTCGACCACGTTCTGGTCCTTCGCGTGCTGCGGCGAGCCGGACTCGGCGAAGGCGCCGCCCTCGATGATGACGTCGTTCTGCAGGTCCTGGACGATGAGCGCGCAGCGCCCCGCGTCGAGTGTGAAGTCGGCCATGCGGGTTCCCTCCTCCTAGCCCATGTACGACTCGCGGCGCGGGCCGACGAGCGTGCGGATGGTGTAGACGGACGTCGACGACGGGATGAACAGGGTGTGCCAGTCCGGCCCGCCCCAGGTGTGGTTGCCCGTGTTCTCGGGCACGAGGATCGTGCCGATGTGCTCGCCCGCGGCGGAGATCACCCAGAGCCCGCCCGGGCCGGTGACCCAGATGTTCCCGCGCTCGTCGCACTTCATCCCGTCGGGAATGCCCTCCTCGATAACGCCCGTGCCGATCCCGTCGAAGAACATGCGGCCGTTCGCGAGCGTCCCGTCCGCGTTCACGTCGTAGACCTTGATGAACGCCCCCGGCGTGTCGTTGATGTACAGGAGCGACTCGTCCGGCGAGAAGCAGAGCCCGTTCGGCATCTCGTACTCGTCCTTGCCGACGACGAGCTGCAGCTCGTCCTGGCCGCCGCCCGGCGGGATCATGAAGACGCCCTGCCAGCCGAGCTCGCGCTCGCGCTCGATCCCGAAGCCTTGGAACCGGCCGTACCACGGGTCGGAGAAGTAGATCGTCCCGTCCGAGCGGACGCAGACGTCGTTCGGGCTGTTCAGGTACTTGCCCTCGTAGTGGAACGCGAGGGTCTCGCGGACGCCGTCGGGGCGCTCGCGGACGAGCGAGCTCGTGACGTGCTCGCAGACGAGCAGGTTGAGGTCGGCGTCGAGGGTCATCCCGTTGCACTTGAACGCCGGCCGCCTGACCTCCGTGACCTCGCCGTCGAGCGTGACCTTGCGGCGGACGTCCGCCGGCATGTCCGAGAAGTAGAGGACCTGCTCCTTCGGATGCCAGATCGGCCCCTCGGTGAATGTGAAGCCCGTCGCCAGCTGCTCGACCGCGGATCCTTCCTCCACGAGCTCGTAGATCGCGTCCGACTTCGCGTCGATACCCGACACGGCGTCTCTCCTTTCGTGACAGCGTCGTCTCCTCCGCGCGACAATATCTCCTGTCCGCGAGCGGGAATCCGCAGAAGCGGATTCCCGCCGCTCGATCCCCGCCTACGGCGGGGGCACACCCCCGAAGGCGCCAGCTGTCGCGGTCGCAACGACCTCGACGACGCCACGCCCTCTGCCCGCGCCGAGCGGTCGAGTACGCTCCAGCCGTGCCCGACCGCGACACCGTCGTCTTCATCCCGGCGTGGAACGAGGAGAAGAGCCTCCCCGCCGTCCTCGCCGAGCTCGCGGCGGGACTTCCCGGCGGCGGACGTCCTCGTCGTCGACGACGGCTCGACGGACGGGACGGCGGCCGTCGCCCGGGAGCTCGGCGCGACGGTCGTCTCGTTCGGCGAGAACCGCGGTCTGCGCGCGGGGATCGCAGCCGGGTACCAGGAGGCGCACGACCGCGAGCTACGCGTACTGCGGGCGGGTCGACGCCGACGGACAGCATCCCGTGGACGAGCTCGCGCGGCTGCTCGAGCTCGTGCGGACCGACAGGTGCGACGTCGCCGTCGGCTCGCGCTTCGCGGAGGGAGACGGCTACGGCGCCGAACGGTACGAGCCGTCGCCCGCGCGCCGGTTCGGGATCGGCCTCCTGCAGCGCGCGATGCATCTACGGCTGGGGCGGCCGTTTCACGACCCGACGAGCGGCATGGCCGCGGTGAACCGCGAGGCGATGCTGGTCATGGCGCGGCCGTACGTCAGCGGCGCCCCCGAGGTCGAGGCGCTCCTGCGGCTGAAGGAGGCCGGCCTCCGCGTGGAGGAGGTCGCCGTCCACATGCGCGAGCGCGCGCACGGCGAGTCGAAGCTGCAGGGCAAGAAGGCCGTGAAGCTCGTGCTGACGGTCGTCGGCACGCTCCTCTTCTTCAGCTGGCTCCGACGCCGCCGCTCGTGAGCGCCGCGCGGGTCGTCGTCGTCCTCGGCTACTCGGACGGCGGAATCGGCGAGCTGCACCCCGTGTGCGCGGCACGGCTCGAGCTGGCGGCGGAGGTGACGACCCTCGACGACGTCGTCGTCCTGTCGGGCTGGGCCCGCGTGCCCGACACGCACTCCGAGGCCGAGCTGATGCGCGTCGCGTGGCGCGGCCCGGCGCGCGAGGTCGTCGTCGACCCGGATGCGCGCACGACGGTCGACAACATGGCGAACGCGATGAACGACGTCCTGCGCGTCGGGGCGAAGGAGGTCCTCGTCGTGACCTCCGCCTGGCACGCTCCGCGCGCGAAGGCCGCGCTGCGCTGGCTGCTCCGCTCGACCGGGATCCGCGTTCGCGCGGTGTCACCGCCGGGAGGCACCTGGCGCGAGTCGGTTCGCGAGCTGCCGCTCTGGCTGCTCCTGCCGTTCCAGCTCTGGTCGGCGGGGCGGAAGAGCTGGGCGCCGTAGCCAGCTCGCCAGGCGGGATTCCGCAGGAGCGGAATCCCGCGGCTTGATCCCCGCCTCCGGCGGGGCACATCCCTGAAGGCGTCGCCTGCGGCGCCGCAACCAGCTCTCAGCCCGTCGCCTACGCCACCTCGACGTGGATGCGCTCCTTCGCCTCGCGGAGCGGGCCGCCGCTGCGGGCGGCGCGCACGGCGAGGATCTCGGACAGGATCGAGAGCGCCGTCTCGGCCTGGGTGTCGGCGCCGATGTCGAGGCCGCACGGCCCCTTGATCCGGCCGAGCGCCTCCTCGGAGACGCCCGCCTCGAGGAGTCGTTCGCGGCGGCGCTCCTGGTTTCGGCGGGAGCCGAGCGCGCCGACGTAGAACGCCTCGGTCTCCAGCGCGGCGATCAGGGCGGGCTCGTCGAACTTGTCGTCGTGCGTGAGGACGACGACCGCGGTCTGGTGGTCGGGTGCGATCTCGGCGAGCGCCTCGGCGGGCCACTCGGCGATCAGCCGGTCGGCGGACGGGATGCGCTCCTCCGTGAGGAACGCTGCGCGCGCGTCGGCGACGATCGCCGTCCAGCCGAGGAGCTTCGCGCCGGCGCAGAGCGACTCGGCCGTGTCTACGGCCCCGTACACGACGAGGCGCGGCGGCGGCCCGTACCACTCGGCGAAGACCTTCGCGCCGTCCGTCTCGACGAGCCGGTTGCGGCCGCGGCGGACGATCTCGTCGAACTGCGCGAGCGCCTCTTTCGGGACGCCGTCGCCGACGGTCTCGCCGCCCTCGACAACGAGCGCCTTCGCCCCGACGCCGTCGCCCTCGACGACGGTGAACAGGACGCCGCGTCCTCCGCTCTCGCGGAGCGTCGTCAGCCTGCCGACGAGCCCTGCGCTCATGGGCCAACCTCCGTAGGCGCAGGAGCAGGGAGCGGTGTGGGGAACCGGGAGGTTCCCCGCGCTCTCAGAAAGAAGGGAGTACGCGTGGGAAACCTGGTTTCCCCCGCGAACGCGAGCCGGAGGCGAGCGTTGCTCACTCGACCGCCTCCACGAAGACGTCGATCTCGCCGCCGCACGGGAGCCCGACCGACCACGCGAGGTCGTCGCTGATCCCGTAGTGGAGGAGCTTCGGCTCCCCGGTCCGCATGACCTCCATCGCGTTGTCGAACACGTCGCTCTCGACGCAGCCGCCCGAGACGGAGCCGCACATCTTGCCCGACTCGGAGACGGCGAGGCTCGTCCCGACGGGACGCGGTGCCGAGCGACGGGTCGCGACGACGGTGGCTACGACGACCTTCTCCCCGGCTTCGCGCCAGGACTCGACCTCGGGCAGGATCTCCTTCACGCTGCGTGCCTCCTTTCGATGCCGGCGAGCACCGCTGCCAGCTCCTCGAGACTCCTCAGATTATGGCCGGGCAGGAACCGGTCGACATACGGCAGCGCGGCGCGCATGCCGCCGGCGAGCGGCTGGTACTCCGGATTGCCCTTCAGCGGGTTCACCCAGATCACCGCGTACGCGGCCCGCGCGAGCTTCGCCATCTCGCGTCCGACGAGCTCCGGGTCCTCGCGCTCCCACCCGTCCGAGACGATGAGGACGATCGCTCCGCGGGAGAGCGCTCGGCGCCCGTAGACCTCGTTGAACTCCCGTAGCGACGCGCCGATCCGCGTCCCGCTCCCCCAGTCGACGACGGCCTCGGTGCAGCGCTCGAGCGCGGCGTCGGGGTCACGCGTCGCGAGGTCGGGTGTGAGCCGCGAGAGGCGGGTGCCGAACGCGAACGCCTCCACCCCGCGGCCCGTTCCGACGACGGCGTGCAGGAACAGGAGGAGCGCGCGGGCGTACGCGTCCATCGAACCGGACACGTCGCAGAGCACGACGAGCTTGCGGGGCACGTCCTTGCGCGCACGGAACGGGCGGTCGAGCGGGTCGCCGCCGGTGCGGAGCGAGTGGCGGATCAGCCGACGGACGTCGAGCCGATCGCCCCGCGCGTCCGCCGTCCTGCGGCGCGAGAGGCGTTGCGGCCGCGTCTGCGCGATCCGGGCGATCAGCTCGCGGACGCGACGGAGCTCATCGCCCGTGAGCTCGGCGAAGTCCTTGTCGCGGAGCAGCTCCTGCCCGGAGGCGCCGAGCTCGAGCGGATCGCCGGGCTGCTCGTCGGTCTCGTCCGCACGGAGCCGGTCGACAGGGGCCTCGCCGACACGGCTGACGATCTCGGCCGTCGTCCGCTGGCGGACGGGCGGCAGCACCGGAGCCCGCAGGAACCACGCCCCGTAGGCGCGATCGAAGAGGTCGAGCTCGTCGTGCCGGGAGACGAGCGTCTGGCGGAGCGAGAAGTAGACGTCCTCCTGCCGCGCGAGGTCGACCGCGTCGAGGGCGCGCAGCGCGTCGGCGACGCGCCCCGGGCCGATCTCGAGCCCGGCCTCGCGGAGCACGCGGCCGAAGGTCACGACGTGCCCGACGATCGCATCGCCCGCGGCCACGTCCCTCCCGCTACGACGCCGCCGCCGCGCGCGCCTCGTCGACGAGCCGCGCGAGCGTCGCATCGCGGACGGCGTCGATGTCCTCGCGGTACTTCAACACCGAGCCGAGGGTCTGCTCGACAACCTCGGCGTCGAGCTCCTGGCGGCCGAGCGCGTTGAGGGCCATCGCCCAGTCGATCGTCTCGGCGACGCCCGGCGGCTTCGCGAGGTCGAGGCCGCGCAGCTCCCGGACGAAGGCAGCCGCCTCTGACGCCAGCCGACCGGGGATCCCCGGCACGCGCAGCCTCACGATCTCGATCTCCCGCTCGACGGACGGGTGCCCGATCCAGTGGAAGAGCGCGCGCCGCTTGAGCGCGTCGTGCAGCTCGCGAGTCCTGTTCGACGTCAGGATCACGGCAGGACGACGGCGCGCGGTGATCGTGCCGATCTCCGGGATCGTGATCTGGAAGTCCGAGAGCACCTCGAGCAGGAACGCCTCGAACTCCTCGTCCGCACGGTCGATCTCGTCGATGAGGAGCACGACCGGCTCGTCCGAGTCGATCGCCTCGAGGAGGGGCCGACGGATGAGGTACTCGGGCCCGAAGAGCTCGTCCTCGCTCACCGTCCCCTCCTGCGCCGCGCGGATGTGGAGCAGCTGGCGCGGGTAGTTCCACTCGTAGACGGCGTGCGCGACGTCGAGGCCCTCGTAGCACTGCAGACGGATCAGGCGCGCACCGAGGACGGCTGCGAGCGCCTTCGCGGCCTCGGTCTTCCCGACGCCTGCCTCGCCCTCGAGAAGGACGGGCTTCTCGAGCGCCAGCGAGAGGTAGAGCGCGGTCGACAGCCCCCGATCGGGCAGGTAGTCCGCTTCGCGCAGGCTGCGCTCGAGGTCGTCGATCGTGGCGAAGTCCATCTGGACGCAGCGTAGACGACGCCTCCAGGGCTGCGTCCCCGACGCGGCGGCGGGATGGCATTCCCCGGAAACCGGCGTAGACTCGCTCGACGGAGGGTGCTGCGGTGAGCACGACGCACGTCACAGGGGCGGCGCTGGCGGAGGTCCCGCTGCTCGCGGGCGCGGATCCGGATGCCCTCGATGACCTCGCGGCCGACGCGAAGCCGATCCGCGTGCTCGCGGGCGACTGGCTGATCCGCGAGGGCGACGCGGCCGACGAGCTCTTCGTCGTCGTACGGGGCCGCCTTCGCGTCGTCGTCGGACGCCGGCGGCGACGAGCGCACGCTCCGCATCCTCGGGCCGGGCGCCGCGATCGGCGAACTGGCGCTCCTCACCGGTGCGCCGCGCTCGGCATCGGTGCAGGCGGTTCGCGACTCGACGCTCCTCCGCCTCCCGCGCGGGCCGTTCGTCGACCTTCTCGAAAGTGACGCCTGGTTCGCGACGGCGGTCGCGCGCGAGCTCGCGATCCAGCTCCAGGCGAGCGGCGGCCTCGACGCGCCGCCCACGCGACCCGCCGTCATCGGGATCCGCGGGCTCGGCGCCGATGTTCCCGTCCGCGCCCTCGCAGAGTCGCTGGCAGCCGCTCTCGCGCGCTACGGCTCCGTCGAGGTGCTCGACGCCGCGGCGGCCGGCACCGGGATGCTCGAGCGGGCAGAGGACGAGCACGCGCACGTGCTCCTCCTCGACGAGGCGGGAAGCGGTGTCTGGAGCGACCTCTGCGCCCGGCAGGCGGACCGGACGCTGCTCGTCGCGACGGCGACGAGCCCGCTCCCCCTCGCGGCTTCTCCGACCGTCGACCTCGTGATCCTCGGCCCCTGCGACGGCGCGACGCTTCGAGACCTCATCGACCGTGCCGCGCCCCGCGCCTATCACCGGCTTGCGTCGACCGAACCGATCGACCCGGGCATCGGGCGGCTCGTGCGGCGCCTGATCGGGCGTTCGCTCGGGGTCGTCCTCTCCGGCGGCGGCGCGCGCGGCTTCGCGCACATCGGGATGCTCGCCGAGCTCGAGCGCGACGGCATCGAGGTCGACCGCTACGGCGGCTGCTCGATGGGATCGTTCATCGCCGCGATGGCCGCGGCCGGCTGGCGCACCGACGACATCCGCGACCGGTGCCACGAGGAGCTCGTCCGACGCTCGCCCTTCAACGACTACACGATCCCCCGCGTCGCGCTCATCCGCTCGCGCAAGGCCGGGCGAATGCTCGAGCGGCTCTTCGGGGAGCTCACGGTCGAGGAGCTCGCGAAGCCGCTCTTCACCGTGAGCGCGGATCTCCTCTCCAGCCGGCTCGTCGTGCACCGGCGGGGCAGCGTGATCGAGGCGGTCGGCGCGAGCATGTCGATCCCCGGGCTCGTGCCGCCGCTCCCGCGCGGCGGGCGCCTCCTCGTCGACGGCGGCGTCCTCAACAACCTCCCCGTCGACGCGATGGCCGACTCCGCCGAGGGCCCGATCGTCGCCTTCGACGTCGTGCGCCGCCTCGAAGCGGCGCCCGACGACGAGGCCCCGCTGCCTTCGATCATGGAGACCCTCTCGCGCGCGACCGTCCTCGGGAGCGTCGAACGGGCGGAGAAGAACCGGGAGCTCGCGCTTCTCGTCATCGCGCCCGAGGTGCAGGACATCCCGCTCCGGGACTTCCGGTCGCTCGACCGCGCGATCGACGCCGGCCGCGAGGCCGCGCGGTGCGCGCTCGACGAAGGCGGCGCGGAGGCGATCCGCGCGGCAGTCGACGCCCCCGTTCTCTGAGCCGCTAGGGCGCGAGCCCGCGCACGAGGAGGTCGATCGCCCCGCGCGAGCGCGTGGGGGTCCAGGCGTGGGCGATCCGGAGGTGGCGATACGTCCGGTCGGCGGCGTTGACGAGCAGCATCGCCGTCGACCGAACGGGCACGCGCCGGAACGAGCCGTCGCGCATCCCGTCGCGGAGAACGCGCTCGATCGGGGCGACGAAGCCGGCCCGCGAGGTGCCACCGACGTGGAAGAGCCGCGTGTCCGCCTCGTCGTCGAGGCCGCGGAGGAAGTCGAGGTGGCGCTCGCTCGAGGCGCAAGCGGCGGCGAGGCCGCGGCGGAGCCGATCCGCAGCCGAGCCCGACCCGTCCACCGCAGCCGCGAGCGACGCCTGGAAGTCGTCCTCATAGGCCCGTGCAAGAAGCTGGAAGATCTCCTCGCGCCCGAGGCGATGCCGGTGGAGCGTCATCCGGGACACGCCTGCCTCCTGCGCGATCCGGGCGAGCGTCGCTCCCGCCCATCCGTACTCGGCGACTGCGGTGAGCGCTCCGGCGACTACCTTTGCGTGCATCCCGTTCGCGCCCTGCACGAGGCGAAGCGTTGCACAGTTCGTTACACGCGTGTAACACTCGATCCGAATCGCCGACGACGGAGGAGGAGCGATGCCGCTCATCGAGGTGAAGCTGTACGACCGGCGCGTCACCGAGGAATCGGTGCCGAAGATGATCGAGGCGCTGACGAAGGCGCTGGCGGACACGAGCGGCGCCGACCCGGCGCACATCCAGGTCGTGATCCAGGGCGTCGACCCCAAGCACTGGGGCATCGCCGGCAAGCAGCAGTCCTGACTCGCGATAATCGACTGTCTGGCGCACGGACCGGGCCTGCCCGGCCGGCAATACGAGCGAAGGGTCATTCATGACGCACACCACTGAGGTGCTGTTCCCCTCCTCGGTCGACGAAGCGGTCTCGCTCTTCGGCGACGGTGCGGGGGTCACGGTGGTCGCGGGCGGCACGATCGTCGTTCCCGAGATCACGTACGGCCGACTCGCCCCCGCGCGCGCGCTCATGCTCTCCGGAGCGGGACTGGACGGGATCGAGGACGACGGCACCGTCGTCGTCGTCGGCGCGGGGACGCCCGTCGCGCGGCTCGCGGAGCTCGCCGACGCGATCCCGGGACTCGCAGCATGTGCCCTGAACGTCGCCGACGGCGAGATCCGCGGCCAGGCGACCGTCGGCGGGAACCTTTGCGCGGGCCACGGCGCGGATGCGCCGCGCGGCGACCTCCAGGGCGCGTTCCTCGCGCTCGGCGCCACCGCCCGCTCGGTCGGCGCCGGCGGAGAGCGGTCGGAGCCGCTCGAGGCGTTCCTCGACGACCACGAGGGCCGCCTGCTGCTGGAGGTTCGGTTCGAGAAGCCGGCCGCGTCGGCGTTCGCCTCGCTCGACTACCCGCACACGCACGAGTACACGGTCCTCGCCGTGAGTGCCGTCCGCACGGAGAGCGGAGAGATCCGGCTCGCGGCGACGGGGCTCGCCGACCACGGCCGGCGGCTCCCGTCGGCGGAGGCCGCTGCCTCGGATCCCGAGCGCGCCGGCGCCGCGGCGCTCGACGACGTCTCGCTCGGCGACGACGCGCTCGCGTCGGAGTGGTACCGCTCGCGCGCACTGCCCGTGCTCGTCCGCCGTGTCCTCACCCAGCTCCAGGAGGCCTCATGAACCTGACCGTCAACGGCGTCGCGCAGGAGGTGGAGAGCGCCCCGCTCTCGACGCTGCTCGACGTCCTCCGCGAGGAACTCGGGATCACGAGCCCGAAGGCGGGATGCGAGCAGGGCGGCTGCGGCGCCTGCACCGTCCTCGTCGACGGCGAGCCGCGGCGCTCGTGCCTGACCGCCGTCGGCGCGATCGACGGCGCGGAGGTGACGACCGTCGAAGGGCTCGGGACACCCGACGCCCTCTCGCCCGTACAGCGGGCGTTCACCCACCACTACGCCGCGCAGTGCGGCTTCTGCACGTCGGGGATGATGCTCGCCGCCGAGGCGTATGTCCGCGGCGGCGGCACCGACGAGCCAGAGGCGATCCAGGAGGCGCTCGCCGGGCACGTCTGCCGCTGCACCGGCTACGTCAAGATCATCGACGCCGTCGCCGCATTCGCGCGGGGTGAGGAGTTCGACCTCTCGACCACGGCGCCGAGCCCCGGGATGACGAACATCGGAGGTGCGCAGTGACCGCCCCGCCGAATGGAGCACCCCCTCGGACGGCTGCAAACGCTTGGCATGGGGTCGTCCTCGGTCGCCCCGATACCCTCGGGTATCGGGGCTCCCTGCGTCCTGGGCCTGCTCGGTTTTCGCCGGCGAGTGGGCACTCCATCCGACGGGGAGGTCACCAGTGAAGGCCGTAGGCGCGCGGCTCCCGCGCTACGACGGGATCGAGCACGTCACCGGACGCACCCAGTTCGTCGACGACGTCCGCGTGCCGGGGATGCTCTGGGCGAAGGCGCTCCGCTCGCCCGTCCACAGCGCCGAGATCAAGGGGCTCGACGTCTCGAAGGCCGAGGCGATGCCCGGAGTGCACGCGGTCGTCACCTGGAAGGACGTGCCGCTGCTCGAGTACGGCCACCTGTCGGCGCTCGGTATCCCGGCCGACGAGCCGCTGCTCGCCAAGGACGACGTGCGCTACAAGGGGCAGCCGATCGCCCTCGTCGCGGCCGGGGACGAGGAGACAGCGGCCGCGGCCGTCGACGCGATCCGGCTCGACCTCGAGGAGCGGACGCCGCTGTTCGACATCCGAAAGGCGTTCGACGAGGACGCCCCCAAGATCCACCAGTGGGGCAACTGGTACCCGCACTTCGAGAACGAGATGGACCGCCGCCAGATCCGGAAGGGCTCGATCGAGGAGGCGTTCGACAAGGCCGACGTGATCGTGCAGGGCGTCTACCGGCCCGCGGCGATCGAGCACGTGCCGCTCGAGACGCAGGTCGCGCTCGTCGTCCCGGAGGCGAACGGGCGGCTGACGATCTACTCGTGCACGCAGGCGCTCTACTTCTCGCTCGGCGTCGTCGCCGCGCACCTGCAGGTGCCGCTCAACAAGCTGAAGGTCGTCGGCGGCACCGTCGGCGGCGGCTTCGGCGGCAAGGTCGACACCGCGTCCGAGACGATCTCGGCGCTCGCCGCGCAGAAGTCGGGGCGGCCGGTGAAGTGGCGCTGGACGCGCGAGGAGGAGTTCCTCTGCTCGTCGACGCGGGCGCCGTGGCACATGGAGATCGCCGACGCGGTGACGAAGGACGGATGGATCCTCGGCCGCAGGATGCTCACGCTGCACGACTCCGGTGCCTACGCCCGCTTCTCGCCGTACGGGCTGACGAAGCACTCGTTCCACCACACCGGGGCGTACACGATCCCGAACCTGCACTTCGACGGCTTCGTCGTGTTCACGAACCGCGTGCCGACGACCGCGATGCGCGGCTTCGGGGTCACGTCGATCTCGTTCGCGACGGAGACGCACATGAGCCGCATCGCGCACGAGCTCGGGCTCGACCCGTACGAGGTGCGCCTGAAGAACGCGAACCGGATCGGCGACACGTCGCCGAACCGGATCGTCTACACCGACCCGTCGACGGTCGCCGTCGTGAAGGCGCTCGCGGGCGGGATGGACGTGGAGCTCGGCTCCGAGTTTGCGTCCATGACCCGCGACAAGCGCGAGGGCGACCTTCTCCCCGAGCACCTCGTCGGCCAGCTCGCTGATCCGGAGGACCACTGATGGCCATCAAGACCGGCCGCGGGATCGCGGCGATCGAGTACCCGACGGGGATGAACCAGAACGGCGACCCGTCGCAGGCGTGGATCAAGGTCAAGCCCGACGGGCGCATCGACGTCTTCGCCGGGACGTCCGACATCGGCAACGGGTCGAAGACGATCCAGTCGCAGATCGTCGCCGAGACGATCGGCGTGCCGTACGACTGGATCACGTACGACAACTCGAACACCGACTCGTCGCCGGTGTGCACCGGGACGTTCGCGTCGCGTGCGACGTTCGTCGCCGGCAAGGCGGTCGAGAAGGCGGCCGTGCGCGTCCGCGAGCGGATCCTCGAGATCGCCGGCAAGGAGCTCGAGATCGATCCCTCCGACCTCGAGATCGTCGACGGCGAGGTGCTCGCGAAGGGGGCGCCGCAGAAGAAGATCGCAGTTCCCGACGTCGCGGGCGCCGCGACGTGGACGTACGGCGAGCTGATCACCGGCGACGGCGCCCAGCTGAAGCCGTACGCCGCGATCGTCGACGCGGAGACGGGGGAGGTCGACCTCCCGCCCCACTCCGCGATCTCGTACGCCGCGTGCGCGGCGGAGGTCGAGGTCGACGAGGAGACGGGCGTCGTCACGGTGACGCGCCTCGTCCAGGTGTACGACGTCGGCCGCGCGCTCAACCCGACGCTCGTCGAGGGCCAGATCGAGGGCGGGGCGATGCAGGGGCTCGGGCTCGGCGTGCTCGAGAGCTGCTACCCGTACTACCCCTCGGTCGAGCACCGCGGCGGCGAATTCGGGTCGTACCTCGCGCCGGGCATGCAGGACCTCCCGAAGATCGACACGATCATCATCGAGAACCCCTCGTCCGACGGGCCGTACGGTGCGAAGGGGATCGGTGAGATGGCCAACAACGCGCAGCCGCCGGCGATCGCGTCGGCCGTGTTCGACGCCGTCGGCGTCTGGGTCACCGAGCTTCCGATCACGCCGGAGCGCGTGCTCCGGGCACTCGAGGCGAAGGCGGAGCCGATCCGCGAGGGCAAGCGCGTCGTGTTCGACTCCGAGCTCTCCGTCAACACCGTCTCGGCCGGCGGCATCTCGTTCGAGGTATCGACCTGAAGTGCCGCTTCAGGCGATGCCCTCCATGTCCCTCGCGCACGATGAGCGGCGCCGTGCGTGGTCCTCGGTCGCCCCGACACGGTCCGGTAACGCGGCTCCCTGCGGCCTAGCCCGGCTTGCTCCTCGCACGCGAGGAACGTGGCCGCACCACCTGAAGGGACACTAGTGGCCGACTCGCCGTTCTCGACGTTCAACGAGAAGGAGCCCTTCGCGATCTTCGACGGCGTGGGGCTCCGCGCGATCGCGGGCGACCAGGTCTTCCTCGGCCACGTCACGTACGTGGCGGGGACGACCGTCGCCCGGCACGCGCACGAGCACACGGAGCAGGTGATGCTGATCCTCGACGGCTCGGTCGCCATGACGATCGGCGACGAGACGCGGGAGATGCGTGCCGGCGACGTCTGCGTCGTCAACCGCGGTGTCGAGCACGAGCTCCACTCGGCCGAGGGCGTCACGTTCATCGAGGCCCTCGGGCCGGTCCCGCTCGACCACATCGGCGATCGCGAGCGCGACCTCGTCCTCGGCGACCTCGGGGGCGCGCTGCACGTCGAAAGCTAGCCCGCGAAGCGGAATCCGCGGGAGCGGATTCCCGCCGCTCGATCCCCGCCTGCGGCGGGGCACGTCCCTGAAGGCGTCGCCTTCGGCGCCGCAACCGCCGGTGGCTGACGACCACAACGCGGAGGCAGGCTGTGACCGAGCGCGCCAGGTGTCTGGCTTCAGCCAGACACCTGCTCCTCGCACGCCTACAGTGAATGCTGGTAATGCCCGCCTCGACCGCCCCGAGCGACCTCTGGACGGCCTGGTCGTTCGACCCGCTCGTGCTCGCGGCGGCGGCGGTCGCGATCGGCTTCTTCCTCCACGGCTGGCGGCGCCTCCACCGCCGGCGGCCCGAAGCGGCGCCGTGGACGCGGATCCCGCTCTTTCTCGGCGGCGTCGCGATCGTGCTCGTCGCGCTCGTCTCCCCGCTCGACGCGATCGCCGAGGAGTACCTCCAGTCGGCGCACATGCTGCAGCACGTCCTCCTCGCCGACCTCGGGGTCGCCCTCGCGCTCGTCGCGGTGCGGGGGCCGCTCTCGCTCTTCTTCCTCCCTCGCGACCTCCTCGCGCCGCTCGCACGAGCGCACTGGCTGCGGGATGGGCTCTCGTTCTTGCTCCGCCCTGCCGTCGCGCTGACGCTCTGGCTCGCGGTCCTCGTCGCATGGCACGTCCCGACGCTCTACGACGCGGCGCTCGAGCAGCCGCTCGTCCACCGCCTCGAGCACCTCTCGTTCGTCGTCGTCGGCCTGCTCGTGTGGACGCTGCTGATCGACCCGACGCGGCACGGGCGGCTCGGGCTCAGCGGGCGGATCGGCCTCGCGGTGGTGCTCTTCTGGGCCGGCCAGCTGCTCGCGTACTTCTTCATCTTCGGGTTCGAGCCGTACTACGACGTCTACGTCGATCAGCCGGAGCGGCTCTTCGGCCTCTCGCCGCTGACCGACCAGAAGCTCGCCGGCGTCGTGATGATGGTGGAGCAGGCGCTCACGCTCGGGGTGGCGCTCGTCCTCCTCGTCCGCGCCGCGCGTCGAGCGCAGCGCCTCGGGGCTCGGCGGATCGAGCCGGCGGAGGTCTAGATGACATCCCCCTGGAGGTTCTCGTTCGAGCCGGCCTTCGTCGTGCTCTCGGCGGTCGCGGTCGTGCTCTACGTGCGCGCGTGGCGCCGGGAGCCAGTGCCGTGGTTGCGCGCCGCGTCGTTCGCCGGCGGGATCGTGCTCGTCGTCGGCGCGCTCAACTCGCCGCTCGGGACGATCGCGACCGAGTACCTCGTCCTCTTCCACCTCCTTCAGAACGTGATGATCTCGGACTGGGCGCCGCCGCTCCTCCTGATCGGGCTCACCCCGGCGATGCGCGCCGGCATCGCGCGTTTCGGCGGCCGGCCGTTCGCATGGCTGACGCGGCCGCAGGTGGCCCTGCCGGTCTGGCTCGTGGGCTGGTACGTCGTCCACCTCGGCGCCGTCTACGACGCCGCGGTGCGCGACCCGTTCCTGCTCGCGCTCGAGCACGCCTTCCTGATCGCGATCGGCCTCCTCTTCTGGTGGCCGGTGCTGTGCGACGTGCCGCACACGGCCGCCACGCTGACCCGGATCGGCTACGTGTTCGCCGCCTTCGTCCTCTCGGCGTTCCTCGGGCTCGCGCTGACGTTCTCGCCGCCGATCTACGACTACTACGAGTCGCTGCCCGAGCGGCTCTGGGGAATCGGCGCCGAGAAGGATCAGAACCTCGGCGGCATCCTCATGTCCTCCGAGCAGGCGCTCGTCTTCTTCGCCGCGATCGTCTGGCTCCTCGTGCGGCTGTTCCGCGAGGAGGCCGAGGCCGAGGAGCGGCTCGCCGAGGAACAGCGTGCCGCCGGGCTCAGACAGCATTAGCCCGCGAAGCAGGAATCCGCAGGAGCGGATTTCCTGCCGCCCGGAATCCCTGCCTACGGCAGGGCAGATCCCTGAAGGCGTCGCCTTCGGCGTCGCAACGACCTCGAGGAGCCGCCGCGTCAGCGGGACGTCAGCACTGACAGCTCGACCGCGGGCGCGCCCGGCACGATCGCGCGCGTCTCCTGGGCGTGCAGGAGCGTCGTCGAGACGATCAGCTTCGCGCGCGCGAAGTTGTCGAGCTCGGTCGGCACCGGGCCGACGCGCTGCCCGAGCGCGTACCCGGCTGCGTTACGGCCCATCGCGCGGTAGCTCTCGAGCGTGTAGAGCGGGCTCATGCCGAAGAGCTCGAGGTTGTCGAGCGGCTGCAGGTCGGCGCGGTGGATCACGGCGGTCCCCTTCGACTGGACGCCGAGCGCGACCCCCGAGCCCGAGAGGAGCGCGCCGTCGTGCCCGATGAAAGCGACGTCGGCGGAGCGCTGCACGCGCACGATCCGCGGCGCGCCGCCCGCCTCGCGGACGCCCGACACGATCGCGCCGAGCACGTCCGCGTGCGCGAGCCCGTTGATCGTCTCGCGGAGGCCGTCCGCGAACGCCGGGCCGACCGCGACGACGACCTCGGCCGGATCGGTGCCCGTCACGGCCACCTCGACGGCTTCCACGAGCGAGGCGGGCGCGGACGCGCCGCGGCCCATCGTCCGCGGGTCGACGACGTGCGGGAGCGCCTGGAGGAGGGCCCACCGCTCGCCCTCGAGGCGGTAGCCCGTGCCCGGGCCGAGGTACGCGTTCGGGTCATTCACCGCGGACCGCACGAGGCCGTCGGGCTCGATCACCGCCGAGGTCTGGAGGTAGTCCGCCGCGACGCGCTGCCGCAGCATCCCGACGATCGCCTCCGCGACGTCCTCGAAGCCGCGGCGGTCGAGCGCGAGCGCGACGTCGAGCGCCGCGACCCCGCGCGCGAGCAGGTCGTCGGCCGCTTCGACGTCGGCCGCGCGGTCGCGATCGGGGACGTCGCCGCTCGAGTGCCCGACGGTGGCCGCCTCGACCTCCGCCTCGGTCACCTCGGGCAGGCCGAGCTCCGCGAACACGGCCTGGACGGCCCGTGCGGCCCGCTCGCGGACACGGAGAAGCTCGTCCTCGGCGACCGGCTCGATCCCGCCGTCGACCTGCCAGTCGCGCTGGATCGTGAGCCACTCGTCGATGTCGTCCGCGTCGTAGTTGCCGCCCCCGAACGTGTTGTCGGAGCGCGGCATCACGGAGTAGCCGGAGGTGACGAAGTCCGTCCCCGGCAGGAACTGCCCCATGAGCTTCGCGGTCTTGCGGATCGCGGAGTGCGACGCGATCGCGTCGTTCCCGGAGGCGACCTCGAGATCGAGCCAGGCGGCGAGGACGTTCTCGGCGAGGATCGCGCGGGTCCCTCCCGGCACGGAGAGGACGAGCGCGACGCACGAGATCGAGCCGTTCTGGACGCCCTGCGCGCCCGCCGCGCGCACGACCGAGACGCACCGGGCCTCGAGGTAGAGCATCGACAGCCCCTCGGCATGCCCCATCAGCGCCTCCGAGCCGGTGCCCGACGTGAAGCGCACCTTGACGCCGCGTGAGGCGTACGCCGAGGCGAGGAAGGCCTTCGACCAGGGCGTGTCGTCACCGTCTGCGAACACCCGCTCCGTGCCGTAGACCGACAGCGTCTCGGCGTACGACACGAGCCCTCGGATCGCGAGCTCGAGGTTGCGCCGCTCCTCGACCGCGCACTGCGTCATGACCCCGGGCCGTCCCGTCTGCGAGCCGACGAGGAGCGCGAGCGCGTTGAGCGGCGCGTAGCGCGCGACTCCGACCGTCGTCTCGAGCTCGTCGAAGCCCCGGCGCGCCGCCTCGGCCGCGTCCGCGGCGAGGAGCGCCGGGCTCTCCTTGAGGTTCGTCACGTGCGCCTGGTTGCCGGGATCGCGCCGGGCCCGGAGCTTCTTGAGCGCCATCATCAGCTCGACCGGGTCGAGCATCCCCACGACCCGTGCCAGCTTGGCGGGCGTCAGGCCGCGCGCGAGCCGGACGAGCTCGCCGCGCGGCACGTCGACGTCGACGAGCATCCGGGCGAGCTGCTCGTCCGCGAGCGCCATCGCCTCCGCCGCGACGTCGAGGTCGAGGCCGTGGGCGACGAGGAACCGGTCGATGACGTCGAAGTCCTCCGCTGCCCGGCCGTCGAGCCGGACGACCACACCGTCCTCGACGACGAGCTCCGGCTCGGGGTCGGCCGGCCCTGCGGAGGCGACGAGCCCGAGCTCGGGCCAGGGCTCGACGAGCATCTCCCGGCGGAGCGCGGTCGCCTCGCGGGCGACGAAGCGGCGGCTGCGCCGCGTCTCAGCCATCGGCGACGAGCCCGCGCTCGACGTAGACCGCGGCCGCCTCGCGGACGAACGCCGCGGTCCGGGAGGCGCCGTGCTCGTCGAGCCTGACGGCCCATGCCTCGAGCTCCGCCGGCGACGATCGCCCCGGGCGGAGCGCGGTGTAGATCTCGAGCAGCTCGTCGTCCGGCACGTTCGCGAGCTCCGACGCCCGCTCGAGGCCGTCCGCGAGCTGCGCGCGGCCGGCGGCGCGGGCGATCTCGGCCTGCAGGGCGAGGGTCTCGGCGGTCGCTCTGGCGTCCCCCGGAGCGAGCGTTCCGGCGCGCGCGGCGGGGAGCGTGACGGAGTCGAGATCGAGGCCCGACGGCGTCCGGACGAGGTCTGCCCGCCGCGTTCCGAGCGGGTAGTCGGTGGCCGGGTCGAGTCCCACGGGCACAGGGTAGGCTAGCCGCCCTTGCCTGGAACCAACGATCATCGATTCTCCGGCCGCGTCGCCCTCGTGACGGGCGGCGGGAGCGGCATCGGCGCGGCGATCGCGGAGCGACTGCTGCGCGAGGGCGCCGCCGTCGCCTCGCTCGACCTGGCGGCACGCCGCCCGACGGCGTGCTCGCGCTGTCCGGTGACGTGTCCGACTCGCGGCAGGTCGAAGCGGCCGTCGCGCGCGCGACCGAGGAGCTCGGCCCGCTCGACATCCTCGTCTGCTCGGCGGGGATCACCGGCGCCTCCCTCTCGACCGTCGACGTCTCGGACGAGGAGTGGCGGCGCGTGATGGCGATCGACGCCGACGGGGTGTTCTTCAGCAACCGGGCCGTGCTGCCCGGGATGATCGAGCGCGGGTACGGGCGGATCGTCAACGTCGCCTCCATCGCGGGCAAGGAGGGGAACCCGATGGCGGCGGCCTATTCGGCCGCGAAGGCCGCGGTGATCGCGATGACGAAGTCGATCGGGAAGGACGTCGCGCGCACGGGCGTGCTCGTGAACTGCATCGCGCCGGCGGTCATCGAGACGCCGATCCTCGACGGTCTGTCCGACGAGCACGTCTCGTACATGGTCGAGCGGATCCCGGTCGGCCGAATGGGGGGAGCGGCGGAGGTGGCGGCGCTGGCGTGCTGGCTCGCGAGCGAGGAGTGCTCGTTCTCGACCGGCGCGACCTTCGACATCTCCGGAGGCCGGGCGGTCTACTGATGCAGCGCATGATCCGGTGGGTCGACGCCGAGGGGCAGGTGGCGATCGGCATCGAGCTGGACGAGGAGGGACGGTTCTTCCGGATCATGGGCACCGACGATCCCCTCCGCGTGCTCCACGGAGAGGCGTTCGAGGTCGACCCGGTCCCCGTCGTCCCGCTCGACCGATACAGCCTCGAGCTCGGCTCCGGGCTGACGCTGCTCCCCCCGCTCGACCCCCCGGAGGTCTGGTGCGCGGGCGTCACGTACGAGCGAAGCCTCGACGCGCGGATGGAGGAGAGCGTCGGGAGCCGCGACGTCTACGCGGACGTCTACCGGTCGGCGCGGCCCGAGCTCTTCCTGAAGGACGCAGCCGGTCGACGCACGGTCGGCCCGGGCGACACGATCGGCATCCGCGGCGACTCGGTCTGGAACGTCCCCGAGCCGGAGATCGGCCTCGTGCTCGGACGGAACGGGAAGATCCTCGGCTACACGATCGGCAACGACGTGTCCTCGCGCGAGATCGAGGCGGCGAACCCGCTCTACCTGACCCAGGCGAAGGTGTACGCCGGCGGCTGCGCGATCGGGCCCGCCGTCTACGCGCCCGCCGCGCGCGCCGCACGGGTTCCAGATCGTGATGCGCATCAGCGACGCGGACGGCGATGTGATCTACGAGGACCGGACGACGACCGCGCAGATGACCCGCTCGTTCGACGAGCTGATCTCGTGGCTCACCCGCGACAACCCCATCGCCCTCGGTACCGTCCTCCTGACGGGGACGGGGCTCGTCCCGCCGGACGACGTCAGCCTCACCCCCGGCCACTGGGTCGAGATCCACGTCCCGGAGGTCGGGACCCTCGTCAACCCCGTCGCCCTCGCATCGACGCTCGTCTGACCGAACGGAGGCAACCGATGACCGCGACCGTGACCGAGACACCCGCACGGAACTACATCGGCGGCGCGTGGCGGCCGACCGCCTCCGGCTCGACCTACGAGAAGCGGAACCCCTGGCGGCCGTCCGAGGTGACGGGCGTCTTCCAGGCCTCCGATGCGGACGACGCACGCGAGGCGGTCGACGCCGCCGCGGCGGCGTTCCCCGGCTGGGCGAAGCTCCCCGCTCCGTCGCGCGCGGCGTTCATGACCAAGGCCGCCGACGCGATCGAGGCGCGCGCGGAGCAGATCGCGCAGGACATGACCGCGGAGATGGGCAAGCCGCTTCGCGAGGCGCGGATGGAGGCGGCCAGGGCGGCGACGATCCTGCGCTTCGCCGCAGGCGAGGCGTGGCGGCCGATCGGCGAGGTGTACGCGGCGTCGGTCCCGCTCCAGCGGCTCTACACGGTGCGGCGCCCGCTCGGAGTCGTCGGCCTGATCACGCCGTGGAACTTCCCGATCGCGATCCCCGTGTGGAAGCTCGCGCCCGCGCTGATCCACGGGAACACGATCGTCCTCAAGCTCGGCTACGAGGCGCCGCGCACCGGGCTCCACGTCGCGGAGTGCTTCGCGGAGGCGGGGCTCCCGGCGGGCGTGCTCAACGTGCTGACGGGCGCCGGCTCGAAGGTCGGCGCGGAGCTCGTCGCGAGCCCGGACGTCCGGGCGATCTCGTTCACGGGCTCGGTCGAGGTCGGGCACGCCGTCCGCGACCAGGCGACCGCCCGCGGCGCGCGCGTGCAGCTCGAGCTCGGCGGGCACAACCCGCTCGTCGTGGCCGCGGACGCCGAGCTCGACCGGGCCGTCGAGGCCGCCTACGCCGGCGCGTTCTGGTCGGCCGGACAGAAGTGCACGGCGACGAGGCGGATCTACGTCGAGGAGAGCGCGTACGAGCGGTTCCGCGAGGCGTTCCTCGACCGGATCGCCGGCGGCCGGGTCGGCGATCCCGCGGACCCGGACACCGAAGTCGGCCCGCTCGTCAACGAGGGGCCGATGAACGACGTGCTCGCCGCGATCGATCGGGGCAAGGCCGAGGGCGGCGAGCTTGCGTCGGGCGGGGAGCGCGACGGCGAGGGCTTCCTCGTCCGGCCGACGGTCTTCGAGGGGGTCGCGGACGACGCCTACCTCTCCTGCGAGGAGGTCTTCGGACCGGTCACGTCGCTCTACTCGTACCGGACGCTCGACGAGGCGATCGAGCGCGCGAACGCCGTGCCGTTCGGGCTCTCCGCGTCGGTCTTCACGCGCGACCTCCACACGGTGCAGCGCTTCTCGGAGGAGCTCCAGGCGGGCATCCTCCACGTCAACTCGCAGACCGCCGGCGCGGACGTGCACGTGCCCTTCGGCGGGATCAAGGGATCGGGGTTCGGACCGCACGAGCAGGGTCGCGCAGCGCTCGAGTTCTTCACCGAGGCCGTGACGGTGTACCAGGACGCCCGCTCGACGTGAGGTGCCAGAGCGCTTCCTCGTCACCGGCGTCCTCGGCTGCCTCGGCGCCTGGGTCGCGCGTGCCGCCCTCGACGACGGCGCGAGCGTCGTCGGCTTCGACCTCGGGGACGATCGCGCGCGGCTCGAGCTCGTGCTCGGCGCCGACGCCGACCGGGTCGACCTCGTGCGCGGCGACATCACCGACCTCGAGGCGCTCGAGCGCACGCTCGACGAGCACGAGATCACCCGGGTCGTTCACCTCGCCGCCCTCCAGGTGCCCTTCGTCCGCGCGAACCCGCCGCTCGGCATGCGGGTGAACGTCGCGGGCACCGTCAACGTCTTCGAGGCCGTCGCGAAGCGACGCGAGCGGATCCCGGGCGTCGTCTACGCGAGCTCGACCGCGGTGTACGGGCCCTCGACCCCGTCTCCCGCGCCGGAGTCGGGCGGCTGCGTCGCCGGGGACGCTGTACGGCGTCTCGAAGCTCGCCGACGAGGGGATGGCGCGCGTCTACGCGGCGGACGCCGGCCTCCCGTCGATCGGCCTTCGCCCCTACGTCGTCTACGGCCCGGGTCGCGACCAGGGGATGACCTCCGGCCCGACCTCGGCGATGCTCGCAGCGGTGCGGGGCGAGGCGTACGCGATCGGCTTCACCGGCGCGGCGCAGTACGACTACGCGCCCGACGTCGGTCGCGCGTTCGTGACGGCCGCCGGCGCCGTGAGCGACGGCGCGGCCGTCTACAACGTCCCCGGCGTTCCCGCGACGGTCGAGGACGTCGTCGCGGGCGATCCGTGCGGAGGTGCCGGATGCCGAGATCACGTGGGGCGGCGATCCGCTCCCGTTCCCGGCCGAGCTCGAGGCGGTGGGCTTCGACCGCGACGTCGGCCCGTTCCCGCGGACGCCGCTCGAGGACGGCGTCGCCGAGACGATCGCGCGCTTCCGCGCCGCCGACTAGGAGGAGTTGGGGGAATGGATGCCCGTCGCCAGGGTGCCGCCGGTCGTCGTGAGGCAAGGACGCAGGGAGCGTCCATATCCCAGATATGGACGCGACCGAGGACGCCGCATCACGACGATCCGGCGCTCCCCTGGAGACATGGCGTCTATTTCGCCAACCCCTCCTAACGGCGGTTCCCGCGCCGCGACGGCCCGGTCGCGGCTAGCTTGGAGTCCCGTGAGCACGACCCGCATGGTCGACATCGCCGCGCTCCCGGGAGCACGGGAGGCCGACGAGCGCGCCGCCCGCCTCGCGTGGCGCCTGCCGCCGGAGCTGGCGCCGCTCGCCCGCGTCGCGCTCGACTACCGCTGGTCGTGGGATCCGGACGGGCCCGAGCTCTTCCGCTCGCTCGACCCGCACGCCTGGGAGATCAACGGCCGCAACCCCGTGCGTCAGCTCGGGGACCTCGCCCCGCACGCGGCGGACAGCCTCGCCGGCGACGCAGCGACGCGCGAGCGGATCGAGCGCCTCGCGCGCGTGCTCGAGGAGGACCGGATGCGCCCCGAGCGGCCGGTCGACGGCCTCGACGGCCCGGTCGTGTTCGTGTGCGCGGAGTTCGGGATCCACCCCTCGCTGCCCATCTACTCGGGCGGCCTCGGCGCGCTCGCGGGCGACATCCTCAAGCAGGCCAGCGACCTCGCCGTCCCGATGGTCGGCGTCGGCCTCCTCTACCGGAAGGGCTACTTCCAGCAGCGCGTCGACCGGAACGGGCTCCAGCACGAGTACTGGACGCAGATCGTCCCCGAGCACCTCCCGACGGTCCAGGTGACTGCGGCCGACGGCTCGCCGCTGCGGCTGACGTTCCCGCTCTTCGGCCGCGAGATCGCCTTCCACGTCTGGCGCGCGGAGGTCGGCCGCGTGCCGCTCTACCTCCTCGACACGGAGCTCGACGAGAACGACCCGGTCGACCGCTGGATCACCGCGCGCCTCTACGAGGGCAACCCGCTCACGCGGCTCGGCCAGTACGGCCTCCTCGGGATCGGCACCGTACGCATGCTGGACGCGCTCGGCATCGAGCCCGGCGTCCTCCACTTCAACGAGGGGCACCCGGCGCTCGCCGCGCTCGAGCTCGCCGCTCGGGGCGTCGCCGCGGGCGAGCCGCTCGACGACGCGCTCGCCGCGGCACGCGAGCGGTGCGTCTTCACGACGCACACGCCCGTGCCGGCCGGGAACGAGGCGTACGAGACGCGGTCGTTCCTCGAGGCGTTCGCCGAGCTGCCCGGCAGGCTCGGGATCGACGCGGACCGCTTCCTCGACATGTGCCGCACGCAGCCCGGGCTCGGACGAGTGGCCGGGGATGACGCCCCTCGCGTTGCGGCTCTCGCGACGGGCGAACGCGGTCAGCCTCCGGCACGGCGAGGTCGCCCGCGAGATGTGGAGGCCGCTGTTCGGCGCCGGGTCCGCCGACGACGTGCCGATCACGCACGTCACGAACGGCGTCCACCTGTCGACGTTCCTCTCCACGCCGATGCGCGCGCTGCTCGACCGGCACCTCGGCGACGGCTGGCTCGACCGCGCGTCCGACCCGACGACCTGGGCGCCCGTCGACGAGATCCCCGACGAGGAGCTCTGGGCGGCCCGCAACGAGGCGCGGCTCCAGCTCGTCGACTACGTGCAGGTGAAGAGCGTCCAGGACCGCCTGCTGCGCGGCGAGGACCCAGAGCGCGTGAAGGCGCTCGCCGAGACGTTCGCCGCGGACACGCTCACGCTCGGCTTCGCGCGGCGGATCGCGACGTACAAGCGGCTGTTCCTCCTGACGTACGACCCCGAGCGCGTGCGGCGGATCTTCGCCGACGGGCCGCCGCTGCAGATGGTCGTCGCGGGCAAGGCGCACCCGCTCGACAACAACGCGAAGCAGATGCTCGTCGACGTGTTCGGGCTCTCGCGACGCGGTCGGGATCACGTCACGCGTCGGGTTCCTCGAGAACTACGACCTCTCCGTCGCGGCGCCGATCGTCGGCGGGTGCGACGTGTGGATCAACGTGCCGCGCCCGCCGCTCGAGGCGAGCGGGACGAGCGGGATGAAGTCGGCGGCGAACGGCGGCCTCAACCTCAGCGTGCTCGACGGCTGGTGGGTCGAGGGCTACGACGGCGAGAACGGCTGGGAGATCGACGGCGCGCCGCGGAGGGCGAGGACGAGGCGACCCAGGACGCGCGGCACGCCCACGCGCTCTACGACCTCCTCGAGCAGCAGGTGATCCCGCTGTTCCACGACCGCGACGCCGACGGCATCCCGCGCGGCTGGCTCGCGATGGTCAAGCGCTCGCTGCGGACCAACGGGCCGCGCTTCTCGGCCGCCCGCATGGTCGAGGAGTACGCGGAGCGGATCTACCCGCCGTCCGACCGGCGCTAGGTCAAGCGGTGGCCGGCTGCGGCCGTGGAAGCAGCCGGACGAAGACCACCAGCGCGCCGAGGAAGCCCGCGCAGACCCAGAGCACGGCGTCGAACGACCCGGTCACGTCCCGCACCGCGCCGAGGACGAACGGCGAGATCGCCGCGATCGTGTAGCCGAGGCCGAGCATCATCCCGACGAGCGCGCCGACGCGCTCGGGCGTCCGCTCGAGGTCGAGCGGGAGCGTCATCACGAGGGCGAACATGCCTCCCTGCGAGACGCCCGCCAGCAGCGCCCACGCATAGCCGGCCGCCGGGAACGCCACGAGCCCGATCCCGCCCGTCGACGAAGACGAGGCTCATCGCGCCGAGCCACGGCCGCCGGCCGCCGTAGCGGTCGGACAGCCACGGGACGACGAACGACGCAGGGATCGCCGTGAGGTTCATCCCGGCGAGGAGGACCCCGCGGACTCGTCGCTCCAGCCCCGCTCGCCGTAGGCGTCCGGGAGCCAGGCGTTCAGGCCGTAGTACGCCGAGCCCATCGACGCGAAGATCGCGACGAGCAGCCAGGCCGTCCGGGAGCGCCACGGCAGCCGCGGGATCAGCGCGGGCGGGCGGACGTGCGGCGCGCCGCCGCGCTCGAGGACGACCCACGCGACGGCGATCACGCACGCGACGACGGAGAAGGCGATCAGCGCGCCGCGCCAGCCGCCGAGCACCGCCGCGAGCGGCACGGCGAGCGCGGCCGACACGCCGAGCCCATCTGGATCCCGGTCGTGTAGACACCCGTCCCGGTCGCCGGACGGTCCGGGATCGTCTCGCGCACGGCGAGCGGCGCGAGCGCGTTGCCGAGCCCCATGCCGATCCCGACCGGCCAGGTGAGGAGGACGACGAGCCAGACGCTCGGCGCGAGCGCGCGGAGCACGCCGAAGGCGCCGATCAGGACGAGCCCGATCGTCATCGCCCGCGCGTGCCGAGCCGCGCGAGAGGTACGCGGCGACCGGCGCGAAGAGCCCCATGCAGAGCACGGGGATCGTCCCGAGCAGGCCGGCGACCGCGTGCGAGGCGTCGAGGTCGTCCTGGATGTCGTCGAACAGCGGCGCCGACGCCGACGATCTGCGGCCGCAGCGTGAGGGCGGCGAGGAACAGCCCGGCGAGCGCGCCGGCCGTCGAGCGCGAGCTCAGTGGATCAGTGCCCCGCCGCGGCCCGGCTGCGGGCGATCCGCGCGAACGCCTCGACGTGCTTGCGCGCCTCCCGCCCGGCGGCGCCCGGCTTGCCCGAGCGGATCGCCTCGAGGATCGGGACGTGGAGCTCGGCCGCCTCCTCGGGCTCGACGTACGTCCCGTAGAGCGTGATCGTGATGCGGCCCTCGACACCGAGCGACTTCCAGCACTGCTCGAGGATCACGTTGCCGGCCGCCTCGACGATCAGCCGGTGGAACGCGATGTCGTGCTGCGCGAGCGCGTTGACGTCGCCGCGCTTCGCGGCCGCGCGCATCGCCTCGACCTCGCGCTCGAGCGCGCGACGTCGCCGTCGAGCCGCGTCGCGGCCTCCCGCGCGGCGAGCTCCTCGAGCACCGCCCGCACCGGGTAGACCTCGATCGAGCTCGTCGTCGCCGAACGCCCGGACCCGCGCGCCGCGGAACGGCTCCGACTCGACGAGCCGCAGCAGCTCGAGGTCGCGCAGCGCCTCGCGGACCGGCGCCTGGCTCGTCCCGAGCTCGCTCGCGATGCGCGTCTCGACGAGCCGCTCGCCCGGCTTCAGCTCGCCGCTGACGATGCGCTGGAGCAGGACGTCCTTCACCTGCTCGCGGAGCACGGTTCTCGAGATCGCGCTCATGACGGCCCGCGGCGACTATCGGCCATCGGTCGGCCCGGCGTCAACCCGCCTCAGCCGCCGACGACCGGGTTCGTGAGCGAGCCGACGCCGTCGATCTCGATCGTGATCTCGTCGCCCGGCTGGAGGAGCCGCTGCGGGTCGCGGAAGACGCCGACGCCGGCCGGCGTCCCGGTGAGGATCAGGTCGCCCGGCCTCGAGCGTCGACGTCTGCGACGCGTAGCTGATGATCTCGTCGATCCCGAAGATCAGGTTCGCGGTCGTCGAGTCCTGCATCGTCTCGCCGTTCAGGATCGCGCGGATCGCCGAGCGCGTGCGGGTCGGCCGACCTCGGCCGCGGGACGAGCGGCCCGACGGGGCAGAACGTGTCGGGTGACTTGCCGCGCGTCCACTGCCCGTCGCGCGAACTGGAGGTCGCGGGCGGACACGTCGTTCGCGACGAGGTAGCCGGCGACCGCCTCGAGCGCGTTCTCCTTCGAGACGTTCTTGACGGTCGCGCCGATCACGACGCCGAGCTCCGCCTCGTAGTCGCACTTCGTGACGATCGGCGGGATCACGATCGGATCGCCCGGCCCGATCAGCGAGGTCGGTGAACTTCGCGAAGAAGAGCGGCGCGGCAGGAAGCTCGGCGCCCTGCTCCTCCGCGTGGTCCCTGTAGTTGAGCCCGACGCAGACGATCTTGCCGGGCCGCGCGATCGGCACGGCATGGCGGCGACCCTAGCGAAGGAAGCGATCATCGATGATCGATGCTGCGCTCTCCGGGCCGACGGCCGCGAGTAGGATCGGGCCGTGGCGCTCCCCGCCGGCTTCGTCGACGAGCTGCGGGCCGCGCTCGGGCGACGCGCACGTGATCACCGAGCCGGAGCAGCTCGCGACTACGACTGCGACGGGCTCACCGGCTGGCGCGCGCAGCCCGCCGCCGTCGTGCTCCCGGGCTCGACCGAGGACGTCCAGGCGGTCGTCCGGCTCTGCGCGCGGGAGGGCGTCCCGTTCGTCGCGCGCGGCGCGGGCACCGGGCTCTCGGGCGGCGCGCTGCCGGTCGCCGACGGGATCGTCGTCTCGCTCGCGCGGATGAACCGGATCCTCGAGGTCGACCTCGAGAGCGAGCGCGTCGTCGTCGAGCCGGGCGTCGCGAACCTCGACGTCACGCGCGCGGTCGCGGCGGACGGCTACTTCTACGCGCCCGACCCGTCGAGCCAGCAGGTGTGCACGATCGGCGGCAACGTCGCCGAGAACTCGGGCGGCGCGCACTGCCTCAAGAACGGCTTCACCGTCAACCACGTCACCGGGCTGACGCGTCGTGCTCCCCGACGGCGAGCTGGTCGAGCTCGGCGGCAAGGCGATCGACGCCGACGACGGGCCCGACCTGCTCGGCGTGTTCGTCGGCTCGGAGGGGACGCTCGGGATCGCGGTCGAGGTGACGCTCCGGATCGTCCGGCAGCCGGAGGTCGTGGTGACGCTGCTCGCCGCGTTCCGTCCGTCGACGCCGCGGGCGACGCGGTGTCCGCGGATCGTCGCGGCCGGGATCCTGCCGGCGGCGATCGAGATGATGGACCGGTTCACGATCGAGGCGGCGGAGGAGGCGTACCGCCCCGGGTACCCGGAGGGCGCGGGCGCGGTCCTGCTCGTCGAGCTCGACGGGGTCGCGGCGCAGGTCGAGGAGGACACGGCGGCGGTCGAGGCGCTCTGCCGCGCAGGCGGGCGCGTTCGAGATCCGCGACCGCGAGCGACGACGCCGAGCGCGCGCTGCTCTGGAAGGGGCGCAAGGGCGCGTTCGCCGCGATGGGGCGCGTCTCGCCCGACTACTACGTGCAGGACGGCGTCGTGCCGCGCACGCGGCTGCCCGGCCGTGCTGCGGCGGATCGACGAGCTCTCCGCGGAGCACGGGCTCCGCGTCGGCAACGTCTTCCACGCCGGCGACGGCAACCTCCATCCGCTCGTCCTCTACGACGCCGCGGTCGAGGGCGAGTACGAGCGCGCGAAGGAGCTCGCCGACGCGATCCTCGCCGCCTGCGTCGACGCGGGCGGCTCGCTCACCGGCGAGCACGGCGATCGGCGTCGACAAGGCGTGCGCGATGCCGTCGATGTTCTCCGAGCGCGACCTCGAGGCGTTCGAGCGGCTGCGGCGCGGCGTTCGACCCGGACGGGCTCGCCAACCCGGGGAAGGTGCTGCCGACGCCGCGGCTCTGCGGCGAGGTGCCCGGCCCGTACCGCGCCCACCCGCTGGAGGGGCTCGGTGTCGCAGAGCGGTTCTGAGCGGCGCCGAGCCGGCCGCCGAGCTCGTCGAGGAGGCCGCGGCGATGCTCGCCGCGGCGAGCGCGGCGGGCGCGCCGCGTCCGGATCGGCGACGACGTCTCGACCGAGCGGCTCGACCGCGTGCTCGAGCACGAGGCGGGCGACCTGACGTGCACGGTCGAGGCGGGCATCCGGCTCTCGGCCCTGCAGGACGGCGCTCGCGCCGCGCCGGCCAGCGGCTCTCGCTCGACCCGCCGGGCGACCCGACCGTCGGCGCGTGCCTCGCGCGACGCCTCTCGGGGCCGCTCTCGCCACCGCTTCGGGGCGCCGCGCGACCTCGTGCTCGGCGTCACGCTCGTGCTCGGCGACGGCACGATCGCGAGCGCCGGCGGCAAGGTCGTGAAGAACGTCGCCGGCTACGACCTCGGCAAGCTCGTCTGCGGCTCGGATGGGCACGCTCGCGCTGATCGCGCGGGTCGTCGCTGCGTCTGCACCCGCTCCCGGCCGCGACGCGCGACGCGTCGTCGTCGAGACGAGCGACGCCCGCCGACGTCGTGCGCGCGCTCCGCCGCTCGCCGCTGCAGCCGAGCGCGCTCGACGTCCTCCACCCCGGGCGGGTCGCCGTCCTCGTTCGAGGGCTCCGAGGCGCGCCGTCGCGTCGCAGGTCGAGGCCGCCGCGCGCGCTCGTCGGCGGCGCCGAGGCCGACGCGTCGGTCTGGGAGGAGGCGCGCGAGCGCCAGGCCGAGGCGCTCGGGCGGCTCCGCTTCGCGCCGCGGCGACCTCGCGAACGCCTCTCGACGCTCGACGAGGCGGTCGTCCGCCCGGCGGCCGGCGTCGCGTACGTCCCGCACCGGTCGCGCGGCAGTGCCCGACGCCGTCGGCGCGCTGCTGCAGCGGCGCGCTGCAGGGCGCGTTCGACCCGGCCGGGAGTGCTCGGCGTGACGCGTGATCGCGGAGCTGACCCGACGACTGCGTCCACTGCGGCTTCTGCCTGCCGACCTGCCCGACGTACGTCCTCTGGCACGAGGAGATGGACTCGCCGCGCGGGCGCATCCAGCTGATGGAGAAGACGCGCACGGCACGATCGCGCTCGCCCCGACCGTCGTCGAGCACTTCGACCGCTGCCTCGGCTGCATGGCCTGCGTCTCGAGCTGCCCGTCGGGCGTCCGCGTACGACCGGCTGATCGAGGAGACCCGCGCACGTCGTCGAGGACGAGCACGCGCCGGCCGCGCGGCGAGCGGCTGCAGCGGCGCCTGCTGTTCGCGACGCTCCCCCATCCCGCGCCGGCATGCGCTGGGCGCTCCGGCTCGCGCCGCTCGGCCGCGCGCTCCCCTCGCCGCGCTGGGCGCGGCCGATGCTCGACCTCGCGCCGCGCTGGCGCTCGAGCGAGCGCCCGCCCGCGGTGACCCCGGCCCGGACGGTCGGCGCACGCCGCTCGGCCGCGTCGGGCTGCTGACCGGCTGCGTCCAGTCGGTGCGTCTTCGGCGACGTGAACGCCGCGACCGCGCGCGTGCTCGCCGCGGCGGGCTGCGAGGTCGTCGCGCCGAAGCAGGGCTGCTGCGGCGCGCTCTCGGCCCACGCGGGCCGCGCGACGGAGTCGGAGCGGCTCACGGAGCGGCTGCGCGCGAGCTTCGCCGGCCTCGACACGATCGTCGTCAACGCCTCGGGCTGCGGCTCGCACCTGAAGGATCACGGCGTCCCGGCGCTCGACGTCACCGAGGCGCTCGCCGACGCCGACGCTGCCCGAGCTCCACCCCCTCGAGCTGCACCGTCGCCTACCAGGACTCCTGCCACCTGCGGCACGCGCAGCGGCTGCCCGCGGCCTGGCGTCCGCTGCTCGAGCGGATCCCCGGGCTCGACGGTCGTCGAGCCGGCCGAGCAGGACCTCTGCTGCGGCTCGGCGGGGATCTACAACGTCACGCAGCCCGAGGCCGCGCGCGACGCTGGGCGACCGCAAGGCCGCGCACGTCCTCGCGACCGGCGCCGGAGTCGTTCGCGAGCGCGAACCCCGGCTGCCTCGTCCAGGTCGCGCAGGCGCTCGGGACGGGCCGGCAGGCCGCTCCCCGCCCTGCATCCGGTCGAGCTGCTCGACGCCTCGATCCGCGGTCGTCGACGCGGCGCGACCTGCTCGCGCGCGCCCGCCGCTGACGCGGCTCAGACGGCCGTCGCCGCCGGCCGCAGCTCGTCGAGCCGGTCGACGCGGCGCGAGCTCGGGGAACAGCCGCGCCACGAGAGCGCGACGGCGATCGTCAGCACGCCGCCGATCACCACCGCCGGCACGGCGCCGACGAGCGCGGCGGCGACACCCGACTCGAACGCGCCGAGCTCGTTCGAGGCGCTGATGAAGACCATCTCGACGGCGTTGACGCGGCCGCGCAGCTCGTCGGGCGTGACGAACGGGAGGATCGTCTGGCGGAGCACGACGCTCACCATGTCGACGGCGCCGCCCGCCGCGAGCGCGAGCAGCGAGAGCCACATCGTCTTCGAGAGCCCGAACACGATCATCGTGACGCCGTAGAGCGCGACGACGGTGAGCAGCGTCGCGGCCGGCCCGGCGACTGGACGGGCCGGCGCGTCGAGCACGACGCGCGCAGCGAGCGCGCCCGACGGCGGGCGCTGCGCGCAGCACGCCGAGCCCGGCCGGGCCGACGTCGAGCACGTCCTTCGCGAAGACGGGCAGCAGCGCGACGGCGCCGCCGAAGAGCACGGCGAACAGGTCGAGCGAGATCGCGCCGAGCAGCACGGGCGTCCGGCGGACGAGCCGGACGCCGCCGAGCACGCTCGCGCAGATCGGGCGAGCCCGCGCCGGCGCCGTCGCGGCCCGAGCGCAGCGCGAGGACGCGACGAGCGCGACGAGCGAGAGCGCGCGCCGACCGCGTAGACGAGCTCCGGGCTGCACCGCGAACAGCAGGCCGCCGAGCGCGGGGCCGACGATCACGGACAGCTGGAACGCCGACCGACCGCTGGGCGAACGCCGCGACGAGCAGCTCCTGCGGGACGAGCGAGGGCGTCATCGCGCGGCCGGCGGGCGCGCCGAGCGCGGACGCGACGCCCGTCGCGAACGCGAGCAGGAAGAACGGCCACGTCTCGTCGGCGCCGGCGCGCGTGACCGCGAGCAGCCCGAGCGCGACCGCCGCGTCGAGCCCGATCGAGAGCGCGAGCACCGTCCGCCGCGGGAAGCGGTCGGCGAGGTGGCCCGCCGGGAGCGCGAGCAGCGGCAGCGGCAGGAACATCGCGAGCCCGACGAGCCCGAGGTCGAGCGGGTCGCCGTGGATCGCGTAGACCTGCCAGCCGATCGCGACGAAGCCATCTCGATCGCGAACGCGGTCGCGACCGTGGCGACGACGTAGAGCGCGAAGTCGCGGTGCCGGAGCGGAGAGGTCATCGGGCTCGATCCTCGACTCGTTCGACCGCCGCGCGGAAAGTGCGTCGCGTGAGCGCGTCGCACTCTTCGCGCCTGCTCAGGCCGCTTCTGGCGTGTCGTCGGCCCCGACGGGGGCCGGGAGGAACTCGACCTCGAGCCGCTGGATGCGCGAGCCGCTCGTCTCGAGCACGGTGAACTTGAGATTGGCGTCGACGACCTCGTCGCCCGGCTCCGCGGCGCGCCCGAGGTGGCCGAACACGAAGCCGGCGACGGTGTGGTAGTCCTCGTGCTCGATGTCCGTGCCGAACTGCTCGTTGAAGTCGTCGATCGTGAACGAGCCGTCGATGCGGATCCGGTCGTCGTCGACGCCGCTCGACCGACTCGTCCGGGAGGTCGAACTCGTCCTCGATGTCGCCGACGATCTCCTCGAGCAGGTCCTCGAGCGTCACGATCCCTGCGGTCGCGCCGTACTCGTCGACGACGACCGCCAGGTGCTGGTTCGCGTTCCGGAACTCGGCGAGCAGGGCGCCGAGGTCCTTCGTCTCGGGGACGACGTACGCCGGATGGAGCGAGTGCCTCGAGCTGCACGTCCTGCGATGCCGCGGTCGTCGAGCGCCGCGACGAGCGCGCGGACGTGGAGGATCCCGACGATGTCGTCGAGCGACTCGCGGAACACGGGGTAGCGCGTGTACGGCGAGTCGAGCACCGCCGGAGCGCCTCCTCGGGGGGCATGTCGACCGAGATGCCGACGACGTCGGGCCGCGGCACCATCACGTCGTGCGGCCTCCTTCTCGGCGAAGTCGAAGACCTTGTAGAGCATCTCCTCCTCCGCCGTCTCGATCTCGCCGACGTCCTCCGCGGCGGCGACCGACTGGCGGATGTCCTCGCGGGTGAACGCGATCATCCCCGCCGGTGCAGGCCGGATCCCGAGCACGCGCAGCACCGCGTTGGACGAGTGCTGGAGCACCCAGACGACGGGCGCGAACGCGCGCGAGAGGAAGTCGATCGGCACCGCGAGCGCGAGCGCGAGCGTCTCCGCCTTCTGCAGCGCGACCGCTTTCGGGACGAGCTCGCCGAGGACGACGCTGAGGTACGTCAGCACTGCGAACGAGATCACGAACGCGACTCCGCGCGGCAGGAAGTCGAAGTAGCTCGAGACGAGCGGCTCGCCGACGGCACCGAGGGCGATCCCGAACACGGTGATCCCGACCTGGACCGTCGAGATGAAGCGGACGGGCTCGTCCATCAGCTTGAGCGCGGTCTTTGCCGGGCGGCTTTCCGCTCCGCGCGCTCCTCGAGGCGGGTCCGCCGCGCCGTGACGAGCGAGTACTCGGCCGCGACGAAGATCGCGTTGCCGAGCACGAGCCCGAACACGACGAGGATCCGCGCGACGTCACTCATCGCGATCGCCTATCGGAAGGGATTGGCGCCCCGCAGGCCGGGGCCCGGGTACTGGGCGGTAGCTCGCCGTCCACTCAGCCCGAAGTATAGGTCACGGTGTCGACGGCCTCGTGGCGCCGGGCGCGGCCCTCGCGGACGAGCCGCTCGAGGTGCGACAGCGTCTCGGCGACCGCGAAGCGGCGCGCGCCCGGGTTCAGGTCGGTGCCGAACAGCGGCATGGAGACGTCGTATCCGGTCCTCGGCACGTCGTCGAGCGCCGCCGCGGCCGCATCGAGCCGGTCCCGGTGGTGCGCCACGAGCTCGCGCGCGCGCCCTGCCGGGTCATCGATCGGCTCGCCGTGACCGGCAAGCGCTATCGCGGCGTCGAGCGCGATCGTCGCCTCGAGCGCCCCGAGGTAGTCGCCGAGCGGGTCGGGCCGGCTCCGTGGCCAGAGGCCGACCGTCGGCGAGATGCGGTCGAGGAGGTGGTCGGCGGCGACGAGGACGCCGTCGCGGAGCGAGCATGAGCTGGCCGTCCGCATGCCCGGGTGCGGCAACCACCTCCCAGCCGTCGACGAGGTCGCCGGGCTCGAGCAGCTCGGGGTCGGGCTGGAAGCGGATGAACGGCCGGTAACTGCGACCCCTGCTCGATCAGCTCGGACGTCACCTCGTCCGGGACGCCGTGGCGATGGAACCAGTCGACGAGGACCGCTGCCCAGTCGTCGCCGCCCCAGACGAGCGCGCACTGCTCGTAGTCGAGCCGCCCCTGCAGGACGGGCGCCCCGGTCAGCTCGGCGAGGTCGCGCGCGGCGCCGACGTGGTCGGGGTGGAAGTGCGTGACGACGATCCGCGCGACGCGGCCCTGAACGCCGGCGAGCTCGGCCGCCCACCGCTCGCGCGCGTCGGGAAGGCCGAGGCCCGGTGTCGACGAGCGTCCAGCCGTCGTCGCCGGGCAGCAGGTACGCGTGGACGTGCCCCGGCCGCGTCGGCAGCGGGAGCGTGACGCGCCTGATCCCGCCGGCGAGCTCGTCCACGCCGTCAACCCTACGCGCCGCCGGCCTTCGCGTTGCGCAGCGTGGCTAATTCACGCGATAAGAAATCCTCATGAGTGGTACCGTTCGGGAACCATGGAGCGGAACGTCGCAGAGCTCGTCGGCGAGGAGACCGACGTCGAGTCCCTGACCGCGGACCGGGTCATCGCGACGATGCTCGAGACCTTCCATCCGGAGGTCGCGCTCGCGTGCTCGTTCCAGAAGGAGGAGAGCGTCCTCCTCGACATGCTGCTCGAGCAGGAGCCGAAGGCGCGTGTCTTCGCGCTCGACACGCACGTCCTCTTCCCCGAGACGTACGACGTCTGGCGCGAGATCGAGCGGCGCTACGGGATCCGCGTCGAGGTGTTCGAGGGGCCGTCGCTCGGCCGGCAGGCCGCGACGCACGGCGACCGCCTCTGGGAGCGGAACCCCGACCTCTGCTGCTCGATCCGGAAGATCGGTCCGCTCGGCGCCGCGCTCTCCGGCCTCGACGGCTGGATCACCGGCGTGCGCCGCGACCAGTCGCCGAGCCGCGCGGACACGCCGAAGCTCGGCTGGGACGAACGGCACGAGCTCTGGAAGGCGAGCCCGCTCGCCGACTGGACGGACGACGACGTCTGGGCCTACGTCCGCGAGCGCGAGCTCCCGTGAACCCGCTCCACGACCGGGGCTACGCTTCGATCGGCTGCACGCACTGCACGGCGCCCGGCGCGGGCCGGGAGGGCCGCTGGGTCGGGACCGGCAAGAGCGAGTGCGGGCTCCACGCCTGACGAGAGCGCACGACCCCCGATGAGCACCCTCGACACCGTCCACCTGAGCCACCTCGACGCGCTCGAGGCGGAGGCGATCCACATCATGCGCGAGGTCGCCGCCGAGCTCGAGCGGCCGGTGCTCCTGTTCTCGGGCGGCAAGGACTCGATCGTGCTCCTGCGGCTCGCCGAGAAGGCGTTCCGCCCCGGCCGCTTCCCGTTCCCGCTGATGCACGTCGACACGGGGCACAACTTCCCCGAGGCGATCGAGTTCCGCGACCGGCGCGTCGCCGAGCTCGGCGAGCGGCTCGTCGTCGCGTCCGTGCAGCGGTCGATCGACGAGGGGCGCGTCGTCGAGCAGACGGGCCCACGCGCGTCGCGCAACCAGCTCCAGACGACGACCCTCCTCGACGCGATGACGGAGCACGGCTTCGACGCCGCGATCGGCGGCGCGCGGCGCGACGAGGAGCGCTCGCGCGCGAAGGAGCGGATCTTCTCGTTCCGCGACGACTTCGGCCAGTGGGACCCGCGCGCGCAGCGCCCCGAGCTCTGGAACCTCTACAACGGCCGCATCCGCAAGGGCGAGCAGGTCCGCGTCTTCCCGATCTCGAACTGGACCGAGCTGGACGTCTGGCAGTACATCGCCCGCGAGCAGCTCGACCTGCCGGCGATCTACTTCGCGCACGAGCGCGACGTCTTCGAGCGCGACGGGATGCTCTACGCCGCGTCGGAGTTCGTCGAGCGATACCCGCACGAGGAGCCGTTCCGCGAGTCGGTGCGGTTCCGCACCGTCGGCGACATGACCTGCACCGGCGGCGTCCGCTCGCACGCGGCGACGATCGAGGAGGTCGTGCGCGAGATCGCCGCGACGCGGGTCACCGAGCGCGGCGAGACGCGCGCCGACGACAAGGTGTCCGAGGCCGCGATGGAAGACCGCAAGCGGGTGGGATACTTCTGATGACCACGGTCGACCTCGCGGAGATGCTGACCGGCGACGCCGCGAACAGCGAGCTCCTGCGACTCGTCACGTGCGGCTCGGTCGACGACGGCAAGTCGACGCTGATCGGCCGCCTGCTCTACGACTCGAAGCAGGTCATGGCCGACCAGCTCGAGCACGTCGAGGAGACGAGCGAGCGCCGCGGCGACGGCTACGTCAACCTCGCACTGCTCACCGACGGTCTCCGGGCTGAGCGCGAGCAGGGGATCACGATCGACGTCGCCTACCGGTCGTTCGTCACCCCCACGCGCCGGTTCCAGCTCGCGGACGCACCCGGCCACGTCCAGTACACGCGGAACATGGTCACGGGCGCCTCCACGGCCGACGTGGCCGTCGTGCTCCTCGACGCACGAAAGGGCGTCATCGAGCAGACGCGTCGCCACACGTTCATCTCGGCGACGCTCGGCATCCCGCACATCGTGTACGCGGTCAACAAGATGGACCTCGTCGACTTCGACGACGGCCGCTTCCGCGAGATCGAGCAGGAGCTCCGGGAGCTCTCCACCCGGCTCGGCGTGCGCGACGAGATCGCGATCCCGATCGCGGCGCTGCCGGGCGACAACGTCGTCGAGCCGTCGGAGCGGATGCGCTGGTGGGACGGCGGGACGTTTCTCGAGCGGCTCGAGATGATCGAGATCGCCGCCGACCGCGACGCCGCGCACCGGCGCTTCCCCGTGCAGTGGGTGATCCGCCCGATGTCCGACGAGCACCACGACTACCGGGGCTACGGCGGCCAGGTCGCCGGCGGCGAGTGGCGTGCGGGCGACGAGCTCGTCGTGCTCCCGTCCGGGCTGCGGACGACGGTCGCGTCCGTCGAGACCCACGACGGGCCGCTCGACGTCGCCGTGCAGGGGCAGTCGGTCGTCGTGCGGCTCACGGACGACGTCGACGTCGCGCGCGGGGACATGCTCTGCGACCCGGCCGATCCGCCCGTCGCCGCGCGGGAGCTCGAGGCGACCGTCTGCTGGATGAGCGAGCGACCGGTGCAGACCGGCGCCCGACTCGCCGTCAAGCAGTCGACCCGCTGGTCCCGCGCGATCCTCGACGAGGTGACGTCCGTGCTCGACGTGGAGGCGCTCGAGCAGGTTCCCGCCGACGGCCTCCGCCTCAACGACCTCGCGCGCGTCCGACTGCGCCTTGCCGGCCCGCTGCTCGTCGACCCGTACGCCGTGAACCGCCAGACGGGCGCGTTCATCCTCGTGGACGAGGCGACGAACGAGACGGTGGGCGCGGGCATGGTCGTCGCCGCGATGGCCTAGCACGCGTCCCGCTTCGCCACCCTGGACGTGGACGAACACATGTTCTATCCTGAAGCATGCGGGTCGAGTACCGCGAGGAGCCCTGCCGCAGCGCGCTGAACCGGGTGAAGGGAATGCCGTTCGGCTGGTCGCTCAACCCGTACACGGGCTGCGCGCACCGCTGCACCTTCTGTTACGTGCGCGCCTTCGAGGCGCGCGCCGACAGGCCCGCGGACGACCGCTACGGGCGCTCGATCCGCGTCAAGGTCAACGTCGCCGAGGTGCTCCGCCGCGAGCTCGCGAGAGCCTCGTGGAAGCGCGAGTCGGTCGCCGTCGGCGCCGCGACCGACCCGTACCAGCCGGCCGAGGGCCGATATCGGCTCACGCGCGCTTGCATCGTCGAGCTCGGCCGCGGGCGCACCCCGTTCTCGCTCATCACGCGAGGGCCGATGATCCGGCGCGACGTCGACGTGCTCGTCGAGGCCGCACGACGGGCGAAGGTGCACGTCAGCTTCTCGGTACCGACCCTCGACGAGCGGATCTGGCGCTCGACGGAGCCCGGCACCGCGCCGCCGCGACGTCGGCTGGAGACCGTCCGGATCCTCACCGAGGCCGGGATCGACTGCGGCGTCGCGCTCGCGCCGCTCCTCCCCGCTCTCTCGGACGACCCCGAGCTGCTCGCGGAGGTCATCCGTGAGGCGCGTGCGGCCGGCGCGACGGGCATCTGGGCGAATGTCCTCTACCTGCGGCCGGGCACGCGGGAGCACTTCCTCGAGGCCCTGTCGCGCGACTGGCCGGAGCTGCTCCCACGCTACGAGCGCCTGTACGAGGGCCGCGCGTACCTGCCCGCGGCCGAGACGGAGCCCGTCCGCGCGAACGGTCCGCGCGCTCGCCCGGGAGGCCTCCCGACCGCGCCGGCCGACGATCAGCCCCGAGCCCGAGCCGGAGCAGCTCGCGCTCGCCGTTTGACACAGCGCAAGGAGTCATCCCGTGCCCCTCGTAGAATCATCCCGTGGCGGAGAACGGAGAGATCACGGTCCTCATCGCCGACGACCACGAGGTCGTGCGCGAGGGCCTGCGCCTCGCGCTGCTGCGCTCGCCCCACATCCGCGTCGTGGGCGAGGCGGGCGACGGCGAGACGGCCGTCGTCGCTGACCGAGCGCCGGCGGCCCGACGTCGTGATCATGGATCTCCGGATGCCGCAGATGGACGGCATCGAGGCGACCGAGGAGATCATCGCGCGCGTGCCGGAAGCGCGCGTCCTCATCTTCACCGCCTACAGCGAGCGGGCACTGCTGCAGCGCGGCCTCGAGTCGGGCGCGCGCGGCTACATCCTCAAGGAGGCGCCGCACGAGACGCTGCTCAAGGCGATCGAGAAGGTCGCGGCGGGCGAGAACTTCGTCGACCCGGCGCTGATCCCGTCGCTCGCCCAGGGACGGGACGGGCAGGAGATCCTCACGCAGCGCGAGCGGGAGATCCTCCAGCTGCTCGCCGACGGGATGTCGAACGCCGACGTGGCCCAGCGACTCTTCATCTCGCAGGAGACGGTCAAGAGCCACGTCCGGCACATCCTCGCGAAGCTCGAGGCGGAGACCCGCACCCAGGCGGTCGCCATCGCGCTCCGCGAGGCGATGATCGATTGAGCGACGACCATCTCGTCGCGGAGCGCCTCCTCGCGGAGCGCGCGGAGCGACGGCGGATCGCCGAGCAGCTGCACGACGGGCCCGTCCAGCACGTCGCCGCGCTCTCGCAGATGCTCGATGCGCTCGTCCAGGCTCTCGACGCCGGCGACCTGCCCGCCTCCGGCCCGATCGCCGCGCGGGCGCTCGCGGTCGCGCGCAGCACGGCCGACGAGCTCCGCGGCATCGTCGCCGGCCTCGAGCCGATCACCCTCGACGAAGTGGGCCTCGCCGCGGCCGTGCGCGAGGTCGCCGAGCGCACGGTCGGCCGTCGCGGCGCGGCGGTCGAGCTCGACGTCGACGAGGGCGGCCTCGGCGAGGGCGCGCGCTCGAGCGTCTTCCAGGTGATCCGCGAGGCGCTCGACCAGGCGGCGCGCCGCGGCCCGCCGAGCGCGGTCCGTGTCTCGCTCGCCCGAACGCCGACCGGCGGCGTGGAGCTCGTCGTGTCGGACGACGGCGCGCCCGAGCGCCGTCAGGCCGTGCTCGACGGCCTCGCGGAACGTGCGGCGGAGCTGAACGGGAGCTTCGAGGCGACGCGCGACGACACATGGACGACGATCCGCATCGTGTTGCCGCCCTCCGCTGCTCGGTTATAGCTCGCACGCCAGCAGGAATCCGCAGAAGCGGATTCCTGCGGCTTGATCCCCGCCTTCGGCGGGGCACATCCCTGAAGGCGCCCGCTGTCGCGGTCGCAACTACCTCGCGCTCCGAGGAACGCGAGCGCTACTCCAGCGGCTCGTTCTGGACGTTGTGCTCGTCGGCGTAGGCCTGGACGAGCGGGTTCACGGCCTCGGCGCCCTGCGGGAACGCGTAGTTGATCTTCACGAACGGCTCCCACTTGTCGGGCAGCGCATCCTCGGGGAAGATCGCCTCGACCGGGCACTCCGGCTCGCACGCGCCGCAGTCGATGCACTCCTCGGGATCGATGATGAGCATCCGCTCGAACTCGTGGATGCAGTCGACGGGGCAGACGTCGACGCAGGAACGGTCCTTGATGTCGATGCAAGGCTCGCTGATGATGTACGTCATCGCGAGACCGAGCCTACCAATGCGGCGCGGCGCTGCGGCCGTGGACGGATCCTCTACGCGTCGTCTCCGACGAGCTCGTCGACGACCTGCCGCGCGCGCTCCACGAGCGCCGATTTGACGATCACCTGGTCGAAGCCCGCGGCGTGCGCGCGCTGCAGGCCGTGGGTGTCCGTGTGGTTCGTGAAGCCGAGAATCGGAGTCTCGGGCCACGCGTCCGCAACGTCTTCCGCCTCGACGCGGGAGATGTCGCAGATGACCAGATCGGGGGCGTCGGCGCTGTCGCTCGTGACGAGTCGATACCCGTCGAGCAGCCCCTCGAGCTTCGAGCGGAACATGAGGTCGACCCCGACCAGCAGGATCGTCGACATGGGCCACGGTATACCACGGCGCCACCGTCTGAGGAGCCCGTGCGGTGACCCTCGAGGAGGGACTCGACCTGATGCGCGCGGAGCGATGGTTCGACGCGCACGAGGCGCTCGAGGACGAGTGGCGCGACGCGCCCGCCCCCGAGCGGGACTTCCTGCAGGGGCTCGTGCACGTGACGGTCGCCTGGCACCACGCATCGCGCGACAACGCGAACGGTGCATCGCGCCAGCTCGAGAAGGCGAGGCGCCGGCTCGGCCCGTACGCGCCAGAGCATCGCGGCGTGAATGTCACGTCCGTCCTCGGCCAGGTCGAGGCGGCGTCTGCGCGTGTCTCCGAGGGGCTTCTCGACCTCCTTCCGGTGCGGATCTGAGCGTGGGCGCGCGCGCGGCCTTCCTCGCGACGCTCGTGCTCGCGTGCACGGTGGGGGACGGCCTCGCGGCCGAGTCGCTCCGGCCGACCGGGCAGGTCGACCAGGCGACGACGGTCGTCGGCCCGCTCCGACGCCAGCTCCTCTCCGGGACGGCGAACGGCAACGGCGCCGATCCAGCGCATCCGATCGTGATCCGGTCCGCACTCACGGTCGGCATCGGCTCGAGCCGCGTGCGCGCGCTCCTCGTCTCGTTCCGCTCGCGCTCGGGCCGGCAGTGCGTCGACGTCGTGTTCCGGGCGCCCGGGGTCGACGTGACTCCGCTCTCGTGCCTCCCTCCGTGTCCCTCGGCGATCTGCTTCACAGCGTTCAGCAAGGGATCGATCCCGGACGGAGTGCGCGTCCTCTTCGGCAGCGCGCGGCCGGGGATCACGGAGATCCGCGTCACGCCGGGCGATGCGCCCGAGCGCAGCTACCGCGTAAGCCGGAGCCGCATCGGCTCGCCGGCGAGGGCGCCGATCCTGGCCGAGGTGCGCGGCGTGCCGGTGATCCGAGCGTTCGCGAACGGAGAGCAGGTCGCGCTCGTCCGCTTCGGGAGCTAGGAGGGCTTGGCGAAACAGGCGCTGTGCCCCCAGTGGAGCACCCTGGAGCCGAGGCCCGTTTCGCCAAGCCCTCCGCGGCGAGCGGCTCAGAAGACGGGCTCGAGGCCGAACCACTCGAGCGCGCGGTTGACGTAGATCCGGAGCACGTAGAAGCGCCCGAAGAAGAGGAGCAGGCCGAGCACGACCATCACGAGGCCTCCTGCGAACTGGATCGCGCGGTAGTGGTCGCGGAGCCAGCGGAACGCGCCCATCATCCGCGTGAAGGCGGCGCCGACGAGCACGAACGGGATCGCGAGGCCGAGCGAGTAGACGGCGAGCAGGGCGGCGCCCTCGAGCGCGGTGTCGGACGAGCCGGCGAGGACGAGGATCGCCGCGAGCACCGGCCCGATGCACGGCGCGGCGCAGACCGCGAAGGCGCCGCCGAGGAGCAGGCGCGAGCCGCGGGAGCGCGCGCCGCGCACGAGCCCGGCGCCGACGAGCCGCTCGGGCCAGGGCAGGAGCCCCATGAACGCGAGCCCGAACACGACGAGGACGAAGCCTGCGATCTGCTCGAGCAGGAACTGGTCGCGGAACAGGCTGGCGCCGAGCAGCGACGCGCCGACGCCGAGGGCGACGAAGACCGCAGTGAAGCCGAGGACGAACGGGAATGCTCGACGCGACGACGCGGCGCGCCGTGCCCGGCCGACCGAGCTCGTCGGCGTTGACGGCCGAGACCGCTGACAGGTAGCCCGGAACGAGCGGCAGGACGCACGGCGCGAGGAACGAGAGGAACCCGGCGAGGAGCGCGACCGGGATCTCGCCGGCGCTCACGTCTCGTACCGCTCGAGCTCGGCGTCGAGGCGCCGCTCGAGCTCCGGGTCGAGCGGGAGGGCATCGGCGTCCTCCTCGCCCGTCTCGTCACGCCTGCGGCTCCAGCCCCAGGCGATCACGCCGACGCCGAGCGCGCCCGCGACGAGGAGCCCGAGCGGCAGCAGCCAGGCGAGCAGGTCGAAGCCGGACTTCGGCGGCTCGGCGAGCACGCCGGGCCCGAACTGGTCGACGAGGTCGGCCTTGATCTGCTCCTCCGTCCACCCGGCCGCGATGTGCTGCCGGATGAGCTGCTTCATCCGCTGTGCGATCGGCGCGTTGGACTGGTCGAGCGTCGTGTCGCAGGTGGGGCAGACGAGCTCCGCCTCGAGATCGGCCGGGTTGGGTGCGGCCTGCGCGGCGGCGGCGGCGGCGAGGACGACCGCGACGACCGCGACGACCGCGCGGATGCTCACTGCTTCGAGCCGAGCGCGAGCGCGATGCCACGTTCGTAGGCGTCGCGGTTCCGCTCGATGTCGACCGGGCCGGAGATGCGCTCGCCGACGAGCTTGCCGGAGCGGTCGACGAAGAACGTCTCCGGGAAGCCGCGGACGCCCCACTTCCCGACCGTCGAGCCCTTGCCGTCGTAGACGACCGGGTAGGTCAGCCCGTACTTCTCCATGAAGCGCCGCGCATCCTCGCGGAAGTCGTTGACGTCGATCCCGAGCACGACGAGTCCCTGGTCACGGTAGCGCCGGTACGTCTGCTCGAGGACGGGCGCCTCGTCGTTGCACGGGATGCACCACGAGGCCCAGAAGTTGACGACCACGGGCTTCCCGCGGAGGTCGGCCAGCGACAGCGTTCCCGTCCTGGTCGAGCCGGTCGAGGTCGAACGCCGGCGCCGCGACCACCTTGCCGCGCGCGAGCTCGTCGGCCGCGCCGTCCTCGTTGCCGAACGCGACCTTCCAGACGAGCAGCGCGAGGAGGGCAGCGACCCCGGCGAGCGCGATGACCTGGCCGACGCGCTGAACGGTGCCCTGGCGGGCGTCCCGGTCACGCGCCGACGATGAACACGGGCGTCCCGACGTCGACCTGCTCGAAGAGCCACTCGACCTGTGGGATCAGCATGCGCACGCAGCCGTGCGACGCCGAGTAGCCGATCGACGCGGCGTCAGGCGTGCCGTGGATGCCGACGTACGGTGCCGAGATGCCCATCCAGCGCGTCCCGAGCGGGTTCCCCGGCCCGGGCGGCGACGGGCTCCTTGCCGGCGGCCCAGTCGGAGCCCTGCGGCGGGTACCACCACGGGTTGCGCTGCTTGGTGACGATCTCGAACTCGCCGATCGGCGTCGGGTACGACGACTGCCCGGTCGCGACGCGGAACGTCCGCTTCAGCTTCGTGCCGTTGTAGTAGAGGAGGGTGCGCGACTCGCGCCTGATCACGATCACCTTGCCGAGGTCGTCCTCGGTCACCTGCGGGCGGAGCTCCTCGAACGGCAGCGCGAACGGCGCGCGCTCGTGCTTGCGGAGCGCGAGCGAGAGCCGCTGGGAGGCGATCACCTGCTTCAGCCGGACCCCCGGCTTGGACTTCTTGGCGACGGGGCGGAAGTGGCGCAGCACGAGGCTCGCGTCGACCGGCTCGCGGTCGGTCGTCTTCGCGAGATCGGCGAGGTACCGCGTCGAGCTTCAGGTGGTTGACCTCGACGCTGAGCGGGACCGCGAACCCCGGGTCCGGACCCGCACCGCGGGCTTGACCGCCTTGAGCACCTGCGCGGCCGCCCCGAGCTCCGTCGGCTCGACCCGGAGCTTGCGCGCCGGCGACACGACGAGGGTCACGGGCTTCCGAACCGCTCCTCGACGAGCGCGCGCGCCTCGGGGGCCGTGAGGCCGCCGACGAGCAGGCCGCCGATCGTGACGCCGGGTTGGATCAGCTTCGGCCCCGGCGGCAGGGGCGGCTCCGTCGTCGTGGTCGGGGGCGGCGTCGTGGTCGTGGGCGGCGGCGTGGTCTCGTCGGCCGCGGCAGGGCCGCCCAGGACCGCGAAAAGAGCGACTAGAGCAGGCACAAACGAAAGCGAGCGGCGGGCGGCGCATCAGCGCCTGAGTGTAGCCGGGGCCCAGGCGGGGCCGGGTGAACGAATCGTTATGGCGAGAAGATGCGCGGATCGTTCGTGATGACGCCGTCGACGCCGGCCGCGACCACGCGGTCGAGGTCCTCGCGCGTGTCGACCGTCCAGGCGAGCACCGCGGCACCGGCCGCGTGCGCGCGACCGACGGCGGCCGGCGTGACGAGCCTGTGCTGGAGCATCAGCGCGGTCGCATCGGCGCGCCGGATCATGCCGGGCAGGCGCCGCGCCGTGACCGCCCGGGCGGCCGTGAGGCCCGCGCCGACGAGCGGCTGAAGCCGCGGCCGGCGGGAGACGCCGAAGCGGTCCTCCGGGTAGGTGAACCCGATCCGCACGTCGCGGGCGTCGCTGCGCGACAGCGCGCAGGCTCGGGAGGTGGTGCGAGGAGACGACCGTCCGCCGCTCGAGCCCGAACCGCCGCAGCTCGGCCGCGAGCTCGTCGAGGCGCGTCTCGAGCTTCAGATCGACGTGGAGGCCGACGTCGGGCGCCTCGTCGGCGAAGAACGCGAGCGCGTCGTCGAGCGTCGGCAGCTCCGGCGCGAGCTCGCGGAGCTCGGCGAGCGTCCGCGCGCGGACCGAGCCCGTGGCGCGCCCGTGGCTCACCTCGTCGAGGTGGTCGGAGTGCGCCAGCACGAGCGGGCCGCGCGGGAGGTCGAGGACGTCGAACTCGACGAGGTCGACGCCCTGCTCGACGGCCGCCCGGAAGGAGCGGAGCGTGTTCTCGGGCGCGAGGTGCGCCGCGCCGCGGTGGCCGATCCGCAGGACGGGCGCGCCGTCCCCGCGGCGCAGGTCGATCACGCGGCGCCTCCGCTTCGCGGCCCCGAGCCACCACCATGCGAGCGCGCCGAGGAGAAGCGCCTGCGCCACCGTGAGCCCGGCCGCGAGCGTCGACACGTCCTCCCAGAAGCGCTCCGGGTAGATGCGGATCAGCGTGTCCGTGCTCGAGAAGCGCCAGCTGTCGCCCTCGAAGAACATCTCGTGGAAGCTCGTGAAGAAGCCGTCGAACCCGAGCAGGATCAGCGGCACCGCAACGAGCAGCGATGCCGAGCGTCGCGAGGGCGCCGAAGAGCAGGCCGCGCGGGACGACGGTGCGCGAGCCGTGTGCGAGCGAGCGCCGCGGCGAGGATCGCGAGAGCCAGCATCACGATCAGGCCGCCCCATGGAGCGGCACGAACAGCGATCGGACGTCCTCCATGTGCGTGAGCTCACGCTCGTCGAACGCGGGCGAGCCGTCGGGCAGGGTCGCCCGCTCGAGCAGCACGATCCCTTCGGAGCCCGGCTCGATCGACTGGAGGCCGAGCAGCGCGAGCTCCTCGCGCTGCCGTCGGTGAACCCGTAGCGATCCGGCGGGAAGCCGTCCCGGCCGAGCTCGTGGCGCACGAACGTGTCGGTCGCGAGGACGCGGAGCGCGTTCGAGACGAGCGTCGGCGGCACGACGACGGCGATCAGCACGACGAGCACGACCGTCGTGACCCGGAGCCCGCGTGACGCCGGCGCGCCTACAGCCCGAACAGGTGCCCGATCTCGCGCCAGGTCGTCATCGCGAGCACCACGCAAGCCGCGACGAGCAGCACCAGCACGACCCAGAAGCGCGCGCCGGCCCGCTTGCTGCGCCGGACGTGCTCGATCCGCGCCCGTCGGCGGGCGCGATGGTGCAGGTACGAACGTCGAACCGCTCGGGGTCGAGAGAGGGCGCGTCGTCGGGCTCGAGCGCGCCCGCGACCCCCTCGCCCGCCGGCTGCCGCCCCTCGTCGGACATGGGGAAAGCATACGAGGTTCCTCCGCGTTGGCGCGTGCGAGAGATAGGCTCCCGCCTGATGCTGAGGGAACGGCGCTTGGACACGGGCTGTTCGGGCTCGGCGACGGGCTCGGGCTGGTCGCCGGGGTCGTGCTCGCGGTCTCCTCGTTCACCGGCTGGTACACCGGCGAAGGCGAGGGCGTGACGATCTCCGTGCTCGGCTGGAACACCGGCGTGCTCGGCAAGCTCGTCCTGTTCGTCGGCCTCGCCGTCGTGCTCGTGCTCGTGCTCCGCGAGGTCGGGGTCGAGCCGCCGGCCGCGGTCCCGCAGAGCCTGCTCACGATCGCGCTCGGCGCGCTCGCGACGATCTTCGTGCTCGTCCGCGTGATCTCGGTGCCGGACGACTTCTTCTTCGCGGGCCGCGGCGTCGGGATCTGGATCAGCCTCGCCGCGGCGATCGCCGTGATCGTCGCCGGGCTGCTGCAGGCCTCCGAAGAGCTCTAGGCCGAGCCGTCTAGGGCGCTACGGCTCTGCTGCGGCAGCGGCTCGAGCGTGCGGACGAGGTCTCGGTCCCGCCCGGCACCGGCCGGTCCTCGAGCGCCAGCCCGAGCGCGATACCGAGCGCGAAGACCACGACGGCCGCGACGACCGCGGCGCGAGGACGCGGCCAGCGACGGCTGGCGGCGCGCGGCGGCGCGCGACGACGGGCGTCGGGGTCGCTCACGGCGCGTAGTCCAGCGCGCCGCGGCTGTAGGCGTGAAAGGCGGCGTCGCGCGAGCGTCGCGCGTCCGGGCCCAGCCGCGCGACGGGCGCTCGCTCCTCGACGGCGCCGCGCAGCCACCGCTCCGCGCCGTCGTACGCGTCGGCGAGCTCGGCGAGCGTGAACGTCGCCCCGACCCGGCGCCGCAGCTCGTCCGTGACCACGTCGAGCTGCCGGTGCAGCAGCGTCGGCGCGCGCGGGATCGCTGCGCTCCTCGACGGAAGCGGCGGTTGCCCTCCTCCCATTCGCGGCGGGCGCTCTCGACGGTCGTCATCGGCGCGATGCTACGAGTCCTGGCCGCTGGCCGTGCAGCACGTCGACGGCCAGCGCTCCGGGACCTCGGCGAGGATCGCCTCGCCGAGCAGGTAGCCCGGGACGGGCGAGCGCGAACGCGACGTGCGCGTGGAGGCACTTGAGCGCCACGGGGTTGCGCGAGCCGCCGATGCCGGAGTCGAGCGATGCGCCCGCGTCGACCCCTGTCTCCCCGGCGGCGAGCTCGCGGCGGATCTCGGCCTGCTCGGCCGTCGCGCGCGCGAGGTCCTCGCGCAGCGCATCGTCCGCGGCGAGCGCGTCGCTCCAGCGCTCGACGCCGCCCGCCGCCTCGAGCCGCGAGACGGCCGCGACGAGGTGGCGGCAGGTGAGGTAGTAGGTCGTCGGGAACGGCTCGCCGCCGGCGCCGTACGGGTCCTGCTCGGTCACCGCCGGGCGGCCCCACGGGCAGCGGGCGGCGACGCGCCGGAACGCCCGCGGCTCGCGCCCGAGCTGGCGTGCGACGACGGCGCGATCGTCCACGCGCACCGTAGCCAGGCTACGCGAGCGTGCTCACGGTCCCGCAGCGGCAGTCGCCCGGCGGTGCCGATCGCGTGGCCGCGCCAGGCGCGGTGCCCTTGACGATGAAGAGGTGCTCCTCCGGGCGGACGAAGCCGATCCGCCGCGCCTCGCGGGCGAGCGCGTCGAGGCTCGTCGCGCGCTCGAGCCGCGCGGTCACCCGTGCGCGCTCCGCGCGCAGCGTCGCGACCTCCGCGCGGCGCTCCGACGAGCTGCTCGCGGGTCTCGAGGTAGCTCGAGATCGGCCGGAAGTAGAGGAAGCCGACGACGCCGAGCACGAGCGACGGGCAGGAGCCAGCCGCGGCAGCGCGCAGCCGCGCGGAGCTGCCTTCGCCCGCGATTCCCTCCCCGTCTGCCTGCGGCGACGCTTCCCGGCCACGGCGTCCTCCTTCGGCGTCGCGGCCGTCAGCCCCTCCGCGGCGGAGCTAGGCGACGTCGACCTTGATGACGTTCGTCGAGCCGGGGATGTTCACCGCGGTGCCGGCGGTGATCACGACCCGGTCGCCGGCGACGACGACCCCCGCTTCGCGCGCCGCCTCGACGGAGCGGTCCCAGAGGTCCTCGACGTCGTCGGTCTCCGGGATCACAGCGGCGTCACGCCCCACTCGAGCGCCATGTGCCGGAGCGACTCCGGCTTGTGGGTGAGGGCGACGATCGCGCGCTTGGGCCGGAGCCGGGCGACGGCCGACGCCGTGCGGCCGGTGAAGGTCGGGACGAGGATCGCCTTCGCCGACGAGCGCCTCGGCGATGTCGCAGGCGGCGTTCGACATCGCCTGCCCGATCGTCGGCTCGTCGCTCGCCTGCGGGATCTCGTGGCGGTAGTCGAGGCTCGGCTCGACGGCGAGCGCGATCCGGTCCATCACCGCGACCGCCTCGATCGGGTACTCGCCGACCGCGGTCTCGCCGGAGAGCATGATCGCCGAGGTGCCGTCGAGGATCGCGTTCGCGACGTCCGACGCCTCGGCGCGCGTCGGCTCGGGCGAGTGGATCATCGACTCGAGCATCTGCGTCGCGGTGATCACCGGCTTTCCGCGCTCGAGCGCGCGGAGGATGATCCGCTTCTGGAGCAGCGGCACCTCCGCGGCGCCGATCTCGACGCCGAGGTCGCCGCGCGCGACCATCACGCCGTGCGCCTCGGCGAGGATCTCGTCGAGCGCCGCGACCGCCTCGGCCTTCTCGATCTTCGCGATCACCCAGGCGTGCGAGCCGCGCGCCTCGATCAGCGTGCGCAGCGCCCGGACGTCGGAGGCCGAGCGGACGAACGAGAGCGCGACGTAGTCGACGCCGAGCTCGCAGCGCGAACTCGAGGTCGTCGAGGTCCTTGCGCGTGAGCGACGGGATCGGGAGCGGGACGCCGGGCAGGTTGACGCCCTTGTGCGAGCGGACGTCGCCGCCGACGATGACCGCGCAGCGCGCCCGGCCACGCTCGACCGTCTCGACGCGCGAGGCGCACGTGGCCGTCGTCGATCAGGACGTCGTTGCCGGGCCGCAGCACCGAGCCGAGGACGGCCGGGCGCGACCGGCAGGTCGTCGCCCTGGGCGACGTCCTCGCCGGCGATCACGACCGTGTCGCCGTCGCGCGAGCTCGACGTCGGCCGTCGAGCTCGCCGACGCGGAGCTTCGGCCCCTGCAGGTCGGCGATGAGCGCGATCGGCCGGCCGGCGTCCTCCTCGGCCTCGCGGACGAGCTCGCGCGCGTGCGCGCGTGGTCGTCGTGCGTGCCGTGCGACATGTTGAGCCGCGCGCCGTCCATGCCCGCCTCGATCAGCGCGGCGATCATCTCCGGGCGTCGACGAGGCCGGCCCGATGGTGGCGACGATCTTCGTGCGGCGGGCGTGACTGGTCACGCAGTCACTGTAGATCGCCGTCAGCGCTCGCCGCGCGGGGAACGCCGCCCAGCCGGGGTACGCGGCCTGCGTCGCCGAGCTCCTCCTCGATCCGCAGCAGCTGGTTGTACTTCGCGACGCGATCGGAGCGGGCCGGCGCGCCGGTCTTGATCTGGCCGGCGTTCGTCGCGACGGCGAGGTCGGCGATCGTCGCGTCCTCGGTCTCGCCCGAGCGGTGCGAGATGATCGCGCGCGTAGCCGTTGCGGTGCGCGAGCTCGATCGCGTCGAGCGTCTCGGTGAGCGTGCCGATCTGGTTGACCTTGACGAGGATCGCGTTGCCGACGCGCTCGTCGATCCCGCGGCGCAGGAAGTCGACGTTCGTCACGAAGAGGTCGTCGCCGACGAGCTGCACGCGGCCGCCGAGCCGGTCGGTGAGCGTCTGCCAGCCGGCCCAGTCGTTCTCGCCGAGCCCGTCCTCGATCGAGACGATCGGGAAGCGGTCGGCAGAGGTCGGCCCAGAGGTCGATCATCCCGGCCGTGTCGAGCGTGCCGCCCTGGCGCTCGAGCCGGTAGGCGCCGTCGTCGGTGGAGCTCGCTCGTCGCCGGGTCGAGCGCGAGCGCGACCTTGTCGCGGTGCCCGGCGCGCTCGGCCGCCTCGAGGATCGCCTCGCACGCCTCGTAGGCCGAGCCGAAGTCGGGCGCGAAGCCGCCCTCGTCGCCGACCGTCGGTCGAGAGGCCGCGCTCGTCGAGGAGCTTCTTCAGGTGGTGGTAGGTCTCGGCGCCGATCCGCAGCGCCTCGGAGAAGCTCTCGGCGCCGGCCGGGACGAGCATGAACTCCTGGAAGTCGAGCGAGTTCTGCGCGTGCGCGCCGCCGTTGACGACGTTCATCAGCGGCACCGGCAGGACGTGCGCGTTCGTGCCGCCGATCCAGCGGTAGAGCGGCAGGCCGGCGTCGGCGGCCGCCGCCTTCGCGACGGCGAGCGAGGCGCCGAGGATCGCGTTCGCGCCGAGCCGCGCCTTCGTCGGCGTCCCGTCGAGCTCGATCAGCGTGCGGTCGACCTCGCGCTGGTCGGCGGCGTCGAGCCCGACGAGCGCGTCCGCGATCTCGCCGTCGACGTGGGCGACGGCGCGCGTCGACGCCCTTGCCGAGCCAGGCGTCGCCGCCGTCGCGGAGCTCGACGGCCTCGTGCTCGCCGGTCGACGCGCCGGACGGGACGGCCGCAGCGCCGAACGCGCCGGACTCGAGCCCGACCTCGACCTCGACCGTCGGGTTGCCCCGCGAGTCGAGCACCTGGCGGCCGTGGACGTGGACGATCTGCGCTCATCGCGCTGCCGTAGCGCAGGAGACCTAGCCGGACCCTGGCTCGACCAGCATCGTGCCGCCGGTGCCTGTCAGGGCGACGCGCTGCAGCGCGTCGGCGGAGCCGAGCGCGGTCCTTCGGCCTCGCTCGTACCAGCGCTCCTGGCCGTCGAGGTCGAGCTCGGCCCAGGTCTCCCCCGCCTCGGCGGCGAGCCGCTCGGCGAGCTCGACCCGCTCGACGAAGCGGGCGGTCGTCGCGCGGAGCGCGAGCTCGGGGTCGACGTTCACGAAGCGCGCGAGGTTCACGACGGTGAAGAGGAGGTCGCCGAGCTCGGCCGCGACGCGCGGGTCGGGCTCGGTCTCGGGCGCCGGGCGGCCGGCTCGCTCGAGCTCGGCCATCAGCTCGTCGAGCTCCTCCGCGCACCTTCGCAGCCGGCCCGTCGAGGTCGGGCCAGTCGTAGCCGACGGCAGCCGCGCGCCGCTGCGACCTTGCGCGCGAGCAGCAGCGCCGGGAAGCGACTCGGGGACGTCGTGGAAGACACCGCGGCGGCCCTCCTGCTCGGTCTTGATCGCCTCCCAGCGCTCGCGCACGCGGCCGGCCGTGTCGCGCCTCGGCCTCGCCGAACACGTGCGGATGGCGGCGGACGAGCTTCGCGTGCACGGCGCGGGCGACGCTGTCGAGGTCGCCGTCGCCCTGCTCCTCGAGCAGCAGCGACAGGAAGTAGACCTGGAAGAGCAGGTCGCCGAGCTCGTCGTGGAGCTTGGCCGGATCGTCGGCGAGCGCCGCGTCGGCGACCTCGTAGGCCTCCTCGACCGTGTGCGGGACGATCGTGCGCGCGGTCTGCTCGCGATCCCACGGGCACTCGGCGCGCAGGCGCCGGGTCAGCTCCCGGAGCTCGGCGAGCGCGTCGGCGGCGCCACGCGGCCTATTCGCCGGTCGGTCGTCTCTGTCGCCGGTCGCCGGTCGGAGGTCGTCCGGCGGCTCGAAGCCGGCGGCGTACGTGACCTTGCCCTCGTACTTCTTCTCGGTGGCGGCGGCCCAGTCGCTGACGGCCTTGTTCTTGCGCTCCTCGAGCGAGCTGCGTCTTGATCTGCGCCTTGACCTGGGCGAACGGCGTCACCGAGCCGGCCTTGACGGCGGCCAGCGGCTGGATCAGGTGGTAGCCGAACTCGGTCTTGACGGGCTGCGAGAGCTCGTTCGTCTTGAGCGAGAACGCCGCCTTGTCGAACGGGGCGACCGTCTGGCCGCGCGAGATCGTGAGCTTGCCGCCCTGGTCCTTCGAGCCCGGGTCGAGCGAGTTCTCCTTCGCGAGCGTCGCGAAGTCGGCGCCGCCCTCGAGCTGCGAATGGAGCTGGTCGGCCTCCGCCTTCGTCTTGACGAGGATGTGACGGACGGCGCGGCGACTCGGCGACCGAGTACTGCTCTTGTTCTCGTCGTAGTACTTCTGCAGGTCGGCGTCGGAGACCTTGACGTCATTCGTGACCTTCTCGTAGATCTTCTCGGAGACGAGCTGAGCCTGGACGTCCTCGCGGAGGGCGTCGCGGTGTAGCCCTGCTGCTTGAGACCCGCCTCGAACTTCTTCTGGTCGTTCCGGAAGTACTGCTTCTTGACCTCGTCGATCTTCTTCTGGATCTCGGCGTCGCTGATCTGATCCCGAGGTCGTCGGCCTCCTTGCCGTATTCCGCGCGCTGAACAAGGTACGCGACCGCCTGGTTCTGCAGCGACTGGTACTCCGCCGTGCCGGCCTTCGGGAACGCGCGCTGCTGCGACGTGTACGACGTCTTGGCGCGCGCGAGGAGCTCGTCGAGCTCGGCCTTCGGGATCGTGGTGCCGTCGACGACGGCGACCGCGTCGGCCGGGATCTCGTCGGTGTCGCCGCAGCCGGCGGCGATGAGCGGTGACAGCTGCGAGAGCAGCGGCGGCGAGCAGGAGCGAGCGCTTCATCGAGACCTCGTTATAGGCGACGCGGTGTTAGGGACTGGTTGCGCTGTGTTCGGAAACTGATCGGGGCCGGAGACGGGGTCGGATGGGGCACATGCTCAGGCGGCCCGGCGCGCGGCAACGATAGCAGCGGCCAGACCGAGCGCTCCGTCGAGCCCATCCGTGCGCAGCGAGACCTCCTGACGCGCCGATGCGTAGATCGCGGTGTCCGAGATCGCGCGCAGCGTGCGGAGCTCGGATGCGGCCAGTCCGACGGGGCCGACGGTGGCGCGGCCGGCGCGGAGACGAGGTAGTCGGCGCCGACGAGCGCGAGCGCGAGTCGCGTCTCCTGCAGGCGGAAGAGGTTCTCGACGGGCTCCGGCAGCGGCCCGTAGCGGTCCTCGGTCGCGGCGCGCAGCTCACGGAGCTCGTCCCCGTGCTCCGCGAGCGCGATACGGCGGTGGAGGTCGATCTTGAGCGCCTCTGCCTGGATGTACGACGCGGGGACGTACGCGTCGACGCGGGCGTCGATCCGCACGGGTCGCGCGACGACCCGCTTCTGGCCGGTGAGCTCCGCGACCGCCTCGTTGAGCATCTCGACGTAGAGCTCGAAGCCGAGCGCGGCGACGTGCCCGGACTGCTCGGCACCGAGGAGGTCGCCGGCGCCGCGGATCTCGAGGTCGCGCATCGCGATCTGGAACCCGGCGCCGAGCTCGGTGTGGTCGGCGAGCGTCGCGAGGCGTGCGCGCGCCTCGGCGGTGAGCTCGCTCGCGTCCGGATAGAAGAGGTACGCGTGCGCCGTCACGTCGGAGCGGCCGACGCGACCACGGATCTGGTACAGCTGGGCGAGCCCGAGCGCATCCGCCCGCTCCACGATCAGCGTGTTCGCCTGCGGGATGTCGATGCCCGACTCGATGATCGTCGTGGAGACGAGGACGTCCGCGTCCCCGGCGAGGAAGGTGTGCATCCGCTCCTCGAGCTCGCGCTCGCCCATCTGGCCGTGGGCGACGAGGAACCGGAGACCCGGGCACAGCTGCTGGAGCTTCTCGGCAGCCTCGTCGATCGTCTCGACGCGGTTGTGGAGGTAGAACGACTGCCCCTCGCGCGCCTTCTCTCGCTCGAGCGCGAGCTTGATGAGCTCGTCGTCGATCTCCCCGACCGTCGTTCGGATCGACCGCCGCCCCTCGGGCGGGGTCTCGATGATCGAGATGTCGCGGAGGCCGGAGAGCGACATGTGCAGCGTACGAGGGATCGGCGTCGCCGACAGCGAGAGCACGTCTACCTCGAGCCGCAGCGCGCGAAGGAGCTCCTTCTGACGGACGCCGAACCGCTGCTCCTCGTCCAGGACGACGAGCCCGAGCTGGTGCGGGACGACGTCGCGGGAGAGGACGCGATGCGTCCCGACGAGCACGTCGACCTTGCCCTCCTGGAACTCCTTCAGCACGGTCTTCACCTCGGCCGGGCGCCGGAAGCGCGAGACCATCTCGACGCGCACCGGGAAGTCGCGGTAGCGGTCGCGGAACGTGTTCCAGTGCTGCTCCGCGAGGATCGTGGTCGGGCACAGGACGAGTACCTGGCGCCCGTTGACCGCCACCGCGAAGGCGGCCCGGACGGCGACCTCCGTCTTGCCGAAGCCGACGTCGCCGCAGACGAGCCGGTCCATCGGCCGGGCGGACTCGAGGTCCTCCTTGACCGCCTCGATCGCTCGCTGCTGGTCGTCGGTCTCGCGGTACGGGAACGACGCCTCGAGCAGCTCGAGCCAGTCGCTCTCGACCTCGAAGGCCGTCCCCTCCGCGCGCTGGCGCTGCGCGTACAGCTGAAGGAGCTCGCCGGCGAGCTCCTGGACCGCAGCACGCGCGCGGGCCTTGAGGTTCTGCCATGCCTTCCCACCGAGCTTCGAGAGCGCAGGGGCGGACGCGTCCGCCCCGATGTACCGGGACAGCTTCCCGACCTGGTCGTGCGGCACGAACAGGCGGTCCTCGCCGCGGAACGCGAGGTGGAGGTAGTCGCGCGTGACGCCCGCGACGGCCTTCGTGTCGAAGCCGAGCAGATTCCCGACACCGTGGTCCTCGTGGACGACGTAGTCGCCCACCCGCAGGTCGGCGAAGCTCGCGAGCGCCCGGCCGAGGCGCGCGTCGGCGCGCGGCGGCTTCTTGCGGAAGACTTGCGTATCGGGGAGCAGTACGAGCCCGAGCTCGCGCCAGACGAAGCCGCGGCGCGCCGGCGCGACGGCGAAACGCAGGTCGGGGTCGGTCGGAAGCGACTCGCCCGGGGCGAGGAGCGGCCCGTCGACCTTGCGGAGCAGCCCTCGCTGCCGCTCGGCTTCGCCGCGATGCGCGAATGCGACGACCACGCGGTTCCCCGACCGGACGAAGCCCTGGAGCTCGCTCTCCGCCTCGGCGAGACCGCGGGCAGCAATCGCGGGCCGCTGCGCTTCGAAGCGGTGCGGTTGACCCTGCGGGAACGGATCGAGCACCGTGGCCGCGTCGAGGTCGAGCGCGAGGCCCTCCTCGTCCCGGATCCGCCGGAGCTCGCCCGGTTGCCAGACGAGATCGGGCGCGCGATCGACGGGTGGGACGAGATCCGCAGGCGGCCCCGGCTCCGCGCTCGCCTCGTCGTCGCCGAGATCGTGCTCGACGAGATCGGCGCGCCGCTCTGCCGCTGGGTACACGGTCGTCTCGTCGGCAGCGGCGAGCGCGCGCTGGGTGAACGGCGAGAAAGCGCGCACCTGCTCGATCTCGTCGCCGAAGAAGTCGACGCGAACCGGTTCCCTGCCGGTGGACGGGAACACGTCCACGATTCCTCCCCGGACGGCGAACTGGCCGCGCTCGTCGACGCGGTCGACGCGCTCGTAGCCCGCGAGGGCGAGGTGCTCCGCGAGGCCGTCGACGCCCGGCTCGTCTCCTGCCCGCAGTGTGAGCGGACCGGGGCGCGCCTCGAGCGGCGGCAGCCCGTCCGCGAGGGCGCGGGCCGAGGCGCACACGAGGCCCCCGGCCGCCAGGACGTCGAGTGCGCGATAGCGCTCGCCCACGAGGTGCGGCGGCGGTGCCAGCCCGGACTCGTACGTGACGCCCCGGCTGGGGAAGAGCGCTACGTTCCCGCCGCCGGCGAACCACCCTGCCGCGTCCGCCGCATCGCGGGCGTCTGCATCCTCGGGCAGGAGGACGAGCAGTCCGCGGCCGAGCTCCTCGTGGAGCGCGACGAGGAGGAGCGGGAGCACGGGCTCCGAGACGCGCGCCGACGTCGGGAACGCCCGCGCGAAGGACTGGAACCGGTCATGCCGACGCAGCTCGTCGACGAACGCCGCGAGCGGTGTCACGTGGGATGTCCTCATCGCCTGGTCCATGCACTTCGGCGGGGATCGCGCCCCGCGGGATCATCGTACTGGTGCGCTTCCGGCGGGCTGCGTGCGCCGCTGGGCGTCGCCGGTGTTCTCGTCCAAATCGGGGCGTCGGTCACCCAAGTGCCCGCGCAACTGCTTTTTGCGCAACTGTTGTCCGCCCAACTGCCCCCAGGGGCACCCCCGGTGCCCTGATGTCACGCTAGCGAGGAATTCGTCACGCGTCGGTGCCGGCACTGTGCCGAGAGTGCAACGAGGTCGGGGCGTCGCCACCGAGGAGCTCGATTCGCCGAGGGGCCGCGACTCGGCCGGCCACGAGTGCCGGAAGTGACCGGCACCTCAGTTGAAGCGGCGCTGCGTCTCCTCGAGCCCCTCGCGCACGAGTGTCTCCACCGCGTCGGATGCCCGCGCCACGATCGCCTCGACGTCGTCCTCGGGTGCGAACGGCGAGAGGACGTAGTCCGCGACCGGCCGCGGGTCGCCGCGGCCGGGCCGGCCGACGCCGACGCGCAGGCGCAGGAAGTCGGGCGCCCCGACCCGCTGGGAGATCGAGCGGAGGCCGTTGTGCCCCGCGAGCCCGCCGCCGAGCCGGGCCTGGAGCCGCGCCGTCTCGAGGTCGACGTCGTCGTGGACGACGAGCACCCGATCGAGCGGCGCCTTGTAGAACGCTGCGGCCGCCTGGATCGAGGCGCCCGACTCGTTCATGTACGTCTCCGGTTTCAGGAGCGCGAGCTTCGCGTCCCCCAGCCGCACGTCGGCGAGCTTGCCGCGGAACTTCCCCTTGAACGAGCCCTGGTGGCGACGAGCGAGCTCGTCGACGACCATCCAGCCGACGTTGTGGCGGTCCTTCGCGTGCTCCTGCCCAGGGTTGCCGAGACCTGCGACGAGGAGATCCACCGACGTCTCGCCCTCTCCCCTGCGGAAGAGGCGCACGGGTCACTCCGCGTCGGACTCGGAGCCCTCTGCCGAAGCCTCGGCGGACGCCTCGCCGCCCTCGCCCTCGGCAGCGCCCTCGCCCTCTTCGCCCTCCTCGCCCTCGGCAGCTTCCGCCTCCTCGAGCTCGGTGATGCCGCGCGGAATCGAGCAGTTCGCGAGCACCGTCTCGGGATCGTCGAGGAACGCGACGCCCTCGATCGCCTCGAGATCGGCGACGCGGACCGTGGCTCCCACTTCGAGGGTGGAGATATCTGCCTCGATGTGCTCAGGAATCCCCGTCGGCAACGCCTCGACGCGCAGCTCGCGCGTGACCTGCTGGACGACGCCACCCTGCTTCGCTCCGGGCGACTCGCCGATGAACTGGACGTTCACGGTCGCCTGGATCGGACGGTCGAGACGCACCTCGTGGAAGTCGACGTGCGTGAGCGTGCCGCGGATCGGGTGCCGCTGGAAGTCCTTGAGGACGGCGTGGTGCGGGCTCTTCTGCCCCTCGATGACCACGTCGATGATCGCGTGGAGGCCCGACCGGCCCGTCAGCGCCGAGCGAAGGTCCCGCTCGCCGACGACGATCGCGCGCGCGTGACCCTTCCCGTAGAGGACACCGGGCACGAGACCGTCCTTTCTGAGACGCCGGACACGGCGGGAGCCGAGCTGGTCGGCAGCCCGCTCGGTGACCTCGAGAGTGACGCGATCGCTGGACATCGGCGGGGGATTGTAGCTGCTCCCGCCCCGCTTCCCGCCTGCTAGACGAGCATTCGCCGACCGGCCGCGTCGAACGCCTCGAGCTCGGTGCGGGCGAGCGGCGACTCCTCGAAGGCGTGGCGGAACGCGGCGAAGAGCACCATGTCGCGCGGCACGCCGTCGCCACCGGGAGGAAGCCGGCGTCGCAGCGTCCCCTCCTCGACGAAGCCGAGCGCGCGCGGGATCCTCAGGCTTGCCTCGTTGGCCGGGTCGGTCCGGATCTCGACGCGGTCGACCTGACAGACGCGAAATGCGACATAGGTCAGCGCCGCGGTCGCCTCTCGCGCAAGACCGGCTCCGAGCCGCGAGGCGCGTAGCCAGTAGCCGATCTCGAGCGCGCTGTCGCCCAGCCGCGTATGGAGCCCCGAGCCGCCGACGACCTCGTTCTCCTCCCGGTCGAAGAGCCCGTAGACGAAGTCCTGACCGAGATCGAACCTCCCGCGAAATTGGCGGAGGAGCTCCAGCTTCTCGTCGAGCGGCCTCGGCTCCTCGAGCGCCCACGGCATCCACGGCCGCAGGTGGTCGAGGCTGGAGTCGAGGGCGTCCTTCAGGAGCGGTGCGTCACGCGGCTCCCAACAGCGAATCGTGAGCCGCTCCGTGCGGATCCGATACGGCGGCGTCGCCCAGGACGTGCCGTCGGTCTCACTCACGGGACGATGGCCGGTAGGCGGCGCGGCCGCGTGCACGGGTCGGCAGGAGGGGTCGAAGGCGCGCCGCGTGGCACGGCTTCGACGCTACCAAGCTGGTTCCGGATGTGCCGCTACAGCTCGGCTGCGCGAATCGGAAGCGACTTCGCCTTCTCGATCCCGTTGACCTGAGCGCGAACGGAGTTGCCGACCGCATCGATCACGTCGATCACGTCGTTCACGTCAGGGAGTCGATCGCCGCGATAGCCGAACGTGCTGTCGAGCATGTGCCCGACCTTCCGAACGAGCAGGACGCCATATCTGTCGTCGTTCATGCACCCGACGGTAGGCCCCGGTGCCCGGGTCGTCACTGGCCGGAGGTCCAGGCCATCCGGCGACATCGTCCAGTGGCCGGCCCAGCTGGTCCGGACTGTCTGGCAGAGCTGGTTCGGCCAAGCAAAAGCGGGACAAATCCGGGGCCACATTACAAGCGGCCTCGGGTCTTCCTGGGTCATGTGAGGTTCTGTCAGTCGGGTAACACGTCTGGTACCGCGTCGCCGTTTTGGGCACGCTTTGGACGCTGTCCCCGGCCTCAGTCGAGTTCCGCCCGAAGTCTCGACGCGTGCTGATCCAGTAGCCACAGCATCGTGTCGCGCACGGCTTCCCGTTCCGGCTCAGCATCGTCGGACCCGGCGGCGACGGTCAGTTTCGCCTTTTCAATCTCATAGGCGAATGCCTCAAAGACGCTCGCTGCGAGCAGCGAGAGTGCGGCTGCGGACTCAGCGATTCGTCGGTCGGCCTTGCCGCGATCGTCGGTGTCCTCGTTGATCCATTCGGACAACGTCTCGAGTTCGTCAAGCAGCCCTTGCGGGCTGGTTTCGGAGGCGAAGCCCGCCGCGACGACTCGCTGCGCGTAGAGGAAGGCTTCGCTCTCGTGGAGCTGGCCCCAGACGTCGTCCCGCATAGCGCGAAACTACCGCGGATGGACGCCACGGGGTGAAACCGGGGCCGGGTGGCGACCTGGACACCCCGCGAGCCGAGCCGCCGACCGCCTACAAGGCGGCGGCGGACGGCGGATTGATTCGGGCAAAGGCGACACCCACGCCGACGACCTCCAGGCCGAAGCCGACAGGCTCGCGGAAAAGCACATCCAAGCGTGCCGTCGGTGCGATGTTCCGTTCGTCCGTGGCACCGGCAGCGAGGTCGCATGACCATCCGAGTGAGCCTCGACCAGCTACGCCAGGAAGCCCGCTACTGGCTCGACGACGAATGGCGGACTCCCGATGACCTGCGGCGAGGACTCAGGCTCCCCGATCGCTGAGCAAGGCGATGGTCGGTGGCGGCTGACGCCGTCCGGGCGGGCGATGTTCGGAGGATGGGCCGCAGCCAGCGACCTCACGGACGACGGGGCGGCGTGACCGCGCGGCTGCTCACCGCCGACGAAGCCGCCCACCTGTTGGCGTGCCCGTGTCGTGGGTGCGGGGAGTCAACGCGGTCGGCCGCGATGCCAGCGATACCGCTCTGTCGGTACTGGCGCTACGACCGCGAGGACGTGCTGGGGTGGCTTGAGTCGTGCAAGCAGCCCGGGCGAGCGGTCACCCTGCGAGCGCCACGATGAGGAGTGAAAGCGAAAGCGCCGCCCTGGTGAGGAGCGGCGCTGGAGTTCGCCGGCGGGCTTTTCCTGGCGTCGAACCATGCCCACCAAACGCATCCGCGAACCTGCGGCCAGATCGCGGATGGCGCAATGAATAACTTCGGCCGGCCGCGGCGAAGCGTCACCCCTCGGGCGAGGGATCTTACGGATGGTGTTCCTCACGCTGGTGCTGACTGGAGTCCGTCGTGCCGAGCTGCAGGCGCTCCGGTGGCAGGAAGTTGACCCTGGTCGAGAACCGCGTTCGGGTGGTTAACTCGAAGACGGACCTCGGTTCGCGGTCGATCGCAATTCCCCCGAAACTGGCGGAGCGGCTGTGGCAGCACCGACGCACGACCTGGTACAGGGCGGACAGTGACCGGGTGTCCACCCCGAGCGCGGCATCCCGTACTCCTATGAGACGTTCTCCATACTCCTATGAGACGTTCTCCACTCCTATGAGACGTTCTCCGCCGCCCTGAGGGACGCGTACGCGGCGGCGGAGCTCGATTACCCGGAGGGGATGCGCCCGTTCCACGACCTCGGGGTGACGAGCATCACCAACGACGCCATCGCAGGAGCGAACCCGGTGGCGCCTGTGACGAAGCAGGGCACGCGAGCATGGCGAACACCCGCCGATACCTGCGCCTCGCCGGCGTCGTGTTCGCAGCAGAGCCCGAGGCGCTAGAGCGAAGGCTTCTAGACGGTGCCGCCATGGCGGAGGTGGTACCGAGTTCTGGTACCGAGAAGCCGTAAACGGCTCTGCGACGCGGTTCCGGCTAGAAGAGCTGGTTCTGTGAAAGGAATTCGGGACGTACCGGAGCGTCCGTGTACGCCTTAGTTGAGCCAAATCCAGTCCGCCTCGTCCCACTAGATTCGCCCCGTTGGTTTGCATTCGGTTTGCAGTTCGCGGAGCGGGCCGACCGATGAGGACACGTCCCGATCGGCCACCTGGGCGGCCAGCAGTCTGCGCGGCAGGGTTCAGGCGGGGCCGGGTGCCATTTGGTGAGAGCTCGTTACTGACGGCGTTCAGCTAGCCACCCGGCCCCTCTTTGGAGGTGTCCCCTTTTCGGGGGAACTTCGCGGTAACGCGCAAGTTTCGCCGCGCTCAAGCATCTATCCAGGTAGAGCATCGGATGGGCTGCCGGCTCCCGCTTCGGCGGCGGCAGGGCTCGGCGCCCATCCGGCTCCCTCAAGCGAAGGAGTCCGCCTATGTGGTCGGTGGACGAAGGTGCTGGCGCTCACGATCCCCGAGCGCGAGACGATCATCCAGGCGCTCGACGACCCTCCACCGGGCATGGAGGAACTTCGTGCCGTGCTGCTCCGGGAGCACGTCGGCCGAGCGCGGGACGGCCTTGTCTAGGCCCCACACTGTTGCGTCCCGAATGCGGCCGCTCCGTCCGTGAACGAGTAGCTCGACATGATGCCGAGCAGTTCAGGTCGGCCTATCCGCCGCCGCGCTCACGGGAGCGCCTCCCCAGCTCCATCATTATCGCGATGCTCTCATAGTCAAAAGCGGGAGCTCTGTAGCTGGCATAGGTCGCGAACCTTCGGGAGCCATTCTCGGGGAAGGGGCTCCGAGACGAGATGCCAACTAAACATGAGGATCTTGTGCCGCGGCGTCGACACAACCTCCCCAACAAGTCGCGCGTCGCGTCCGCTGGCGGGTCAGTGTGCGCGTACTTGATGTCTCGAAGCTCGTACAGCGCGTCGTGCAGCGCAGCGAACTCCGGATCCTTCGGCCGATACTCGTCTCGCGAAAGGCGGTAGAGGTTGCTGGAAGTGAACGCTCGCGCATAACACACCGCGATCCCTCTCGGCCAAACGCAACGGTTTAGCCTGGTCGACGACGACGACCTCAGCTCCCGGCTCAAGACCGCCTACGGCCGGATGACGAAGGTGCCGGCGCTCACGATCCCCGAGCGCGAAACGATCATCCGTGCGCTCGACGATCCGCCGCCGGGACTCGAGGAGCTCCGCGCCGTGCTGCTGCGGGAGCACGTGGGTCGAGTGCGGGACGGGCTCGTCTGACCGAACCCGAACCGGTACTGCACTAGCTGCGGGGGTCAGCGCTCACGGCGTCATGTTCGCCGGATGCGCCAGGCGACTTCCGACACCAGGACGCGATTGTTCTCGCGCCACGTCGTTCGTGGCCCAAGGATCAGTGCGCCGTTTCCACCGCGCCGCAGTAGATCCTGGTGGATGGCGCTGACGATCTGGGCGCGCTGGCTGCGCGTCGGCCGAGTACGGAACCACGCGGCGGTACGGAGCGTGAGGATCGACGTACGGTCATCGATCTCGCGAAGGCGCATCCAACTAGCGGAACAGCCTTCGGTCACGCATTGAAACGGCTTCGTGACCTTCGAGCTGGCCAGTCGATACTGGTTGAGGGTCGCGGGCGTGGCTGCCTGTGCGGTCCCAGCCAGCAGTCCGGTCGACACGACGACGAGAAGAACCGCGAGTTTGACGGCCGACGCGCGTGATGGCGCAACGTGAAATTGCATCGATAGACCCCCGGTTCATCGTGTCTGGACGGGCGCAGTCTATGGGCGGTTCGCGCGATCGGGACTAGCCCTACCGACCCGAATCCCTGGCTATGCGTCTAGCAAAGCCGCGAGCGGCGAACGTCAGGATCGCTTCACCTGCGGTGGGGGTGGGTAGCGCGCGGCGGCGCGTCCCTGCGGCGGGAAATGGCGGGGGACATGCTGCGGCGCGTCCCCCGCCGACGCATCGACTTGTCCACCCGGGCATTGAGGCGTCGCGCCGCGCTGCTCCGCGAGCACGTCGGCCGAGTGCAGGATGGCCTCGTTTGGCCCCGACGGGAGACGCCGCGCGGCAGAGCCTTAGTGCGTCCCGCCCGAGTCCCCGCCGGTAGTGGCCCCCGCGTCACTCGACGATCTGCGCCCACGCAAGCGCCCCACAATGAACAGCACGATCAGCCCGAGCGCCCACACGAACGCGGCCGGGAGGAACAAGAGGGTCAGCGTGTCGCCGAACGTGAAGCAGATAAAGGAGCAGGCTTCGTCGGAGACGAAGGCGGCAGCCAGTACGACCCACGAGATCCCGACGAACATCGACCAACCAATAAGCCATCCGCGTGTCATGAGTCGCACGGTAATGCGGTCTGCGCGACATCCTCAGGGGGCTATCCCTGACCTCCGGTCGGGGCTGTCTTCCAATCCCGGTCAGGTCCAGTCGCGGTCGATGGATAGCACCACCGTGGTCGCCTAGATCACCATTCCCGCGACCTCGGCCGATGCTGCTCGGCGTACATCTCCCGCTCCTTGCGGTGTCGCATCGTCCGCAAAGGCGAGGGACCAGCCCGCGATGGCAACTACGTCGGCCATGTGCGATTCCCTCCGACGTTTGCGAGCTCGTCGAGTGCATCCGTGGTCGGCGGCCACGGTCAGGAGGGCGATGACCGCCTCCGCGGCGTAGCCATGGCCGCGGGCCGAGGGAGCCAGGCCGTAGCCGATCTCGACGCAGCCGCCATCTGGCTGGCTCTTGAAGCCGAGCCCCCCGATGGCCCGCCCGTCGGCCAAGCGGGTGATCCGGTAGTAGCCGAACGGCCGTTGCTCTCCGTGGGTGGCGGTGGCGCGAAGGAACACCCCGAGTGCACCAACGTCGCCCTCGAACGGGATCGTCGGCCCAGGTATCGGCTGGTCCCCAGGCGAGCAGGCAAACACGCTTCTTTCTCTCAGAACAACTCGACTGCTCATCCGCATCCCAAGCAGTGGGTCTTGCCGTGCGGGAGGTACGGGTTGAAGGTGATCAACGCCTGTCGCTTCGGGTCTGGGGCATTGAATGTGTAGCCCAGACGGCCCTTCCTTGCAGGCCTCGCGCCGTCGAGAGCCTTGGCCAGCGAGCGGGCTCCCTTGGTCGTCACGTCGAAACAGTGTGGGTAGTAGCCGGTCGACGTCGGCCCCGATGGATAGGCCGTCCAGTCCCTGCCGCGGAGCACGTTCTGGGCTGCCTGCGGTAGCAGAGCCACGATGCGAGCCGGACGCATCTGTGGGAACTTGAAGCCCGGCGGGTTGTCGTTCACAAGCACCCCGGTGCAGACCTGGAACCTTGAGGGCACGTAGGCCCTGATCTTCCGCTGCTTCCACGCGCTCGCCGGCAGCCACGACTCTGGATGTGCTAGCCGAGCCTCGAGACGCTCAAGATCCTTCGCCCACCTGAGGCGGACGAGCTGGTCACCCTGGCGTACCTCGATCCTCGACCCCTGGACCCAGAGGGGATCGCTGCCGGGTGGCGGCTGCACGTCTCCGAACCCTCCTGCCGAGACGATCTCGGATCGCAGGAGCTTGACTCCCTCGCGCGTGAGGCGTTGCTCGACAAAGCCGTTGGACCATCGGTTCGCCCGGAGCGGCGTTCCATCGGCCCGCGCTAGCACCACGCCGGATCAGCCGCCCGTCGGCGTACACCCAGTTCGCGCTGCGCTCTCTTCCTTGGTCGAGCCAGTAGTACATCTCGCGCACACCGCTCTCGGGAGTACTCGGCGTCGTGCCTACGGGGGGCAGCCCGACGAGCCCCTTGTCGAGGACGAAGACGCGCACCGCGAACGCAGAAGCGGTTACCACGGCGACGAGGGCGACGACAGCGAGCAAGACGAAGAGTCGGCGACGACGACCCTGGAGCACGCGGAGGCGCTCACGCCACCGGCGGCCCTTCCGAGCCGCGCCTAATCGGTCGAGAACGTCATCCCAGTCCCCAGCGAGCGGCTCGGGCGCCAGCGCGGCGAACCGAGCGGCCAGAAGAGTGTCTTCATATGCGCTCATGCCATCACCTCGCCAGTCGAAAGCTCGGCGCGGAGCTGCTGATGCGCCTTGGACAGAGTTGCCGCGACCGTTCCTTCGGCGACTCCGAGTACCTCGCCGATCTCGGCGTAGGACAGATCCGCGAAGTAGCGCAGAAAGATCACCAGCCGTCGCTGCGGAGGCAGTTTCCGGAACGCGGCTGCAAGCATTGGATCGCGGCTCTCATCGACGAACGCAACATCCGGCACCTCGTCGACCGCGAGCTCGCGCGACCCACTCGATCCGACCGCAACCCGAAACGCGATTCGCCACACCCACGCTTCGAGTGACCCCTCGCCGCGGAATCCGTCCTGTTTCTGCAGAGCTCGTACGAACGCCTCTTGTACGACGTCTCGTGCGCTCTCGACGTTTCCCGTTACCGAAGCAAGCATCACCTGGAAGGCGCCCTGCCGTCGCCGGTAGAGGTCTTCCAGGTCGGAGTCGAGACGACCCATGCTCATAAGAGCTAGATCGCCCGCGAATCCTTTACCGGATCCACCGCCTGCATGTCGAAATCATCATGACCGAGCGACACCTCGGGTCTTAGCGGCCTTGCCCTGTCCTGCCGAACGCACTCGCGCAGGCTGCAGCCATATCGCTCGACCCAACGGCTGCGCAACGCCTTCATCCGTCGCATACTGATCTTCCCGAAGACGCCTTAACGCGAACCCAGGTGGATTCTCGCTCGGGGGACATTCCAGAACGCTGGCCCATGTGAGCGGTCTGTCCGCCGACCGGATCGACGACTCCGTCAAGCGGTCGCCCGTTTTGCGGCCAGTGGGGTTACGTTGCTTGGCCCTCGACTATTCGTTTAGCTGCGTGAGTCTCCGTTCCCCACTTCCGTCTGCTTTCACGATGTACACCTCTCTGTTGCGCAGGAAGGCGATCGTCCGCCCGTCGGGTGACCACGCGAACCAACGCAGGTTCTCCGCATGGCGTGTCAGCCGTCGCAGCCCGCTCCCGTCGGCGTTCACGACAAAGAGGTCTGAGTTCCCCCGGCCGATTCCGAGTTGCCGTCGAACCTCCTGAAGGCGATCCGGCGACCGTTCGGCGACCATGCGGGACTCGCCCGAGGTGGCGTTGGCGCCACCCGCCGAGCGTTGCTTCCGTCGGCGTTCATGACCCAAAGTCCGAGTTTGGTTGGGTTCCGGGCCTCAGCAGGGCTATGGGCCACCGACACGACGGCGATCCGCTGCCCGTCGGGCGACCACGCTCCTGCGAGCGGGACGTTCCTCGGCAGCTCGCTGTGCCCGCTGCCGTCGGCATTTACGAGCGAGCGCCCGTACCGGATGGTCTTCCCGTCCGCCGACCAGCTTGGATTGAACACATGCGCCCGGCGTGTCGTCAGTCGCCGCAGCCCGCTCCCGTCGGCATTCACGACGGAGAGGTACGTCTCGAAGGCGGTCACCGCACGGTGCGGCTTCGGCACGCACTTTTTCTGGACGAATGCGATCGCCCGCCCATCAGGCGACCAGGCCGGATCGAGATCGTCCGACGGAGTCCGCGTCAGGTTGCGCAGCCCGCTCCCGTCGGCGTTCATCACGTAGATCTCGGAGTTGCCGTCGCGGCGGCTGACGAACACGAGCTTCCGTCCGTCGCGCGACCAGCTGGGATGGCTGTCGTTCGCCGGCTGCCGGGTCAGGTTCTCCTGCGCGCTGCCGTCGGCGTTCATCACGTAGATCTCGGAGTTGCCATCGCGTCGGCTCACGAACGCGAGCTTCCGTCCGTCGGGCGACCACGCAGGTGTCTGCACGTCGCCCGGCGTGGACTTGCCGTAGAGCAGCTCGAGGAGGTGATCCCCGATGGCGAGGGCCGGCGCAACGAGAAGCCCGGCGACAACGATCATCGCGGCGATGGCGACAACACGCCGGGACGGCAACCGCGTGCGGCCATCTGGACGGCGATCGCTCGCCTGCAGCTCGCCTCCGTTCAGTCGTCGCCAGACCTCGGCCCGCGCTGCGTCCGCGTCGGCCGGCTCGTCGGCGGCGAGTCTCCGAAGTAGCGTCAGCTCATCCACGTTCATGACTCCTTCCTGGTGACGATCGCGAGCTGACCGCTGCTCACGCTGCTATCCCCGAGGCTCTCGCGCAGCGCGCGACGCGCACGATGAATCCGCGAACGCACCGTCCCGATAGGGATGTCTAGAGCCGTTGCCACTTCCTCGTACGTCAGCTCCGCCCATGCGAAAAGCAGCAGTGCCTCCCGGTCGCGAGCATCGAGTCGAACGAGAGCATCGACAAGGCTTGCTCTCATGAGCGTTTCGGATTCAGGGTGGCCGTTCGGCCCAGCCACGTCGGACTGACGCTCGAGGGCTGCGTACGCACGGAGCCGGCGTTTCTCGGCACGGTGATGGTGGCGGATCACGTTGTTCGCGATACCGAACAGCCATGGTCGAGCGTCTCGTGCGGGATCCATGCGGTCGATGCTTCGCAAGGCCTGCGCGAACGTCTCGGCCGCGATGTCGGTCGCGGCGTCGCGCCCGACTCGGCTTGAAGCGAACCGGTAGATCGGATCGAAGTGATCTGCGAATAGCGTCGCGATCGCAGCTGCATTCCGAGAGCGCCGGAACATCACCTTGTACTTTCCCGCAAGCGGTTCGAAGGTTCACAAGGTCTGATCGTGCGCACTTGAGTGCGCCCCTGAAGCTCGAGGGACATTCCCGCACACTCGCCCAGGCGACGCCTCCGAGCAGGAGGGTGGCAGATGGCAAGATCTCCTGAGGAACGAAGTCCAACAGGGGCAGCAGGGGAGCGGTGTGCTAGCGGTACGCCTGCACGATGACGGCTTGAAGGTTGAGGAGATCGAGACGCCGTCACCGGGTCCGGGCGAGGTGCTGGTGCGCGTGCATGCGGCAGCAATTACACGTAACGAGTTGGAGTGGCCCGTCGATCGACTGCCGGCGATTCCGTCTTACGAGCTTTCGGGCGTTGTCGTCGGCGGCGGTGACGAGGTATATGCGCTCACGCCTTTCGATCGCGACGGCGTGGCTGCCGAGTACGCCGTTGTGCCAGCCCATGTGCTTGCACCGAAGCCCTTGCGGCTGAGCCACGTCGAGGCGGCAGCTCTGCCGATGGGCGGGCTGACCGCCTGGCAAGCACTGTTTGTGCACGGGCGCCTCGCCCGAGGCGAGCGCGTGCTGGTCACGGGCGCCTCGGGCGGGGTTGGGCATCTCGCCGTCCAGCTTGCGCGACACGCCGGCGCAGCGGTCGTGGAGAGCGGTCCGGTCGATCTGGTCTTCGACACTCGTGGCGGCGAGGTCCCCGCTGGCGAGCGCGTGGTCACGATCGCAGAGGAGATGCCGGGCGCGATCTACTTCATCGTCGAACCCGACCACGAGCAACTGCTGGAGTTGAGAACGCTCGTGGACGCAGGCGAGCTTCGCGCGGAGGTCGACTCGGCTTTTCCGCTCACGGAGGCCCGGGCGGCGTTCGAGCGAGTCGCGGGCCGCGGGAAGCGTGGCAAGGTCGTGCTGGCGGTTGGCACTGACTAGTCGGCGGGTGCGGCCGTGACCTCTGCCGTGGATGCATCGAACTCCGAGCGTCGACCGTGACGCCGCAAGGGGCGCAGCTCCATCTATCGAACGGCGCCGCGGGCGGCAGTAGCCGCCGCCCTCCGCCGCCTGCGGATACAGCGAAAACGTCCAACGAGCCTGCAACGAGCACCACCTCCGAGTCCATCACGCTTGACTCGAAGGCCCCCGGGCGGGTAGCAGCTCCTCCTTCGCGCCCTCTATCGAGGGACTAGCCGCCCTTGGTTCTTGGTCGCTTGCGTGCTTGCCCGGGCACTCGTATTGGCGGCGTGCCAAGAAGCTAGCGCGTGCTTCGGACAAAGCGGGCAGCGGGAGACCGAGTTACGTTGCTAATACAAGAGAAGAAGCCGGGCGCTTCGCGCCCGCCACGGGCGAGCAGGCGAACGCCCGCCCCTGCCCCGAACGCGCCGAACCTTGCCCGCCGTGCTCGGCCCGTCAACCCCGCAAGCGGGGTCGGCGCTACGGGCCTTGACGAGCCTCCGCTCGCCGGGCAGACGGCACTTATCGGGGCAGGGCTAGTCGTGCCGGAGACATCAGTTCGCGAGGCGTGTTGCCATCTCATGCAATGCCGTGGCGATGGATCCGACCATCACGCGCACGTCGAACCGATCTGCAAGCGCCTCGAACGTGACAAGAGCGACAGCTCACGACACGCTAATTTCGGGGGCACCCCAAAGCAGAGGAGAGCCCCGTGGGCAAGGTGGTCATGTACAGCTCGGTGTCGGTGGACGGCTTCGTCGCGGACGAGAATGACCAGCCCGGACCGCTGTTCGACTGGTTGTCCAGCGGTGACGTCCCGTTGGACGAGAGCGGCGAGGTGAAGGTGTCGCAGACGTCCTACGACTACACCCGGCCCTACTGGGACCAGATCGGGGCGACAATCGTCGGCCGCCACGTCTTCGACATGACGGACGGCTGGGACGGGAAGCCTCCGGGCGGGATCGACCACGTGGTCGTCGTGACGCACCGGCCGGAGCCCGAGGGCTGGGACCCCGAGGCGCCGTTTCACTTCGTCGACGGCGTCGAGGCAGCCGTGGCCAAGGCGCAGGAGCTTGCGGGTGACCGCATGGTCGAGGTCGCCGCTGGCGACGTCGGTGGCCAGGTGCTTGCCGCGGGCCTGATCGACGAGGTGCGAATGGACGTCGTACCCGTCGTGTTCGGGTCCGGCAAGCGCTACTTCGGGTCGGTCCACACGCAGCACCTGTTGGAGGATCCTGACGTGGTGATTCAGGGCAACCGGGTGCTTCACCTGCGCTATCGGGTGCGCCGTTGATGATCTGAGCGGGGGAGCTGATCTGTTGATCGGATTAATCGCCGCTGCGGCGGCCTCGGGGGTGTTCGGGGGATAGCCGTAAGACGGAGATAGCTCGGATGACATTCCCGAACACTGGCGCAGCCGAGGGCAGTTGGGGTCATGTATCGAGTCGGAGGACGACCTCGTCCGTTTCCTCGTTGCGCCCATGAGCGAACCCGCGCCCCTCGCCCACGATAAGAAAACCGCACTTCATCAACACACGAATCGACGCGGCGTTGTCGCTCGCAGCGCGACCGTAAACCGGACGGGTTGCCTCCAGCTGCAAGAACTCTTGAAGGGCACGCGTGGCAATGCCGCGACCCCAATCTTCACGGCCGATCCAATACGTGACCTCGCGGTGACCCTCCAAGTCGAAGCTCGCAATCTGACCCACGACTCGACCGTCGATCTCGACGACCCTGTTCGTCGTAGACACGTCGCTCCTCAGCCGCGCCCACCGTCGCTCGAAGGCGGTTCGATCATTCTGATCCGGCGAAGTGAACGCGGCCATCCGTATCGCGTCGCGATCCGTCCAGTGCTCGAACAGCACGTCGAGATCGCGATCTTCGATCTCGCGAAGGACAAGCTGTCCCAGGCCCTCCGGCACGCCGTTAACGCTAACTGCCGCAACCTCAGGTGACATTCCCGAACGCTGGCCCAAGCGAGCGCGCGTCTCTCCTGGCCGATCAACTCGCTTCTGGGCTGGGGGTGAACAGCTTCCAGTGTCCCTCGGAGACGACTTCGACGTTGCCGCCGGCCACTCGTATCGCGGTCTGGTCGTCGATCGCGTACGCCGGCACCGATAGCCCGGCGGCCCATCTCTCGATGTTGGCGAGGGACGTGTCCGGCATGTCCTCGCGCTCCAGGTGCGGAAACACCGAGAAGTCGACCAGCCCCAGTGCTTCGCCGCTGCCGGTGAGCGGCTCGCTGTCGTCGTAGGTCTCGCCTCCGAAGTCGGGAGTCGCCACCATCGCTCCGCCGCTCGTACCCACATACACGACCTCGGGCCGCAGCGACGGCAAGAGGTCGGCGAGCCCGGATTGCCGCATCCAGTAGCACAGATACAACGGGCTCCCGCCCCAGACCAGCAGCGCATCGACTTCCTCGACAGCCGCGACCCAATGCTCCTTCTTGATGCTGGGGAGCGCGGTGAGCTCCAGCACTCCCAACGACTTCCAGCCCAAAGCGCACATGGGGCCTCCCACTGTCCCGGTCAAGAACTCATAGACGTGTGAGGGTCCGCCGGGGAAAGGCTGTACTCCGGTGGGAATGCAGAGCGCGCTGGACTCGGCGATCGGTTTGCCCAGCAGGTCGACCAGCGCGTCGTGGATGGTCGTGTTGGTGATGCCGCTGGACGTGAGAAGGATTTTCATGCTGCTCCCGAGTCGGTTACGGATCCGTACGTCGTAGAGACTGGCAGACCACCGAACGCTCATCGGTCGCGGCCGGATCCAGCCTCACGTTTTCGAAAGGCATTCCGGAACGCCGGGGCTCTGGCGTCATTCCGGAACGCTGGCCCAGGGTGCCGCTCGTTCCTCTGACCTAGACTTCACGCGTGGCGAGAGTCGGAAGCTATTGGAGGTGGCTCGGTCACCGGCTTCGGCTCTCCCAGCCCGGCCGAGTGTTTTTCACCGTTGCGCTTCTAGTCGGCGTTGCCGAGATCGTGGTCGCACGCGCTCATGGCGACCGGGAGGGCGGCGCACCCCTGGTGGTGCTCACACTCTTGTTGGTCGGCGTGATCACCCTGGACGCCGTCGGCCGCGGAGTCGTCGTTCTTGTTCGTCGTCTCATCTTGGACGGTCGGCTCAGGCGTCATTCCTGAACACTCGCCCCGGCGAGGGTCCTCTTCTCAAAGCCTTCCGGCCATCGGGCGACCAGACAGGGTGCGCACTGTTATTCGCCAGCCTCCGCGCCTTGGTGCCGTCCGCCAGCTTCCGCGCCTCGCTGCCGTCCGCATTCATGACGTAGACCTGGAAGCTCACCCTCCCGTCAACACCTTCGGGCGCCTGACCGTATTCAAGAGCCGTATTTCTGATTTTCTGTCGTCCGACTCGGCGCTCGAACGCGATCCTCTGCCCGTCGGGCGACCAGGCAGGAGCGAAGTTGCGCGCCCCGGTGCGCGTAAGCCTGCGCTCCCCGCTGCCGTCGGCGTTCGTGACCCAGACTTGCCAGTTGCTCACGAAGGCGACCCTCCGTCCGTCGGGCGACCAGACGGGGTCGCTGTCCCGTACCGCTTCCCGAAGGCGAGCTTGCGCCCGTCAGGCGACCACACAGGGCCCCAAAATACGGCTCAGGACCCAGACCCGATGCGTGGCGCACAAGCCGCCGCATGCCGCTGCCGTCGGCGTTCATGACGTATAGCTCGGTCTGCAAGAAACCGCCGTTCCGAGAGGGGGCCTGAGAACACCGGCCACAAAGGCGATCCTCGGCGACGTCGGCGCGGCGGCGGCGCTGGACGGCGCAGCGGAGGCGGGCGAAGCGGTCCCCGACTGAGCGGGAAGTCGAAGACCATGGACGACGACGACCGCGACGAAAGCGCTTGCGGCCGCGACGGCCAGGTAGATGCGCCGCCGCCGACGCGCGCGCTGTCTTGCCTCCTCGATCAGCGCCTCGCATCTCCTCGCGATCCATGGGATCGCTGGGGCGAGGCGGGCGAGGCGGAGCGGTAACGGTCACGTCTGCCTCCCTGACTCTGTTGCGCTAGTGTTACTAGCATCATGCTGAATGTCAAGGTAGACAGGCAAGACCCCACGGATCTCTACGAACAGGTCGCCGGTGAGATCCGACGCGCGATCGCCGACGGAGAGGCAAAGCCGGGAGAGCGCCTACCACCCGCAAAGGACCTCGCCGCCGTGCTCGGGGTCAACACCAACACCGTGCTGCGATCGCTACGGCTACTGCGCGGGGAGGGACTGCTCGAGTTCCGCCCCGGGCGCGGCATCTTGGTCGCGGGAACGCCCGAACGCGGCGCCGTCGTCCAGCGCGCGAGAAAGCTCGTCGAGTTCGCCCGCCACCACGGCTACCGCCTCGACGAGCTCGTCGAGATCATCGAAGACATCGGCTGACCACGACCGCGGCGCCCGCGAGGCGCCGCAAGCGAGGCCTACGAAGACCGGGATCTGGTCTTCGCCGACGAGCTCGGCCGTCCGATCCACCCGCAGAGGGTCACGGAGGCGTTCGCAGCGCATCGCAAGGCCGCAGGCATCCGTCCCGGTCGGCTGCACGACGTCCGCCACACACACGCCACGCACCTGCTCTCACGGGGATCCCCGTTCACGTCGTCGCCGCGCGGCTCGGCCACGCCTCGCCGGTGACGACGATGCGCGTGTACGCACATCTGCTGCCGACGAGCGACGTGCAGGCGGCCGAACTCGTGGGTGCCCTGCTCGCGCGTTAGCATCCGGTTTGCAAAACGCCGCAAAACCGCATGGTTGAGCGGCGTCTCTAGAAGAGCTGGTTCTCGCCGCCGAAGATCGCCGAGACCGACTCGTCGGTGAAGACGTTCATGATCGTCTCGGCGAGGAGCGACGAGACGGTCAGCACGGTGAGGTTCTCGGGCTTTTCGCGCGGGTCGATCGGGACGGTGTCGGTGACGACGATGCCCGTGATGTCCTCGGCGCCGGCGAGTCGCTCGAGGCCGTCCTCGTTCAGAGAGCGCGTGCGTGACGAAGACCCACACCTCGCGCGCGCCGTGCTCCTTCAGCGCCCGCGCGCCGGCGATGCAGCGTGCCGCCCGTCATCGATCACGTCGTCGCCGACGATGCAGATCTTGTCCGCGGACGCGGCCGGTGATCTCGGTCACCGCGGCCTGGTCGTGCGCCGGCCGCGTCTTGTGCATGATCGCGAAGTCCGCGTCGAGCATCTCGGCGAAGCGGACAGCGACCTTCGCGCGCCCCGCGTCCGGCGCGACCGAGACGACGTCCTCGCCGCTGAAGCCGAGGTCCCGGAAGTGGCGGGCGAACAGCTGCTGCGCGGTCATGTGGTCGACCGGGATCGTGAAGAAGCCCTGGATCTGGCCGGCGTGGAGGTCCATCGTGAGGAGCCGGTCGACGCCCGCGAGCTGGAGCATGTCGGCGACGAGACGCGCCGAGATCGGCTCGCGCGGCTTCGCCTTGCGGTCCTGGCGCGAGTACGGGAACCAGCGGGATCACGGCGGTGATCCGCTTCGCGGAGGCGAGCTTCGCCGCCTGGATCATCAGGAGCAGCTCCATCAGGTGCTGGTCGACGGGCGGGCACCCGGTCTGGACGAGGAAGACGTCGGCGCCGCGGATCGACTCGCAGTAGCGGCAGTAGGTCTCGCCGTTCGCGAACGTCTTCAGCTCGATCTCGCCGAGGTCGACACCGAGCCGCTCGGCGATCCGCTCCGCGAGCTCGGGATGCGAGCGGCCCGAGAACACCATCAGCCGCTTCTGCGGCGTCAGCGGGATCGCGTGACCGGGCTTCAACGCCGGCTCCGCGGTCGCGTTCTCGAGCCCGGGCAGCGCCTGCTCAATCGTCCCTGCGTCCACCGCGTCCTTCCTTGACGACCTGCCGAGGGGGAAACCCGACGAGGGCGTTCTCCGGGACGTCGTCGGTGACGACCGTGCCCGCGGCCGTCCACGCGTCGTCTCCCACTGTGACCGGCGCAACGAACATAGTGTCCACGGCGATCCTGACGTCACGGCCGATCCGGGTACGCGACTTGCCTCGGTCCGGATCGTGCGGGAGGTTCGCGGTGATCGACCCGGCGCCGATGTTCGGTCCGGTCGCCGATGTCCGCGTCGCCGATGTAGGAGAGGTGTGGCACCTTGGCGCCCTCGCCGACCACGGTGTTCTTCAGCTCCACGAACGTGCCTGCCTTCGCCGAGACCTCGAGCACCGTGCCGGGGCGAAGGTAACAGAACGGGCCTACCAGCGCGTTCGGCCCAATCGTCGGCGTCGATCGCGACGACGTGCGGGCCGATCTCGGCGCCCGTGCGGCGACGCTCGTCGCAGCCGCGGAGGACGGTGAACGGGTGGATGATCGAGTCCGGCTCGCACGTCACGGTCGGGTCGATCCAGGCCGACGCGGGGTCGACGATCGTCACGCCCGCGAGCATGTGCGCGTGGTTGATCCGGTCGCGGAGCGCGGCGCCTGCGGCCGCGAGCTCCGCGCGCGTGTTGACCCCCTCGGTCTCGTCGGGGTCGGGGGCGACGAACCCGCCGACGCGCCCGCCGGCGGCGATCACGCCGCGGACGGCGTCGGTGAGGTACAGCTCGCCCTGCGCGTTCGCGGGCGTGAGCTCGTCGAGCGCGGGCCACAGCGCGTCGCCGCGGAAGACGTAGATGGACGAGTTCGCCTCGCGGATCTCGAGCTCCTCGGGGCTCGCGTCCGCCGCCTCGACGATCGCGCACGACGTCGCCGGCGTCATCGCGGACGACCCGGCCGTAGCTGCGGATCGTCGTCCGGCACGAACGACAGCACCGTCGCCGCAGCGCCGGAGCGCCGGTGTGTCTCGACGAGCGCCGTCGAGCAGCTCCGACGTCAGCAGCGGCGTGTCGCCGGAGAGCACGAGCACCTCGTCCGCGTCGCCGACGGCCTGCCTGGCCGACCGGACCGCGTCGCCGGTCCCGAGCGGGCGCTCCTGGACGGCGACGTCGAGCTCCTCGAACGCGCCGGCGCTCTCGGGCGAGGAGACGACGACGAGCGGGTCCGGCACGAGCGGCCGCGCGGCCTCGACGACCCAGTCGACCATCCGCCGGCCGAGGATCGGATGAAGGTGCTTGGGGACCGAGGAGCGCATGCGCGTCCCGAGCCCTCCGGCCATCACGACTGCAGCGAGTCTCGTCGGCATCACGAATCGTCGATGGCTGGGGCGCCAGGATTCGAACCTGGGATCACGGGACCAAAACCCGTTGCCTTACCACTTGGCCACGCCCCAGCGCAAGGGACGGGCAGTCTACCCGGCTGGGCGGCCCTAGCTGCGGTCGAGCAGAAGCGCGACGAGCGCCAGCACCGCGAACGCGACGACGGCCACCGCGGCGAGCACGACGAGCACGCCTGCAAGGAGCGGCACGAGGACGACGACGAGCTGGGACACCGCGGCCGTCCAGGTGGCGACGCGGACGTCGGCGCTCTCGTGCTCACGCCCCCACCCCGCGTAGATCGCCAGCGCGCCGAGCGCGAGCAGGACGACGAACCACCACGGGATCGCTCCGGCGAGGACGAGGACGCCCTCGAGTGCGGCGATCGCGAGTGCGACCTTGATGCGGTTCTGGCGAACGCGTCGCGCGAGCCGGGTCTCGCCGTGCTCGATCAGGAGGTCGCTCGCCATGAAATGACGGTATCAGCCGGGTGCCGTGATCCAGGTGCGGGCTTTCGCGCCGACCGCGGCGGCTGCGGCCGCCGCGTCGGCCTCGCTCGCGAAGATGCCGTAGACGACCGGGCCGGCGCCGGTCACGTCGGCGCGGAGTGCCCCGGCGGCCGTCGAGCTCGGCCGCGAGCGGCGAGGACGCGAGGTCGTTCGGCGGGAGCCGCGCGAGGTCGGCGGGCGCGCTCAGCCCCTCGAGCGCGGCGAGGAGCACGGCCCGGCGCGCCTCGTAGCCGTCGTCGCCGCGGCGCTCGTCGAAGGCGGCGTAGACGTCGCCCGTCGCGGGCTTCGTGTCCCCCTCGGGAAGGGCCAGCAGGACGGCGTAGTCGCGCGGAAGCGTCACCGGGCTCGAGCGTCGTGCCGTCCCCGGTCGCCAGCTGAGGGCCGTCGGCGAGGAAGAACGGCACGTCGGCGCCGAGGGTCGCCGCGAGCTCGACGAGCGCTGCCGGCGGCGAGCGGGACGTCGAGGAGAGCGTTGCCCAGGACGAGCGCCGTCGCTGCGTCGCTCGAGCCTCCGCCGAGGCCGGCGGCGACCGGGATCCGCTTCTCGATCCGAGCTTCGAAGTGCCGCCTGCCACCGGCCAGGCGCGAGAGGCCGTCCAGCGCGGCGCGCACGATCGTGTCGTCCTCGAAGCCCGACACACGCGTCGATCGGAGCGCTCCGCACGGCGACGGTGTCGGCGAGCGCGAGCCGCTCCATGATCGTGACGACCTCGTGCTTGCCGTCGTGGCGGAGCGGTCCCACGACCAGGGCGAGGTTGAGCTTCGCGGGCGCGTCGGCCGTTCGCCACTCGCTCATGCCGCGAGCGCCTCGGTGAGCCGGACGAACTCCTCCGGCTGGAGCGCCTCTGCGCGCACGTCGGCCGGGCGGCCGATCGCCCGCAGCGCGTCCACCGCCCGCTCGCGCCTCGCGACCCCGGCGAGTGCGAGCGCGTTCGCGAGCGTCTTGCGCCGGTGCGCGAAGGCACCGCTGACGACCGCACGGACGCGATCGGCGTCGGGCGGGGGCGGAATCCGCTCGAAGGCGACGAGCGCCGAGTCGACGTTCGGGGCGGGCCGGAACACCGTCCGCGAGACCGGGTGGAAGCCCGTGCGCCGCGCATGGAGCCGCACGAGGACGGAGACCGCGCCGTACGCCTTCGTGCCCGGCTCCGCGAAGAACCGGTCGGCGACCTCGCGCTGCACCATCACGCACCACGACGCGAGCGACGGCGCACCGGCCAGCGTCTCGGCGACGAGCGGCGTCGCGACGTTGTACGGCAGGTTCGCGACGAGCTTCCTCGGCGACGGCTCGAGCCCGGCGACGTCGACCGCGAGCGCGTCGGCGAAGACGAGCGCAACGTTGCCCCGTTCGGCGAGCGCGTCCCGGAGCGGCTGCTCGAGCGCACGGTCGATCTCGACGGCGTGGACGTAGCGGACGCGGTCGGCGAGGAACGTCGTGAGGACGCCGAGCCCAGGCCCGACCTCGAGGACGACGTCGTCCGCGTCGAGCGTCGGCGAGCCGCTCGATGACGCCGAGCACGTTCCGGTCGACGAGGAAGTGCTGGCCGAATGCCTTCTTCGGCGTGACGCGGCTCACGTGGGATCGAGCCCGAACGCGGTCGCGGCGTTCTCGTCCAGTCGCGCCTCGACCTCCTCGAGGCGGACTCCTCGGGCCTCGGCGATCGCCGCGTGCGTGTGGCGCACGTGCATCGGCTCGTTCGGGCGACCGCGCACGGGTTGCGGCGCGAGATACGGGCTGTCGGTCTCCGCGAGCAGCCGATCGAAGGGGACGACGGCGGCGGCCTCCCGGAGCTCGACCGCCTTCGGGTACGTCACGTTTCCGGCGAACGAGACGTAGTAGCCCCGCTCGAGCGCGGGCTCGAGCAGGTCGGGCTCGGAGAAGCAGTGGAGGATCACCCTGCCGGCGAACGGCTCGAGTGCCGACGCGGTCTCGGCGCTCGCCGCGCGGCTGTGGATCACGACGGGTAACGCGAGCTCGTCGGCGAGCAGCGAGCTGTGCGTCGAAGAGAACGCGCTGCTCCCGCAGCGTCTCGGAGCCGTGGTGGCCGTCGAGCCCCGTCTCGCCGACGGCGACGGCGCGCGGGTGCGCGAGGAGCTCACGGAGCTCGTCGACGCGCTCGGCCTCCGGCGTCGCCGGCGCGATGCGGGTCGATGCCGAGCGCCGCGACGACCCCCGACGCGGTCTCCGCGATCTCGAGCGCGCGCCGGCACGAGTCGATTCCGGTGCCGATCGTCACGACGCGGGTCACCCCGGCCGCGCGGGCTCTGTCGAGAAGCTCGGCGGTCGGAACGTCGCAGGCGTCGAGGTGCGCGTGGGTGTCCGTCACGCGGCCGTCGCCGGCTCGTCGACGCGCGGGAAGAGCGGCTCTGCGGGCGCGATGCCCTCGACAGCCCGCGTGCGGCCGTACGCGACCTCCTCCCAGCCGAGCGAGACGGGCTGGCCGAGCGCCTCGAGGATCCGCTCCGACGTGCGCGGGAGGTAGGCGGCGAGCGCGACCGCCACGGCCCGGAGGCCGTCGCGCAGGTCGTAGAGGACCCGGTCGAGCTCGGCGGCGCGCGTCTCGTCCTTCGCGAGCTGCCACGGCGCCGTCGCCTCGACGTGCCGGTTGAGCGCCCGGACGACCTCCCAGATCCGCTCGAGCGCCCCCGTCAGGTCGAAGACGTCGAGGCGGGCCGCGACGTCGCCACCGAGCGGCTCGAGGAACGCCGCGACGTCCGAGTCCGCCGAGGATGCGTCCGGCAGGACCCCGTCCCGGTAGCGGGCGATCATCGCCGTCACGCGCGAGAGGAGGTTGCCGAGGTCGTTACCGAGCTCGCGCTCGTAGCGCTCGCGGAGGCTGTCGATCGATGCCGCGCCGTCCTGACCGAACGACACCGAGCGCGCGCACCAGAACCGGACCGCGTCGGCCCCGTAGACGTCGATCAGGTCGAGCGGATCGAGGACGTTCCCGAGCGACTTCGAGATCTTCCGGTCGTTGAGTAGCAGGTAGCCGTGCACGAACAGCTGGCGCGGAACCTCGTACCCGGCCGCGAGCAGCATCGCCGGCCAGTAGACGCAGTGGAAGCGCAGGATGTCCTTCGCCAGCAGGTGGCGGACGACCGGCCAGAAGCGCGGGACGAGATCCTCGCCCGGCCGCGCGTACGAGAGCGCACTGAGGTAGTTGACGAGCGCGTCGGCCCACACGTAGACGACCTGCTCGGGATCCCAGGGGATCGGAACGCCCCATGGCTGGCCCGCCCGGCTGATCGAGAAGTCCTGGAGCCCGCCGGCGATGAACGCGCGCGCCTCATTCGCCCGGAACCCCGGGAGCACGAAGTCGGGTCGCTCGTCGTAGAGCGCCAGGAGCTGTTCCTGGTACGCGGAGAGCCGGAAGAACCAGTTCTTCTCCTCGATCCACTCGGGCTCGATGTCGTGCTCGGGGCACTTCCCGTCGACGAGCTCGTCCTCATTCTTGAACGCCTCGCACCCGACGCAGTACAGGCCCGCGTAGACGTCCTGGTAGATGTCGTCGCGGCCGTTGTCGCGGATCCTCTGCAGGAACTCCTGGACGAACCTCTTGTGCCCGTCGTCCGTCGTCCGGATGAAGAAGTCGTTCGCGACATCGAGCCGGGCGGGGAGCGCCCGCCACGCCTCGACGATCCGGTCCGCGTACTCCTGTGGCTCGAGCCCCTGCTCGGCCGCGACGCGGGCCACTTTCGACGCATGCTCGTCGACCCCGGTGAGGAAGAACGTGTCATGACCGCGCTGCCGCTGGTGGCGTGTGAAGATGTCCGCGGCCACGGTCGTGTAGGCGTGCCCGATGTGCGGGGTCGAGTTCACGTAGTAGATCGGCGTCGTGAGGTAGTAGCGCTCCATCGACGTCGATTCTACGGGCGGCCCGCCGGATCCCCGCCACCGCGATGACGCAGCCGAGGACGAACGCCGCCACGATCGGTCCGAGCGGGACGCCGCTGTCTCGAACCGTCCGGAGGACGTCGCGCGGCGGTGATGTCGGCGGGGACACGGTGGTGCTCGGTCGACCGTCGGTCGGCAGTGGAGCGACTTGCGGCGCCGAGGTCGTGGCGGCGGACGACGTCGGTCCGTCCTCCACCCGCGTGGGTCTCGGCGACGCCGCGTGCGGGTGCGACGGCGTCACCGTGCTCGGCCGCGACTCGACGAGCGGCTCGGTGACGGGGAGCGCCCCGGGGATGCGCGAGGGCAAGGCCGCTGACGCCGGCCCTCGGTCGACGACCCCTGCCCTGACCTGGCGACCGTCGCGCGGAGCGTCTCCCAGGCCGGGCGTCGGCGCCGGCTGCGACGCCGTTCGACGACCGGCGAAGCCCGGCGACCGCTGAGCCGTCTCCGGGCTCGGCGCGACGCCGGCGCCCGACGCGACGGTTGCCGCAGCCGACCCGACCGTTGCGGGAGCCGAAGCCGACGCCACCGTGGGCGCCGCGGCCGCGGAGCTCGGTGGCGCTCCGTCCGGGGTCGGGCTCGACGTCGTCGGCGGGATCGCGGGCACCGGTGTCGCCGCCGGGGCCGGCGAGGCCACGGGCGGGGACGGAGACGGGGCCGGCACGGCGGGCGGCGGAGGCGCAGCCGACGGCGAGGGCGCCGCGGGGGGCGATGGCACCGGCGAAGCGACGGACGGCGCGGGCGAAGCCGACGGGGCGAGCGCGGGAGTCGGGGGCGGGCTCACCGTCGGAGCAGGCGCTGCCCGCGGGGGGAGAAGGCCGAGCGGATCGATGTACCCCTCCGCGTCGCTCGAGCGCCGGATCCCGAGGTGGACGCTCGGCAACGGGTGCTCGGCGGTTCCGCTCGATCCCATGGTGCCGACGGGGTCGCCTTCGGCGACCACGGCGTCTTTCGCCACACGCAACGTGCCGAGGTGGACCAGCGTGACGGCGTAGCCGTCCTCGGTCAGGATGGTGACGCCGCGGCCATGGGTCGGCAGCGAGCCGGCAAACGTGACGGTCCCGGCCGCCGGTGCGCGGATCGTCGAACCGTCCGCTCCGGCGACGTCGATTCCCCGGTGCTGCCCGCCCGCGTACGGGTCGGCCCCCATTCCGAACGGCTGGAGCACCTCACCGTCGGCGGGCCACGTCCAGGCCGAACCGGGCCGGCAGAGCGTGAGCGCGGCGAGTGCCGCCACGCCGATCACGAGGAGACGGTGCACGTGACACCTCCTTCGTTCTCTGCGCGGGCAACGCGGGTGAAGTCAGGCTAGCGCGGCCTCCGGACGACGTCAATCGGGTCGCGCCGGTGCGGCGACAGAGCGGCGATAGAGCTCGTTACGCGGGGCCCCCGCGAGGCGGGCCACGACGTCGACGGCGGCTCGCCGTGCCGCGCCGGCGAGGACCAGCTCCGCGACGGCGGCCACGGCCGAGTCGAGGCCGACAGGGCGCTCGCTCGCAGGGGCGAGCACGATCGTCACCTCGCCCTTGCGCGGCGCGGCCTCGAACTGCGCGGCGAGCTCAGCAGCGGTTCCGCGCACGACCTCCTCGAACCGCTTCGTGAGCTCCCGGCACACGGCGACGGGCCGCCCGGCATCGGCCCGGGCGAGTCGCGCGAGCGAGTGAGCGAGCCGCTTCGGCGACTCGAACCCGACCGCCGCGTACGTCCAGTCCCTCGCCTCGTCCCAGAGGGCGTCCAGCTCGGCCGCCCGCCGCGGGAGATAGCCGAGGAAGCGGTACTCGGCGGCTGCGAGCCCGCTCGCCACCAGCGCCGTCTCGACGGCGCTCGGACCCGGCAGGACCGTCACCGGGATTCCCTCGGCGAGCGCGGCCGTCACGAGTCGGCCACCGGGATCGTTGACGCCGGGCAAGCCCGCGTCGGAGACGAGCGCATGTGTCTCACCTGCCCCGAGCAGCGGCAGCAGCTCGACCACCCGCCGCGCCTCGTTGTGGCGATGGACGCTGACAAGGCGCTTCGCCCTGATCTCGTAGCGGTCGAGGAGGATCTGCGTGCGACGGCTGTCCTCGCAGAGGACCACGTCCGCCTCGCGGAGCGCGTCAAGCACGCGGAGCGTCACGTCGCGGAGGTTGCCGATCGGCGTCGCGCAGACGACGAGCGGCAACCCGCCTCACCGCTCTCCGTCGAGCGCCTCGAAAGCGACCAGGGCGGCGCCGACGAGCCCCGCGTCGTCGCCGAACTCCGCCTGGACGACACGGAGCGTCTCGTCCGCCGGCTCGAGCGCCTCGCGGCGGGCCGCTTCGACGGCGGGCTCGCGTAGGAGGTCCCACGCGGCGATCCCGAACCCGCCGCCGACGACCACGACCTCGGGCGCGAAGACGTTCGCGAACGAGCCGATCGCGAGGCCGAGGTAGTGGCCGATCCGCTCGACCGCGACGCGCGCCGGTCGTCGCCGGCTCGTGCCTCGCGGACGAGCCGGTGCGCGTCGGCGTCGCCACCCCACAGCTCGCCGCGCAGCCCGTTCGGCCGCCTCGCCGGACGCGACGGCCTCGAGATGGCCTCGCCCGTGGCAGTTGCCCTGGCAGGGCGGCCCGTCCGCCTCGACGACGACGTGCCCGAGCTCCGCCCAGCCGCGGTACAGGCGCCCGTCGAGCACGACGCCGCCGCCGACCCCGGTCCCGAGCGCGAGGGCGACGAGGTCGGTGACTCCGCGGCCGGCTCCGAGTCGCCACTCGGCGAGCGCGATCGCGTTGCCGTCGTTCTCGAGCCCGACCGGGATGCCGAAGCGCTCGCGGAGCCGCCGGGCGAGGTCGAGCGACTCGAGGGGCAGGTTGACCGCCCGGTGGGCGATGCCCGTCTTCCGGTCGATGTTCATCGGCACGCCCACCCCGATCGCCCCGGCGCCGTCGCCGAGCATGTCTTCGAGCAGCGCCTCGAGCTCGACGAGGAACGCCTCCTGGCTCGAGGTGGGCGTCGGCACCTCGATCGTCCTGTCGACCGTACCGTCGCGCGCGAGGGTCCCGGCGAGGATCTTCGTCCCGCCGACATCGACGCCGATGACCCGGTCCGCCGCCACGGCGCGGCTACCATACCCCTCCTCATGCCCGCTCAGGACAAGCCGTACCGGGTCTACCGGGGCGGACGGGTCAAGGGGCGGGTGCCACTCGCTCGCGACGCCTCGCCGCCCGCCGGCGGCCGCCCCGGCGCGCGGCCGACGACGTCCGGCTCCGAGCCGCGGCGACCCCGGAGCCGGAAGCGGTGGCTCGTGCTCGCGGCTCCTCGTCTTCGTCGCGCTCGTCGTCGCCTGGGCAGTGGGGAGCTACCTCGCGGTCTCGAGCGGGGTCTCGGAGGCCGAGGAACGCGTCCCGACCGGCGTCCGCCGCCAGCTCACGGCGACCGACGGGCTGCTCGTCTCGAACCCGACCACGATCCTCGTCCTCGGCACCGACGGCGGGAACACGCCCGGTCGGGAGGCGGCCAACCGATCCGACTCGATCATGCTCATCCGGACAGACCCGGGCAAACGGCGACTCGCGTTCCTGTCGATCCCGCGCGATCTCCAGGTGGAGATCCCGGAGGTCGGCCTCGCGAAGATCAACTCCGCGAATCAGATCGGAGGCCCGGCGCTCGCGCTCCGCACCGTCGAGCGCCTCACCGGCCTCGATGTGAACCACGTCGCATTCGTCGACTTCGACCGTTTCCGCGAGCTCATCGACGCCGTCGGCGGGATCGACGTCGTCGTCCCCCGGCCGATCCGCTCGAACAAGTTCGACTGCCCGTACCGGACGGCGAAGCGCTGCGCGGAGTGGGGCGGGTGGCGCTTCGAGCGCGGGGAGCACCATATGGACGGCCGCCGTGCGCTCGTGTATTCACGCATCCGCCGGAACCTGCTCGACCCGAGCGGAGACGGACTTCGCCCGCGCGCGGCGTCAGCAGCAGGTCGTCCAGGCGACCCTCGACAAGGTCACGAGCGTCGGCGGCGCGTTCCGGCTCCCGTTCATCGGGAGCGATCTCGTGAAGCCTCTCGCCACCGACCTCAGTGCGTGGGAGCTCATGCAGCTCGGCTGGGTGTACTTCCGGTCGGACACCGGGCGCGCCCTTCACTGCCGGCTCGGCGGGGATCCCGCGACGGTGGGCGGCGAGTCCGTCATCCTCGGCACGGAGGACAACGTCGCGACGATCGCGATGTTCACTGGTCGCTCCGCGCCACTGCCTCCCCCACGTGGCCTCCCGTACGCGCCCGGCTGCCTCGTCGGAGAGCGGCGGGCGTGAGCTACGAGTCGGACGACTTCGGCTTGGCGTCGGGCTTGGACGTGGTCTTGTCGGACGAGGTCCCGCTGCCGCCGCTGCCGTCCGTGGACGACGTGCCGGACTCGCTCTCCTTCGCCTTTCGGGAGCCGCGACCGTAGTCGGTCGAGTAGAACCCGGACCCCTTGAAATGCACTGCGACCGGGAACAGGAGCTTTTCCACGGGACTCGCACCGCAGACCTCGCAGGCCGTGACGGGCGCGTCGCTCATCCGCTGGAAGACCTCGAACGTGTGGCCGTTCGGGCAGCGGTACTCGTAGATCGGCATGGCGGGCCAATCTACCAGCGAGGATGACGGAAACCACGATGGCACAAGGGATCGAGGCGAGTATCGAATCGACCGCGGGCGGGGCGGCGGCCGCGCCGTCGGTCATGTCGCGCGTCGTCCGGAACTGGATGTGGCTCGGCGTCGGCGGCGTGACGCTCGCGGCCGGCGCCTTCCTTCTCCATCAGCTGATGGCGTGGCCGCCGCACGAGGACGAGACGCTGGCGCTGTTCGTCGGCCGCGACTCGCTCCCGGGGGTCGTCGAGCACGTCACGCGCGAGCGTGGCGGTGCTCCCCTCCACTTCCTCCTCGCGTGGTGCGTCGCCCACCTCGGCTTCGGCCTCGGCGGGCTGCGGATCGTGTCGGCGGCGTTCGCACTCGGCAGCCTTCCGCTCGTCGCAGCGCTCGGCCGCCGGCTGGGCGGCCCGAAGGTCGGGCTCGTCGCAGTGGTGCTCGTCGCCCCGAGCTGGCTGTTCCTCTTCCACGGCGTCTACGGCCGGATGTACAGCCTGTTCCTCTTTCTGTCGCTCGCGTGCACGGTCGCTCTCCTGCGCGCGCTCGAGCAGGGCGGGCGGGGCCGCTGGGCGGTGTGGGTCGTCGCGTCGCTGACGATGGTGGCGGCGCACCCGTACGGGATCCTGCTACTCGGCGGCCAGGCGCTCTACGTCCTGCTCGCGGCGCGCGACCGGATCCGTGAGGCGGTGATGGCGGGTGTCGCGGTGCTCGTGCTCGGCATCCCGTTCTGGCTCACCGACCTCGTGCTCGCGAGCCGGTTCGACGTCGGCGTGGGCGGCGGTGGCGAGAAGCTCGGAGGCCCGGGCGCCGTCGCGCGGTACTTCTGGCGCTCGGCGGGCGATGCGACCGCGGGCTGGTGGCCCGTCACGCTCGTGGTCGTCGTTGCGGCGGCCGTCGGCATCGTCTTTCTCCGCCGTGCCGGTCGCATCCTCGTGCTCTGCCTTCTCGGTACGGCCGCGGCCGCATTCCTCGTCGCGAAGCTCGGCGGCTCGGCCGCGCCCGAGTCGCGCCATCTGATCTTCCTCGCGCCCGTTCTCGTGATCGCGGTCGCGGCGACCGTGGTCCGCATCTCACGGCGGTCCCAGGTGATCGCCATCGTGCTCGTCACCGGCCTCGTCGCCGCCGACGTCGCCTGGGCGTGGCACCGGACACCGCCGCTCTTCGAGTGGGAGCCGGACGCCCGGCAGACGGCGCGGGCCGAGGCAGAGACGTGGCTGGCAGCGTCCAGCAAGCCCGACGACGTGCTCTTCGGCTACGAGCCGGTGTACCTCGGCGCATGGGAGCGGAGCCGGAGCTCGTTCCCCACCACCGTCGTGCCGCGGGCGGACGACAGGCTCGCGCTCCGCGTCGTCGAGGGCGCCGTTCCGCTCGGACGCGCCGTCTGGGTCTTCGACGCGAGCGAGGGGAACAACCTCAAGCGCGCGCTCGAGATCGAGCGGCGCTACCCCGACCCCGCGGCGCCTTTCGAGGCGCGCGTGTTCGGGCCGTTCCTGATCATCCGCACGCGCGAGCCCGTCGTGACCCCTGGGACATACCTCTATCTCTCGGCGCGTGCACTCCTCGTCGGGCGCTCGCTCGGAATCGGCGACAGCGACATCAACCTCCGAACGGTCGTGCTCGCCGCGCGCGAGCTCCGGGGCTACGGCCCGTCCCTGCGCTCCCGCTCGAGCAACTCGCGGTAGCACGGCGCACTCTCGAAGGCGGCGAGGCCCGCCTGGACGGGCCGCTTCCTCCGGCGCCTCGCCCGTCGCAGTCCTGCGGCGACCGCGGAGCGCTCCGATGACGCCGCCGAGGACGAACGACCGCACGCGTCCACGACGCCGATCGTCGTCGTGCGGCTCGCCTCCGCCCGCCATGAGACGATCGTAGGCCGATGAGGGTCGTCTCGCTCGGTGACCTCGTGGTCGACGTCGTGGTCCGCACGCGGTCCGCGGTCGCGACCGCCGCCGACACGCCGTCTCGGATCGCGCTGACCGTCGGCGGCCAGGGCGCGAACGTGGCGGCCTGGTGTGCGGCGCTCGGCGCGGATGCGCGATGGCTCGGGAAGCGAGGCGACGACGACGTCGGGAGACTCGCGAGCGATGGGCTGTCCGCGCTCGGCGTCGAGTTGACCGGGCCAGTCGAGCCGACCGGGACGGGCGTGATCGTCTCGCTGGTCGATCTTTCAGGGGAGCGGTCGATGTTCCCTGATCGCGGTGTCGCGGTCACATTCCGGCCGGAGGAGATCCGGCCCGAGTGGCTCGACTGCCACCACCTCCACGTCTCCGGCTACGCGCTGCTCGCGGAGCCCGTCGCCGCGGCCGCGGAGCGCGCGATCGGGCTGGCTCGCGAGGCGGGCGCGCGGATCAGCATCGACCTCTCCTCCTGGAGCACGATCCGCGACGCGGGGGCCGAGGTGTTCCGCGCCCGGGTCGAGGCGCTCGCGCCCGACGTCGTCTTCGCGAACGAGGACGAGGACGAGATCTTCGGTGGGAGGCTGCCCGGCGTCGCGTGGATCCTCAAGCACGGCTCCGACGGCTGCTCGTTCGACGGCGACGAGCGCGCAGCCCTCCCAGTGGAGGAGGTGGTCGACACGACAGGCGCTGGCGACGCGCTCGCCGCGGGCTGGATCGTCGGTGGGCCGGACCTCGCGCTCGAGGCAGCGGCGCGGTGCGTGCAGCGGGTCGGGTCGATGCCGTAGTCGTCGGGACGCGCGGGCGGACTCGCGGCACAGCCCGGCGCCGATCCACGCCGTCCCCGGCGAGATCGCACTCCGCCGCCGCGAACTCGGCCCACGCTCGACACGGACCCGGCACAGACACGTCGGGAATCTCCGGCTAGCGTGACATCAGGGCACCGGGGGTGCCCCTGGGGGTCGTTGGGAGCATGGTTCTGGCGCGAGCCGTCAAGGGCGCGGCGCCTCCGACGGCCGTCTCGACACCCGCCGGCGCCCGGCGCGGACCGCGCAAACTACCCTCCCCGACGTGGAGCACCTGATCCGCGTCGGTGACGAGGTCCGGGCCGCCCTCTCCGAGGAGCGCGCGGTCGTCGCGCTCGAGACGACGCTCGTCGCGCACGGCTTCCCCGCGCCCACCGGGGTCGAGGTCGGGCTGGCGAGCGAGGCCGCGGTGCGTGCGGCGGGCGCCGTCCCGGCGACGATCGGCATCCTCGACGGGAAGATCGTCGTCGGCCTCACCGACGCCGAGCTCGACCGCTACACGCCGGACGCGCGGAAGCTCGGGCCGCGCGACCTCGCGGTGTGTGCGGTTCAGGGAGCGATCGGCGCGACGACGGTCGGCGGGACGCTCGCCGCCGCCCAGGCGATCGGCATCCGCTTCATGGGCACGGGCGGCCTCGGCGGCGTGCACCGTGGCTTCCCGACGCCGCCCGACGTCTCCGCCGACCTCGGCGCCTGCGCGCGCATTCCCGCGCTGATCGTCTCGTCGGGTGTGAAGTCGCTGCTGGACGTCGGCTCGACGATCGAGCTCCTCGAGACACTGGGCGTGCCAGTGCTCGGCTATCGGGTCGACACGCTGCCGCTCTTCTACGCCGCTGACGGCGGCCCACCGGTCTCCGCCCGCGTCGAGGACGCCACCGAGGCGGCGCGCGTCGCGGACGCGCACTGGCGGCTCGGCGGCAACGCGATCCTCGTGGGCCGCGCGCCGGACGAGAGCCTCGAGGTGACCGATCTGATCGAGGAGATCGTCGTGGAGTCACGACAGCGGGGTATCGTCGGCCAGGCCGTGACTCCCTACGTCCTCGCCGCGCTCCACGAGCGATCGGACGGTGAGACCCGCCGCGTCAACCGCGATCTGATCGTCGCCAACGCCGGGCTCGCCGCCGAGATCGCGGTCGCCCACGCCGCCCTGTGACCCTCTACGACGCGGTCCGCGACCTCCCGTTTGCGGTCGACCGGTACGACCTGGAGGGGCACGCGTACGTCATCTCGCCCGAGTTCACGCGCAAGACGACGGTGATCCGGCTCGAGGGCGCCGGCGAGGAAGGGCTCGGCGAGGACGTCGTATACGGCGCCGGCGAGCAGGACACCCAGCAGGCGCGCGGGCCCGTGCTGCCGCTCGCCGGCGAGTGGACGATCGACAGCTTCTCGCGCCGCCTCGACACGCTGCCCCTTTTCGAGCGCGCCCCGGAGAACCACGCGTACGTCGACTACCGCCGCTGGGCCTTCGAGAGCGCGGCGCTCGACCTCGCGCTCCGGCAGGCGGGCCGCTCCCTCGGCGACGTCGTCGGACGCGCGACGCGACCGGTCAGGTTCGTCGCCTCGGGCGGGCTCGGCGATCCTCCCACGACTGCCCGCGTGCGCGCGTTCCTCGACCGCTACCCCTGGCTCCGCTTCAAGCTCGACGCCCGCCCGGACTGGACCGACGCGATCTTCTCGGAGCTCCGGGCGCTCGGCTGCGTCGACTCGATCGACCTCAAGGGGCAGTACAGCGGCACGGTCGTCGACAACCCGCCGGACCCCGAGCTCTACCGACGCGTCATCGAGGGCTTCCCCGACGCCTGGATCGAGGATCCCGCGCTCACGCCGGAGACGCGCCCGCTCCTCGAGCCGCACGCCGACCGCGTCACGTGGGACGCGATCATCCACTCCGTCGAGGACATCGAGGCGCTCCCGTGGCCGCCGCGGACGGTCAACGTGAAGCCATCCCGCTTCGGCCCGATCGAGCGGCTCTTCGCGACGTACGAGTACTGCGAGCGGAACGGGATCGGCGCGTACGGCGGCGGCCAGTGGGAGCTGAGCGTCGGCCGCGGCCACATCCAGCTGCTCGCCGCGCTGTTCCACCCGGACACGCCCAACGACGTCGCACCGGGCGGTTACAACGCCTCGGAGCCGCCGCCCGACCTCCCCGTCAGCCCGCTCGCCGTTCGGCCCCGCGAGACGGGCTTCGCCGCGCTCTAGCCGCTCAGCCCTCGAGCGTCTTCAGCAGCTCGTCGACCGACAGCAGCGGGAGGGTCTCGAACTTCACGCTTCCGCGGGCGCCGAGCTTGATCGACAGGTTCGCCATCGTGAGCTCGTCGGGCGCCTCGACGACGTTCACGAAGTCGTACTCGCCGAGCGAGGCCCACTGGTGGAGCACCTTGGCTCCGAGCTCCTCGACGTCACGGTTCACCTCGCGCAGCCGCGCCGGGTTCGCGTTCAGGGTCTGCGTCCCCTTCTCGGTCAGCGTCGTCAGCATCAGGTACGTCGGCACGCGGCTCGCCTCCTCGGGTCGGGGAGACGAACCCTACTTCGCCGGGCGCCGCGTTCCCAGCGCCGCCTGACGAAGGCGCTTCCGCTCCTCACGGTCGAGCCCGACCCGCGCGACGAGGTCGACGAAGACGATCGTGCCACCGAGGTAGAGGAGGGGCGAGAGCGTGAGATCCGCGAGGAAAAGCGACGCGCGAAGTGTCGCGTCCGCCTGCCCGCGGAGCACGAAGCCGAGCGCGACCTGCGTGAGGCCGAAGAGGATCACGAGCGTCGCAAACGACCCTGCTGAATGAACGTAGTCGGCCCGCGCGAGCTGCCATGTTCGGCGAAGCGACGCGAGCACACCCAGGCGCTCCACCATGATCGCCGGGACGGCGTGCCCTGCAACGCCGAGCCAGAGCACTGCCGCGAGCTTGAACCACGTGTAGAACGCGGCAACCGGGAGGAACGTGATGGTTCCGACCAGCACCGCGGTCACCCACACCTCCACGGGCGGACGCGGGCGCTCGAATCACGCATGCCGCGGCGTACGTCAGGCTGAAGAGCGGCGCCGCGGCGGCGAGCACCGCGATCTGCGTCGCCGCCGAGCGGTCGACGACGAGCTGGTCGACCACGGCGAGCGGAACCCCGAGCGCGAGGGCGCGCCAGAAGTGCCGCTGGTACAGGGCGATCGCCTCCGCGACCACCTGACCGACGGGCCTCGCCGCGGGGGGCAAAGCAGGCGGCAACTCGCGGCTGTGGGCGCTCGGCACGGGCACACGGTAACCGCGATAGCGTGCGACCCGTGACCGAGATCGAGCCGGCGCCCGAGCGGTCCTCCGGCCTCGCAGCCGACTACGACCTCGGGCCGTTCTTCGACGAGATGTTCGAGAGCGCGGGACAGCCGCGACGGCACTACCGGGAGCTGAACGAGCGGCTCGGGGCGCTCACGGACAACGGCCTGCGCGAGCGGATCCGGACGGCAAACACGTTCTTCCTGACGCAGGGCATCGGCTTCACGGTCTACGGCGACGACGAGGGAACCGACCGGATCTTCCCGTTCGACCTCATCCCGCGGATCGTCCCCGTCGAGGAGTGGGCCCACGTCGAGCGGGGCCTCGAGCAGCGTGTGACGGCACTCAACCGCTTCCTCGCCGACCTCTACGGCCAGCAGCGGATCCTCGCCGAGGGCATCGTCCCGCCCGAGCTCGTCTTCGGCTCGCGGAACCTCCGCCGCGAGATGATCGGCGTGGAGCCCGCGGGCGGCGTCTACGCGCACGTGTCGGGCGTCGACCTGATCCGCGACGACGAGGGCCGCTACCTCGTGCTCGAGGACAACCTCCGGACGCCGTCAGGAGTGAGCTACATGCTCGAGAGCCGCCAGGCGCTGAAGCGGATCTTCGCCTCGCTCTTCGACCGTTCCGGGGTGCGCGCTATCGACCACTACCCGCGCGTGTTGCTCGAGACGCTCCGCTCGGTCGCCCCGCCGGCGAGCACGGGCGACCCCGCGATCGTGCTGCTGAGCCCGGGCGCCTACAACTCGGCGTACTACGAGCACTCGTTCCTCGCGCGGCAGATGGGGATCGAGCTCGTCGAGTCCCGCGACCTCGTCGTCCACCGGAACCGCGTCTTCACCCGCACGACGAGCGGGCTCCAGCGCGTCGACGTCATCTACCGGCGGATCGACGACGACTTCCTCGATCCGCTCGCCTTCCGGCCCGACAGCCTGCTCGGCGTCCCCGGGCTCCTCAACGCCTACCGCGGCGGCAACGTCACGCTCGCGAACGCGATCGGAACCGGCGTCGCGGACGACAAGGCGATCTACCCGTACGTCCCGGACATGATCCGCTTCTACCTCGGCGAGGAGCCGGAGCTGCCGAACGTCCCGACGTACGTCGGCGCGCGCCCCGACGACCTCGAGGCGATCCTCGACCGGATCGCCGAGCTCGTCGTGAAGGCCGTCGACCAGTCGGGCGGGTACGGGATGCTGATCGGCCCCGCCGCCACGGCCGAGGAGCACGCCGAGTTCCGCCGGCTCGTCGCGGCCGACCCGCGGAACTACATCGCGCAGCCGACGATCTCGCTCTCGCGGCATCCGACCTTCGTACGCGGAGCGCTCCACGGCTGCCACGTCGACCTGCGCCCGTTCGTGCTGAGCGGAGCCGATCGAGTGCGCATCGTCCCCGGCGGCCTCACGCGAACCGCGCTGCGCGAGGGGTCGCTGGTCGTGAACTCCTCGCAGGGCGGCGGAAGCAAAGACACCTGGGTGCTCGGCTGATGCTCAGTCGCGTCGCGGAGTCCCTCTACTGGATCGGGCGCTACGTCGAGCGCGCGGAGGACAGCGCGCGCCTGCTCGACGTCCACTACCACGCCCTCCTCGACGCCCAGGTGGCCGACCACGGCGAGTCGTGGCAACGGATCGTCGCGCTCCTCGGGGATGAGGCGGCGTACCACGAGCACTACGACGCGTACACCGCCCAGGACGTCGCCGAGTGGGTGCTCTGGCACGACGGCAACCCGAGCGCCGTCGCCGGCTGCGTCACCCTCGCGCGCGAGAACGCGCGCTCCGTCCGGGAGCAGATCTCCGGCGAGATGTGGGAGGCGATCAACGGGCTCTTCCTCGTCGTCGGCCGCGCGAACCGCCGCGCGGCGGTCCGTGGGCCGCACGCGTTTTTCGAGGAGCTCCGGAACGGGACGCACCGCTTCCAGGGCAGCGCCGACGCGACGATGACGCACGGCGAGCCGTACGAGTTCCTCCAGGTCGGCCTCCATCTCGAGCGCGCCTCGACGACCGTGCGCGTCGTCCGCACGCGCTACCCGGTCGCCGTGGGCCTCGCCGAGGACGACCCGATGCGCGCCCACGAGCTCATCGCGCTGCTCAAGTCCTGCAGCGCGTTCGAGGCGTACGTGCGCCGCTACGGCGCGTCGTTCGAGCCGCTCGCGATCGCCGAGGAGCTCGTTCGCTCCGCGGCGTTCCCGCGCGCAGCGCTCTACTGCCTGCGCACGTGCGCAACGTCGGTCGACCGGATCGCGGGGACGTCGGGCACCCCCCAACGCGTGCTCGGCCGGCTCTGCGCCGACCTCGAGTACGGCGAGTCAGCGACGTGTCCGGCCCCGCGGTAGCCGCGACGCTCGGCGAGCTGCTCGGCGGGATCAACCGCGCCGGCGACACGGTCGCGAAGGCGTTCTTCGCGACCCGTGCGGTCCCCGCTGCCGCGCTCGCGAGCCAGGAGGCACAGCAGCAGCAATGTGGCTGACGGTGGAGCACATCACCCGCTACGGGTACGACGAGCCGATCAACGAGGCGTACACGGAGGTGCGTCTGAAGCCGCTGCATCGCGACGGCCAACGCTGCTCCTCGTTCGTGCTCTCGACCGAGCCGCGCGGGACGACCGTGGACGAGTACCTCGACCGCTACGGCAACACCGTCCACCATTTCGACCTGCTGGAGGTCCACGAGAGCCTGGCGGTCACGGTGCGAAGCGAAGTATGGACGACGGCCGCGTACGTGGCGGAGGAGCCGACGCTGTCGCCGCTCGACCGCTGGGACTTTCTCGCCCCGACGCGCTACGTCGATCTCGACGACCAGGTGATCGAGGTGGCTGGTGCCACGGGAACGCCCGCCGACCCGGTCGAGGCAGCCTGGGAGCTGATGCGCGCCGTCCGCGGCGCGATGACGTACGAGCGCGGGACGACGAACGTGCACACCACCGCGGCCGAGGCGCTCGGCGACGGGCGCGGGGTCTGCCAGGACTTCGCCCACGTGATGATCGCCGCGTGCCGGGCTCGCGGCATCCCCGCGCGCTACGTCAGCGGGTACCTGTACGACACGCGCGCCAACGGCGGCGAGGGAGAGTCCCACGCGTGGGTCGACGTCCACGTCGGCGACACGTGGATCTCTCTCGACCCCACGCACGACAGCGCGCAGACCGAGCGCTACGTCAGGGTCGGAGTCGGCCGCGACTACGCGACGTGCCGCCGTCGCGCGGCGTCTACCGCGGACGGCCACGGAGACGCTGGACGTCGCGGTCACGATCCGCGAGCCGTAGCGCTCCCGACGGCCTCGCGCAGGGTCGGCAGCGCCCGCTCGAGCGCGGCGAGGGCGCCGTCGAGATCCCACCGCGACCGATCGTCCTCGCCGAGGACGTTCGAGATCGCGCGCACCTCGAGGGCGGGCACGCCGGCCCGCTCGGCTGCCCGCAGCACGCCGAAGCCCTCCATCGCCTCGACGAGCGTGGCTTTTCACGCTGATCGTCAGGAGCTCCGCCGACGGCCGCGGACGTGTGGATCGGGAAGCGCCGGTGCGTCGGGGAGCGCTGCGTGGACGGCGTCCACGAGCGTCGCGTCCGCAGCGACGCGGTCGACGACCGGCCACCCGGCGGAGAGGTCGCAGTAGACGGACTCCGTTCCAATGGCGAGCGTCCCGATGTCGAGCCCCCGCGCCCCGGCCAGGCCGACGTGGAGCACCGCCCCGAACCGCCGGAGCGCGAGCACCCGGGCGGTCGCGCTCGCCGCCTCGACCGGGCCCACGCCGCAACAGCCCGTCGGCTCCGGAGAGCTCGCGGTCGGTGGCTGCGACGACGAGGATGTTGGACAAGGCTCCGGGCGGCTCCGGAATCGAAGCGATCCTACGGGGACGCGCGCAGGCAGAGCGCTAGCGACGTGTCGCGCGCAGCGCCGCCCGCTCGAGCCAGTCGGGTGTCGCCGCGCCCGAGGCCGACGTCCTCGCCCCGAGGCGGGTTTGCGGGCCGCGCGCGACCGCGCGCTCGAAGACGTCCGCAACCCACTGCGCCGTCGAATACGACGTGGGGGCTTTACCAGCTGCCCCCGGAACCGCGTTCGGCGGCCGAGCCGGCCAAGGCCGCAAGGAGAGCCGCGCCCGACGAGCGCGCCCGCGAGCCTCACTGTCGTGACGGTCGTCATCGCCTTCCTTTCGTCGGGTCGCATCGACGATACGACCGCCTGCTCGGCGTGTCGGTCACGCACGCGACGAATGCTCTGTCGCAGGTGTGACATTCGATCGTTGACGTGCCCGGGCTAGCGTGTGCCCATGCGCCGCCACTCGTTTCTCGCGCTGCTCGCCGCGCTCGTCCTCGTTTCGCGGCTGCCGGGTGTGACGACGACTCCGACCTCTCCGAGGCCGCGGACTCGGTCGCCACCGAGGCGGAGGCACGCCTCGACGAGGCGCGCGACGATCTCGAGGACAAGGTCGACGAGGTCCGCAACGACGTGTCCAACGATGTCGAGGAGGCGCTCGACGAGGCGGGCGACCGCCTCGACGAGCTCGAGGAGTCCTCCCGCGAGCAGCTCGAGGAAGCGCGCGACGAGCTCGAAGAGGCACGCGACGAGCTCCGGCCAGAGGTGGAGGACGCAGTCGGCGACGCCCGCGAGGGGCTGGAGGACGCCCTCGACGCGATCGAGCGGATGCTCGAGCGGATCGAGGACGCCCTCGAAGAAGTGGG
>CAVPOH010000007.1:0-524436 GCA_963706915.1 uncultured Actinomycetes bacterium
GAGGAGCGCGAGGGGATCCTCCGCGCCGGCGCGTCCGCGCTCGTCGAGAAGGGCGACCCGATCGAGGCGCTCGGCGCCGCGATCCGCTCGGCCGCGCGTTAGGGTCCGGCCGTGGACCTGACGCGCGACAACACCGCGATCGTCCTCGACTCGACGTCGGACTTCTTCGACGCCCGCGACCGCCACCCGAACATGCGGATCGTCCCGCTCTACGTGCTGTTCGACGGCGAGGCGCTGCGCGACCACGTCGACATCGCGCCCGAGCAGCTTCTACGAGCGGCTCGCGGCCTCGAAGACGCTCCCGACGACGTCGCAGCCGACGCCGGCCGACTTCCTCGCCTGCTACGAGGAGCTCGCGCCGCGGGGTTCGCGCGGATCTGGTCGCTCCACCTCACGTCGAAGCTCTCGGGGACGCACGAGTCCGCCGTGCGGGCGGCCGAGCAGCTCGGCGGCGACGTCGTGCGCGTCGTCGACACGGAGACCGCGTCGCTCGCCTGCGCGCTGCTCGCCGAGGCGATCGACCGCCGGCTCGAGCGCGGGACGACCGACGAGGAGATCGAGGAGCTCGTCGCAGCGGTTCAAGGAGGACAACCGCGTCGTCTTCACCGTCGACACGCTCGAGTACCTGCAGAAGGGCGGCCGCATCGGCAAGGCGCAGGCGCTCGCGGGGTCGCTGCTCACGTCAAGCCGATCCTCTCCGTGCGCGACGGCGTCATCGAGCCGGTGGCCGCGTCCGCGGGCGCCAGAAGGCGGTCGAGGAGTTCGCGAAGCTGTTCGCGGCGGAGACCGAGGACCGCGACGGCCTCCGCGCTCGCGATCGCGCACGCCAACGCGCCGGAGTGGGTCGACATCCTGACGACGATGGCGCACGAGGCCGGCCGCAGGCGACCGTCGAGCTCGTCGAGACGCTCGGCGCGGTCGTCGGCGCCCACGCCGGCCCCGGCGCGGTCGGCTTCTTCTGGTTCCAGGACTGAGCGGCCTCACGCGCCACGGCCGCCGCAGGTCCGCCGCGACCGGCTCGTAGACTCGGAACCGGTGGCCGCGCGCACGACCCGAGCCGGCTGCAGGCCGGCTTCGCCGGCGTGGACCCGCCTGCGACGCGGCCGCCGGCGCGCGCGATCCCGCGTCCCGAGGCGCTGGAGGCGCTCGTCGAGACGCTGCCCGGCGTCGGCCCGGCGGTCCGCCGCAAGCTCGGACGGCTGGGGATCGCGACCGTCGGCGACGTCCTCGCGCACCGTCCACGCCGCTACGAGTCGGCCTGCGGAGGAGCGGACGATCGCGACGCTCTTCGGCGAGCGAGGAGGCGGTGCTCGACGTCGTCGTCCGGCGCGCCTCCGGCCGTCGGCGCGGTCGCCTCCACATCCTCACCGCGCACGTCGCCGACGAGACCGGCGAGATCCGCGCGACCTGGTTCAACCAGCCGTGGCTCGAGGCGAAGCTGGCGCCGGGCACGCGCGTCCGCCTGCGCGGCAAGCAGAACCGGTTCGGGTTCCAGGTCTCGTCGTACGACCTCGGCGAGGCGGTCGAGACCGCGGACTTCGCGCCCGTGTACCCCTCGACCGCCGACCTCGCGCAGAAGACGCTGCGGACGCTCACCGAGGCGGCGCTCGCGCTCGCGCGCGACGCGGGCGAGCCGCTGCCCGCCGCGGTCCGCGCGACGCGACGAGCTGCCGCTCCGAGCGGACGCGCTCGTCGCGCTCCATCGGCCGCGCACGGAGGACGACGCCGAGCGGGCGCGCCGCCGCCTCGCGCTCGACGAGCTCCTGACGCTCCAGCTCGCGCTCCGCCGCCGGGCACGCGGAGCGGGAGGCGCTCGTCGCGGAGCCGCTGCCGCCGCCCGGCGGAGCTCGTCGCCCGCTACCGCGACGTCGCTGCCGTTCACGCTCACCGACGCGCAGGAGCGGGCGATCGCCGAGATCGACGCCGACCTGGCGCGCATCGACGCCGATGCAGCGCCTGCTCCAGGGCGACGTCGGCTCGGGGAAGACGGCCGTCGCGCTCTACACGCTGCTCCGCGCGGTCGAGGCCGGCCGCCAGGGCGCGCTGATGGCGCCGACGGAGACGCTCGCCGAGCAGCACTTCCTCACCATCGAGCGGACCTGCGCCGAGCTCGGCGTCCGCGTCGCGCTCCTCACGTCGAGCCTCACCGCGCGCGAGCGACGCGCCGTCGCACCAGCTCGTCGCCTCGGGCGACGTCGGCATCGCCGTCGGCACGCACGCGCTCATCCAGCGCGACGTCGAGTTCGCCGACCTCGCCGTCGCCGTCGTCGACGAGCAGCACCGCTTCGGCGTCGAGCAGCGCGCCGCGCTCGCGGAGGGGCGGAGCCCGCACGTCCTGCACATGACGGCGACGCCGATCCCGCGCACGCTCGCGCTCACGGTCTACGGCGACCTCGCCGTCTCCGAGATCTCCGCGCCGCCGGCGAACCGCAAGCCGATCGTGACGGCGTGGGTCACCGAGGAGCGCAGCTCCGAGGCGTACACGCGGCTCCGCGCCACCTCGACGACGGCCGGCAGGCGTACGTCGTCTGCCCGCTCGTCGAGGGGTCGCGAGACCACGCCTCGCGCGCGCGGCCGAGGACGAGGCGGAGCGGCTGCGGGCGAACGAGCTGCGCGGGCTACCGCGTCGGCTGCGTCCACGGCCGGCTGCAAGACGGCCGACCGCCGCGCGGTGATGGCGGCGTTCACCGCCGGCGAGCTCGACGTCCTCGTCGCGACGACGGTCATCGAGGTCGGCGTCGACGTCCCGAACGCGACGATCATGATCGTCCAGGAGGCCGACCGCTTCGGCCTGGCGCAGCTCCACCAGCTCCGCGGCCGCGTCGGTCGCGGCGCGGAGCAGTCGTACTGCCTGCTCGTCTCGCGCCACCCGCGACGAGCTCTCGGAGAGCGGCGATCGAGCGGCTCGAGGCGATGGTCGCGACGACCGACGGCTTCGAGCTCGCCGAGCGCGACCTCGAGATCCGCGGCGAGGGCCAGCTCGTCGGCGCGCGCCAGTCGGGCCTCACCGACCTCCGGTTCACGCGGCTGCGCGCCGACCGCGACCTGCTCGAGCGGGCGAAGGAGCTCGCCGACGAGGGCGTCGGGGGAGGAGTTCCTCGCGGAGGCCGTCGAGCGCGCTCCTCGGCGAGGCCGAGCACGTCGGCGAGTCGTGACGGCCGTCGCACGCGCGTACGCTCCCGCGATGCGGATCATCGCGGGAACGCACCGCGGCCGGCGGATCGCCGCGCCGAAGGGCGCGCACACGCGGCCGACGGGCGACCGGGTGCGCGAGGCGCTCTTCAACCTCGTCGGCCCGGTCGACGACGCGTCCGTGCTCGACCTCTTCGCGGGCTCGGGCGCGCTCGGCCTCGAGGCGCTCTCGCGCGGTGCCCGCCGCTGCGTGTTCGCCGAGACCGACGCGGCGGCGTGCCGCGTGATCCGGCAGAACCTCGAGTCGCTCGGGCTCACCGGAGCGCTCGTGCTGCAGCGCGACGCCGCTCGCCGTCCTGCGCGAGGAGCGCTCGGCCGGGCGACGGCACGAGCTCGATCCTGCTCGACCCGCCCTACGAGCGGTGGGCCGACGCTCGAGCCGGTGCTCGCAGAGCTCCTCCCGGCGGTCGTCGCGGCTCGGGCTCGTCGTCGTCGAGACGGACGCGCGCATCGAGCCGACGCTCCCTCTCGACCTCGTGACGACGCGGCGGTACGGTTCCGCCCGGCTCACCCTCTTCGCGCCATGACCGACCGACCGCACACCCGATCGTCGCGATCAACCCGGGCACCTTCGACCCGGTGACGCTCGGGCACGTCGACGTGATCCGCCGCGCCGCGGCGATCTTCGACCGCGTCGTGGTCGGGGTCGTCCGCGATCCGCAGCACAAGCAGACGACGTTCACGCGTCGAGGAGCGGGTCGCATTCCTCGAGGACGCGCTGGCGGAGCTCGACAACGTCGTCGTCGACGTCTTCAGCGAGCTCGTCGTCGACTTCGCCCGCAAGCACGGCGCGCGGACGATGGTGAAGGGCCTGCGCGTGATCGCGGACTTCGAGTGGGAGTTCCAGATGAACCGGCTCAACCACCGGCTCGCCCCCGAGGTCGAGACGATGTACGTCATGTCGAGCCCGGAGTTCGCGTTCGTCTCCTCGAGCGGCGTCAAGGAGATCGCCTCGTTCGGCGGCAACGTCGAGGGGCTCGTGACCGCCCGCGGTCGCGCGCCGCTTCCGCGAGCTCTACCCGAACGGCCGCCCGGGCGCCCGCTGAGCCCGCAGGACTAGCCACCGTGCGGACCGATGGTCCGCGCCGCTGTCTCCTCGTTGGAACGCTGACGGTCACGGCCGTAGGCCGGCTTTGCCGGCCGGGAGGCCGGCACCGGTCGGTGGCGCATCCGGAACGAGGGGGCTCGTGGGGAACCACGGGTCATGCCCCACGTCCGGGTCGCCAGTACCATCCCCGGCATGGACGTCCTCGTACTCATCGACAAGCTCGACGATCTCGTGCACAACGCCAAGGCGGTGCCGCTCACCGACCAGGTCCGCATCGACCGCGAGGAGATCTACGACATCCTCGACCAGATGCGCGCGACGATCCCCGAGGAGATCAAGCAGGCCCGCTGGATCGTGAAGGAGCGCCAGGAGATGCTCGCCGAGGCGAAGCGCGAGTGCGATCGGCTCATCGGCGAGGCGCGCGAGCAGGCGGTGCGCGAGGCCTCGCAGACCGAGATCGTGAAGCTCGCCGAGCGCCAGGCGCAGGACATCGTCGAGGAGGCGCGCCGCGAGCGCGCGCGAGACGCGGCTCGAGATGGAGGACTGGGCGGACGGGATCCTCTCGACGCTCGAGGTCAACCTCGACAAGTTCCTCGGCGCCGTGCGCCGCGGCCGCGAGCGGCTCCACGAGCGCTCGCAGGAGACCGTCGTCGCCGGGATCGGCCCGGTCGACCGCGACGGCGCGCCGGACGTCGAGAGCTACCAGTAGCGCGATCGCTCTGGGCGAGCGGGTGGCCGCCGGTGAGGCGGCCACGCCGCGTCGGCGTCGCCTCCGAGGACGTGCCGCCGCGGCCGCCTAGCCGAGCGGGACCTGGACGAGCCGGTAGCCGGCGACGCCGGCGAGCTCGGGATCGCCCTGGCGGAACGCCTTGACGAAGAACTGCACGTTGTAGCCGTTGCGGAGCTCGGGGAAGTCCCGCTCCGGCGTCACCGTGAGCGTGCAGCCATCCGTCCTGCCCGGTGCGCTGGTCCTGCGCGTTCCGGGTCACGAGCGGCGTCGAGCGGAGGAAGACGAGCGCGTCGCGCACGACGAACCCGCGCGTGTCCTTCACCTTGACCCGGACCGTGATCGGCTCCGTGCGCGACCGGATCGGGTTCGGCGAGAACGTCACCTGGTCGACGACGAGCCGCTCGTTCGACGGGCACGCTCGTCACGGGGATCGACTTCTCGCCGTTCGGGAGCGTGATCACGCCGGCCGGGCCCTGCGGGCCGGTCACGGCGGCCGTCTGCGCCGTGAGCCGGCTGCCGTCGCCGCGGCTGTTCCGGGCGTTCACGCGGGCACGGATCGTCTTGCCGACGTCGCCCTCCCGCAGGACGTAGGCGTCGTCGTTGAAGCCGGCCTGCATGACGCAGTTGTTGCCCGCGCCGTCGCAGCGCAGCCAGTTGAAGGTGAACGTGATCGGCTGCGTGCCCGTCCACGTGCCGGGCTCGACGCGGAGCGTCTGGCCCTGCGACGGCGTGCCCGAGAGGGTCGGCGCCTGCGACGTTCGCGCGGCCGTCCGGCGTCTGGATTGGCGATCACGCGGTCGCGTTCGAGGCGACGGTCGCGTTGCCGTCGGCGTTCGACGCCGTCACGCGCACGCGGAGCCGCCGGTCGACGTCCGCGGTCGCGACGACGTAGCTCGAGGTCGTGGCGCCGCCGATGACCGCGCAGTCGGCGCCGTTCGGCCATGCCGCCCGACCGCGGGCAGCGCACCCACTGGTACGCGAAGCTCGTCGGCGAGTTCGTCCACGAGCCGCTCGTCGCGGTGAGCGTGGCGCCGACGGCCGCCGGTGCCGGTGATCCGCGGCTCGGCGGTGTTCGACGGCCGCTCCTGGATCACGGCCGCGCCGCCGCCCGGAAGCGCGAGGACGGTCGCGAGCGACGCGAGCGCTGCCGCGGCGAGCGTCCAGACGAGCGTTGTCCTTCGTGTCGTGCGCATCGCTCTGGATCCTTTCGTCGGGTTGACGACCCAACGTCTAGCCCGGATCTCGGGAAGCAGACGCACCTCTTACGGAAGCTTCACCCGCCTTACGAATCCTTCACGCTGCGGCTGACGCGCACGCGGTCGACGAGGGTCGCGCGGTACCCTCGCAGCATGACGCAGATATCCCCTTCGCAGGCTGCGGCTCCGGCCCGGCGAGGAGCATCGCGAGGCACTCCAGCATCACGCTCGAGCCCTTCGGTTCGGCGGCGAGGAGTACGCCGCGACGCCCCCCGGACATGCCGGCCGAGCTCGTCGTCCAGCGCGCCTCGACCGGCGACGTCTTCGGCCTGCGGCTTCGCGACGACGGTCGCGGGGCCGTGCATGCGGTGCCTCGCGCCGGCTTCGGTCGCCGTCGAGGTGGACGCGCGCGAGTACCAGGCGACCGACCCCGGCGCGAGACGACGAGCTGCGCTCCGAGTACGTCGTCGACGGGGAGCTCGACGTCGGCTCGTGGGCGCGCGACCAGGTCGCGCTGAGCCTCCCCGACCAGATCCTCTGCCGTCCCGACTGCGCCGGGCTCTGCCCCGTGTGCGGGAAGGACCTGAACGTCGAGCCGCACGTCCACGAGGACGCGGCGATCGACCCGCGCTGGGCGGCGCTCGAGGCCCTCCGCGGCGACGCGGGCGAGTAGCGAACGCGGAACGGTGTAGCCTTGCGGCGCGCTTCGGCGCACGCCCATGACGGACTGACCGACCGCCCATCGCATCGCAGCGGAGCTCCGCGAGAGCCCGTTGCCTGTCGTCCCGGTCAGGAGGTCCAGCGCATGCGCGCACAGCTCGTCGGCGTCACGAGGTACCACGGAGGGCAAGTCGTCCTGGACGACGCGTCGCTCGCCGTCGACCCGCGCGGCCGCATCGGTCTCGTCGGCCCGAACGGCGTCGGCAAGTCCACCGTCCTCCGGCTGCTCGCCGGGCACGGAGGCGCCGGATCGCGGCTCGGTCGGTCTTCGACCCGCCGCGACCTGACGGTCGCGCACGTGCCGCAGGAGCCCGATGCGCTCCCGGGGGAGACGCTGATCGAGCCGCTTGGCGCGGCGGACCGGGATCGCGGACGCGGAGCGCGAGCTCGAGGACGCCGCGTCGGCGCTCGCCCTCGCCCCCGACGAGTCAGCCGCTTCGACGCGGTACGACCGCGCGCTCGACCGGCTCCTCGCCCTCGGCGGAGGTGACCTCGAGCCGCGCGCGGCGAAGCTCTGCGCCGAGCTCGGCCTGGGGGTCGACCTCGCGCGCCCGCTCGACGGGCCTCTCCGGCGGCGAGGCGGCCCGGGCGTCGCTGGCGGCAGCGCTTCTCGCGCGCGCCGATCTCCTGCTCCTCGACGAGCCGACGAACGACCTGGACGCGGACGGCCTCGAGCGCCTGGAGGCGTTCGTCCGGAGCTACCGGGGCGCGGTCGTCCTCGTCTCGCACGACCGGGCCTTCCTCGACGCCACCGTCGACGCGGATCGCCGAGATCGACCCGAGGTCGCATCGGATCGGCGAGTGGGCAGGAGGCTGGTCGGCGTACGCGGACCGCCGGGACGCGGCCCGCTCCGCGGCGTACGCGCGGCTCGCGGACGCACAGGAGCGGCGCCGCGAGCTGACGACGCTCCTCTCGGACCGCCGGACCCAGGCACGGGCGCGGTGGCGCCGCCGCAGACCGCCGCGGAACGCACGCGCTGACGACCAAGGTTCGCCAGGCCGAGCGCCTGCTCGAGCGCAACCCGCTGCCCGAGAAGCCGTTCGAGCCCTGGGAGCTCCGGCTGGAGCTCCGCGCATCGGGACGGGTCACCGCGCCGGCGGCACGTCTCACCGACGCGGTCGTCGAGCGAGGCTCGACGACCGTCGGCCCGCTCGACTTCCAGGTACAGCCGGGCGAGCGCGTGGCGCTGACCGGGCCGAACGGCTCCGGAAAGACGACGCTCCTGCTCGCGCTCCTCGGCGAGCTCGAGCTGGCCTCGGGGACCCGGTCGCTCGGCCGTGGCGCGGTGACGGGCGTGATCACGCAGGAGCGGCGCGCGTACGTCTCGGCGACCCCGCTCCTCGCGGCGTTCGCGCATGCGACGGGCATGAGCGAGGTCGACGCGCGGACGCTGCTCGCGAAGTTCGGGCTCGGGGCCGACCACATCGGGCGGCCCTGCACGACCCTCTCTCCCGGCGAGCGTACGCGCGCGCACCTGGCCGAGCTGCAGGCGGCGGGCGTCAACCTCCTCGTCCTCGACGAGCCGACCAACCACCTCGACCTCGAGGCCGTCGAGCAGCTCGAGCAGGCGCTCGCGGGCTACGACGGCACGCTCGTGGTCGTCTCACACGACCGGCGCTTCCTCGAGGCGGTCGCACCGACGCGAACCGTGCGGCTCGACGCGGGGGCGACGCGCAGGTCAGCCGCTGACGAGGATGCCCAGGATCCAGATCACCGCGGCGACGGCCACCGCCGCGACGCCGATCGCGAGCGGCCAGGAGAACCGCGACGGAAGCAGCGCCCGCCAGAGGGCGAGCGGTAATCCGAGCGAGGCGGTCACACCGAGGGCGAGCGCGAGCAGGTATCCCGTGCTCGCCTCCCCGTCGCGGTCGCCGAACCCGTCGCGCTCGAAGAGCGCGGCGATCATGCAGCCCACGGCGAAGAGAGCCCCGAGGGCCATCCCCAGTCCGACGATCAGCATCCTGGCGGCGGTCACGGGCGCATTCTCCGAAGCGTCGTCCGGGTGGGCAAGAGCTCGTCCGCTACACTTCGCGACCGCCCATGGCCGTCCCGAAGCGAAAGACCTCCAAGTCACGCCGCGACAAGCGCCGAGCTCAGCACGGCATCTCTGCGCCGCGCGTCGCGACGTGCGAGCAGTGCGGCGCGCCGAAGCAGTCGCATCGCGTCTGCCCGACCTGCAAGACGTATCGCGGTCGCGAGGTCAAGCCGCTCCGGGCTCCCGCCCCGTAGCGGAACGGGACATGACGGTTCGCGTCGCGGTCGACGCCCTCGGCGGCGACCACGCGCCGGACGAGGTCGTGGCCGGCGCGGCGGACGCCGCCTCCGAGACGCTCGCGCCGGTCCTCTTCGGGCCCGCCGGTCTCGACGCGCACGGCCTCGAGCTCGTCGCCTGCCCCGAGGTCATCTCGATGAGCGAGAAGCCGGCGGAGGCCGTGCGGGCGAAGCCGGACTCGACGCTCGTCCGCTCGGTTCGCGCCGTCGGCGACGGCGCCGCCGCCGCTGTCGTCTCGGCGGGGAACACCGGCGCCGTGCTGGCGGCCTCGCTGCTCCACGTGCGGCGCCTGCCGGGCGTGCACCGACCCGGCATCGCGATCGTCATCCCGTCCCGGCGAGGTCCGACGGTGCTCATCGACGCCGGCGCGAACGCCGACGCGCGCCCGGAGCACCTCGTCCAGTTCGCGCACATGGGCATCGTCTTCGCGGAGGAGCTCCTCGACATCCGCGAGCCGGCCGTGCGGCTCCTCTCGATCGGCGAGGAGCCCGAGAAGGGAAACCAGCTCACGCTCGAGGCGCACGCGCTCCTCGCGGACGCCGACCTTCGCTTCGAGGGGAACACCGAGGGCCGCTCGCTCCTCGAGGGCGACGCGGACGTGATCGTCTGCGACGGCTTCACCGGGAACGTGGCGCTGAAGACGCTCGAGGGGACGATCCGGAGCGTGCTCGGTGCGCTCCGCGACGAGATCTCCTCGTCGGGCCGGGGACGCATCGGCGGCCTTCTCATCCGACCCGCGGCGCGCGGGCTCCGCTCACGGCTCGACCCCGACACCTACGGCGGCGGCTACCTGCTCGGCCTCCGCGGGCTCGTCGTGATCGCGCACGGCTCGAGCTCGCGGATCGCCATCGCCAACGCCACGCGAATGGCCGCCCGCGGGGTCGAGCATCGGCTCGTCGAGCGGCTCGCCGAGCGCCTTCCGAGGGGCAGGAACGAGCGATCGCAGCTCGTTGCTGACGAATCCCTCGGGTGAGCCGTGCACATGCGGTGGCGGCCGGAGGCCGGCTTTGCCGGCCGGGAGGCCGAGCCTGACTGATCGGTGCACCGCGCCGAAGGAGGGGGCTCGAGGGGGAACCATGGTTCCCCCTCGGTGTGGCTGTTATTGTCCTGCGCTCAATCCACCCGTAAGCCGACCAGTGAGGTTCCGAAGTGGCCCTTTCCCGCGATGAGGTCTACGAGCGCGTCAAGTCTGCCCTCGGCGAGCAGCTCGGTGTCGACGAGGCGGAGATCACGAACGAGGCGTCCTTCCAGGAGGACCTCGATGCCGACTCGCTCGACCTCGTCGAGCTCATCATGGAGCTCGAGGATCAGTTCGGGATCAAGATCCCGGACGAGGACGCGCAGAAGCTGACGACTGTCGGTCAGGCCGTCGACTACGTCGTCGAGCATCAGTGAGGTGCCCGAGGGGAAGGGCGAGGCGCTCGGGCGCCTGATCGACGCCCTTCCCCCGGAGCGCCGCGAGCAGGTCTTCACCCACACGTCGTGGGCCCCCGACCGCTCGGCCTCGTACGAGCGCCTGGAGTTCCTCGGCGACTCCGTGCTCGAGCTGGCGATCGCGCGGGCGCTCTACGACCGGTTCCCGGAGGCGTCCGAGGGCCGGCTCGCGAAGATCCGCGCGCACGTCGTCTCGCGGCAGAGCTGCGCCGCGGTCGCGCGGGAGCTCGGGCTCGGCGAGGCGCTCGCTGAACGCGCGCAGGACGTTCCACAGCCCGAGCTGCATCGCATCTCGCTCAGCCGCAACGTCCTCGCGGCACTGCTCGAGGCGGCGATCGCGGCGGTCTACCTCGACCAGGGCTTCGAGGTCGTCGAGCCGGCGATCGTGGAGGCCTTCGACGGGCGGATCGAATACGCCCGGACGGGGCACGTCGACTCGAAGACCGAGCTGCAGGAAGCGCTCGCCCGGAGCGGGCGGATCGTGCAGTACGACGTGCTCACGGTCGAGGGGCCGCCGCACGAGCGCCGCTTCGTCTGCGCCGCGCTGATCGACGGCGTGCAGCTCGGGGAAGGGCGCGGGTCGACGAAGAAGGCCGCCGAGCAGGAGGCGGCCTCGCAGGCGCTCGAGGCGCTCCTCGGGGCGCCGTCGGGTGAGGGTTCGGAACGGGCTCCCGCGGCTCCCTGAGCCGATCACTCGGGCCGCCGTCATCGCCGAGGCGTCGCGCGACCTCCGGCCCCTCCACCGTCCGCTGCGACGGCTAGCCTCGCCCTCGCATGCACCTGCGGAGCATCAAGCTGCGCGGCTTCAAGTCGTTCCCCGACCCCATCGAGGTGAGCCTCGAGCCCGGGGTCGCCGTCGTGGTCGGGCCGAACGGCTCCGGGAAGTCGAACGTCTCCGACGCGATCGTCTGGGCGGCTGGGTCGCTGACGCCGTCGGAGCTCCGGGCGGAGAAGCCCGACGACGTGCTGTTCGCCGGCGGAGGCGATCGGTCGCCCGCCGATCACTGCGAGGTCGAGCTCGTCTTCGACAACGAGGACGGCGGCTTCGGCGAGGAGCTCGACTTCGCGGAGCTCTCGATCTCCCGCCGACTCGTCCGCGGCGGCGAAGGCCAGTACCTCGTCAACCGCGCGCCCGTCCGGCGGACCGATCTCGTCGAGCTGCTGGCCGATGTCGGTCTCGGCGGCTCGATGCACTCGATCGTCTCGCAGGGCAAGGTCGACGCGGTGCTCGCCTCGAGGCCCGAGGACCGGCGGGCGCTCGTCGAGGAGGCGGCGGGCCTCGGAAAGTTCAAGCGTCGACGCCACCGCGCCGAGCTGAAGCTCGCGCGGGTCGCGACGCAGGTCGAGCGCGCGCGCGACGTCGAGGACGAGGTGCGCAAGCGCCTTCGGCCGCTTGCGCTGCAGGCGACCGCTGCCGAGCGGGCGGAGAAGCTCGCCGGGGAGATCGTCGCCCTCCGGGCGCGGATCGCGCGGGTCGACCTTGCGGCGCTCGACGACCGCCGGTCCGGAGCGGAGGAGCGCCGCACCGCGGCCGCGCTCGCGCGGCGGTCGACCCAGGAGCAGCTCTCGTCCGTCCTCGGCGACCGCGAGCGCGCGGAGACGGAGCTCTCGGATGCAGCCGGCGCGCGCGAGGCGGCGCTCGGCGCGCTCTATCGCCTGCAGGGCGCCGGGGAGCGTCTCACCGTTCGCTCGGAGTCCGCAGCCGTCGTCGCCGCGAGACTGCGAGACGATCTCGCCGAGGCGGAACGCGCTCGCGGCGCCCGGACCGACGACGCCGTGCGCGCGCTCGAGCTCGCCGCCGAGGAGGCAGGTGCGGCGGCTCGTTCCGCCGCGGCCGAGAGCGGGCACGCGGCCGAGCGCGCCCGTCACGCCCATGCGCTCGTCGCCTCTGTCGAGCGAGCGGCCGCGGTCGAGGCCGAGACCCGGCTCGAGTCGTTGCGGGTCGAGCGTGAGGCCGTCGACCGGCGGGTCGCAGAGCTCACTGGGGGCTCGGGCGACGCGAACCGCGCGCTCGTGGCGCTCGGCGCGGCGCGCGAGCGGATCGGTGCGCGACGCGAGAGCGCCGCGGCGCTCGCGTCTCGCCTCGCGGACGAGCTCGCGGCGGCCCGTGCGCACGCCCGGAGCGGCGCGCCCAGCCCGACCGAGCTCGAGCAGCGCGCGAACGAGGCGCGCGCCGCCGCCCGTGTGGCCGCGACCGAGCGTGACGACCTCGCGGAGCGCGCGCGCTCCGCGCGCGACCGGCTCGCAGCGCTCGAGCGCTCGCTCGAGGAGCGGGAGGGCGTCGCCCCGGCCGCCCGTGCGCTCGCCGCGGAGGGCGAGCGCCTCGTCGTGAGTGAGCTCGAGGTCGAGCCGGGCCTCGAGAAGGCCGTCGCGGCGGCGCTCGCGTGGCGTGCGTCCGCGCTGCTGGCGACCGACGCGAGGCACGCGCTGGCGCTGCTCGAGCGCGCCCGCGAGGGCGGCCTCGGCAGCCTGAACGTCGTCGTGGACGCAACCGCACGCGAGGCGACGGAGCCTCCCGTTACGGGTGCGCGCCCGCTCCGGGACATCGCGTCGGGACCGGACGCCGCGCTGCAGCTCCTCGACGGCGTCTGGCTCGTCGACGGCGATCGGCTCCTCGACGTCGCGCACGGCACGGGCATCACCGCGGAGGGGTACGGGTTCGACGCCGGACGCGGCGAGCTCTGGTTCGCCGGTGAGACCGGTGAGGCGGTCCTGCTCGAGCTCGACGCGCGTCGTCGTGCGCTGACGGACGAGGCGAAGGAGCTCGCCGCGCGCGCCGACACCGCCGCGCGCGAGGCGGCCGAGACGGCCACGGAGGCGGAGGTCGCCGAGGCGGAGTTCGCCGCCGTCGCGCATCTCCGTTCGGACCCCCTCGACGTCTCGCTGCTCGAGCGCCTCGGCGAAACGGCAGCAGCTCTCGAGACGCTCACGGCTCGCGCCCACGCGACGATCGACCGGATCGAGGCGCCCGTCAATGCGCGCCTGACCTCGGGCGAGCGGCGTGCCACCGAGCTCCGCGCCGAAGCCGACCGGCTCACGGCGCTGGAGGCAGACGCTCGGCGAGACGCGGCGGAGGCGGCCCGCCGCGCCGCCGACGCGGATGTCGTCGTCGCGCGACTCGGCGGCGTGCCGGCGATCGTCGGCGCCGCCGAGGGCCGCGATCGCGAGGAGCTCCTCGCAGCCGCGACGGACGCGCTCCGCCAGTCCGAGGAAGCGTCCGCGCGGGCCCGCCGCGCAACGGATGGCGCGCTCGCCGCGGACGCGGCTCTCGTCGAGCGGGCCCCGCGCCGTCGCCGTCTGGACGCCGACCTGCTGCGCCGGCTGGTCGGCGTGACGGAGGCGCTGGGCGATGGGCTGGCGCGCGCGTCGGCGGGTGCGACCCGGTTCGAGGCGCCTGTTCGGGCACGCGTAGACGCAGGCGCGTCGCGTGCCTCGGGGCTCGGCGCCGAGCTCCGTCGCCTCGGCGCGGCGGAGGTCGAGCTACGTCAGGCGGCGGAGGCCGCAGCCGAGGTGGTCAGTGGGATCGAGGTCGAGCTCGCACGGCTGGACGGCGAGGCGGCGGAGGCGCGGCGCCGGCTGGACGAGGCGGTCGCCGCGGGGGCGGAGGAGCCGGAGACGGCGGGGAACGAGGACGGCGAGGGACGCGACGAGCTGGCGGCGCGCCTGACCCGGCTCGAAACGCGGCGCGAGTCGCTCGGGCGGGTCAACCCGCTCGCGAAGGAGGAGTACGAGGCCGAGAAGGAGCGACTCGAGGAGCTTTCGACCCAGCGGGCGGATCTCGAGGCGTCGCTCGCAGAGCTCGAGGCGCTCCGCGACGAGCTCAACGAGACGGTCAACCGGCGGTTCGACGAGACCTTCTCCGCCGTCGCCGCGAACTTCGAGGAGGTTGCCGCGACGCTGTTCCCGGGCGGCGAGGGGCGGCTGCGGCTCGTCACGCCGGAGGAGGGCGAGGACCTCGAGGCGGGCGTCGAGGTCGAGCTCCGCCCCGCGGGGAAGAGGATCACTCGCCTGTCGCTGCTTTCCGGCGGCGAGAAGGCGCTCGGCGCGATCTCGTTCCTGTTCGCGCTCTTCCTCGCGAAGCCGTGCCCGTTCTACCTCCTCGACGAGGTCGAGGCGGCGCTCGACGACACGAACATCGCGCGCTTCGTCGAGCTCCTGCGGCGCTACGCCGACCGGGCGCAGTTCGTAGTCATCACGCACCAGAAGCGGACGATGGAGGCGGCGGACATCCTCTACGGCGTGACGATGGGCGGCGACGGCGTCTCGCAGATCGTCTCGCGCCGCCTCCCGCGCGAAGAGCGCGCGGCCGCCTCGGCTTAGCGAGGTCGCGCTCTCCGACGAGGAGGTGAGGCTCGCGTCGGCGCGCCGCTAGCGTTCGGCTCCGATGTCGCGGACATGGTCTGAGCTGCTGGACGACGCGGACGGCGGTGCCGCGGACGAGCAGGAGCGAACCGGCTTCTTCGGACGGCTCCGTGACTCGCTGTCCAAGAGCCGCCGCGCGCTCGTCGCCGAGCTCGGCGCCTCATTCGACCCGGCCGACGAGGAGGCGTGGGAACGTCTCGAGGAGGCGCTCATCCGGGCCGACGTCGGCGTCCCCGCCACGGCGGAGCTCGTGCGTCGGCTCGAGGCGCGAGCTGTGACCGGCGACCTGGGGGACGCGCTCGCCGAGGAGGTCGTCGGGCTCTTCGGCGACCCACCCGTCCTCATCAGCGCCCCCGAGCAGCCGACGGTCGTCCTGGTCGTCGGCGTGAACGGCACCGGCAAGACGACCACCATCGGGAAGCTCGCGCGCAAGCTGTCGGAGCACGGGCGCAGCGTCCTCGTCGGCGCTGCCGACACGTACCGGGCCGCCGCCGAGGAACAGCTCGAGATCTGGGCGGAGCGCGCAGGGGCCGACTTCGTCGGCGGCTCGCGCGGTGCCGACCCCGCGGCGGTCGCCTTCGACGCAGTCGAGGCCGCCCGCGCGCGCGGCAAGGACGTCGTCCTCGTCGACACCGCAGGGCGGCTCCACACGCAGGGCAACCTGATGGACGAGCTCGCCAAGGTTCGCCGCGTTATCGCCGGGAGGATCGACGGAGCACCGCACGAGACGCTGCTCGTCGTGGACGCGACCACCGGCCAGAACGGCCTCCAGCAGGCGCGGCTCTTCTCCGAGGCGGCGGGTGTGACCGGCGTCGCGCTCACGAAGCTCGACGGCTCGGCGAAGGGCGGCGTCGCGATCGCGATCGCGCACGAGCTCGGGCTCCCCGTCAAGCTCGTCGGCGTCGGCGAGGGCGTCGACGACCTCCGTCCGTTCGACGCGCGCGACTACGCGCGCGCGCTTGTCGGTGCGGACGCGTAACCACCGCGGGAGGAGTCGACTGCGGTCAGTTGCGGTGGCACCGCAGCGGCCGATACCCTCGTACGAGTGATTGTCGAACCCTCGTTCGAGGGACTACTCTCACCCTGAAAGGTGAATCGAAAGGAGACGCCTCCGCATGGCTGTCGCAGTCGTTGCCCGGTATCCGGATCTGACGCCCGAGGCCTACGACCAGGTCATCGCGTCGCTCGATCTCGACGTGAACCCGCCGGCCGGCGCGATCTTCCACATGGCCGCCGAGGGTGTGGGTGGGGTCGTCGCCTCCGAGATCTGGCAGACCGAGCAGACATTCCGCGCCTTCCTCGACTATCGGCTCCGTCCCGCGCTGCGGATGCACGGCGTGCACCGTGATCCGGTCGTCGAGGTGTCGGCGCTGCACAACGTGTATGCGCCAGAGATGTTCACAATCGAGCGCATGGGAGCTGTCTCGCTGCCGGCGCACATGTCCGGCGCGGCGCTCTAGCAGTACCTCGGGTGCGGCGCTCTCGGAGCGCCGCACGCCTCCAATCGGATCGCCGTGCGGCCGCTAGTCGTGGCCGTGGTCCTTGACCGTGACCTTGTAGTCGCTCGGCGGATTCGTCCCCTCGACGACGATCGAGACGACGATGAAGCTGAACGTCCGATCAGAGCCGTCGGGCTTCTTCCGGTCGTCCGTCGACTTCGCCTGCATTCCCTTCTCGTACGCGTTCTTGAGCGCATGCTTCAGCGCCGGCTCGAGTTCGGGCTTCTCTTCCTTGGAGCTTCCCTCGTAGGTCCCCTGCGGGAGTTCTGGCACGGCGCACCTCCTTGTGAACCACGGATCGTAGGTCGCTCGGCGACGAATTGGAAGCTCAGGAGACGGACTGCCGGGCGGCGAGCCTCGCCATCGCCGCGCCGTTTCCCTTCGCCTCGTAGAGCGCCCGAGCCTCGTCGAGTTGCCTGTCGCCTTCCGCCGGCGTCCCGGCCTCGCGCAGGACGTCCGCGAGCGCGACGAGCGATCCCGCGCGGAGATCAAGGGAGTCGGTCGCCACCGACAGCCGAAGCGCTTCGCGTGCCAGCGCCTCCGCCGTCGCGGCGTCGCCCCCCCGTGCGGTCGCCCGCGCGAGCGCGCGTCGCCAGAGCACCTGCGTCATGACGTCGGTGTCGGCGGCGGTCTCGCGCGCAATCTGCACGAAACGCTCCGTCTCGGCGTCGTCCTGCCGGATCGACAGGACGTCGGCGAGCATGGCCGCCACCGTCGACCGCGCTCCCTGCTCGCCCATCTCCTCCAGCATGGCGTAGCCGACCCGGAGCTCCTGCTCCGCCGCGTCGGGGTCGCCTGCGAGCATCTCGATCTGCGCCCCCAGCATGGATCGGACCGCTCGCCGGAAGCGGAGCCCGAACTCGTCGTAGACCGCGACCGAGTCGGCGTACAACCCGCGCGCGAGGTCGAACTTCCCTTCCATCGCGCGGAGTGCAGCGATCGTCGTCGCGAGCCCCGCCTCGAAGGTCGGCGACGCGTGGGCCGCCTCGAAGAGCTCGGCGCAACGCCGGAGCGCCTCCGGCACCGGAGTCGGGCCGTAGTACATCGCCTGGACGAACTGGACGACCAACACGAGAGCCTGGCCCTCGTCGGAGGCCTTCCTCGCGTGGCGAATCGCACGCTCGAGGGCGTCGGCCCGTTCCTGCCAGCGCCCGGCGATGAGGTGCGACTCGCTCAGGAGCCACAACGCCTTCGCGAGACCGAGGTCGTCCTCGAGCCCCTCGAGCTCCGGGATCAGTGCCTCCGCGACGCGCCGGTCCTCCTCGGCCGCACCTTCCGGCTCCGTATAGGAGCGCTGCCACTGGAGCTCGATCGTCGCCCGGAGCTCAGACCGCCGGTCTCCGACCTCTTTCGCCGACGAGATCGCCTCGTCGAGCAGCGCGTGAGCGCGCTCCCACTCGCCGGCCCGCATCGAGGCGCTCCCGAGCTCCGTCAGGAGCCGGCTCCGGTCGGGGGCGTTCGCCGGCAGCAGAGCGAGCGCGCGCTCGAACATCACGACCGCTGCGGGAAGGTCCTCGCGTGCGAGCGCGCGCCGGCCGGCGACGGCGAGGAGCGCACCCGCCTCGTCGGCGAGCGCGCGCGCATGCTCGTCCGCCGGGACGAGCTCCGTGCGATAGCGATGGGCCTGTTCGAGGTGGTACGCGAGGATCTCGTCGTGCTCGCCGAAGCCGCGCCCATCGCGGGCCTGCTCCTGCAGCCAGCGGGCGAAGCGCTCGTGGAGCTCGGCGCGGACGGCCTTCGGGATTCCGGCATACGTCTCGTCGCAGATCAGTGAGTGCCGGAAGCGGTAGGCGTCCTCGCCTGGCACCTCGGCTCGGGCCGGTTTCACGAGCCCCTTACGGACGAGCGTCATCAGCCGGCCGGTGACATGAGGCTGGTCGGCGCGCGCCGACAGAGCGACGAGCGCGCGCGGCCAGAACTCCTTCCCCACGATCGAGGCACGTTCCAGCATCCGCCGCTCGGCAGGCTCGAGGCTGTCGATGCGCGCGGCGAGGAGCGCGTGGATCGATGCCGGCAGCTCGATCGCGTCGGACGGCTCGGCGTCGGCCATCATCGCGGCGAGCTGCTCGGCGAAGAGCGGGTTGCCCTCGGAGGTCGACGTGATGCGCTGCAGGAGGTCTGCGTCCTCGATTCCGAGCGCCTCGACGAGCTCGCTCGTCTCGCGGTCGCTGAGCTGCTCGAGGTCGAGCTTGGTCGCGGCGAGGCTCGGCCGCGCCTCGAGCAGCTCGGGGCGCCCGATGCACAGCAGCACGAGCGGCCCGTTCGCGAACGCCGCGATGTACTCCACGAGGTCGAGCATCGTCGGCTCCGCCCAGTGGAGGTCCTCGAGCGCGACGAGCAGCGGTCTCCGCTCGGAGCTCCGCTCGAGCAGTCGCCGCACCGCCCAGAACACCTCGGTGCTCGGGGCCGCCGTGTCAGCGACGCTCGTCACGGCCTGGAGCCGTTCGAGCACGACTGGGCCGTCGTCGGTCCCCGCGAGGACGGCCGCGGCCGCCTCCATCCCGCCGAGGTCCGTGACGAGCTGTTGCAGCGGCCAGAACGTGATGCCGCTGCCGTAGGGCAGGCAACGCCCCGTGGCGACGTCGGCGACGTCCTCGAGCTCGATCGCGAGCTCCCGGGCGATCCGCGACTTCCCGATCCCTGCCGTCCCGAGGATGGTGACGATGCCGCAGCGGCGCGCCGCGAACGCGTCGCGGACGAGTCGTCGCAGCACGTCGAGCTCCTTCGCGCGGTTGACGAGCGGCGCGTCGAGTCGTCGCGCGTAGCCGGATGCGGCCGTGTCGACCTCGTCGAGCCGGAAGCGGGCGACCGGCTCGCGCTTGCCCTTGGCCGAGAAGCGCTCGCGAGGGCCGACCTTGACCGCGTCCTTCACGAGCGGGTACGTCGCCGTCCCGATCAGGATCGTCCCGGGCTCCGCGGCCTGCTCGAGCCGCTTGGCGAGGTTCACCGCGTCGCCGGTGACGAACCCTTCGCCGGTTCCGTGATCGCCTGCCACGACCTCGCCCGTGTTGATGCCGATGCGGCAGGCGAGCTCGACACCCCAGGTCTGTCGGAGCTCGGTGTTCAGCTCCGCCAGCGCGCGTTGCATCTCCGTTGCCGTCCGGACCGCGCGCAGAGCGTCGTCCTCGTGGGCGACGGGGACGCCGAAGACAGCCATCACCTCGTCGCCGCGAAACCGCTCCACCGTCCCACCGTGCTGGTCGACGATCTCGGCCATCGACGCGGCGTAGCGCGTCATGACCCTGCGTGTCGTCTCGGGATCGGTCGCCTCGCCGAGCGACGTCGATCCGACGACGTCGCAGAAGAGGATCGTCACCGTCTTCCTGACCTCGAGGCCCTCCCGGACACGCTCTGGCAGCGCGGCGCCGCACGCGCTGCAGAAACGGGCAGCGTCGGCGTTCGGGGCCCCGCACCGGTCACATTCCGACACCGCTCGAGTCTAGGGGCCTCGGGCCATGTCCGAAAAGGGCGTGCCCCGGCGCCGGGTACGCTGACAGGCCATGTTCGACACGCTCGCGAACCGTCTCCAGGACGCGCTCGGCGACCTCGGGCGGAAGTCCCGCCTCGACGAGGAGACCGTCACGCGCGCCACGCGCGAGATCCGCCTCGCCCTGCTCGAGGCCGACGTCGACTTCGAGGTCGTCAAGCAGTTCGTCACCGCCGTCCGTGAGCGGGCCACCGGCCAGGACGTGCTCAAGGGGCTCGAGCCCGGTCAGCAGGTCGTCAAGATCGTCCACGAGGAGCTCACCGAGCTCATGGGCTCGAGCGACTCGAAGCTCGTCTTCGGGCGAGCGCCCGTGGTGATCCTCCTCTGCGGCCTCCAGGGCTCGGGCAAGACCACCACCGCGGCGAAGCTGGCGCTCCACCTCCGCAAGCGCGAGGGGAAGACGCCGGGCCTCGTGGCGGCCGATCTCCAGCGGCCGGCCGCGATCGACCAGCTCGAGCAGCTCGGGCGACAGCTCCAGGTGCCCGTCTACCGCACCGAGACGACCGATGCGGTAGCCGCCGCGCGCGATGGGCTCGCACGCGCGACGGCCGACCGCTGCGACGTCGTGATCGTCGACACCGCCGGCCGGCTGCAGATCGACGACGCGCTGATGGACGAGCTCGCGCACGTCCGCGACGAGGTCAAGCCGCTCAACGTTCTGCTCGTGCTCGACGCGATGACGGGACAGGAGGCGGTCGCCGTCGCGCGGGCGTTCCAGGAGCGAATCGCGTTCGACGGGGTCGTGCTGACGAAGCTCGACGGCGACGCGCGCGGCGGCGCGGCGCTGTCGGTGAAGGCCGTCACGGGTCGCCCGGTCAAGTTCGCGTCGGTCGGCGAGAAGCTCGACCAGCTCGAGGTGTTCCATCCCGACCGGATGGCGTCGCGCATCCTCGGGATGGGCGACGTACTCACGCTCATCGAGAAGGCCGAGCAGGCGGTCGAGCAGGACGAGCAGGCGGAGATGGAACGGCGCCTGATGGCCGGCCAGTTCACCTTCGACGACTTCCTCGCCTCGTCGCGGATGCTCAAGAAGATGGGCCCGCTCCAGGGCGTGATGAAGCTCGTGCCGGGGATGGGCCGCCAGCTCGACGGGCTCGAGATCGACGACCGGCAGATGGCGCGCGTCGAGGCGATCGTCCTCTCGATGACGCCGCACGAGCGCCGGACGCCGCACCTGATCAACGGCCCCCGTCGCCGGCGGATCGCCGCGGGGAGCGGCACGACCATCGAGGACGTCAACCGGCTGCTCCAGGCGCGCAAGCAGATGGAGAAGGTCATGAAGTCGATGGGGAAGGGGAAGATGCCGACCCTACCGGCCGAGCTCACCGGCTCCGTCGGGCCCGGCGGCAGCGCCGGTCGGCCGAGGCGCGGGCGCCGGTAGCCCGACGCGCGCGGCCCGGGCGCGCGAATGCAGGCACAATCCAACCTTCCAACCAGCAGAAAGGCACCGGAGATGGCAGTTCGCATGAGATTGACGCGCGTGGGGTCGAAGAAGAACCCGATCTATCGCGTCGTCGTCGCCGACTCGCGCTCGCCGCGCGACGGCCGCTTCATCGAGATCGTGGGTCGGTACAACCCGCAGACCGACCCGTCGACGATCGATCTCGACAGCGACAAGGTGAAGGACTGGCTCGCCAAGGGCGCGCAGCCGTCGGAGCCCGTCGCGCGCCTCATCAAGGCCGCCGGCATCCAGTAGGGCATGGAAGAGCTGCTCGCCTGGATCGCGCGAGGGCTCGTCGACGACCCCGAAGCCGTCCGCGTCGAGCGCATCGACGAGGGTGATGTCGTCGTCCTGCGGCTGAGCGTCGCGCCGGACGATGTCGGCAAGGTGATCGGCAGGCAGGGACGCGTCGCTCGCGCTCTGCGGACGGTCGTGCGCTCGGCAGGCGCCCGCGGCGACCGCCGGCTGATGCTCGAGATCGCCGACTGACCCGCGTGGATCCGGAGAGCCTCGTGCAGGTCGGCAGGGTCGGGCGACCGCACGGGACCGACGGGGCCTTCGTCGTCGAGGTCGCGAGCGAGGACGAGCGGCGCTGGGAGGTCGATGCCACGGTGCTCGTCGACGGCGAGCCCGCCCGCATCACGCTCAGCCGGCAGGTCGGCGGCGGCCGCCGGGCGATCCGCCTCGACCGGCCAGTCTCCCGCGGCGCCGAGCTCGCGGTGCGCCTGCGCGACCTTCCAACCCCCGAGCCGGACAGCTACTACGCCTTCCAGCTCGTCGGCCTCGCCGTCGTGGACGACGCAGGGACGGAGGTCGGCATTGTGGCGGACGTGGCACCCGGGCTCGCGAACGACAACCTCGAGCTCGACGACGGCCGTCTCGTCCCGCTCATCGAGGACGCGATCCGGGAGCTGGACGTCGAGGCGCGGAGGATCGTCGTCGACCGGGGCTTCCTGTCGTAGGGGTACCCTGGACCGCTGGTGCGCATCGACGTCTTCACCCAGGTGCCGCACGCGTTCGGCTGGCTCACGGAGCAGAAGCCGCTCGCGACGGTGCTCGGCACGGAGCTCGAGCTCCGGCTGTTCAACTATCGCGACACGACGCCGCTCCGGGCGGGGCAGGTCGACGACGATCCGTACGGAGGCGGCGCCGGGATGGTGCTCCGCGTCGACGTCGTCGACGCCGCGCTGGGCGTGGCGTACGGCGACGATCGGCCCGTGCGCATCGTCGCGCTGACGCCTCAGGGGCGTCAGCTCGACCAGGAGCTCGTCGAGGAGCTCGCCGCGGAGCCGGCGATCGCAGTGCTCTCGTCGCGGTTCGAGGGCTTCGACGAGCGCATCGTCACGCATCTCTGCACTGATGCACTGTCGATCGGCCCGTACGTCCTCTCGGGCGGTGAGCTTCCCGCGATGGTGCTGCTCGACGCGATCGCACGCCGGCTCCCCGGCGCGCTGGCGGACGGGTCCGGAGAGCACGAGAGCTTCTCGGCCGCCCTCGACGGAGGGATCGAGTACCCGCACTACACCCGCCCGGCGGAGTACCGCGGGTGGGACGTCCCCGAGGTACTGCTCTCCGGCGATCACGGCCGGATCGAGCGGTGGCGCCGGGACCAGAGTCGCGTCAGGAGCGCGCTGTGAGCGGGATCGACGAGCGCGACGCCGCCCGCGGCGCAGAGGACGGCCACGCCGCCGAGCCGGTGTACGGCGGCGCAGCGCAGCCGGAGGGGGCAGGCCCCGACGTGTCACGCGCGCCCGACGAGGGTGGCTGGCCGACGACGCCCGCCGAGATCCCGCTCGTCGCGCACGACGGGGACGGTCAGGAGCCGCTCCCGGCCGTCGTGGCGTCGGAGCACCGGGCGCATCACCGGCACTCGCGCAACCCGGTCGACCGCCTGACGCGGGGGCTTCCGGACCCGCTCCGCGTGATCGTGGACTGGGCGGTCACGATCATCGGCGCGGTTGCGATCGTCCTCCTCGTCAAGGCGTTCGTCGTCAATCCGTACAGGATTCCGTCGTCCTCGATGGAGCCGACGCTCCACTGCGCTCAGCCTGCCTCGGGCTGCGAGGCGCGTTTCTCCGACCGCGTCCTCGCGAACCGCTTCATCTACCACCTCCGCGACCCGCGCCGCGGCGAGATCGTCGTCTTCGAGACGCCCGATGCCGCGCGCGTGAAGTGCGGAGCGGGCGGAACCTTCGTCAAGCGGATCATCGGCCTGCCCGGGGAGACGGTCGAGGTTCGCCTCCAGCGGGGTGTGGGCTACGTCTACATCAACGGTCGAAAGCTGGAAGAGCCGTACCTCGAGCAGTCGCGACGGTCGGGCGAGACGTACGGCCCGACCAAGATCCCGAAGAACAGCTACTTCATGATGGGCGACAACCGCTCCCAGTCGTGCGACTCGCGCGAGTGGGGCTCGGTCCCGCGCGGCAACCTCATCGGCAAGGTGTTCGCGACGTACTGGCCGCCGAACCGGATCTCGCTGCGCTGAGCTTGCTCGCGAAGCAGGATTCCGCAGAAGCGGAATCCTGCCGCTCGATCCCCGCCTCCGGCGGGGCACATCCCTGAACGCGGCCGCTTCCGCGGCCGCAACCCCCTTGACGGTTCATTGTCGCCGAGCCTTTGGTCAGCGCCGCGGAGCGACGATGTTCGAGGACCGGACGTCACCTGCGGAGGGTCGGCACCCGCGTAACCGCGGGGCACATTCCCGAAGGCGTCGGGTGTCGCCGGTGTGACTCCCTGCACAGCGTCATCGCTCCGGTTGGCGACCGCGGGCGGAGCATCGTTCGTCCGCTATCATCCGTCGCCGGCCGACGGCCGACCCTCTTGTCATGAGCACGGTCATCGAGAGCATCGAGCGGCGCCAGCTGCGTGAGGTCCCCCAGTTCAAGGCCGGGGACACGCTGCGCGTGCACTTCAAGGTGATCGAGGGCAACCGCCAGCGCGTGCAGGTCTTCGAGGGGATCTGCATCAAGCGGCAGGGCTCGGGCGCGCGCGAGACGTTCACGGTGCGGAAGAACTCGTTCGGCGTCGGCGTCGAGAGGACGTTCCCGTTGCACTCGCCGAAGATCGAGAAGCTCGAGGTCGCGATGATCGGCGACGTGAGCCGGGCGAAGCTCTACTACCTCCGCGGTCGCGTCGGCAAGAAGGCGCGCGTCCGCGAGCTCCGGCAGGGCTGAGCCCCGCCCTCCGTCGCGGCGATCGCGGCTGCCGCGCTCGCTCCGGCTAGATTCGTCTCGTGCGCTGGCTCGTCGCCCTCGGCGTCTGCGTCGTGCTGCTCGCGCTGACCGGCTGCGGCGGCGCGGAGGACGATACGCAGCGTTTCGCACGGGAGGCGACCGAGTCCCGCCTCGCAGCGAACCCCGCCTACGACACGGACGAGGTGCACTGCACGGGGAACCCGCGCCCTTGGCTCGTCGAGCGGCAGGCCCGCGTCGTGATCTGCACGGCGCGTCGCGTCGAGGGCGGCTGCGACTGGTACCGGGTCGAGCTCACGCCGACGGCGGTCGGCGCTCGGGCCGCGATTCGGCTCGAGGCGAAGAACGCGGGCTGCGTCCTCCCGGCATAGCGTCGCCGCGGAGTCGCCACGAAGTCGGCGCGATCCCGTCCGACGAGGAGGGCTATCCTCGGACCCCGTGCCGCTCTCGACCGGACAGCGCCTGCTCCGCCACGACCGGCGGCTCGGGGCGCGGTTCGTCGCCGGCGCGGACGAGGCGGGCCGCGGGTCGCTCGCCGGGCCGCTCGTCGTCGCCGGCGTCCTGCTCGACTACGACGGGCTTCGCGGGCACAGCGTCCGTCCGCTGTCGTACCTCAACGACTCGAAGCAGGTCGACCCCGTCGACCGCGAGCGGCTCTACCACGCCGTGCTCGCCGCGGCCTCGCGCATCGCCGTGCGCGTCATCCCCTCGGCGGACATCGACCGGACCGGCCTGCACCGGTCGAACCTCTGGGGCCTTCGGACCGTGCTCGCAGAGCTCCACCCGCCCGCCGAGGCCTGCCTCGTCGACGGCTTCCGGCTCGGACCGCTCGCGCCGCCCCACACCGCGATCGTCGACGGGGACACGAAGAGCGCCGCCATCGCTGCCGCGTCGATCGTCGCCAAGGTGACCCGCGACCGCCTGATGCGCCGCCTCGACGCCCTGTACCCGCGGTACGGGTTCTCGTCGCACGTCGGGTACATCACGCCGGACCACACCCGCGCCGTCCAGGCGCACGGCCCGTGCCCGCAGCATCGGCGCTCCTTCGCGGCACGGGCATACATTTCGATGTGAATCGCGGCGAGCGGATCGCCGCCCGTCACTACCGACTCCGCGGCTACCGCATCCTCGGCGTGAACGTCCGGGCCGCGGGGAACGAGATCGACCTCGTCGTCCGCCGGGGCGGGCGGCTGACGTTCGTCGAGGTGAAGGAGCGCGCACGCGGCTCGTTCGGCGGGCCGGAGGCGGCCGTCGACCGGGAGAAGCGACGTCGTGTCAGACGGGCCGCGGCGGCCTGGTTGCAGACCCATCCGGAGGCGGCGGCGCTCGAGATCGGCTTCGAGGTGGTGGCGATCACGGCCGGACGGCTCGAGCGCTTCGAGCTCGGCGCAGAATGACCTTCGTCGGTACAAGGCTTCCCTCGGCGACGAGTTGTCAAAGCTTTGCGCGGAATGAGAGCGCCGCGGCCTCCGTTACAGTAGGTAGCAATAGCCGGGGGGCACTATCCCCGAACGGACGTGCTCGTCAGAACGGCCGATGGTGGCGACACCCTCGTGCCCGGGCACGTCGGCCTCGTGAGGGGCGGGAGAAACCTTCGGCTGACAGAGACCCACACGTCAGCCGAAAGGACACGAAACATCCGATGACCACGCGCATGCGCACCTGGATCCTGCTGGCGGGCCTCTCCGCGCTCTTCGTCGCGGTCGGCGGCCTCGTCGGAGGCACGAGCGGGATCGCCCTGTTCCTCGTCATCGCCGTCGGCTTCAACTTCGCAATGTTCTGGTTCTCGGACCGGCTCGCGCTGAAGATGAGCCGCGCCCGGCCGCTCGAGGCGGGCGAGAAGCCCGATCTCGTCGCCGACGTCGAGGATCTCGCGCAGCGGGCCCGGCTCCCGATGCCACGGCTCTACCTCATCCCGTCCGAGCAGCCGAACGCATTCGCAACCGGCCGGAGCCCGCGTCACTCGGCCGTCGCGGTCACCGAGGGGCTACTCGCCCTGATGCCGCGCGATCAGGTGCGGGGGGTCCTCGCACACGAGCTCGCGCACATCAAGAACCGCGACGTGCTCGTGACCACGATCGCCGCGATGATCGGCGCCGCTATCTCGGCAGTCGCGCACTTCCTGCAGTTCCAGTGGCTCTTCGGCGGCGACGACGACGAAAGCCCGCTCGGGATCGTCGGGACGATCGCCGCGATCGTGATCGCGCCGATCGCCGCGATGCTGCTCCAGTTCGCGGTCTCGCGACAGCGCGAGTTCCTCGCCGACGCGACCGCGGCCGAGCTGCTCGGGACCGGCCGTCCCCTCGCGGACGCGCTCGGGACCCTCCAGCGCGGCGTCGAGGCCCTGCCGATGCAGGTGAACCCCTCGACCGCGTCGCTCTACATCGTGAACCCGCTGACCGGAGGGGGCATGGCGGCGCTGTTCTCCACGCATCCGCCGATCCGGGCGCGCATCGAGCGCCTCCAGGCGCTCGACGCGAAGCGCGGCCTCTAGACATCGAGCCCGGCGCGGTGCCCGCAGACGCGGGCGCCGCGCCACCCGTTTCGAGCGGCGCTATGAGGGCTTGCGGCCCAGCAGGCTCGCATGCAGTTCGAAGCCGGCAGCGCGCACGAGCTTCGGCAGCCGCCGCACGAGCCACCGGTCGTGGACGAGCGCATCCCGACACCCCTCCGGAGTCTGGCTGCAACCCGAGTGTTCACCCGCCGTGGGGCGAGGTCAAGGCGACCTCGAGTCGAGGAACACCCGCATTCGCGCCGAACAGTTGGCAATGGCGGCCACGCAGGAGGCGCTCTACGGGCGCCTGGACATGGCGCTCTCCTGGTCAGAGCAGCAGCTGCCGGAGCGGGAGCGGACGAAGCACGTTCATCGCCTGCACCCGTACCTCGGCAAGTTCGTCCCGCAGCTCGTCGAGGCGCTTCTCGATCGCTACGTCGAGCCGGGAGGGACGGTGCTCGACCCGTTCGCCGGCTCCGGGACGACGCTCGTGCAATCGCTCGAATCGGGGCGGAACGCGGTCGGCGTCGACATCGCTGGCTTCAACTGCCTGCTGATGCGGGTCAAGACCCGCAGGCACAACCTCGACGCGATCCGCCGCGACCTCCTGTGGGCGCACGAGCAGGCCACGTCGTTCGAGCCCGACGGCCGCTATCCCGCGGAGGCGTCGCCGTTCGTCCGCGCCTGGTACGGGCCGCGCGCGGCCGCGGAGCTGCTCCACTTCCGCTCGCTTGCCGAGAGCACCGCCTCGGTCGATGTGCTTCGCGTCGTCCTCGCGCGAGCCGCTCGGTCGGCGCGCCGCACGACGCACTTCGACCTCGACTTCCCTCGCGAGCCGCAGCTCGAGCCGTACTGGTGCCACAAGCACCGCCGGACCTGCCGTCCCGTCGAGGACGCACGGAGGTTCCTGCTCCGCTACACGCTCGACACCCTCGACCGGATCGAGAGCTTCGCCGCCGTCCGCGACCAGGACGCGTGCGCATCGGTGCTTCACGGCGACGCGCGTACGATCGAGCTGGGCGGGCCGTTCGACGCGGTCATCACCTCACCGCCGTATCCCGGGCTGATCGACTACCACGAGCAGCACCGGTACGCGTACGAGCTCCTCGGGCTCGAGGAACGCCGGGCCGAGGAGCTCGGTCGTCCCGCGCGAGGCGTCAGCCGCGCTGCGATCCAGGCGTACGTCGACGGTGTCGCGGACGTGCTCTCGAACGCACGCAGTCGGCTCGCCGTGGAAGCGCCGGTATGCGTGGTTGTAAATGATCGGCGTGGGTTGTATTCGGAAATTCTGGACCGTGCAAGGCTTCGTCTCGATGAGCGGCTCGAGCGCCACGTCAACCGGAGAACGGGACGGAGAGCGGGGGAGTACTTCGAGTCGATCCTCATCTGCCGGGCCATCTGAGCCTCGGCACGAACCGTCCTCATCGAGAGAGGAGCTCCATGCGCAAGCTGATCGCACACCGTCCGTCGCCCGCGATGATCGTCGCGTGCATCGCGCTGCTCGTCGCCCTCGGCGGCACGAGTGTCGCGGCCGTCAACGCCATCGCGCCGAACTCGGTCGGCACCACCCAGCTCCGAACGGGCTCGGTGACCACGGCGAAGATCAAGAACAACAACGTGCTGGGCGCCGACATCGCGCCGAACGCCGTCACGGGCTCCGACGTCCGGAACGGCTCGCTCACGCGCGACGACTTCGCCTCGAACTCGCTCCCCGCAGGTCCTGCCGGGCCTGCCGGGCCTGCAGGCCCCGCCGGCCCCGCCGGTCTGATCGGGCCGATCACTGTCCGCTCGGCGGGCGTTGCCGTGCCCGGCGGTGTCGCGCAGAACGGCGCCTACGACACGGCCACGGTGACGGTCAACTGCAATGCGAACGAGAAGGCCATCTCGGCCGGCACGGGCTGGAGCGACGACGTCGACGATCGCGAGCTGTGGGTACAGCGGATGACGCCGGTCGTCACGAACAACAACGTGACCGGCTTCCGCGCCACGGGCGGGAACGACAGCGGCAACGCGAGCACGTTCACGCTGTACGTGCTCTGCTACACGGGCTGAGCCTGACGCGAGCGGTGGGGCCGCCCGGCCCCACCGCTCCCGCTCCACTCTCGACACGAAGTCGGCGCACCTACGTCACGGGTGCGGCCGTACGGTCGGATCGTGCTGGGCCGCGCGGTCACGTTCGCGCTCGTCGGCCTCGAGCCGCGTCGTGTCGAGGTCGAGGCGCACCTGCGCTCGAGCGACCTGCCTTCGTTCTCGATCGTCGGGCTCGCAGACCGCGCCTGTCAGGAGGCGAAGCACCGCGTCCGGAGCGGGGTCGACTCCGCCCTGCTCGAGTGGCCGCGTCGCGCGATCACGGTCAACCTCGCGCCGGCCGCGCTCCGCAAGGAGGGCACCGGCTTCGACCTCGCGATCGCCCTCACGATCCTCGCCGCGTCGTCGCAGGTCCCGCTCGCGCGGCTCGAGGAGCACGCGTGCATCGGGGAGCTCGGGCTCGACGGACGGGTTCGGCCGGTCGCCGGCGCGATCGCGGCCGCCGAGGGCGCCGCCCGTTCGGGCCTCCGTCGGGTGCTGTGCCCGGCCGACTCGTCGGAGGAAGCGGCGCTCGCGGGCGTGGAGGCGGTCGGCGTCAGGCATCTCGCCGAGGCCGTCGGGTATCTCCTCGGCCACGCGGACATCGCGCCGGCCGCCCCGCGGCGCGACCACGGGCCGCCCCGGCCGCTCCCCGACCTTGCCGACGTACGCGGGCAGGAGCGCGGGCGGCGCGCGCTCGAGATCGCCGCCGCGGGGTCGCACAACCTCCTCCTCGCAGGCCCGCCGGGCACGGGCAAGACGATGCTGGCGCGCCGGATGCCGTCGATCCTCCCGCCGCTGTCGCGCGACGAGGCGCTCGAGGTGACGCGGATCCACTCGGTGTCGGGAACGCTCACCGGGGTCGGGCTCGTCGCCACGGCCCCCTTCCGCGCCCCGCATCACGGGGCGTCTGCCGCGGCCGTCGTCGGCGGCGGTGCCGTCCCCCGCCCCGGCGAGGTGAGCCTGGCGCATCGGGGCGTGCTCCTCCTCGACGAGCTGCCGGAGTTCCCGCGCTCGGTGCTCGAGGCCCTCCGGCAGCCGCTCGAGGATGGGGTCGTGTCCGTCGCCCGGGTCGGCGGCCGCTCGCTGTTCCCTGCGCGGTTCCGGCTCGTGGCGACGATGAACCTCTGCCCGTGCGGCGGTCGCGGCGACCCCCGTCTCGACTGCTCTTGCACGCCGGCCCGCGTCGCGGCGTATCGGGACAGGGTCTCGCGCGCGCTCCTCGATCGCTTCGATCTCGTCGTCGCGATGCCGCGGCCGCGGGCGGACGAGCTCGCGGCCGGAGCGGCTGAAGCCTCGGCGGGCGTGAGGGAGCGCGTGACCGCGGCGGCGGAGCGGCTCTCGCGGTCGACGCCGCGGCGCACGGCAGCTTCGTCCGAGCTGCTCGACCGTGCCGTCGACCGTCTTCCGCTGAGCGGGCGTGGACGCGCGCGGGTCGCGCGCGTCGCCCGCACGATCGCCGCGCTTGCTGGCTCGACCGACGTCCGTCCGGAGCACGTTGCCGAGGCGCTCTCGTACCGCTCGCCGGCGGAGCTCTCGCTCCGGTGACGATTCGCCGGCTTCGACGCCGGCGAGCGAGGCTATCCGGCGCTGCTTCACCAGATCCCCGACCCGCCGTCGTCGATCTGGGTCCGCGGGGATGCCCGCCTCGACGTGCTCTCCGAGATGGCCGTCGCCATCGTCGGCGCCCGGGCCTGCTCGGGCTATGGCCGGTCGGTCGCGCGGATGCTGGCGACGGAATCCGCCGCTGCGGGGGTGGTCGTCGTGAGCGGGCTTGCGCGCGGGATCGACGGCGAGGCGCACCGAGGCGCGCTGGCCGCCTGCGGCCGCACCGTCGCCGTGCTCGGCTGCGGGATCGACCGCGACTACCCGGCCGCCCATGCCGAGCTCGCCCGGGCGATCGTCGAGACGGGCGGCCTCGTCGTCTCCGAGTACGAGCCGGGCGTCGAGCCGGCGCCGTGGCGCTTCCCCGCGCGCAACCGGATCATCGCCGGTCTCGCTCGCGCGACGGTCGTCGTCGAGGCTCGTGAGCGGTCCGGTGCCCTGATCACGGCAGACTTCGCGCTCGAGGACGGGCGGGAGGTGCTCGCCGTGCCCGGTGAGATCACGAGCGCGCTGAGCGCCGGGTCGAATGCGCTACTGCGCCTGGGCGCGACCCCGGCGACCTGCGGCGCGGACGTGCTGGAGGCGATCGGCGTCGAGGCGAGACCAGCGGCGCCCGTCGTCCCTGACGATCCTGCGGCTGCGGCGATCGTCGACGCGCTCTCGTCCGGGGCGGCGACGCAGGACGAGCTCGTGCGGGCGACCGCGCTGCCGGCGGCGGCCGTGGCTGCGGCGCTCGTCGAGCTCGAGCTCGACGGCGTGGTCACGATCGAGGAGGGGATGGTGCGCAGTACGATCGCCCGGTGACGCCCTACTGGCTGGACGAGCCCGCGACTGCGCTGCCGGCCGGGAATGGCGAACCGGCGGATGTCGGCATCGTCGGCGCTGGGATCACCGGCTGCGCATGCGCCCTCGCGCTCGCCGAGGCGGGGCTGCGCGTCCGGGTCGTCGATGAGCGGCGCGTCGCCGAGGGCGCGAGCGGGCGGAACGGCGGATTTGCCCTCCGGGGCATGGCTGGGCCTTACGACCAGGTCGTCGCCGACCTCGGACGGGAGCGCGGGCTCGCGCTCTGGCGCTGGACCGAGGAGGAGCTGAACGCGATGGCAGGGCTCGCGGGCGACTCGTTCCGGCGGCTCGGGAGCCTCCGCCTCGCCGCCGACGCCGAAGAGCGCGAGGACCTGCGCGACGAGATCGAGGCGCTCTGGGCCGACGGCATCGAGGCGGAGTGGATCGACGCTCCGGGAGGCCCATTGACCGGCCGCTTCACCGCTGCGATCCGCCATCCCACGGACGGCGCCCTGCAGCCGGCCCGGTGGGTGAGGAGCCTCGCGGCCCGCGCCGCGGCGGCCGGCGCCGAGTTCGTCGAGGGCCGCCGCGTGACGGACGTGTCCGAGCTCGGTGCGGAGACGGTCGTGATCGCCACGGACGGCTATCCGAGTGGTCTCCTCGGCGACCTCGAAGGGCTCATCGTGCCGACCCGCGGTCAGGTGATCGCGACCGAGCCGCTCTCGGAGCGCCTCTTCGAGACGCCGCACTACGGCCGCCATGGCTTCGACTACTGGCACCAGACCGAGGACGGCCGGATCGTCGCGGGCGGCTTTCGCGACGTGTCACTCGATCGGGAGTTCACCGACGAGGAGAAGGTCACCGACGACGTGCAGCAGGCGCTCTCGTCGTTCGTGAACGAGCTCGTCGGCCGCGAGCTCCGCGTCGACTACCGCTGGGCGGGGATCTTCGGCCTCGTCCTCGACTTCCAGCCCGTCGTCGGCCGCGTGCCGGGCCGGCCGGGGACGTGGGTCGCAGGCGGCTACTCGGGCCACGGGAACGTGCTCGGGTTCGCGTGCGGCCGCCTCGTCGCGCGCGCCGATCCTCGGCGACCGCGACCCGCTCCTCGACCTCTTCGAGCCGGCTCGGCTGCTCGGCGCCTAGGCGTCAGAGCGAGAGGCGCGGCAGCTCGAGCGCGTCTGCCTTCGCGACCGCCGCCTTCGCGATCGCGAGATCCTGGATCGCGAGCCCCGTCGAGTCGAAGAGCGTCACGTCCTCGGCGCTCCGCCTGCCGTCCGTGTCCCCGGAGAGGACGTGTCCGAGCTCGGTCACCCGGTGGCGCGACACCACCCCCGCGGCGACGCCGGCGGCGAGCTCACCGCCGTGGCTCGCCTGCTCCCACTCGTCGCAGAACAGGTGCGCGCGGCCGAGCTCCTCGACCGCGACCTCCGCCTTGCCAGGCCCGTCGGCGCCCATGAGGGAGACGTGCTGCCCCGCCTCGAGCGAGCCGGACGGGTAGAGCACGGTCGTCCCCGGAGTGACGGTGATCACGACGTCGGCCGCCAGGGCAGCCTCGGCGGTGGCCGCGACACTCACTCCGAGCCGCTCGGCCACGGTCTCGCGGCGTGCCTGGTCGACGTCCCACACCGTCGGCGTCGCACCGTGCGCGACGAGCATCCTCGCCGTCTCGGCGCCGTTGACGCCGCACCCGATCACGGCATACGTCGCGGCGCCCGCGCGGCAGAGCGTGTCCGCGGCGAGCACGCCGGCCGCAGCGGTCCGCAGCGCGGTCACCGCGGCCGCGTCGAGCAGGGCGACCACCTGTCCCGTCTCCGCGTCGGAGAGCACCACGAGGCCCGTGACCGTGGGCAGCCCGCGCGCCGGGTTGCCCGGGAACGAGGTGACCCACTTGAGCAGCGCGTGGCCTCCACCGAGCGCGGGCATCGCGCGGAAGTCGCCCGCGGGGTAGTTGGTTACGTAGAGCTTCGGCTGCATCGTCCACTCGCCGCGCACGTGGGCAACGAAGGCTGCGCGCACCGCGTCGTACGCTTCGTGAGGCGTGACGGCCTCCATCACGGCGTTGCCCGAGAAGAACGGGACGCTCACGCCGTCTTGACGGCGCCGATGAGCTTGACGACGGAGTCCTTCGCGTCGCCGAACAGCATCGTGGTGCGCGGGTCGAGGTAGAGCTCGTTGTCGATCCCGGCGAAGCCAGGGTTCATGCTGCGCTTCATCACGATCACGCTCGCGGCCTTGTCGACGTCGAGGATCGGCATGCCATAGATCGGGCTCGACGAGTCGCTCCGCGCAGCTGGGTTCGTGACGTCGTTCGCCCCGATGACGAGCGCGACGTCGGTTTGCGCGAACTCCGGGTTGACCTCGTCCATCTCCTTGAGCTGGTCGTATGGCACGTTCGCCTCGGCGAGGAGGACGTTCATGTGGCCCGGCATTCGGCCCGCGACGGGGTGAATGGCGTAGGCGACGTCGACGCCCTTCTCCTCGAGCACCTCTGCGAGCTGGCGGACGTCGTGCTGTGCCTGGGCGACGGCCATGCCGTATCCCGGGACGACGATGACCTTCCGCGCGAACGAGAGCTGGACGGCGACGTCCTCGGGGGTCGTAGCGCGGACGGTGCGGCCGTCGTCCCCGCGCGGGCCGCCGGCTCCGGCCTGCACCTGCCCGAACGCGCCGAAAAGGACGTTCGCGACGGAGCGGTTCATCGCCTTCGCCATCATCAGCGTGAGGAACGTGCCCGAGGCGCCGACGAGCATTCCGGAGACGATCAGGACGGTCGAGTCGAGGACGAATCCGGTTGCCGAGGCGGCCAGACCCGTGAACGCGTTGAGGAGCGAGATGACGACCGGCATGTCGGCGCCGCCGATCGGGAGCACGAACATGACGCCGAACACGAGCGCGAGGACGAGCAGGGCGACGAGCGCCCATTCCTCGTCGACTCCCGCGACGAGCGCGACGCCGAGCCCGGCGGCGCCGAGGAGGATCGCCGAGTTCACGATGTTCTGGCCGCGGAACACGATCGGTCGGCCCGAGACGAGCTCCTGCAGCTTCGCGAACGCGACGAGCGAGCCCGAGAAGGAGATCGAGCCGATCAGCCCCGAGAGGACGATCGAGACGATCTCGTCGTCCGCAAGGCCGCCGGTCGTGACATGGAACTCCGCGAGCGCGACGAGCGCCGCCGCTCCGCCGCCGACCCCGTTGAACAGGGCCACCATCTGCGGCATCGCGGTCATCTTCACCGTCCGCGCGCCGACGACCCCGATCACCGAGCCGATCGCGCCGCCGACGATGATCAGCGCCCAGTTGCCGATGCCGTCGAGCGCGAGCGTCGTCGCGATCGCGACGATCATCCCGACGCCGCCGACCCAATTGCCTTTGCGCGCGTGCTTCGGCGAGGAGAGGAATCGCAGCGCGACGATGAAGCAGACGATCGCGACGAGGTAGAGAAGCCCGACGACGTCCGGGTCGGAGAGCACCGCTAGCGCTCCTTCGGATCGGTCGGGCGACGCTTGAACATCTCGAGCATGCGGTCGGTGACGAACCAGCCGCCCACGACGTTGGCGGAGGCGAGCACCATCGCGACGAAGCCGATCGCCTTCGTCACTCCGTCTTCGGCGTAGCCGAGCACGACGATCGCGCCGACGATCACGATCCCGTGGATGAAGTTCGTGCCCGACATCAGCGGCGTGTGGAGCATCGTCGGCACCTTCGAGATGACCTCGAAGCCGAGGAATATCGAGAGCACGAGGATCGTCAGCTCGACCACCAGGCTGAGATCGCTCATGCGGCCACCTCCGCGGGCCGGCCGGCCACGCACGCGCCGGCGGTGATCTCGTCCTCGAAGTCGAGCGCGAGCGTCCCGCCGGGCGCGAGATGCTCGAGCAGCGCGGCGACGTTCCGCGAGTAGAGGCGACTCGCGTCGGCGGGCATCAACGACGGAACGTTCGTGAGGCCGACGATCGTCACTCCCGTGTGCGCGATCTCGTGCCCGGGCGAGGTGAGCTCGCAGTTCCCACCCGTCTCCGCCGCCAGGTCGACGATCACCGAGCCGGGCCGCATCGCCTCGACCGCCCCCGCCGGGATCAGGCGCGGGGCGGGACGGCCGGGGATCGCGGCCGTCGTGACGACGACGTCGAACTCCGGGATCCGCTCCTCGAGCGCCGCCTGTTGCTGGCGCTGCTGTGCCTCGGTCAGCTCGCGTGCGTAGCCGCCCTCGGTCTCCTCGCCCCGCACGCCGAGGTCGAGGAACGAGGCGCCGAGCGACTCGACCTGCTCGGCGACGGCCGGTCGCACGTCGAACGCGGAGACGACAGCGCCGAGGCGCCGTGCCGTCGCGATCGCCTGCAGGCCCGCGACGCCCGCCCCGAGCACGAGGACGCGTGCAGGGGCGATCGTCCCGGCCGCCGTCATCAGCATCGGGAACAGCTTTGGGCTCCGATCCGCGGCGAGAAGGACTGCCTTGTAGCCGGCGATGGTCGCCTGCGACGACAACGCGTCCATCGACTGCGCGCGCGTGATCCGCGGAATCGACTCCATCGCGAACGCGACGACACCTCGCTCCTGCAGACGGGCGATGCCGTCATGGTCCGTGAGCGGTTGCAGGAACCCGACGAGCACGAGGCCCCGCGGATAGGCGCCGACCTCGTCGGCGCCGGGCGACCCGACCCGGACCACACCCTCGACCCCCTCGAGCGCGCCGGGGAAGTCGGCGAGGCGTGCACCCGCGTCCGCGTAGGCCTCGTCGGGGAACCCCGCGAGGACGCCGGCTCCCCGCTCGACGACGAAGTCGAATCCGGCCGCTCCGAGCTTCCCGACCGTCTCCGGAACGAGGGCGACACGGTGCTCTCCATGACCGGACTCCCTCGGCACGCAGACCTTCATCGCGAGAATCTACGGGACGGGAAGGGTTCTGGTCGCGGGAAGGGAACGTGACAGCCCGTGGTTCGTCTCGCCGCCTTTGCAACCGCGATGGAGGTCTGCGACCCCGCGCTCAGCGCGCACGCCGCGCGTGTCGCGACGAACGCCGAGGCCGTGGCGAGACGTCTCGGATGGACGGAGGAACAGCTCGAGGCGCTCCGCCTCGGGGCCGCGCTCCACGACGTCGGAAAGGTGAACGTCCGGCACGAGGTGCTCTCGAAGCCCGGCCGCCTCGAGAACTGGGAGCTCGAGGAGATCCGCGCACATCCCGTCGAGGGGATCTGGCTGCTCTCGGGTGTGCCCTCGCTGGCACCGGCCCTTCCGTTCGTCCTCTTCCACCACGAGCGTTGGGACGGGCACGGCTACCCGACACGGCGCTCCGGCGAGTCGATCCCGCTCGAGGGTCGGATCCTCGCCGTCGCGGATGCGTTCGACGCGATGACGTCGATCCGTCCGTACCGCCCGTCGCTGACCGCGGACGAGGCCGCCGACGAGATCCGTCGGTGCGCCGGCACGCAGTTCGATCCCACGGTGGCCGCCGCGTTCCTCGAGGCGCTGGCGAACGACGAGATCGTCTACGGCCCGGCCGCCGTCGCGGCCTGAGCACCCCTAGAGCGACGACCAGACGTCGATCTTCGTCCGCGTGCGGCGGATGACCTCGTCCGAGAAGGCCGTCGTGCCGTGGTGGCCGCCGAGATCGGCAGTCCGGATTCCCTCGGCGACGGCTTCGAGCGTCGACTCGCGGATCGCCCGTCCGGCCCGCTCGCACTCCTCGTCCTCCGTGTGGGAGAGGAGCGCGGCCGCTGCGAGGATCATCGCCATCGGATTCGCGACGTCCTTGCCCTCGAGCGCCGGCGCCGTCCCGTGGGCCGCCTCGGCCATGAGCGCGGTCGGCTGGTCGATTCCGTTCTCGCCGAACGCGACGAGCATCGACTCCGATCCCGCGATCGATCCGAACAGCGGGAGCACGAGATCGGAGAGGATGTCCCCGTCCCTGTTGAGCGCGGGTATCACCATCGGCGCACCGCTCGACGAGATGAGAAGCGCGAACGTCGCGTCGATCAACTGCGGCTCGTACGGGACGTCGGGATGGCGCTCCGCGGCGGCGTCCATCTCCTCCTTCAGCATCCCCTCGTAGACGGGGCTGACCGTGTACTTCGGGCCGCCGAACACCTTCGCGCCGGTGCGCTCCGCCTGACGGAAGGCGAACTCGGCGACGGCCCGGCAGACGCTTCGCTCGATCCGCTCGGTCCGGAATGCCACCTCTGCATCGCCGTTCCCCTCGCGCCACTCCTTGGCGCCGTAGGCGTCGCCGACGGCCATCCGCACGACGGAGATCGGCGCGTGGACACCTCCGACCGGGAGCACACCCGGGATCCGCCGGCCCGTGCGCACGATCACCTTGCCGCCGATCTCCTCGCGGAGGATTCGGTTCGGCGAGCCGACGTCGTCCTTGCCCTCCGGGGTGACGGTCGCGGCCTTCAGGCCGAGCCCGTGAGCGGCGATCGCCTTCGCGGCGGCGTGCACGACGCCGTTGCCCGTCTCCCGCCGGCTCGCGAGCGACAGGTCGAAGCGGGGCAGCGCCAGCTCGACTCCGATGACTTCCGCGTCCAGGAGGCGGACCGCCGCTTCCAGCAGTTCCTGGCCAGTCTGGTCGCCTTCCAGCACGACGATGGTTCGGGTATCCACGGCGGCAAAGTCTAGTGGCCGATCCCCGAAGTAGCTTCACTGGAAATTGTCCGCCGGAAAAGCGTACAATTCTCGATACACATCCGCGATCACATAGCGGAAATCTCTGCGGCGATTTTCGTGTTGGGAGGTAGCTGTGGCCAGAAAGACCGTCCTCGTTTGTGACTCGTGCGGCACCGAAGTCGGCGAAGGAAAGGGCGCCGTCCTTCGCGTGACGTTCACCGACGCACGTCGTGGCGCAAAGCAGGCGGATCTCTGTGATTCGTGCGCCGGCGGAATGCCCGGTGCCGCGGTCGCGCGGCGCGGCCGCAGGCCGAAGTCGCTCGCCTGACGTCGTCGGGCGCCAAGCGCCTGCGCCGGAACGCACGGCGTGGCGACCCGGATCGGTTTCCCGCTCGCAGCGGCTTTCCGTCCCGGCCGTAAGCCGGGACGGGAAACCCGCCGGACTACCATGCACAGGTGGGTCTCTCCCTCGTCGTCGGTCCGGCGCATGCCGGAAAGGTCGCGACGCTGCTCGACCGTTTCGTCGAGGCGATCGACCGCGACCCGTGGCTTATCGTTCCCAACCGGTCCGACGTCGAGCGGATCGAGCGGGAGCTCGTTCGCCGCGAGGGCGGCCTCCTCGCCGGCACGATCGGGACGTTCGACGGATTGTTCGAGACGCTCGCACGCGGTGACGGCCGCGGGCGGCGGCTCATCGGCGAGGCGGAGCGCGCGGTCGTCGTGCGCCGTGTGGTCGAGGCTGCGCCGGACGGCGCGGGCTCGCGCTTCCCGGGCTTCGGAGACGCGCTGGGAAGGGCGCTCGCCGAGCTGGACGGTGCCCTCGTCGATGCCGAAGACCTCCATGAGCCGCTTGCGTCGTTCGTGCGCTCGTACCGGGTGGAGCTGGAGCGTCTCGGCGCCTGGGACCGCGGCCTCCTCCGCCGGAGGGCGATCGAGCGATTGACCGGAGAGGTCGCCTCGTGGGGTGACAGCCCGGTGCTCGCGCACGGCTTCGAGGACCTCACCGGTGCGGAGTGGCGGCTCCTCGAGGCGCTCTCGGCCCGGACCGACGCCCACGTCTCGCTCCCGTACGAGCCCGGCCGGGCCGTCTACGCCTCGCTCGCCCGGACGGCAACAGACCTCGCCGCGCTCGCGGGCGACCGGATCGCAGAGCTTCCACCGCGGGCCGAGGACTACCTGCCGCCGGCGCTCGCGCACGTCGAACGCGAGCTGTTCGTCCCAACCGCGCAGCGGGCACAGCTCGACGGTGCCATCCGGTTCCTCGAGGGCGCCGGGACACGCGGTACGCTCGAGCTCGTCGCCGAGGAGGCGCTCGCCGCGATCCGCTCCGGCGTCGCGCCCGATGAGATCGCGGTCGTCTGCCCTTCGCTCGACGCCGTCCGCGTCCCGCTCGAGACGGCCTTCGCCGCGCTCGGCGTGCCGATCGCCTTCGAAGGGCGAACGACGCTTCGCGCGACGCCGTTCGGACAGGCACTCCTCTCGCTCCTGCGATTTGCCTGGCTGGACGGCGAGCGACCGGAGCTCTACGCCCACCTCCGCTCGCCGTACTCGGGCGTCCAGCGCCGCGAGGTGGACTGGGTCGAGGGCAAGCTGCGCGGCCGCGGCGTCATCCGCGGCGATCGCACCGTCGAGGTCACGGGCGAGCTACGCGGCGGTCGCTCGCTGCCGCTTCTCGAGCTCGCGCATTCCGAGCGGTCGCCGGTCGAGATCGTCGCGGCCGTGAGCGGGGCCATGCTCCGCAACGCCCATGGCCTGGTCGTGCCTCCGCTCGGCTCCCTGTCGCGTTCCGACCTCCAGGCGTACGACGCCGTCGGCCGCGTCCTCGACGAGCTCGCGCTCCTGGCGGAGGCGGGCTGGACGCTCGGCCGGCGCGACGTGCTCGTCGCGCTCGAGCGCGTCACGGTCCGAGGCGAGCGCGTCGATGCGCCGGGCCGCGTCGCCGTCATCGACCTGCTCCGCGCCCGCACGCGGCGCTTCGACACCGTCTTCGTCCTCGGCCTCGAGCAGGGAGTTCTGCCGCGTCGGTCGCGCGTCGAGCCGTTCCTCGACGAGGAAACGCGCCGCGGTCTCGAGCAAAGTCGTGGCGCGCGGCTCGAGCGCCCGGAGCCCGCGAGCCGCGACAGGTACCTGTTTGCGACCGCGTGCACACGCCCGCGACGGCGGCTCGTGCTCGTCCGTCAGGCGGTCGGTGACGAGGGGACGCCGCGGGAGCCGAGCCCCTTCTGGGAAGCGGTTCGGGAGCTCTTCGACGAGGACGATGTCCGCCACCAGACGCTCCGGCGGCCGCTGTCGGCGCTGACGCGGGAGATCGAGGCGGCGCCGACCGAGCGCGAGCGCCTTCGCGCGCTCGCGCGCGCCTCGGCGTCCGAACCGGCAGAGGCAGCCGCGCTCGCGCTCCAGAACGGCTGGGACCGGCGCCTGCGAAGGGCGACGCACGCGTTCGACCGGTCGACGCGGCTCACCCACGAGCGGGCGCTGCAGCTCGTGGGGAGCCGGGACGCCTACTCGGTGTCCGACCTCGAGCGGATGGCGTCGTGCTCGTCGGCCTGGTTCGTCGAGCGGTACCTCCGTCCGGGGACGATCGACAAGGAGGTCGACCGGATGCTTCGCGGCTCGATCCTCCACAGCGCGCTGCAGCGCTTCTACCAGCAGCTCCCGAGCGCGATCCCCGGAGCGGAGCGCGTCACGCCGCAGAACCTCGACGAGGCGATCGTCCTGATGCGCACCTGCGTCGCGCAGGCGGTCGAGACCGGGCTACGCATCGACGCAGGCGATCTCGACAGACGGGAGCTCGAGCAGGGCCTACAGCGCGACCTCGAGCAGCTCGTCCGCGACGAGGCCGGGTCGAAGTCGCCGTTCCTCCCGCGCGAGCTCGAGGTGTCGTTCCGCACGTTCGAGCTCGCTCCGGGCGTCGTCGTCAGCGGCAAGATCGACCGCATCGACCGCGACCCCATGGGCGCCCTCGGGATCGTCGTCGACTACAAGTCGGGCGCGGCGTCGTCGGCTGCGGACATCCGCGAGAAGGACCTCCTCCAGCTGCCGCTCTACATGCTCGTGCTGCGGGATCAGCTCGGGCTCGAGCCGGTCGGCGGCGTCTACGTACCGGTGGGAGGGGGGCGCCGGCCGCGTGGGATGCTCCGCGCCGGGGAGGAGGCGATCCCGGGCTTCAGCTCCCGTGACTACCTCGAGCCGGAGGAGTTCGCCGAGGCGATCGACACCGCACGATCGACGGCAGTCGCGCTCGTCGAGCGGATCCGGGAGGGGGACGTCCGCCACGACCCGAAGGGCGACGAGTGCCCGCACTGGTGCGACCTCTGGCGCATGTGCCGCAAGGAGCGCCCGTGAGACCGGCGCCGAACGACCAGCAGCGGGCGGCCGTCGACGCGCGCGGGACGGTGTTCGTCGCCGCAGGTGCCGGCACCGGCAAGACGGCGGTCCTCGTCGAGCGGTTCGTGCGCGCCGTGGTCGACGACGGGCTCGACGTCGACTCGGTGCTCGTCATCACGTACACGGAGCGCGCGGCCGGCGAGCTCCGTGCCCGCATCCGGGCGGGTCTCATCGAACGCGGCCGTCCCGATCTCGCGCTCGAGCTCGACGGCGCCTGGGTCTCGACGATCCATGGCTTCTGTCGGAGGCTGCTCGGCACGCATCCCCTCGCCGCCGGAATCGACCCCGGCTTCCGCGTGCTCGACGAGCCGCAGGCGCTCGTCCTCCAGGCGGAAGCGTTCACCTCGGCGCTCGAGGGGTTCTGCGCCGCCGACGAGGACGACCGCTGGCAGCTTCTCGCGACGTACGGCGCCGACGGGCTCCGCCGCATGCTCGTCGAGGTCTACGCGACGCTCCGCTCGGCCGGGCGGGACCTCGTCCTCGAGCCGGGGCCGCGCGCGGCGCTCGGCGAGCGGGTCGACGGCATGCGGGAGGCCGCGTCGTGTCTCGTCGACGACGTGAAGGCGACCGCGCTCCAGCGGGATGCCGCCCAGTCGGCGCTCGAGCTCCTCGGCGCCTCGACGGTTGCCGAGCGACTTCTCCCGCTCGGCGAGCTGAAGGTTCGCGGCCCGCGCGCCGCAAGCTTCGCCGAGGCACGTGACGCCGTCGTCGCCGCGGCGCTCGAGGAGCTCGCGGCACGCGATCGCGAGCTGCTGCAGGAGCTGCTGACGGCCTTTGCGTCCGCGTACGCGGACGCCAAGGACCGCGAGTCCGCGCTCGACTTCGAGGACCTGCAGCTCCGCGCGCGCGACCTGCTCGAGGGCAACGACGAGATCCGCGAGCGGGAACGGCAGCGGTTCCGCTCGATCATGGTCGACGAGTTCCAGGACACGAACCGCCTCCAGACCGAGCTGCTCGACCTTCTCGCGCCGGTCGAAGGTGGGGATCTTTTCGTCGTCGGCGACGAGTTCCAGTCGATCTACGGCTTCCGTCACGCGGACGTCGCCGTGTTCCGCGAGCGCCGCGCGGCCGCGCCGACCGTCCTCCCGCTGACGAAGAACCACCGTTCGCGGCCGGAGGTGCTAGCGGCCGTCAACGAGCTCTTCGCGGCCGAGTTCGGCGACGAGTTCCAGCGCCTCGACCCGGCGTCGACAGGTGACCTGCCCGCGCTCCGAAACGCCGTCGAGCTGCTCGTCACCGACAAGGCGGCGACATCCGAGGCGGGCGTCCACTGGCGCCGCTCCGAGGCGCGCCACGTCGCGCGGCGGGTCCACGAGCTCGTCGACGGCGGCGTCGCGACGCCGGGGCAGATCGTCCTCCTCTTCGCCGCCGGGACGGACGCGGAGTGGTTCGAGGAGGAGCTGCAGGCGGTCGGGCTGCCGACCTACCGCGCTGCGGGGCGCAGCTACTTCGGCCAGCAGCAGGTCGTCGACCTCCTCGCTTACCTGCGCCTCCTCCACAACCGGTACGACGACGAAGCGCTTCTCACCGTCCTCGCCTCGCCGTTCGTCGGAGTGTCGAACGACGCGCTCGTGCTCATTAGGGCCGACGCGCAGCGTCAGCCGATCTTCCGCGGCATCGAGCGCGGCATCCCGGGAGACCTCGCGGAGGACGATCGCCGGATGGTCCTCGCCTTCCGGCAGCGGTACGAGCGCCTGCTCGAGCTCTCTGCCAGTGCGCCGCTCGAGCTTCTCTGCGAGCGCATCCTGAGCGAGCACGATTACGACCTCGCCGTCCTCGCGCGGACGGACGGCAAGCGGCGGTACGCGAACCTCCGCAAGCTCGCCCGCCTCGCCCGTTCGTACGAGGAGCTCCGCGGCGCCGACCTCGAGGGCTTCGTGCGCTTCATCGAGGGACAGGAGGACGTCGGCGCCAGGGAGTCCGACGCGGTGTCCGAGGAAGAGGGCGCGGATGCGGTCCGGCTCCTCACGATCCATGCCGCCAAGGGCCTCGAGTTCGACGTCGTGGTCGTCGCCGACGCGGGCCGCAACCGGCCGCCGGTGTCGGACATCCTCGCGCTGAGCGACGGGCGCTTCGGGTTCAAGGTCGCCCATCCAGCGACCGGCACCCGGGTCGGGACGGAGTCGTATCGCGACGTCAAGGAGCAGCGCGAGCAAGCCGAGCGGGCCGAGCGGCTCCGTCTCTACTACGTCGCCATGACCCGTGCCCGCGAGCGCCTCATCGTCTCGGGCTCGATCGGTGCGCCGGGAGAGGCGGGGGAGGAGACGCCGATCGCCTGGGTGCTCGAGCGGCTGGGGCTCGAGGAAGAGGCGCACCGCGAGGACGCGGACGGCCCGTACGAGATCGACCGCGGTGACGCTACGGTCGTGCTTCGTGTCGACCACGGGCAGATCGCGGCCGAGCCCGTCACCGCTGACGCGGCAGCCGCGCCGATCGGCCCGGAGACGGAGGCCGGCCAGCTGGCGCTGTTCGAAGGCAGCGGCGAGAAGCTGCCGCCGCCCGCCCCACGGCTCCACGAGCTGACGGTCGTGCCCGACCCGCCGCTCCACCGTGTCGCGCGCCTCTCGTTCAGCGCGCTCTCGCTCTTCGAGCGCTGCTCGTACCGCTACTACGCGGAGCGGGTGGTCGGGATGCGACCGGCCGCATGGGCCGCGACCGACGGCAGCGCCAATGGCAACGGCCACGAGGACGGCGCCTCGGGCTCGCTCCATGCGACCGAGATCGGCGACGCCGTCCATCGCGCGCTCGAGCTCGTCGACCTCGCCAGGCCGGCGCCGCCGGAGGGCCTCACCGAGCTCGTCCGGGCCTGGTATCCCGCGATCACCGACGCCGAGCAGGCGTACGTGTCCGGGCTCGTGGATGCCTACTGCGGCTCGAGCCTCGCAGGCCGGATCGCGGGCCTCGACGGAGTCCGGGTCGAGCGGCCGTTCGCGTTCGAGCTCGACGGCGTGCTGCTCAACGGCCGCCTCGACGTGCTGTGGCGCTCGGGCGACGAGGCGCTCGTCGTGGACTACAAGACGAACGTCCTCGGCGGGCGGGACCCCGACGAGATCGTCGATGCCGAGTACCGCAGCCAGCGGATCGTCTACGCCCTTGCGTGCCTCCGGGCGGGCGCCGAGCGGGTCGAGGTCGCCTACCAGTTCCTCGAGGCGCCGGACGCGATCGTCTCGGCCAGCTTCTCGGTCACCGACCTCGAGGCGCTCGAGACGGAGCTGGGGGAGGCGATCGCCCGGATCCGCGAGGGCGACTTCCGGCCGACCCCGAGCCCGTATGCCTGCTCGGGTTGTCCGGCCCTCGATCGCGTCTGCGCGGGGCCGGGGCTCGGAGGGGCGCGGGAAGACCAGCCGCTCCCTGAGCTGACCTCGGCCGGATAGCGTCTTCGGCGTGCGGGTCGTCGCCGCCCTCTACGACGTCCACGGGAACCTGCCCGCGCTCGAGGCCGTGCTGGCCGACCCCCGCTGCGCGGGTGCCGAGCTGATCGTCAGCGGCGGTGACCTGGTCGCCGGCCCGATGCCGGCCGAGTGCGTCGACCGGCTCGCAGCGGAGGGAGAGCGTGTCCGGTACCTGATGGGCAACGGCGACCGCGAGACCGTGTGGACCACGACCGACGACCCCGGGTTCGCCGAGAGCAATCGCTGGAGCGCGGCGCGGCTGGGCGACGACCGCCTCGGTCGCATCGCGGCATGGCCCTCGACCGTGGAGGTCGACGTCCCGGGCGTGGGCACGGTGCTCTTCTGCCACGGCACGCCGACGTCGGACACGGCGATCATCACGTCCGCCACGCCGGAGGAGGACGTCGCGGCCGAGCTCGCGGGCGTGACGGCCGAGGTCGTCGTGTGCGGCCACACACACGTCCAGTACGACCGAAGCGTCGGGGAGGTGCGCGTCGTCAACGCGGGAAGCGTCGGCATGCCGTACGAGGGCTCGCCCGACGCCCGCTGGGCGCTCGTCGGCGACGAGAGGGTCGAGCTCGTCTCGACGCCGTACGACGCCGAGGCGGCTCTGGAGCTCCTCTCGTCGAAGGAGTGCCCGGCACTCGAGTGGTTCTCGCGCCCGCTTCGCGGTGAGGTGACTGCCGAGGAGGCGACCGCGGAGTTCGAGAGCCGCCGGCGTGGCGCGTAGCTACGTCGCGGAGGCGCGGCGCCGTGGGCTCGGCCGCCGGCGGGACCGGATCGTTCCGATCGTCGAGCGCCTTGCGCGGGAGCATGCCGACGCGACGATCGCGCTCCGCTTCCGAAGCGACGTGGAGCTGCTGATCTCGGTGATGCTCTCGGCACAGACCACCGACGTGAACGTCAACCGGGTCACGGAGCGGCTCTTCGAGAAGTACCGGCGGCCGGACGACTACCTTGCGGTGCCGCCGGAGGAGCTCGAGCAGGACATCTTCGCGACCGGCTTCTATCGCCAGAAGACGAAGTCGATCCGGGGCGCCATGCGCGTCCTGCTCGAGGAGTTCGACGGCGAGGTCCCAAGGCGGCTCGACGACCTGCTGCGGCTCCCCGGCGTGGCGCGGAAGACGGCGAACGTCGTCGCCGCCGAGCTCGGGCACGCGCAGGGGATCGTCGTCGACACGCACGTCCGCCGGCTCTCCCAGCGGCTAGGCCTCACCCGGAACGACGACCCCGTGAAGATCGAGCGGGACCTCCAGCGCGTCGTGCCGCGGGCGGACTGGGCGCGCTTCCCGCACCTCCTGATCTGGCACGGTCGCCGGGTGTGCGACGCGCGGCGGCCCCGTTGCGACGATTGCGTGCTGTTCGATCTCTGCCCGGCGGCGCGGCCGCCGGACGCGCTCCTCTGAGCCTCAATCGAGATCCGGCCGCACCCAACGCTGGACGACGAGGCTCGTGCCCTCGGCGTCCTGGGAGAGCAATGCGTAGCGCGGCGGCGAGACGACTGCGCGCGCGGTCGCGGTCGCCGCGTCCGGATCGCCGGCGATCACGACGCTGACCGCGTTGCCGCGCCCCACCCGGGCCAGCCGGAGCTCGGGCGCGTAGTACGCGAACGCGGGTCGCGCACGCTCGGGCAGCACGACGACGGTGCTCCGCGGTGTCGACTGCCTGCGGACGAGCGCCGCGGCGGCACGCCAGTTCTCGGGCGCCTCGCGAGCGACGTCCACCACGAGCGCCACGAGCGCGATGAGCGCGAGAGCGCCGCTCGCCGCGAGTCGCATTCTCCGATCGGCGATGGAGACGAGCCCGATGCCGGCACCGAGGGCCAGACCACCGGCGCAGACCGTGAGCGCGCCGCGTGGGTACACGGGCAGGGCGACCCCTGCCACGAGCACGGCCGCGAGCGGGGCGACCGCGAGGCCCCCGACGAGCACCGGCCTCCAGAGGCCCTGACCGTCCGACACGCGTCGGCAGAGGAGCACCACGCCCCAGACCGCGAGCCCCGCGACGACGACGTTCCACCCCAGACCGTTCCCGAGCCCGACGCCGAGATCACCGAGCTCGAGCGAGCCTGCGCCATCTTCTGCATCGGCCCGGTCGAGGATTGCCGCGGAGAGAAAGAGGCCTGACTCCACGACCGCGACCGCGACCGCGGGGAGGGCGAGCCGAAGGTCGATCTCCTTCCGCGAGACGGCGATCGCGGCGAGCTGCGCAACGAGCGCGCTCGCCGCCACGGGATGGGTGAGGGGGAGAAGGGCTGCGCTCACGGCGTAGACGGCCCACCACATCGCGTTCCCACGCTCGACCGCGCGCGCGAAGAACGCGCTCGACAGGAGCATGGCCGCGAGCGCGACCGCGAGCGGCCCGACTGTCCGCGAGAGGCCGACGACGCCCATCGACGACGCGAGCACGAGCGATGCCGCCGCACCCGCGTGACGACTCGCCAGCCGGCGGCCGAGCCGGTAGGTCGCGATCGCGGCGATCACAGCGGCGACGACCGAGGGGAGCCGGACCCACTCCTCGGCGTCGTTCCAGCCAATTACGGGCTGGAGTACGGAGATGTACCCCGCCCGCGCGGGGTCGTCGGAGAATGCGCGCTCGACGACGTCGGTGAACGACCCGTGGGCCGCGGCGACCACCGCAGCCTCGTCGACGTCGAGCGAGCGCCGGCCGAGGCCGACGACGCCGAGCACGAGCGCGAGCGCTGGGCCGAGGTACGGCAACGCTCGGTCGATGAGCAGCAGTCGTCTCACGAGATCGTCCGAACGACCCGTCGGGTCGGCGGCGTGTGCCGGGACACTCACCGCTCCCCACGCTAGCTGCGGCCCCGGCTGGCGTTGTGCGGCGAGCGACGCCGGAACGGCGCATGCCCGGGGCACCCGCCGTTCCGATCACGTGATCGTCTCGCTCAGCGCGCGAAGAGCGGCGGCGGCTCGTCGATGGGGCCGGGCCAGCCGAGGTTCTCGGCCGCGGCGCCGCGCCCCGTGTCGACGCGGATGAGCGTCGAGACGATCTCGGCCGCCCCGGACTCCGACCAGGCGCCCGTGGCGACGAGGAGCCGCACGACGTCTCCCGACTCGATCCCCGAGTCGAGGAGGTGCTGGGCCTGGCTCGGGGTCATCTGCGGCTTGATCCGGCTAGCGCTCACGGACGACATCGCGCTCGCGGACGACCGTGTCGCGGCGATAGCCGCCGAAGCCGCCCCAGCTCGACCAGAAGACGACGGACAGAATCGCGCCGACGATTCCGACGACCAGCAGGATCACGCCGACCGTCTGGAGATCGATACCTGAGACCTCGGCGTCCACCGCCCAGGTGAGGATGGCGCCCGCCGCGATGAGAATGAGGCTCAGACCGATACCCATTGCCGTTCCCCCTTGGTGGCAGTGATGACGTGAACGCCTCGGTACCCGCTTGCCCGTGCGGCAAACGCGACCGCGGCGCCGCGCTCGGGCCCTCATGCAGCTCGACCGCGGCGCCGCGCTCGGGCCCTCATGCAGCTCGACCCCGGACCTCGGCCCGTCTCGACCGCATGCCCGAGACGGAGGCGCGCGACCTGCGCCGGGAGTGCAAGGTTGATCGCCCCGTTCGAGGTCAACATGATCGACGGGTCGAGCGTGAACGGGAGCGCGAACCCGCGGCCGACGTTCGGCTCTTGTCCTGGGTCTGGCCGCATCGTTTCGTTGTCCTGGCGGTCGGCTCCACGACGCCACCCGCCGGCTTCGATGGATGCCCAGGCCCTTACACCCAAGTGTTGGTGGCGGACTTCCCTGAAGCCGCGGTCTACGACCTGAACCAGACAGCGACCGTCTGCCGTGCGAATGGCAGGGGGAACCGCTGTTCGTAGACGACCGTGTCGTCAAGGTCGTGAAATGGGCGGGACCTTCTGGATGGCCCTGGCGGTGAGCGTCGGGGCCATCCCGACGCCGCCGTTCCAGCGGACAACTCTACGACGAGGGCCGGTAAGAGTCAGCTTCCGGTGAGGTTCTTCCAGAGCTTCGATGGCTCCCCGAGCCCCGCGCGGCGCAATCATCTGCTCGTTCTCGGGCCAGAACGATGACCCGAGCGGTGGCGGCGACCCGAGCGAAGCTGGTCGGGTTCAGAGCTGGGGCCAGACCAAGAACTTCATGAAGGATGCGGTCAACGAGGCCACCGGAGGCCATGGTGCTGCGGCTATCACCGACGATATGCACGCCTTCGGCCCTGGCGCGTCCTGCAACGGGCACGACAACCCGCTCCACGGTGGCGGCGGCGGCGACTGATCACCGACCAGGTTGCGAAGAAGCCCCGCTACGGCGGGGGCTCTTCGCGTCTGCCGCCTTCGACTACGGCCTCGAGCCGCTGGTGGGGTAGAAGGTTGGGGTAGAAACCATCCGGGAACGGCCTGGTTGACGCAGTTCTCGCTAGAGCCAGCGCTTCCAGCGGAAGAACGCGAGCTGCGCGAGCGTCGTCCCCACTATCAGCCCGATCGAGACGGTCAGCGTCCAGTAGTCCTTCTCGAAGACGCCGCTGAAGTTCTGGCCGTAGAAGCCGGTGATCAGCGTCGGCACGAGGACGAGCGACGCGACGACCGTCAGCTTCTTGACGATCTCGCTCTGGTTCTCGGCGATCTTCGCCTGGAGGTAGTCGCGGACGCTCGCAAGGAGGTCACGCGCGACGTCGAGCTCCTCGATCACGCGGACGAGCGTGTCGTACGTGTCGGCGAACGCGCGCTCCGCGTCGGGAGGAAAAAGTGCGTCGTCTTCTCCGAGGTCGAGCCGGCCGTCGACGACCCGGCGGATTGCAGCCCGGGTGGCGCTCGCGTTCCGCCGCGCGTGGAGCATCTCGTGCCGAAGGGACGACAGCCGCTGCCCGAGCATGGCGGACGGCAGGTCGTCGACGTGGTCCTCGAGCGCGTCGATCTCGAGGTACAACCGGTCGACGAGGTCGAGGTACGAGTCGGCGGCGGCGTCGACCAGCTCGTTCACCAGGAGCCCGCACGCGATCGATTGGTGCTTGCCGTCGAGGACCGAGACGTCGGCGACGTCGCCGTCGGACGCGGTCTTCCGCACCGTGACGAGGACGTCGGGCGCCGCAATCACGTCGAGCTCGTGATAGACGACGCGGTCGTCGGGACCGAGCGGACCAGGGAAGAGAAGGACGGCGAGCACGTACGTCCCGTGGGATTCGAGCCTCGGCCGAGCCTCGCGGCCGTCGCCGCTCGCTTCGGACAGCAACTCGAGCGCATCGGGATCCAGGCGGGCCGGCACGCGCGAGAGGAGCTCGTGCCGCGACGGATCGATCAGGTCGAGCCTTCGCATGGGTTCTCGAGCGAGCGTAACGCCCGCCGCGGCCTTTATCGCGCGCCGGCGACGGCGCCGGATAAGGCTGCGTGGCGCTGCTCGCTCAGCCAGCGCTCCGCGTCGAGCGCGGCGGCGCAACCGGAACCTGCAGCCGTCACGGCCTGGCGGTACACGTGGTCCTGGACGTCGCCGGCGGCGAAGACGCCCTCGATGTTCGTCGCCGTCGACTTGCCCCGGGTCACGAGGTACCCCGTCCCCGGCTCGTGGTCGAGCTGGTCGAGGAAGAGCGCCGTGTTCGGGTCGTGGCCGATCGCCACGAACAGGCCGTCCGTCTCGAGCACGCTCTGGTCTCCGGTGATCGTGTCCTCGAGCCGCACGGCGACCACGGACGGCTCGCCGAGCACTTCGACGACCACCTTGTTCAGCACGAACTCGATCTTCTCGTTCGCCCGTGCGCGGTCGACCATGATGGGGGACGCGCGGAACTCCTCGCGGCGGTGGACGAGGTACACGTTGCTCGCGAAGCGGGAGATGAACAGCGCCTCCTCCATCGCGGAGTCGCCGCCGCCGACGACCACGACGACCTTGTCACGGAAGAACGCGGCGTCGCAGGTCGCGCAGTACGAGACGCCGCGGCCCTGCAGGCGTCGCTCCGACTCCAGCCCGATCTGGCGCGCCGAGGCCCCCGTCGCCACGATCACCGACTCTGCGCGGTACTCGTCGTCCCCGACCCAGACGCGGAACGGGCGCTGCGAGAAATCGACGCGCGTGACGTCGTCGGTGATGAACTCCGTCCCGAAGCGCTCCGCCTGACGGCGGAAGTCCTGCATCATCGCCGGCCCCAGCACACCGTCTGCATAGCCGGGGTAGTTCTCCACGTCGGAGGTGATCATCAGCTGTCCGCCCCAGTTGAAGCCCTCGATCACGAGCGGCTCGAGGTTCGCCCGCGCGGCATACAGCGCGGCGGTGTACCCGGCGGGGCCGCCGCCGATCACGATCACGTTGCGGACGTCACTCATCGACTCGGTGTGCTCCTCGATCCTTGGTGTGAAGGGGCTCGCGGTCCATCCGCTGCCTCCTATTGTTCCAACGCCGTCGACCCTGTTGGTGTTCCCGCCTCACGCTGCGTCGGCGCTCTTCGGAACGACCTCGAGCTGGAGCGGCTGCAGCTCCGAGGAGGCGTGCTCGGTCAACGGCGCGAGGTCGTCGAGCGTCGTGCGGGTCGTTGCCAGCCCCTCGAGGCGTCGGGCCGAGACGAGCACGCGCGACCCGTAGGACCCGACGGCCTTGTTGTACGCGCTCACGGCGGAGTCGAGGCCGCGCCCGACCTTTGCGAGATGCTCGGCCATCGTCGTCAGTCGCTCGTGGAGCTCGGTCGCGACCTTGAGAACGGCCTCTGCGTGGTCCGACGCGTTCTCGTTCTGCCATGCAACGCGGATCGTGCGCAGCATCACCACGATCGTGCGGGGCGTGGCGAGGAGCACGCCGCGCTCGTACGCGAAGCTGAACAGCTCGGCGTCCTGCTCCTCCGCGGCGGCGAGGTAGGCGTCACCGGGCAGGAACATGAAGGTGAAGTCGGGCGACGGCGTCACGTGCGTCCAGTACCCCTTGCGGCCGAGCTCCTGGACGTGAAGGCGGACCTTGCGCGCGAACGCGGCGAGCGCGGCGGCACGCTCCTCCTCGCTCCCCGCCTGCGCCGCGCGCTCGAACTCGTCGAAGGGCGCCTTCGAGTCGATGACGACGTTCTTGCCACCCGGCAGGTGGACGACGACGTCCGGCCGGCCGCCCTGCTTCCCCGCCTGACAGGAGTAGTCGACGCCCTGCTCCATGCCGACGAACTCGAGGATCCGCTCCAGCTGGATCTCGCCCCAGCGGCCGCGGGACTGCGTGCTGCCCAGCGCGACCGCGAGCGACCGCGTCCCGGTCGAGAGGAGCTCGAGCTGTGCCGTGAGCCGTCCACCGTCCTCGAGTCGCCGGGCCTCGGTCTCGTCGACGAGCTTGCGGAGGTCTCCGAGCCGCTGCTGTACCGGCATGAGGGTCTTCTCGACGCGCTCACCGGCCTGCGCGAGAAATGCCTCGCGCGACGCGTCGAGCGTCTCCTGCGAGATGCTCCGGACGGTCTCGGGCAGCTTCTCCTCCAGCGTCGAGAGGCGGGCGGCCGACGCGGCAGCGCCCGCGCGCGCTTCGAGGAGCTCGCCGCGCGCGATGTCGAGCTCTGCCTCTCTCCGCGCGAGCTCGTCCCGGAACGCGATCTCGCGGCGGTCGAGCTCTGCGCGCAGCCGCAGGCGCTCCACGAGCGCAGGTCGGAGGACGAGCCAGCACGCGGCGGCGCCGACGAAGGCGGTGACGATGGATGCGATGACCGTCATGAGGACCAGGCAACGTAGCGCCGACGTCGGACAGAACCCGCGAGGCCGCCGGTATCTTTCCCGCTCCGTGCCTCCCAAGCCGCGTCCACACGGAAAGTCCAGGCCGAAGCCGCCCGGTCCGTCGCACGGCATGGACCGCCGCCTGCTCGTGATCCTCGCAGCGGCGGGCGTCGCGGTCGTGGCGGTGGTCGCGATCGCGCTCGCGGTCGGGATCGGCGGTGACGAGCCGAAGGGCGACGCGCGGGCGGCGCTCGAGGCGGCCGGCTGCACGCTGACGACGGCCGAGGCGCTACGGGGAGTGCACTCGATCACCACGCCCGATGGCACATCGGACACGTGGAACACCGATCCCCCGACCAGCGGCCCGCACTATGAGATCCCGGTGATCTGGGGCACGTACACCGAGCCTGTCAACCAGGCGCAGCTCGTCCACAACCTCGAGCACGGCGGTGTCGCAATCCAGTACGGCGACGAGGTTCCGCAGGCGACCATCGACCGGCTCGAGAGCTTCGTCCAGGAGAACCCGCGCGGAACGGTCCTTGCCCCGTACCCGAAGCTCGGCGAGCAGATCGCCCTCGGCGCCTGGGTGACCGAGAGCGCGGACGAGCCGGAGAAGGGAACGGCGTATCTCGCCAGGTGCTCGGCGTTCGACGAGGCGGCCTTCCAGGCGTTTCTCGACGCGTACCAGTTCCAGGGGCCCGAGCGGTTCCCGGCCGATTCCCTCCTTCCCGGGCGCACATAGCGCCGATACGCTGAGTCGCCCCGCCGGGGTGGCGGAACTGGTCAGACGCGGCCGGCTTAAAACCGGCTGTCCCTCGGGACATGGGGGTTCGACTCCCTCCCCCGGCAATGGACGTGGGGGAACCCATGGTTCCCCCACGGTTACACTCACGCGGCGATGGCGAGCACCGAGCACGTCCCGTCGTTCGCCTACCTCGAGTTCGACACGCCGCTGTACCGCACGGCGATCGCGCAGTTCGACCAGGCCGTACCGCACGCGGCCGTCGACGACGGCGTCGCCGAGCGGCTCCGGCACCCCGAACGGTCGATCATCGTCGCCTGCCCGGTGAAGATGGACGACGGGCGCCGCGTCGTGTTCCCCGGCTACCGCGTGCAGCACTCGAGCGTCCTCGGGCCGACGAAGGGCGGCATCCGGTACGACCCCGAGGTGTCGCTCGGCGAGTGCGCAGCGCTCGCCGTCTGGATGACCTGGAAGTGTGCCCTTCTGCGCCTGCCGTACGGCGGCGCCAAGGGCGGCGTGCGCTGCAACCCGCGCGCTGCTCTCGCCCGGCGAGGTGGAGCGGCTCACACGCCGGTTCACGTCCGAGCTCCTGCCGTTCATCGGCCCGCAGGAGGACATCCCGGCCCCGGACATGGCCACGAACGAGCAGACGATGGCCTGGATGATGGACACGTACTCGATGCAGCGTGGCCACGCGGTGCCGGAGATCGTCACGGGCAAGCCGATCTCGATCGGCGGCTCCGTCTTCCGGCACGAGGCGACCGGGGCGGGCGTGGTCATGGTGATCGCGCGCGCCTGCGAGCGGCTCGGCTGGAAGCTCGCCGAGCAGCGCTGTGTCGTCCAGGGCTTCGGGAACGTCGGCGGGATCGCGGCCCAGGAGCTCGTCGATCGTGGGGCGACCGTCGTCGGCGTCTCGGACATCTCCGGCGGGATCCACGACCCTGCCGGCCTCGACATCCCGACGATGAGCGCGTACGCGATCGAGAACGGCTCCCTCGAGGGCTGGGAGACGGGGTCGCGGATCACGAACGGGGAGCTGCTCGAGCTCGACTGCGACATCCTCGTCCTCGCCGCCCGCGAGGACCAGATCCACTTCGACAACGCCGCGCGCCTGCGCTGTCGCATGGTGGCGGAGGGCGCGAACGGGCCGACCTCGCTCGAAGCGGACGCGATTCTCCGGGAGCGCGAGATCCCCGTCCTGCCCGACATCCTCACGAACGCCGGCGGCGTGACCGTCTCGTACTTCGAGTGGGTGCAGGACCTCGGGCGCCTGTTCTGGGGGCGCGACGAGATCCGTGCCAAGCTCGCGGAGAAGCTGAACGACGCGTTCGACCGTGTCTGGGAGATCTCGCACGAGCGCGACGTGTCGATGCGAACGGCCGCGCTCGTTGCCGGGATCCGCGACGTCTCCCAGGCGCTCGAGGCTCGCGGCCTGTACCCGTGAGCGAGCCGAGTCCGCGCGTCCGCGACGCGATGATCGCCGAGCCGCGGTCGCTGCCGGCGACGGCGACTGCACGGGAGGCGGGCGAAGTGCTGACGCCGCCGGAGGTGCGCGCGGTGTACGTCGTCGACGACGACGGCGGCCTTGTCGGCGTCGTCACCCGCAAGACGCTCGTCGCCCGCGTCGTCGCAGAGGGGCGCGACCCGGGCGCGACGGCGCTCCGCGACCTCGCCGAGCCGCCGTACTACACGATCGATGCGGAAACGCCCCTCGACGAGGCGTTCCGGTTCATCGAGGAACGCGATGCGGAGCGGGTCCCGGTCGTCGACGGCGGCCGGCTCGTCGGGGTCGTCTCGCGGGCGGTCCTGCAGCGCCGGCTCGCCGAGGACGAGGATCCGCCCGAGCCGGACGAGGCTTGACGGCGCTCCACGGCCCCGACGTCCTTCGCGACCCGCTCGTTCGCGAGCTCCTCGAGGCGCGGCTCGTCGGCGTCCTCGCGACGCTCGAGCCCGACGGCGGGGTGCACGCCGTCGCGGTGTGGCTCGCGGAGCACGAAGGCGCGATCGTGTTCGCGACCTACGCCGGGAGCCGGAAGGTGAGGAACCTCGAGCGCGACCCGCGAGCGACCCTCGCGCTCCACGACTCGCGTGCCGGGTGCGAGGTCTGCGGCGCCTCGATCCGCGGCCGGGCAACGATCGTTCGCGGAGCCGACGCGGCGCCGCTGATCGAGCTCGTCCACCGGCGGTACGTCACGGAGCCCGGCCTTGCGCTACCGGCCGTCGCCGGGTTCCTCGCGGGCGACGACGCGGCGCTGGTCCTCGAGGTCGAGTCGGCGACGACCTGGGACGAGCGGGAGAACCCCGCCACGGCGGAGCTACGGGCCTCGGGCGAGGCGCTGCCGCTCGTTCCGACGAGCCCACGGGAGTCGATCGCCTCCGGCGATTCGGGATGATGGGCGCGTGAGCGCGAACGGGAAAGTGGCGGCGGTCACGGGCGCGGGCTCGGGTATCGGGCGCGGGATCGCGGTCGCGCTCGCCGCGGCGGGAACCCGTGTCGTCGCGAACGACATCGACCCCGCTGGCCTCGACGAGACGCTCGGGCTCGTCCGCGACGCGGGCTCGGAGGGCGTTGCCTCCGTCGGCGACGTCCGACGCCGCGGCGACGTCCAGCGGATCGTGGACGACGCCGTCGCGAGCTTCGGCGGTCTCGACGTCATGGTCGCGAACGCGGCCGTCGGCATCTACGTCGATCTCGAGGACATGAGCGAGGATGATCTCGACCGCGTCATCGACATCGACCTCAAGGGCGCGCTGGTCTGCGCCCAGCTTGCGATCCCGGCGCTTCGGGCGCGCGGCGGCGGCAGCATCGTGTTCGTCTCGTCCGTCCAGGCCTTCGCAACGCTTCGCGGGTGCGTCGCCTACGGCGCGACGAAGGCGGGGTTGGTCGCCGCGACGCGGGCGCTCGCCGTCGAGGTCGGAGAGCATGGGATCCGGGTGAACGCGATCGCCCCGGGCACGATCGACACGCCGATGCTCGCGCGCGATATCGACGGGATGAACACCGCCGACGCCGCCGGGTTCCTCGACCGAGTGCGCGGCGCGAACGCGCTCGGGCGGATCGGCACGGTCGAGGAGGTGGGCGACGTCGTCGTCTTCCTCGTCTCGGACGCCGCCCGCTACGTCACGGGCGCGACAATCGTCGCGGACGGCGGCTTCCTCGCCGTGAAGAGCTTCTGACCGTGCTTCGCATCGCGGAGATCCTCCTCGAGCCGCGGTTCGATGCCGCCTGGGCGCAGCTCCGGCAGATCGGCGTCGAGGAGGCCGTCGGCGTGCTCCCGCGCGGATACGCCGACTGGCGTCGCCACGCGGCCGAGGCGCCCTGGTCCTACGGGCCGCTCGCGCTGCTCCGGCAGGAGGTCGAGGACGCCGGCCTGCGGCTCACGGTGATCGAGGACAACCCACCGATGGACCGCCTCCGGCTCGGGGCGCCCGGTCGCGAGGAGGAGCTCGAGGACGTGCTGGAGCTCGTCCGCACGATGGGCAGGCTCGGGATCGAGGTGTGGTGTTACAACTGGATGGCGGTCGTACCCTGGTCGCGCACGTCGACCGCGCTGGCGACGCGCGGCGGCGCGACGGCCACCGGCTTCGACGTCGCGACCTGGGATGGCGCCCCGGACGCGCCCGAGGCGCCGGTCGCCGAGGAGCGGCTGTGGGAGACGCTCGCGTGGTTCCTCGAGCGGGTCGTCCCGGTCGCGGAGGAGGCGGGCGTGCGGCTCGCGCTCCACCCCGACGACCCGCCGCTCTCGCCGCTCCGCGGGATCGGGCGGATCGTCCGCTCGCTCGACGCGTACGACCGCGTCTTCGACCTCCAGCCGAGCCCGGGGAACGGGATGACGATGTGCCAGGGGAACGTCGCGCTGATGACGGAGGATCTCCCCGCCGCCATCCGCCGCTTCGGGGCCGCCGGGCGGATCAACTTCGTCCACTTCCGCGACGTCCGGGGGACGCCCGAGCGGTTCGTCGAGACGTTCGTCGACGACGGCCCGACCGACATGGCGGCGTGTATCCGGGCCTATCTCGAGTCGGGGGTCGACGCGCCGATCCGCACCGATCACTCGCCGGCGCTGACGGGCGAGGGCTGGACGGTCCCCGGGTATCCGACACTGGCGCGCCTCCACGCCGTCGGGTACGTGCAGGGGCTGCTCGCCGCGAGCGCCGACGCGTCGGGCGTCTGACTCAGAACACGCCGGCGTAGGCGTTCAGCGCCGGCTGCCCGCCGAGGTGCGCGTAGAGCACGCGGGAGCCCGGCTCGATCCGCCCGTCCCGGACGAGGTCGATCATCCCCGCCATCGACTTCCCCTCGTACACCGGGTCGGTGAGCATGCCTTCGAGCCTGGCCGAGAGGCGGATCGCCTCGATCGTCTTGTCGTCCGGGATGCCGTACGTCCCGGCGTGCCACTCGTCGAGGAGGACGATCTCCTTGTCGGCGAGCTCGCGATCGAGCCCGATCGCCTCGGCCGTCCGCCGAGCGATCCGCGCGATCTGATCCCGCGTCTGCTCGACGGTGGCCGAGCCGTCGATGCCGAGCACGCGCCGCGGCTTCCCCTGGCCGGCGAACCCGGCGATCATCCCGGCCTGCGTAGAGCCCGTTACCGAGCATACGACGACCGTGTCGAAGAACGTCCCGAGCTCTGCTTCCTGCGCGGCGACCTCCTCGGCCCATCGCGCGAAGCCGTGCCCTCCGAGCGGATGGTCGGACGCGCCGGCCGGGATCGCGTATGGCTTTCCGCCCTTCGCCTCGACCGATGCGAGCGCCTCCTCCCAGCTGGGACGGAAGCCGATGTCGAAGCCCGCGTCCGAGAGCCGGACGTCCGCGCCCATGATCCGCGACAGGAGGATGTTCCCCACGCGCTCGTAGCCGGGGTCCTCCCAGGCGACCCAGTGCTCCTGGACGAGAACGCACCCGAGACCGAGCCGCGCGGCGACCGCGGCGACCTGCCGGGTGTGGTTGGACTGGACGCCGCCGATCGACACGAGCGTGTCGCAGCCCTGTGCGAGCGCGTCCGCCGCGAGGTACTCGAGCTTCCGCACCTTGTTGCCCCCGTACGCGAGCCCGGAATTGCAGTCCTCCCGCTTCGCCCACAGCTCGACCGCGCCGCCGAGGTGCTCGCTCAGGCGCTCGAGGCGATGGACCGGGGACGGGCCGAAGAGCAGTTCGACCCGCGGGTAGTCGGCCAGCGACGACACGGCCGAACGCTATCCGACCTCTGCTCAGCAGCAGGCGTACGCGCCGGGTGGCGCCAGGCCCTCTTCGGGCTCGGGCAGCTCGGCGGCGGCGATCGCCGCGCCGTGCAGCAGGTCGCGTTCGCTCACCTCGATCTCCGCGAGCCCGTAGCGGGCGAGGATCTCGTGCAGGACCACGAGGCCGGCGACGACCACGGGCGCGCGCGCCGGCTCGAGGCCGGGGACGTGCTCGCGGACGGTGAGCGGGAGCGAGGCGACGTGCTCCAACACCTCGTGCACCGCGAGTGCCGAGAGTCGGTGCCGATGGACGGGGACCGCCGCGCCGATCGAGATCCTCCCGGCGGTGACGACCGTGCCGGCGACGCCGATCGCCGACGTCACCTCGAGCGGCGGGAGGAGCGTGCGCACGTGCGCGGCGCACGCCTCGAGCTCGGCCTTTACGGGTGGATCGGAGATGAGGAAGCGCTCGGTGAGGCGGACGCTTCCGGCCTCGGTGCTGATCGCCCAGACGAGGCGGTCGCCGTCCGGGGTGGCGAGCTCGGTCGAGCCGCCGCCGATGTCGATCAGAAGCGTGCCCTTGCCCAACGGCCGGTCGCTCGCGACGCCGCGCACCATCATCTCGGCTTCCTCGCCGCCGTCGAGCATGCGGGTCGCGAATCCGTAACTCCATTCGACCTCGCCGAGGAAGGCGTCTCCGTTGTCGGCCTCGCGCGCCGCGCTCGTGCCGACGGCGAGGACGCGCTCCGCCCCGAGCTCCTCCGCCTCGCGCCGGTAGTCGACCAGCACGTTCCGGACGCGGGCGATCGCCGTCGGGAGGAGGATGCGGCGGCGGTCGACGGACTCGCCCATCCGCGTGATCACCTCACGGCGCGCGATCTCCTCGACGAGGCCGTGCTCCACATCTGCGATGAGCAGGCGTGTCGTGTTCGTGCCGAGGTCGACGGCGGCGACTCGCACCTCCTCACCGTACTCGGCTGGAGGCCCGCGCTGGGCAGCCGGCGCCCGCCGGCGGCCGGTCAGGGGGCGGTCGTCACGCGCCGGGAAGGAACCACAGGAGCCGCCGCATCGTGTGCCGCGCCTCCGTGACCGCCTGGAGCTGGACGTCGAGCCTCGCACGCGAGACGGCGAGCCGTGCCGCGACCTCTCCGAGCCGCGTCGACGAGGCACTTGCGCGGTCGAGATGCCCCTGGATGCGTGCCGAAGCCTCGGCGATCCGCGCCGACTCCTCGCTGAACGCCGCATTGGTCCGTTTGATCCGGCGCCACGCAGCGAGCCCGCGCAGCGCGGCGTGCGCGAGCCCCGCGACGAGCCCGACGAGGTAGAACGCGAGCGCTATCCAGACGGCCACGATGCGCTACGATAGTGGCCGCGACGCGGGGTGGAGCAGTCAGGTAGCTCGCCGGGCTCATAACCCGGAGGTCGCGGGTTCAAATCCCGCCCCCGCTATCGAGAAAGTGCTGGATAAGGGCTAGAAACGCGAAGGGCGCCGCAAGATCAGGCGCCCTTTTTTTGCCGGATTTGTACCCCGCGCTAGTCGGCGCTCTTCTTCTGAGCCTTCACGCACTGGCCAATGTTCTTGTACTTCTCCGCGAACTTCGTGGCATCGTCGGCCTTCTGCTTCTTGCAGTCAGCGGCGACCTTTGCTTGAGCAGCGTCCTCCGAGTCCTCACGCGCCTCAGCTTTGTTGTTGGCCGTCTTCGACACGCACTTGCCGTACGCGTTCTTCTTGTTCGGGTTGGTGCCGTACAGAGCGCCGAAGGCCTCGACACCCTTCGACTCGCGAAGCGCCTTGCAGTACTTGGCAGCGTTCTTGAAGTCAGCCGGCGTTGGATCGGCGCTGAACGCGGCCGGTGCGGCGACAGCCGCGACCAGCAGACACGCAACTATGGCTCGCCTCATGGGGTTCCCCCTCTACAACGATGTGCACCGCGACCATGGAGTGGCGCACCAAGTATGGCTGCAAATCCCGACAAAACAATCCCTCGGCTGCCGAAAATCAATCGGCGGCAGCCTCCGTCGGAATCGCGGCGATCAGGTCGGCGATCGTGTCGGAGTCGATCGTCTCGGTCTCCTGGTCGCCGATCGCGGGCTTCTCGACGAGGTCGAGCGGGTTCTCGGCGACCCACCGCCACCGTCGGGCCGTGTTGAACATCAGCCCGAGCAGCACGAGATGATTACGGACTGTCTTCGGCGAGAAGGCCGTCGCTCGCGACCGCGTACCGCTCGCACTCGTCCGGCGACCGCGACAACTCGGCGAGATCCTGGCCGGCGAACCATGGGCGGAGGCACCGCGCGGTCACGCGGCCGCTCCGAACCTGTCATCATCGAGCAAGTGCTCCTCGCCGGTCTCACGGTCCCTGACCGACTCGTACTTGAGCTTGCGCAGTGCCTCCGTACGGAAGGCCTTCAGGACACTGCCGAAACCCTCGAGGACGCCTACGACAACGAACACGACATCGTGTCGCTGACGATCTCCGACAGGGAAGCGATCTTGCGCGCGCTCGAGCACTGCCGATACGGGCTCGCGGAGCTTCGAAGCGTCCTGCTCCTCGAACGCGAATGGCGACTGGCGGAAGGTCTCGTCAGCCCTGCGCCACTCGCAGGCTGATCGGCCAACCCGGCTCCGCGGAGGCCTCGTCCGACGGTCGGTGAGGGGCCGCTCGCACACGCTGCCACGTCCCGTCCGGTAATTGCGCCGAACCCTCGAAGTGCGAAGGCGTCGGAAACCGCAGAAGGGCGTACACTCGACGTAAGCAACTGACTCTTCCTCCGCCCTGACCACTCCCGGCCACCGCGCCGGTCGAGCGTCGGGAGGAAGACCATGACCCGCTTCCAGCTCATCTTCCGCGGTGACAACCGCGACAGGTCGGAGTGGTCGGAGTACTGGTTCGACAACGACGATGGCGAGCCGCATATAGACGGGCGGCTTGTTGTCGACGGTGAGGCGTACGTCATCCACGGCGTCGAATGGCTCCTCCGCGAGGACAGCGCAGGCGACAGTATGGCCCGTTTCGTTTGCACCCTCGTGGTCGAGCCCACCGACGCGTGATCCTCTCCGGCCTGACGGTACGCACCGAGAACGTGCAGCTGCTCGCGACCATGCTCAAGGGCGACGAGCTCGCAATAAAGCTCGAACGGGCCCTCACGAACAACAGCACGGTCGTGGCGCTGAGCATCGCCGATCGTGAGCGGATCGTGGCCGTGGTCGCCGACGGGCCGGCTGGATTCGCGGAGCTGCGCAGCATGCTCGTCACCCAGCTCAACAAGCACCACGAGCGCGAGGCAGAGGTACGGCAGCTGAAGCGCGATGGAGAGCGCCTTCGGCGCGAGCGTGAAAGCCTCGGGTAGCGCGTCCACGGTCACCAGATCCTGCTCGTCCCCGGCATTCGACTCGCCGCCCCACGGTTGCACCGAGTGAGCTCCGGCCCCGAGATACGACCGCGGGCCGCCACCAGCAACGTGCCGAGATCCCACTCCTGGCCCTCGATCGGCTCGCCGCAGCGAGCGCACTTGACACCGCCTACCGCCACCCGACGAGCCCAGGCCGCCCGCAACCGCCGATGTGCCGTCCCGCACCGCACCGAATGTGGATCGCCGGCGCTGTCGCGGCAACCCACTGCGGCAGGCGGGCCTGCGCGGGCTCGCCCTTCCTGCGCGAGAGACTAGCCCTCCCGGCGAAGTCTCTCGCGGCGGTGCGCGTGTGGGCTACACGCGTGGGCCTGTTGGTGACTTCGAGATGTCTTCGACCATCTCGCCGACGGCCCTTTCCTTCGCCTCAAACGCGACGTCCGCCTGCGCCACGATGCCCACCAGCGTGTTGTCATCGTCCACAACAGGAAGTCGCCGCACCTGATGACTTGCCATCAGCTGGAGAGCGTCCGAGAGATCATCGTCCGCGTGGACGGTAACGAGGTCACGGCTCGCCACCTCGCGGACCGGCATGCCCTTCGGGTCTTTTCCCTTCGCGACTGCTCGGATGACGATGTCACGATCTGTGACCATCCCAGCCAACTGCTCACCATCGAGAATCGGCAGCGAGCCGACGTCCTCGGTCTCCATCAGCTGCGCTGCCTCGGCAACCGGTGTCTCCGGGGTCACGCAGCGCGGACGATCTGTCATAACCTCATGGACTTTCTTCGGCCCCATGACGCCTCCTTAGGTGTCGTCTGCGAACCAGAGGGTTACCCGCCGTGTCCTCAGCGAAACCGCACAAGTCGAACATGTTGTGCGACCCCATGGCAGCGTTCTAGGCAGAGCCTTATTAGTCGGTGCCGCACGCATGACCGCGCCCTCAGACCTTCTCTCGCCATGCGCGTATCTAGTCGCGTCGGGCTAGGCCAGCAGGACAGGATGCTGTTGGACTGAACGAAAACGCGCGCCCCGGAGTCGTGCCCGCCGGCCGCCTCCCCCTCGGATGGCGGGCCGCTTCGGGACCAATTCGTAGGAGCTCCGTCCCCTATGCCGCCTCCCGCGATGTTCGCGGCGGTATCTGTGCGGTCTTCGGGGGACCGAGCCAGCCTCTGTGCGCGGAACTTGCCCAGTGCGCGCGGGAACTTGCCCACTGCGCAGCCTCCAAACTCAGTCGGCCGGTTCGACGACAAGGGTGCAGACGAAGCGAGCCATGCTGTCGCCTGGGTCGTCCCTACGCAGGAGCCATTCGATCCCGCGGATGACGTACGTCTCGCCGTGGACGATGAGCTTGCCGTCGATGTGCGGGTTCGCCGTCGTCGTTGTTGAACCGGTACTCGGAGCGGTCGTTCTTTCCGTCCTCACGAAAGACAAGCTGGAACCGAGTCATTGAAGTCGCACCGTTTGCGTCCGCTGCGCTTCCGGCGGCTGGAGCGTGTGACAGCGAGAAGGCACGACCTGGCTGGTGCCGGCTTCCCATTCGGTGCCGTTTTCCTACTCGGCAGTCCGTGGCGGCGGGTACTCGACGACGTGCGGTCGGGAGGACATAGCGTCTCTCTTCCCGCTCGACCAGGCGCGATGGCTCTGGCTCGGGACAAGGCGAGAGGAGGAGCTATTTCGGTGTGGCCCCTAGCCTATCGCTTCGGGGGCGGAGGAAACCGGCGCGCGCTGGTGGAACTCGTTGTAGATCGCTTCGGTGAGCCGACGTTTCCCTGCGCGATACCGGATATCCCAGTCGTGAAGCTCGAACGAAACGCCCTCGTGTGTTACCCGATGGTCAACGGAGGCCGAGACGATCTCGTCATGATCGTCAGGACGACCGTCACTCCAAACGAACTTACGCGCGATCCGCATCGAGCCTGCACTTCCCTCTCGTCGCAAAGCCCCAAACGCCTGACAAGGTGTACCCAGCTCGAAACCTTCGCCTGCCATGAGTCACGCGTGCCCCGCTCGTCGGCCGCGGAAACGCCACGGCCCGAAACCAGGCACCAAACTCTTGATCGACGCCGAGGGGGTGGGTGCGGGGTAGCGGCAGGCCCGACTGCGACGTGCCGCGTTACGCCGGCGGCGTTTTGTCGGTTCGGCTCTGGGGAATGTGAAGCCCGATGCTCGAGCGCACTCGTGAACCCGCGATGAGCTCGGCTGGCATTGGACGAAACCGAGGAGGATGACGTGTACGCACGAGTGGCGACGTTCGAGAGTGATCCGTCGCAGGTGAACGAGGCGATCGCGATGGTTCGCCAAACCGTCAATGCGCAGGCGCCGCCCGGTTTGGAGGGTGCGAAGATGTTGATGCTCGTCGATCGTGAGTCGGGCAAGGGGATCGGGATCAGCCTCTTCGAGGACGAGGATGCGATGCGGCGGGGCGACCAGGCGCTCGACGCGATGAATCCCGGCTCGAGCGAGCGCCGGGTCTCGGTCGAGTTTTTCGAGGTCCCGGTTCAGACCGTCACCTAGGGTCCAGTCGCATCGTCTCTTGCGCCGCCCTCGAGCGTCTCGGCCGCACACGCTCCACGGCGTGAGACGACCGGAAGAGTGACCGCCCGCGCTCACCCCTGCCGTCGCGGCGCTGCCTCCCTCTCGCGTGCGTGCCCCGCGACCAGGGCTCATCGCGATGCCGACGTCAGGGGTGGGCGGGGTGGTGGGCTCCGACTCGCAGAGTCGGGGGGCCGCACGTCTATCCATCCGTGATTCCCGGCGACCCCCGACTATGCGAGTCGGGAGGCTGTCGGGATGCCACCCCCGCCGGCGTCGTCATCACGACAGGCCTGGACTCGGGTGAGGACCTCTACGCCCGGACGCCCTTGAGCGCCTCCCGTGCGACGGTCAGATCGGAGACGAGCTGCGCGCGCATCTCGCGTCGGCGTTCGCCGGCGCGCAGGACCGCGGAGGGATGGATCGTGACGACCAACGGCTGGTCGAGCTCGGGCGGGTGCAGGACGTTCCCTCGCAACGCCGTGACCCTGGCGCTCCGGCCGAGCAGCGCCTGCGTCGCCGTCGCTCCTAGGCAGACGACGACGCGTGGGCGGACGAGCGTGAGCTCGAGCCTCAGCCAGTGGTCGCAGGCGCGGATCTCGGACCAGTTCGGCTTGTCGTGGATCCGCCGCTTCCCTTGCGGGCGCCACTTGAAGTGCTTCACGGCGTTCGTCACATACAGGCGGCGCTTCTCGATGCCGACCTCGGCGAGGACATCGCGGAGGAGCTGTCCGGCCGGCCCGACGAACGGCTGCCCTCGCTCGTCCTCGGCGTCGCCGGGCTGCTCGCCGACGAGCATCAACGTTGCCATCGCGGCCCCCTCGCCGAACACCGTCTGCGTGGCATTCCGATAGAGGTCGCAGCGGCGGCAGTCGGACGCATCCCTGCGCACCACCTCGAGCTCTCGCTCCCGTGTCATGAGTGTGCTCATCCGGCGCTCCGGCGGTTCCGGCTGGCATTGGTGAAGGCCAACACGATTGCTCGTCTCCCCGGGTGTCGGCGCCGTCAAACCGCCCTCTGGTGCCGATCAAGGAGCCGGAGCAGCGTGCATGCGTTCTCGACGGCGAATCCCTGCCAGTCGTTATCGAAGTTTGCGTAGACGTCGCCGTCCGCGTTCCGTATCCGGGCGGGCCACGTCTCGAGCGCCCGCCGCCCGTACGCTCCCGTCGCACGCCCGGCCGCGGCGGAACCGGAGGAATGCGCAGCCCGCGATGTCCGACCAGGGCATCGGGCGACTCGGCGCGCGCTCGGCCACGACGAGCACTGCGCCGTGGTCACGCAACAGCGCGTACACGTCCTCCGTGAACCAGCTCTCGTGCCGGAACTCGAAGGAGTGACGGCCCGGCGGCAGCACCTCGAGCGCGTCGCCGAGGCGCTCGTCGTCGCGGCGAAACGTCGGCGGCAGCTCCCACAGGAGCGGTTCGAGCTTGCCCGCCGCGCGCAGCGGCTCGAGCCGGTCGAGGAGCTTCGCCATTCCCGGTCGGAGCGCTCGGAGCCGGCGTACATGGGTGAGGTACCGGCTCGCCTTCACCGCGAAGCAGAAGTCCGGCGGCGTCGCCCGCGCCCACCGCGCGGCCCTGGCGGGCTTCGGCAGCCGGTAGAACGTCGCATACAGCTCGACCGTGTCGAAGAGCTCCGCGTACAGCTCCAACCAGCGCTCGCTCGAGCCCGAGGACGGATACAGGACCCCGCGTCAGTCCTCGTAGCTCCAGCCGGAGCAGCCGACGCGCACCATCGTCCGGCTACCTCCTCGCCGGCCGGACGAAAACGCGACGTCGCTCCGCGTCTCAAAGACGTCCCGAACGCCTCTCCCTTTTATCTTTCGCGCGCACGCGCGCGCACGCGCGCGCACGCGGGACAGTGCATGTCTGAGGGTACCCACCCCCTCGCGATGCTCGGTCGGACGGGGGCTGGTCACAGGGACGCGATACGGCCCGGGCGACTAGCACCGCCGCTTCACGGGTATCGCGTCGATATGGCGCCGCGGGGGGATTCCCGGGAGTCACTTCTCCACCGAGCGCTGCCGGTCTATCTCGGGCTGCTGCTCGCGATCCTGTCCGTCGTCGCGGTCGTCCTGCTGTTCATGGTTCGCCACGTCCTGCTCGTCCTGTTCGTGAGTGTGCTCTTCGCCGCGGCTCTGACCGGGCCGAGCGAGTGGCTTCACCGGCGCTCTCGTTTGCCGCTCGGGCTGGCGGCGGTGCTGATCTACATCGCGTGCTTCGCTCTCATCGTCGGCATCGGCTGGGTCGTCGTGCCCCCGCTGCTCGGCCAGGTTGTCGAGTTCGCCGACCGCGCACCGGAGTACGCCGAGCGCTACGAGGGAATCCGAAAGGCGTACGCCGAGCTTCGGGCCGACTTTCCGGCGCTGCCACCGTTCGAGGAACAGCTGTCGCGGCTCGGAGACGCGATCCTCGCCCGGGCGGGCGAGCGGGCTGCGGCGCTTCCGGGCGACGTCTTCTCGATCTTCATCGACCTACTGGCGGTGTTTTTTATCTCGCTGCTCCTCCTGACGAACCGGCTGCGGATCCGCGACTTCGTCCTGTCGTTGACGCATCCCGATCATCGGCGTCGCGCCGGCCTCGTCCTCGACCGGACCTGGCTGCGGATCGGCGGGTACCTCCGGGCGAAGGTCATCGTGATGGCGATCGTCGGGGCGCTCACATACGTCTCGCTGATCGTGATCGGCGTGCCGTTCGCGATCCCGCTCTCCGTGATCGTGGCCTTCGGAGAGCTGATCCCCCTCGTCGGCAGCTGGCTCGCGCGCATCCCACTCCTCGCGATCGCCGCGCTCGACAGCCCGCGGACGTTCGTGCTGACGTTCGTGGCGTCGATCGTGATCCAGAACCTGCAGGGGTACGTGATCTCCCCGCTCGTCGAGGGCGATCAGCTCGACATCCACCCGTTGCTCGTGTTCGTCGCGGTCCTCGTTGGCGCCTCCCTCGGCGGGGCCATCGGCGCGTTCGTCGCCGTCCCAGCCGCCGCGATCGTCGACCTCGTCGTGCTGGAGGTCGTCGTCCCGTGGCGGCGTGCGCAGCTCAGGGGCTCCGCTGCGGCTGCGCCGCGCCGACCTACCGCCCACGCACCGTGAGTCGGCGACGCCGTTATCCGGTCGCCACGAGCGCGGGTTCGGTCAGCCGGTCGCCCGAGTCAGGGTTGGAGGTCGCAGCGGCGGTGGGGCGTCGCTGACCTTCGTGCCGAGAGCAGCCCGAGCGAGGAGATCCTCAGGCGCGGTCACGCTGGGCCATGAGCCGAGAGAAGTTGTTCGTGTGTGTCATTGTGGAAACTCGCGCAGTGCTCGAGCCCCGCTCTGCAGTCCGCCGCTGAGGCGCACCAGCGGGGAGGAGGGAGCGACATGCCACGCGTCGACGTGACGGGCTTGCCCACCACCTGCCCCAGGTCGCCAGCGCGATCTGGGGCGGCACTGCCTCGTTTGCGATGCCGCGCCGGTGGCAAGCAAGTCAAGTGCCATGACTCGGTTCAACATGCTTGGAAGACTGATCAACCGCTTACGCCAGATTGGCGAAAGGCCGAAGCCCTCCCCTCCGCCCAAGTCCAAGTAACAGCGGATCAAGCACACCTGCAGATTCGAGGTCTCCGTGACATGACGCGGTTGCGGGAGAGACGTCCTGAGGGACTGCGGTGCGCGTCGCCCTAGGAAACGTCTAGGGAGGAGTTCGGCCCCAGCACTGGAGGAGCGTGAAGGTGGTGCCCCAGAGCGCCTCGTCCTGAAGTTCTGCCTCTGCGTTCTTGCGCAGAGCGTCGAGCTCGGCCGCTGTCACAAGCGCGAGCAACCGGGACTCGAGTGCGGTTGCGAACTGCAGTGGGAGACCGAGGTATGGGTGCCCCGGAGGGAGGGCGACGACATCGGCGCGGACGTTTCCCTCGATCCCAAACTCGCGAAGGAGGTGGAGGTGGTGCCGCGAGGCTCCCCAGTCGCCCCCACTCAGCCGGAACGCCTCGAGGATCAACTCGATCAGCCTGTCCAGCGCAGGCGCCGGCGGATTGAAGTGCCAGGAGCCTGGGTCTGGATCCTCAAGCACGATCGTTCCAGCCGGACGGGCAAGGCGGACGTATGTCTCCATCTGCTCGGAAGAGCGCCCCAGCGGCGTGATCTCGAAGCGCGCATGCACGAGATCAAAGGCATGCTGCTCGAGTTCGCTCGCGAAGAGGTCGTCCTTGACGAGCCGGACGTTCCGAAGCCCCTCCTCGGCAACGAACTCGTCCGCTGCTTGAAGCATCGCCTCGTCGAAGTCGGTCCCCGTCACCTCGCCGTCCCGGCCCACCCATTCGCTAAGGATTCGCAACCACCCGAGCGCCCCGCAGCCCACGTCCAGTACCCGTGCGCCGCCACCATCGCCGATCTCCTCAAGCAAGCGGCGGCCGCTCGGCTCCCAGACGCGCGCCTGGAGCTGAAGCCGCTCGAGCTCGGAGGCTTGCCCGGCCAACAGATATCCGCCGGCACCCGCTACGGCCTCCTCCTCGCTCGACCGCCTACCGGCGTCGTCGCCTTGGGCTTCCGCACTCGACATCCGCGCTCTCCTCGGCCGGGTTTTGCAAGCGCATCCTCCCGCCGGGCAAAGCGACAGTCAACCGCTCAGACGCGATACCGATCGGGTCTCCACCCCTCGGCGTGACGGATGGCGATGGGCCGCACCCTTCGACAACATCTCGCGTCCGGGACCCGGCCAGTCATGCACCCCGGAGTCGCTAGTAGCGCCGGCGGTCAGGTTCCCTGATCCTCGTCCGAGCCGTCGCCTTTTTCGTCGCTCTCCGGGTCTGGGCCGCCGTACTCCCCGTTCTCCAGCTCAGCGTCGTCCGGCTTGATCGTGTCCTCTTCGGGCGTTCGCGCTTCTGACATTGGCGTCTTCTTTCCCTAGCGCCGAGTGGGCGAAACGAGCAGGGAGAGCCGGTTGACCCCGATTGGGAACGCCACGTTCAAGGCAAGCCCCGCACAGGCCCCCGCGCGGTCAGCTTGCGGCGGCGAGCGCTCGGCCATGCCGGTCGCGGTGACGACGTTCGCCGCGCAGGTGTACACACACCACAGTCAACGTCGCGGGTTGATGTAAGACCCGGCGGAATGTTGTCACGAATGGAGGCGACCCCGCTGAAAGCGGTTTGGACGCTTTTCAGGGGACTCCGAAGGGAGCCAACAATGACGGAGTCGAGTCTGTACGAAAGGCTCGGTGGCGCATTCGCCATCGCAGCCGTCGTTGACCACTTCAGCGACGCGATCATAAGGAACCCGATCGTCGGGGAGAGATCGGAGAACCCTGCCCTCCGGGAATGGCATACCAACAATCTGGAAAGACTTCCGGGCCTCAAGTTCATGCGCACCCTGTGGGTCTGCGACGTCGCCGGCGGACCCCAGCAATATGCAGCCACGAAACCCGGCGGCACCACCCTTGGCTTGGAAGAAGCTCACCGCGAGCTGAAGATCTCGCCGGAGGAGTTCGATGAGGTCGCAGCCGAACTTGGGCGAACGCTCGACTTCTTCAAGGTGCCCGAGTCGGAGAAGGAGGAGGTTCTGGCTGCATTTGCCGCACACAAGGGCGAGGTGACCGAGGGATACTCGGAGTAAGTCAGGGTCCCCGCGATCGGAATTACAAGAAACGGATGGGGGCTGTGAGCGTCGGTGTCGGCTCGCTGCCTGTCTTAGCTCACGGCTGGACGTGAGGCCACGCTCAGGTGTAGCCCGCTGCTGCCTTTGGTCGCCACTCGAACTCGCGCGCTGCGCAAACGGGGCGCAGGATCACGAGACGTCCCGTGTGCCCTGCCGATCCGCGAGATGTGCAGTTGGTCGCCGACGGTCGGGTCGTCGGTGGGGAGATCTACTACGACCGGTCTCTCTGCTCACGCAACTGCGGCTACCGCCCGAGTCATCCCCGGTATGAGCGGCGACGTACTCACTGCGCAGCGGCACCTGCCATCGTCGCGTAGTGGGGGAGGATCTCGGTGGCGTAGAAGCGCAAGAAGCCCTCTTGGTCCGGCCCGACCTGGTGGATGTACACGTGGGTGTAGCCCGCTTCGACGTACTCGTCGATGCCGGCTATGTGCGCTGTGCGGTCCGGTCCGCACACGACCGCTTTCGCCACGTCCTCCTCAGTCACCATGGCTGCCGCCGCCTCAAAGTGGGAGGGCAGCGGCAGCTCCTGGCCGAGCGTGCCCTTGAGAGCGGCGTTGGGCCAGACCTGGTGGGCCGTTCGGCGAGCGTCGGCCTCGCTGCTCGCCCAGCAGACGGTGAGCTGGGCGTAGCGGGGCTTGCCGTTGCCGCCAGCCTCGTCGAAGGCATCGAGAAGCGCCGCATCGGGCGCGGTCGAGATCAGGCCGTCGCCGATCCGTCCCGCGACCTCTGCCGCTTGCGGCCCTCCCGCGGCGACCATGACGTCGATTGGCTCATCGGGCAACGTGTAGATGCGGGCGTTCTCGACCGTGTAATGGCGGCCGCGGTGGCTCATCAGGTCTCCGCGCCAGAGCTCGCGGATCAGGCCGACGGCTTCCTCGAGCATCTCCCGCCTTGTCTCGGTGGACGGCCAGCGCTGACCGAGGACGTGCTCGTTCAGGTTCTCGCCGGTCCCGACGCCGAGGAAGAACCGTCCCGGAAGCATCGCGGCCGTCGTCGCAGCAGCCTGCGCGACGATTGCGGGGTGGATCCTGATCGTCGGGCACGTCACACCCGTCCCCACGACAAGCTGCTCGGTCGCGAGCGCGATCCCGCCCAGCACGTTCCACACGAACGCGCTCTCCCCTTGCCGGTCGATCCAGGGATGGAAGTGATCGGAGACGAGTGCGAACGTGAACCCGGCCTCCTCCGCCTTGGCGGTGTTCCGCACCAGGTCGAGCGGACGGTGCTCCTCGCTCGAGACCGCGTATCCGAGCTCCACGCGCGATCGATTCCCGGGACCGCACACACGCTAAACCGTCCGACGGTGCTCAGTCTGCGTGTCCGCTCGGCAGACGCTCTCGATCGTTAGACGCCGACCGACCGAGGGTAGGGCGCCACCATGCGTGACTGCCTGGTGCTCGTCGACGTGTTCGACGACTTCGCTCACGAACACGGAGGTCAGCTCCTGGACTCGTTCCTGGCCAGGCTCGCCGGAACGCGGCAGCTTCTTCGTTGGGCCAGGAGGCGGAGGGTGCCAGTCGTCTACGCGAACGATCCCGCGGACGTCTTCGACGGTGACATGCGGCGCATCGTCGACCGCGCGCGGTCCGGCCCTGCCGGCAGGCGCGTCGACGCGCTCAAGCCGGTCCCCGGCGACCGGTTCGTCGTCAAGCCACGCTACTCGGCTTTCGCCTCGACACCGCTGGCGCTGATCCTGCGCGAACTTGCGATCGAGCGGATCGTGCTCGCGGGGATGACGACAGAAGGCTGCGTCGCCCAGACGGCGATCTCCGGCAAGGAGGAGGGCTTCAAGGTCACCGTCGTGCCGTCGGCCTCCGCCACGATCGACCCCGACCTCGAGCGGATCGCGCTCGCCTACCTCGAACGCGTCGTCGGCGTGCAGCTCGCGGAACCGGAGGTCGAGCTCGGGCCCCTTCGGCGTGTGTCGAGCGAGGCGCGAAGTTTCGTCCCGACAGCCTCGGGTACCGAACGCGACACCCGTACCCGAGTGAAGGAGCGTGCTGTGTCGCAGATCACCACCCAGCGTGAGCTGTTCGTCCACGAGCTCGGCGACATCCTCTTCGTGGAGCGCCAGCTTGCAAGCGAGGCGCTGCCGAAGCTGATCTCCGAGGTCCAGGACGACGAGTTCAGAACGGCGCTGGAGGAGCACCTGTCGCAGACCAAGCGGCACGTGCGGAACGTCGAGCGCGTGTTCGAGCTCGTCGGCGAGGAGCCCTCTGCCGAGAAGTGCCTCGGCTTCGAGGGCTTGAAGGCCGAGCACGAGAAGATGGTCGAGGAGACCTCCGACCATCTGATCGACTCCGTCGATCTCGGTGCCGCGGCACGGACCGAGAACTACGAGATCGCAGCGTACGAGGGACTGCGGCGAATGGCGAAGGCGATGGGCGACGAGGAGGCCGTCGAGCTGCTCGACGCCAACCTGAGGGACGAGAAAGAGGCGCTTCGCACGGTCGAGAAGATCGCGACCCGCGTCAGCAACGAGAGCGCCAAGGCCACCGCCTGAGCGGAAGGACACCTGCGATGACGACGCAGAAGCGCGCGGCGGGGGCCGATCTCTGGTCCGTCGTGGCGGAAGGCACCGGGAAGCTGACCGACATCCACGCCGAACCGCACGTCAATCTCGCGTACTACAAGGATCGAACACGCGAATGGGTGTCGGTGTCCGGGCTGGCGACGCTGTCGCGAGATCGCGACAAGATGCGAGGGCTCTATGCGCCCGACTGGAGCATGTGGTTCGGCGAGAGGGGGATTCGCGCCACGGCACGGCGGACGACCCACGTCTCGTGCTCGTCGGAGTGGACATCCATGCCGCGTCGTTTCTCGGAAGTCTCCAGTCCCCAACCCGTTGTGCTGTACGAGTCGGTGACGGGGTTCCTCACGGGCGACACACCGGAGATCGGGGAGACGCAGCGCATCGAGCGATAGACGATGCGCAGCGTCGCCGTCCTCGGTCTCGCGGTCCTCTTGATGGGCTGTGCGCCGGACGACCCCGCAAGACAAGCGGAGGAGATCGGCTCGATCGCCGCCGAGGGCGCGCTTCTCGCGCACGGCGCAGCAGAGGGGTCGTCGACCGGGATCTTCGTGCGCGAGCACGCCGAAGCTCTCGACCGAAGGCTCGAGAAGACCAGATCGGTAGTCCACGACCAACGGCTCGCCTCGCTCGCCGCGAGCGTGTCGGACGAGCTCGTTCGTCTCGCCGCGGAGCCGGGTGACGAGCTCACCACACGGTCGGTCGAGCGCGCTCTCGAACGCCACGCGAGGGATGCGGCGGAGCTGACGGAGTGAGCAAGATCTTCGGGATCGCGCTCGGGATCCTTGCTGCGATCGGTGGATTCGTTGACATTGGCGACATCGTCTTCAACGTCGCTGCCGGAGCGACGTTCGGGTATCAGCTGCTCTGGGCGGTCGTCGTCGGTGTCGGCGGGATCATCACGTACGCGGAGATGTGTGGCCGGGTCGCCGCCGTCTCGGAGAAGGCCGTCTTCGATGTGGTGCGGGAGCGCCTCGGCTTTTCGGTCGGTCTCGTCGCGCTGGGCGCGGCGCAGCTGGTCAACCTCCTTACGCTCGCCGCGGAGATCGGCGGCGTCGCGATCGTGCTACAGCTTCTTTCGGGCCTGTCATACACGCGCTGCTCGTTCTCGCCGTGCTCGCGCTTTGCATCGTGCTCTGGCCGATGCCGTTCGGCTGGATCGAGCGGGTCTTTGGCTACTGCGGGCTGGCGCTCCTCGTTTTCGTCGTCGCGGCAATCAAGCTGAATCCGGACTGGGGAGCGGTCGCTGACGGCTTCGTCCCGTCGACGGGAGAGCGGGAACCGCTGGGTGTATGCCTACTTCGTGGTCGGGCTCGTCGGTGCGGCGATGGTCCCGTACGAGGTGTACTTCTATTCCTCGGGTGCGGTCGAGGAGCGTTGGGGGCCGAAGGACCTGGGTCTCAACCGCGCGAACGCGGTCGATCGGCTACGCGCTCGGAGGAATCCTGTCGTTCGCGTTGATGATCTCGGCGGGCGCACTGCTCCTCCCGAAGGGCATCGACCCGGACCTGCTCGGCACGGTGGCGCTCGTCGCCGAGTCGCCGCTCGGCAAGGTCGGGCTCATCCTCGCGCTCGTCGGGATGCTGTTCGCCATCTCGCGGCGCGGCGATCGATTCGGCCTTCGCGGGCGCCTACAACATCGCCCAGTTCTTCGGCTGGGAATGGGGCAAGTACCGGCACAACGCCGGCGCGCCGCGCTTCACGCTCGCGTGGATCGTGATGCTCGTGCTCGGGTTCGCGATCGTCGTCACAGGTGTCGATCCGATCCTCGTGACCGAGCTCTCGGTCATCTTCTCCGTCGTCGCCCTGCCGCTCACCTACATCGCCGATCCTGCTCGTCGCGAACGACCGGGCATACATGGGCGAACACGCAACGGCGTGCTCGGGAACGTCTTCGGGATCTTCTATCTGGTCGTCGTGTTCGTGATCGCCATCGCGGCGCTGCCGCTGCTTCTTCTCTCCAACATGGGACAGGGATGACGGCGAGATCGACCTCGGCCTCGGCCTCCTCGACCACCAGCTGGTCGACAGCGAAGGTCGTCGCTGCGGCAAGGTCGACGACCTCGAACTCGAAGGCGTCGCGTCCGACGAACCACGGGTCATAGCCATCCTTGTCGGCGCCCCCGGATGGAGAGGACGGGGCCGCTTGGGACGTCTCGCGGCAATGCTCGCAGGCGGCCGGCTCACCCACGTACCGTGGCACGAAGTCGAGAATGTCGGGTCGAGCGTCGTCCTGAAACGCACCGCGCAAGAGCTCCGGCTCGGCGGCGGCGACGCACGTGCGCAGCAGATCGTCGAGCGCCTCCCCGGATCGTCGCTATGAGACTCTCCGACCTCCTCGGGCTCGAAGTCCGATCCGAATCAGGAGAGCGCCTCGGGCGTGTTCACGACATACGCGGCGAACTCGGCACAACCGGCTTCCGGATCACCGGCCTCGTCGTCGGCCACGCCGGCATCCTCGAACGGCTCGGAATCGGCGCACCACACACTCAGACACGGATCCGCGGCGACGACGCGATCCCCTGGGGAACCGTGATCAGGGCTGACCGGCGCGGCGTTGTCGTACGAGACGCGACCGCATCGCGGGCCGGCAGCGGTTCCTCGAGCGACCGCTGAGCGAAGGAGCGCGCGGCCCTACCGCGCATTCCGGCATCCACCGTCGCTCCGAGGCGCGGAAGTGACGCGGCATCGCGCCGGCGGGCAGCGCATGAAGCGGCTACCGGCCCAGCATGTGCTTGAGACGGTCGAGCCAGCTGACGTGACCGCGACGCTGATTCGGCGCGAGGCGCTCGGCTTCGACGTGCTGTTCCGCCGCTGCGATGCTTGCCTCCAACGCTGGGCGTTCCTCGTCGGGCGTGCCGCTCCACGCAATCAGAGCCCTTGCCTGATCCGGTGCGAGGACGCCACCCGGCAGCTGCCAGCAACGCAGATACTCCTGAAGCTGTTCGGGTGTGTGGGTTTCCGAGGCTTGGGTCATTTACGTGGAGGGGTTAGCCCTCTCGTGCCGGCGCTTCGTCCGGGTCTTGTCCGGAGTCGTTGTCCGGGTCTTCCAGTGGGTGGTCCGGTGACTCGTCTCGATCAGAGTCGGTCTTGGGATCTTGCTTCACGCCGCCGTATCCGTGTTCGCCGGGGTCCTGCTGGCGTTCGGGTGTGGACATGGTTGCCTCCGGTCGTGGTGAGATGGTGAGCGGGTCAGTAGGGCTCGGCCTGCGCCAACGAGGCCGCTGTGTCGACTTCGGCGGAACCAGGGGAACCACGGTCGGTTGCGGCGTTGTCTGCCTCTGTCTCGACCGGTGTTTCGGCTGCCCAGCCCGCCAAATGCGTGACCCAGATTGCGTACAGCGACATGAAGCCGACGAACCACAGCGCGTCACGCAGGATGATCCAGGCCGCGAGACCGACCGTGAGCCAGAGGATCGTCGCCCAGTAGTGGATGACACGACGACGGTGGGCGCTCGTCTTCTCGATGAACCACTCGCCGGTGAGCAGCTTGCGCGACATCCGCTTATCCCGGTCGGTGGGCGGGATCACCGCCATACGAGTTCCGCTCACCAATCGACCCGTCCTCAAGATGGATCACGTGCTCCGTCTTGCGCCGCTGCGCTTCAGCCCGGCCAGCATCAACCGCCTCGTCCTTCGTGCGGTAAGGGCCACCGACCATTCCTTCTTGCCTCTCGATCGTGTTCTCCCAGTGCCCATCGACATGCACCGTGTGTACGAATCCCTCAGTCATTTCCGGCTCCTGTGCGAAGTGACGAACCGAGCCGATGTACCCGTCCCGAGCGTTCGCGAATCTTCTTCTCGCTTGTGTCCACGGGTGCCGCCGGCGGCAACCCGGGCGGTTAGAAACGCGCATGGCGCGGTAGCTATCACCGCGAGCGGGCTCACGGCACTCGTGCGTCTCCTCCCCCGGAAACGCTGGGCCACACTGAGTCCGCTCATCAGCACGGTGCCACTTGTCAAACCGCTCGAGGCAGAGTAGATTCGTGGCGGGGAAGGGGCAAGGGTGCTCTATTGCGTTGAGTGCGCGTGCTGCAGCGAACTCGGCAACGGCTGGGTCGCGATGCGCTGCGACAATCCCGACCCCGACATCGCGCTCTACTGCCCCCCGTGTGCCGCGGCCGAGTTCGGCTACCGGCCCGACGTCGCCGCCAACTACGTGTGCGCCTGGGAGCCGCTGCCGGCCGAGGCAGACGAGCGGCAGCCGCGGGACGCCGGTTCGCTCTAGCGGCGCATCGCGGTGTGAGGACCGATCGGTCACCGCTTCCTATTCGGTCACGCCGAAACACAGCCACTTGCCCGACGCCGCCAAAGCGACTTAGATTCGCATTGGGAGAGGGGGCAGGGGTGCTCTACGGCGTCGAATGCGACTGCTGTGACGAACTCGAAACCGGCGGGGTCGGAATGTGGTGCGACGGTCCAGACCCCGCGGGTGGCGACGAACCGTCGATCGCGCCCGATTGCCTGCCGTGCGCGGCCGGAGAGCTCGGCTACCAGCTCGAAGTCGCACGGACCTCCCTTTGCGCTTGGGAGCCACTCCCAGGCGAGACGGCCCATACAAGCGGCGACACGGTCTAGCCCTTCGGAGAACGGTGTTCATGGCTCGGACTCGAAGACGAGTGCCCGGCACGAGCTCTCGCTCTTCTTCGGCGACGGGCTCTTGGAGCTCGTATGCGAGTGCGCGTGGGGATGGGGTTGCGCGGCGGTTGCATCGGGCGGATGTGGAGCGGAATCGGCAGGCGTGGAATGCGTGGGCGCCGGATTACTACGAGGTGGCGCTGGATTACTGGCTTGCGGAGGAGCCGTTGTGGGGGATCTGGGCGACGCCGGAGAGTCGGCTTGGGCTGCTTGCCGGGGTCGAGGAGGGGATGGACGCGATCGAGCTTGGCTGTGGGACGGCGTACGTCTGTGCCTGGCTTGCGCAGCGGGGCGCGATCCCGGTTGGGGTCGACATCAGCGACGAGCAGCTCGACAGCGCCCGCATGTTCCAGCGGCACTTCCACCAGCAGTTCCCGCTCGTTCGTGCGAGCGCGGATGATGTGCCGTTTGAGGATCAGAGCTTTGACTTTGCGATCTCGGAGTACGGTGCCAGCACCTGGCTTGATCCGTACTGGTGGGTGCCGGAGGCGGCGCGCTTGCTGCGACCGGGGGGGAAGCTCGTGTTTCTTGTCAGCGGTGCGCTGATGATCAGCTGCACCCCCGCCGACGGCGGTGAGGCGACCAGAGCGCTCGCGCACGACTACTTCGGGATGCATCGCTTCGAGTTTCCCGGCCAGTCGTTTGTCGAGTTCCACCTCTCGCACGGCGACTGGATCAGAGTCCTGCGCGCCAACGGGTTCGAGCTCGAGGACCTGATCGAGGTACAACCCTCAGACGGCGCATCGACGCGCTACCGCTTCGTCACCAACGAGTGGGCGCGACGCTGGCCAAGCGAAGAGATCTGGATCGCCCGCCGGAGCGGCTGAGCGCGAAACGGAAGCACAGGCGCGCGATCCACAACCGCGTTCAGACGGCGCGGTGCCGACTACTAGGCTGGTGGGCGCATGGCAGAGCCGGTGAGGGTGACGGTGTACAACGACGCGGGCTGCCCGTGGGGTTACTCCGCGAACCCGGCGTTCCGCGTGCTCGAGTGGCGCTACGGCGTGCAGCTCGAGTGGAGGCTCGTGTTGATCGGGCTCACGGACGTGGCCCAGGAGTACGTCGACCGGGGCTATACGCCGCTGCGCTCCGCTGAGGGGTACGCGCGGCGCTTCCGTCGGTTCGGCATGCCCCTGGCGCCGAACCCGCGGGCGCGGATCGTCGGTACCGGTCGCTCCTGTCGAGCGATCGTGGCGGTGCGCTTGCAGGCGCCGGGGCGGGAGTGGGCGGCCTTCCGCGCCCTGCAGTTCGGGTTCTTCACGACCACGCTGCTCCTCGACGAGGACGAGAGCCTCGCGGCCGTGCTGCGGGGGGTGGAGGGGGTCGACGTCGACGCGGCGATCGCCGCGATCGACACGCCGGCGGTGGAGGCGGCCTATCAGCGGGACCGGGCCGAGGCACGCAGCGCCGCCGGCTCACCCACCCAGCTGCAGGACAAGCACGCGACCACCGACGGCCCCGTTCGGTACACGGCTCCGTCGCTCGTCTTCGAGTGCGCCGGCCGGCGTCTCGAGGCCGGCGGCTGGCAGACGATCGAGGCCTACGACGTGGTCGTCGCGAACCTGATCCCGGACGGGAAGCGCCGAGGAGTGCCGGATGACCCGCTCGAGCTGCTGACCGCGTTCCCGGGCGGGCTCACGACCCAGGAGGTCGCACAACTCCTCACGCGCGGCAACGACGCCCCCGACCGCGTCGGGGCCGAGGTGACACTGCTGCAGCTGGTCGCCGACGAGGCCGCGACACGCACACCGCTCGGCGACGACGCGCTCTGGACGCCGGTCCAGTCCCGGCACTGACGTCGATCCCGCAGGCGGTCGGTGCGCAGCGCCCGTCGGTAGCCGGCACCCGAGGAGCACGTCCTAGGACACGCTCACCGCGGCGGCAGCTGCTGGACGGCCCAGCGGTTCCCGTCCGGGTCGCTGAAGAACACGAACGACCCCCAGGCGAAGTCCTGCACCTCGCTCACGTCGACGCCCCGGCCGGCCAGCTCTGCGCGGGCCGCGTGCACGTCGGCGACGACGAGCTGCACCTGCGCCGAGCCGGGGTCGGAGTCCGTGATCCCCGTGCCGAGCGCGATCGAGCACGACGAGCCAGGCGGCGTGAGCTGCACGAAGCGGAGCTGATCGCTGACGGTGTGGTCGTGGTCCGTCCGTGAACCCCGCCTTGTCGACATAGAACGCTTTCGCGCGGTCGACGTCCGTGACGGGGATCGAGACGAGCTCGAGCTTCCAGTCCACTGGTCCTCCTCCGGTGAGACGGCGTGCGCGCCCGACGGGGCGCGTGTCCCGGCCATTCTGTCGGTCTGCCCCCAGCCTTGACGCAGGCAGACTTCGCGTCGTGGCGCTCGAGTCGTTCGAGCTCGTGATCCTCCGTCGGCCGTCGGCCCCGCTCGAGTACGACGAGGCGACGCTCGACCGGATCCAGGAGGAACACCTCGCGTACCTCGCGTCCCTCCACGATTCGGGGCACACCGTTTCGCACGGGCCGCTCCGCGATCAACCGGACGAGTCGATGCGGGGCCTCGTGTTCTTCTGCGTGGGCTCGCTGGACGAGGCGCGGAGGCTCGCCGAGGCGGACCCGGCCGTTCGCGCCGGGCGCCTCGCGGTCGACGTGATGCGGTGGCTCTGTCCCGCGGGCACGATGGCGCGACCCGGGACGCCGGTCTAGGAGGGCCCGGGCGGAATGGTCCCCGTCTCCGGGGTGCCGGCGCTCCCCGGAGCCATGGCGTCGAGTTCGCCAGACCTCCTAGGGCCGTCCCCGGCGCTGCGCGCGACGGAGCGCGTCCAGGCGGCGGCGATCCTGCTTCGTCGGGCGGGCGCCGAGGTCGGCGCCGAGCGGGCGCGCGAGGCGCCGCTCGGCCGCCCGTTGCTCCCTGAGCGCGACGGACTCGGGCGTCTCCTCGTACAGGGTCGCGGCGACCGCGGCGGGGCCGCGCCTCTCGGCGAGCCCGAGCACGACCACGGTCCGGCGGACATCGCCGATCGTCACCTCGAGGCGGTCGCCGACGCGAACGTCCTTCGCCGGTCTCACTCGCTCGGCGTTCAGGTGGACGCGACCTCCGAGCACGGCGTCGGTGGCGGCGCTCCGCGTCTTGTAGAAGCGCGCCGCCCACAGCCATCGGTCCACTCGCACGCGGTCCACGGGCCGATGATCGCAACATCCGGCGCTCGCGCCCGCGCGTAGGGACGGTTGACCGGAAGACCGTCGGAGTATCACCCTAGGGCAGTGCCCGAGAAAGGGGTCCTCATGATGCGACGCACGCTCCTGATGACGGCGTTGGTCGCCGTCGTCGCCGCCTCCGCCGCACTCGCGAAGGCGTCCTTCCCGCAGACGATCGCCCTGCCGAACGGCTGGCAGCCCGAGGGGATCACGGTGGGTGACGGCAACACCTTCTACGTCGGCTCGATCCCGACCGGTGCCGTCTATCGGGGCGACCTCCGCACCGGGAAGGGCGCGACGTTCGTCGCCGGCACGGCTGGCCGGGCGGCGATCGGCCTCGAGCACGATCGCGGGCGGCTCTTCGTCGCCGGCGGTCCGACGGGCAAGGGGTTCGTCTACAGCGCGCGCACCGGGGCGCTGATCCGGGAGATCCAGCTCGCGACCGGAGGGGGCGCGACGTTCGTGAACGACGTCGTCGTCACGAAGCGCGCCGCGTACTTCACCGACTCGAACCAGGCGGTGCTCTACCGCGTCGCGCTCTCGAAGAACGGCATGCCCGCCGCGATGTCCACGCCCCTCCAGCTGACCGGCGACTTCCAGCTCGTCGGAGGCTTCAACCTGAACGGCATCGAGGCGACGCCCGACGGGAAGACGCTCGTCGTCGTCCAGAGTGCGACGGGGAAGCTCTTCCGCGTCGTAGCGGCGACCGGAGTCACGAAGGGCGATCGACCTCGGCGGTGCGGCGATGAGCAACGGCGACGGCCTGCTGCTCAACGGCAAGACGCTCTACGTCGTCCAGAACCAGCTGAATCGGATCGCCGTCGTGGCGCTCGGGAAGAACCTGACGTCCGGCCGCGTGACGCGGACGATCACCAACTCCGGCTTCGACGTGCCGACGACGATCGATCGACACGGGAAGCGCATCTATGCGGTCAACGCCCGCTTCGGCACGCCGGCGGGGCCGTCGACGACGTACTCGGTGGTGCTCGCCCAGGGCTGACCTCGAGCCCGGGCTGTTAGGTTTCCTTGCCTAGGCAAGGAAACCGGATGGAGCTCGGGATCTACACCTTCGCGGAGCTGACGCCCGACCCCGAGACGGGTCGGGTCGTCAGCCCTGCCGAGCGACTCCGCGATCTCCTCGAGGAGGTCGAGCTCGCCGACGACGTCGGGCTCGACGTCTTCGGCCTCGGCGAGCACCATCGGCCGGACTTCGCGGTCTCCGCGCCTGCCGTCGTGCTCGGCGCGGCGGCGGAGCGCACGAGCCGGATCCGCCTCACGAGCGCGGTCTCGGTGATCAGCTCGGACGACCCGATCCGCGTGTTCCAGGACTTCGCGACCCTCGATCTGCTCTCGGGCGGCCGCGCCGAGATCATGGCTGGTCGGGGCTCGTTCATCGAGTCGTTCCCGCTCTTCGGCCACGATCTTCGCAACTACGACGCGTTGTTCGCAGAGAAGCTCGACCTCCTCCTCGCAGTCCGGGAGCAGGAGCGTGTCACCTGGACCGGCGCCCATCGCCGGCCGGTCGAGGACCGCGGCGTCTATCCACGCCCGCTCCAGGATCCGCTTCCGGTCTGGGTCGCGGTCGGCGGCACGCCGGAGTCCGCAGTCCGAGCCGGCACGCTCGGGCTGCCGCTCGCGCTCGGCATCATCGGCGGGCTACCGGAGCGCTTCGCGCCGTTCGCCGAGATCCACCGCCGGGCCGCACAGGAGGCCGGCCACGAGCCGCCCGCGCTCGGCATCAACTCCCACGGCTTCGTCGCCGAGACCGCCGGGCGCGCCGTAGAGGTCTCGTACAGGCCCTTCGCGACGATGATGGACCGGATCGGCCGCGAGCGCGGCTGGCCGGCGATGACGCGGAAGTCGTTCGAGGCCGCGCGGTCGCTGAGGGGCGCCAACTTCGTCGGCACACCCGAGGAGGTCGTCGAGAAGATCCTGTTCCAGCACGAGATCTTCGGGCACCAGCGGTTCCTCCTGCAGCTCTCCGTCGGCACGATCCCGCATCGCGACCTGATGCGGGCGATCGAGCTCTTCGGCACGGACGTGGCGCCGGTCGTGCGGAGCGAGCTCGGGCGGCGCGCGCCGTCCGCGGTGCCCGCCGCCTGACTCAGCCGCGCTCGGCGCGCGCGACGTATGGCCGCTCGGCCTGACCGACGTACACCTGTCGCGGCCGCGAGATCTTCTGTTCCGGGTCGCCGAGCATCTCTTCCCACTGCGCGATCCAGCCGGGCAGCCGACCGAGCGCGAAGAGGACGGTGAAGTAGTCCGTCGGGTAGCCCATTGCCTGGTAGATGAGGCCCGAGTAGAAGTCGACATTCGGATACAGCCGCCGCGACACGAAGTACTCGTCCTCGAGCGCAATGCGCTCGAGCTCGAGGGCGATCTCGAGCTTCGGATTGAGCCCGGTCTGCTCGAAGACGTCGTCGGCGACACGCTTGATCAGCTTCGCGCGGGGGTCGTAGCTCTTGTAGACGCGATGGCCGAAGCCCATCAGGCGCCCCTTGCCCGCCTTCACCTCCTCGATGAAGTCCGGCACGTTCTCCTTCGAGCCGATCTGGTCGAGCATCCGCAACACCGCCTCGTTCGCGCCACCGTGGAGCGGGCCGTAGAGCGCCGCGATCCCGGCGGAGACGGCGGAGAACGGGTCGACGTGCGACGAGCCCACGCCGCGCACGGCGCTCGTCGAGCAGTTCTGCTCGTGGTCGGCGTGGAGGACGAGCAGGATCTCGAGCGCCCGTTGCAGCACGGGGTTCGGCTCGTGACGCCCGCCGATCTCGAACGTCATGTTGACGAAGTTGCCGATGTAGTCGAGGTCGTTCCGCGGCAGCACGTAGGGGAGACCGTGCGAATGTCGGAAGACGAACGCGGCGATCGTCGGCAGCTTCGCCATGAGGCGAACGCGCTGGAGGTAGCGGCCGTCCGGGTCGCCGATGTCCTTCGCGTCGGGGTAGAAGGTCGACAGCGCACCGACGGCCCCCAGCAGCATCCCCATGGGGTGAGCGTCGTAGCGGAAGCCCTCGAGGAACTTCTGGACGTTCGTGTGGACGTACGTGTGGAAGCGGACATCCTCCTCCCAGCGGTGGAGCTGCTCGGCGGTCGGCAGCTCGCCCTCGAGGAGGAGGAACGCGGTCTCGAGGAAGGTCGCCTCCTCGGCGAGCTGCTCGATCGGGTAGCCGCGGTAGCGGAGGATCCCGGCGTCGCCGTCGATGAACGTGATCGCGCTGCGGCACGACGCCGTATTCAGGTACGCGGGGTCGTAGGACAAGAGCCCGCCGTCGCCGTCCTCGACGCGGATCTGCTGCAGGTCCGTCGCCCGGACCGTGCCGTCCGTGATGGGCAGCGTGTACTCGTGCCCGGTGCGGTTGTCGGTGATCGTCAGCGTGTCCTCCGCCACCGGAGCTCCCCTTTCCTCGAGTCGACCGGCAGATCGTGTCAAATCGCGCGCGGTCGCCGACGGCTGGAACGCCGTGGCCACTGCGCAGCGCCCCGAATGGATGGATCCGTGAGCGGAATACCTTTCGAAAAGCGCCGTACAGATTTCCGACGAGTTATCTTCTGGCTGCCAACTCTTTACATTTAAGCCCTTGACGGATCGGTGCCAGAACCTCTATCCTGCGGTAGCGAAAGGAAGAGACCGATGCTGAGGACCCATGACACCAACCCCATCCTCGCCAACGCGGCCGATGCCGCGGTGTGGCAGTTCGTCCGGCTCACGCCGGCCGGGTTCCGACGCACGGCGGGGTTGGACGAGGCCCTCGTGGAGCCGCAGATGCGCTAGATCGCTGGCGCAGAGCGGATTCTCGAGGGCGACCCAAAGGGTCGCCTTCGTCGTTTCGGAGGCGAACGAGTCGAGAAGAGAGGAAGTGATGCCCAGCTTGAAGAAACACGAGCTCGAATCGAGGCCCCGCTCGAGAGAGAAAGGCTCTACGCGTTCGCGCGAATATCGCGGTGTGGATTTGCACCTTAATTCGCCCTGCGATATTTTCGAACGGCCCGAGGGTCCGGCTCCAAAGCTCCTCCACGTAGGACGGCGACCATCCGCGCTCGATCAGCCGGGGGTGGACGATCCAGGGTCGAAGGGTGAGCGAGTGGCATGGAAAACAGCGCCGTCGTCTCGACGCGCGCGACATACGAAAGACGATCGGCCGCCATTGCGTCGATCTCCCCTCGAGGGGAGATGGATGGAAGGCGACCCGTCCGCCGCTGCGTGGCCGTAGCTCAGCCCGGTAGAGCGCCCGTCTGAAACGCGGGGCGTCGCAGGTTCGACCCCTGCCGGCCACATTCGACAAGACATGGCTCCGTAGCTCAACAGGCAGAGCTCCCGGCTCTTAACCGGAGGGTTGCAGGTTCGACGCCTGCCGGGGCCTTTCGCGCCGCCGACCGTGGCGCCTCGGAAGGACTGCCACCGGCGCGGTACCCCGTCTCGAAAACGGGCGGCCTCAACAGGCTTGGGGGTTCGACTCCCTCTCCTTCCGCTTCCGTTCCCGACAAGCTCGCGCACCCGTCACGGCGTGCGCCGCGCGTCCCCGCCAGATGCACGCCGGGACGCGCGCCCGGAGGCATGGCCGAGTGGTAAGGCAGCGCCCTGCTACGGCGTGGCGCGTCCAAATGCGTCCGCAGGTTCGATCCCTGCTGCCTCCGTCCGGACGTGGGGGAACCCCATGGTTCCCCCACGAGCCCCCTCCTTCTGCGTCGGGCACGGGCCAACCGCTACCTGGCCTCCCGGCCGGCAAGGCCGGCCTCCGGCCGCGAACTCGACGTGCACCGGTCACCGTTTCGCCCCGTAGCTCAGAGGAAGAGAGCAGTGGGCTTCGAACCCACGCGCGCCCGTTCGAGTCGGGCCGGGGCGTTCTGAGCGTGCGGGGAACCCGTGGTTCCCCCACGAGCCCCGTCCTTCTGCGCCGTGCACGGGCCGGCCGTTACCTGGCCGGGAGGCCCGGCTCCGGCAAAGCCGGCCTCCGGCCGCGACGGCCGTGCGGAGAACCACCGTTCCACCCACGTAGCCGCGGGTAGCTCAATTGCGAAGAGCGCCTCTCTTACAAAGAGGAGGATGGGGGTTCGAGTCCCTCGCCGCGGATGGCGCTTCGGCGCAACTGGCCCTAGAAGCTCAGCTCGGCAGAGCAGCCGCCTTGTAAGCGGAAGGCTCGACGTGGGGGAACCGCGGTTCCCCCACGTGCCCCCTCGTTCGGCGCTCTGCACCGGCACACCGATGCGGGCCTCCCGGCCGGCAAAAGCCGGCCTCCGGCCGCAACGCGTGTTTCACACACGACCGACCGATCAGACACGCCCTTGAAGCTCAGCTCGGCAGAGCAGCCGCCTTGTAAGCGGAAGGCTGTCGGTTCGATCCCGACCTGGGGCTCTCTCCCCTCGTAGCCCAACATCGGCAGAGGCATCCGGCTCAGACCCGGACCAGTCGTGGTTCGAATCCACGCGAGGGGACTCGATGCGACGTCGTTCAATGGCAGGACATCCGGCTGTTAACCGGACAACGCTGGTTCGACCCCAGCCGTCGCAGTCGTTCCTCGGTCGTCTAACGGCAGGATCTTCGGCTCTGAACCGAAGGATGCGTGGTTCGAATCCCGCCCGAGGAGCTGGACGTGGGGGAACCCATGGTGGCCCCCACGAGCCCCCTCCTTCTGCGTCGCGCAGGGTCATCCGCTGTCGACCTCCCGGTCGGCAAAGCCGGCCTCCGGTCGCGACGGCTGCCCATCGGTCGGCGCGAGACCCTCCCGCTCGACTACCCACCTACGGACGAGGACATGGTGTCCAAGCGGTCTCCAACACCGTCGGAGAGGGTTCGATTCCTTCCGTCCGTGCTCCAGACACCGGCTAGGTCCGGTGCCTGAGGATGTGAAACATCTTGCGTGCTCTACGCTGACGCGGCCGGAGGCCGGGTTTGCCGGGCGGGTGGCCAAGCGCGGGTGACCTGTGCGCAAGCCAAGAGGAGGAGACCCGTGGGGGAACCATGGGTTCCCCACGTCTACGCCCCGGTCGTCCAGCCGGACAGGATGCCGGTCTCTCACACCGGTGATGCGGGTTCGAGTCCCGCCCGGGGTATCCATGCGACCGTGGTGTCAGTGTCGGAAGCACGCGGCGTTGCCAGCGCCGCAGACCGGGTTCGAGTCCCGGCGGTCGCTCTTCACGGGGCTCTTGGTGGCCAGGATGGTGGCTTGCAACCACCCGAGCGGGGTTCGATTCCCCGGGGCTCCACTCTCACCGCAGATCGAGAACCGCTCCCGCGATCTCGATCGCGAGAATCCCTGAAGGCGTCCCCCTGTCGGGGCCGCACCTGCCGCGCGGCGCTCGACCCCGTGACCGCGTGGCAGCACACGCTCTCGGACGCGCCTGGTGGCGCGGCTCGGCTGTCTCCCGGGTGAGGCGGGTTCGACTCCCGCCGAGAGCGCTGGACTCGCCGTAGCTCAGCGGAACGGAGCGCCACCCTGCGACGGTGGGGGTCGGAGGTTCGAATCCTCCCGGCGAGATACGGCAGCGCGGCAGTTGCGGCGGCGAAGCCGACGCCTTCAGTGATGTGCCGACGACAGGCCGACTGGGCAGGCGCCGCTCTGATACGGCGGTGGAGCGTGGTTCGATTCCACGGTCGTCGATCCAGCGTGGGGGAACCCAGGGTTCCCCCACGAGCCCCCTCCTTCGGGCTCGTGCACAGGTCGCCCGACCGTGGCCTCCCGGGCGGCAAAGCCGCCCTCCGGCCCCGACAGGCACGTGCACGGGTCTCTCGACTTCACACCACGGCTGGTCGTAGGGGAGTCTGGCCACCCCACCGACTTCGGGCGTCGGAGATCGCAGGTTCGAGTCCTGCCGACCAGATCCATCGCCCCTCGGGGCGTCGCGCGGTAGAGGAGTGGCTGTCCTCGCGAGCTTCATGAGCTCGAGACCGTGGGTTCGAATCCCACCCGCGCCATCACGAATCGAAGGATCGACCCGTCGACGGGCGGGTCGAGGGAGTGACGGAACAAGGGCTGTGCAGAGCGCGGGCCCTAACGTGCGGCTGGGCCGACAAGCCTCCAGGGCCGACCGGTGAGGAGGTGGCGGCGTCGCAACGACGCAGGCAGGACTGCCGAAAGGTAAAACAGCCGGCTCCGGGGCAAACCTAGCTACGTCTCTGTCTCCGGTTGCGGGAAGCAAGACCCGCCTCCCATTGATTTCCCCTCGAGCACACCGGGGTCACGCGGTGCTCGGCTCCAGCTGTGCGCTTCGGACCGCGGCAGGTCCAGCTCGAGTGAGCTCTGCACGAGCGGAAGGAGGGGGCTCGTGGGGGAACATGGGTTCCCCCACGTTCGTCGTGGCGGCCGTGATGTAACGGCGAGCATCCGGGGTTGTGAGCCCCGCAGTGTCGGTTCGAGCCCGACCGGCCGCCTAGCTTTCCTGCGGACGCCGAGCATCGGCGAGCTCAGCGCGCTGTAACCGCGTCGCCCATGGCTGTGGTGGTTCGACTCCACCCGTCCGCACTCGACTCGACCGCGAGAAAGGAGGCGTGTCGCACATGCGTCGTTCACATCGACATGGGTTCCGCTCGCAGACATCCGCCTCCGTGCCCGTCACCTCGACCGGGCGAAGATCGAGCTCTACCGAACATGGCTCGAGGAGGGACGTGAGGCGCCGCCGGTACGACTGATTCGAGCGGGCGACATCTTCCATGTCCACGACGGTCGCCACCGAATCACGGCAGCGGAGATCGCGGGCCACACGGTGATCGAGGCGGACGTTCGGAATCCCTGACATCGACCGTTGGGTCGGCGCGGCGGCGCCGGCCCAACGCTTCAGAAACCGCCCTGCAAGCAGGGCATCGATGGGCCCGTAGCAGGAGATCAGCACGTGCACTCCAGGCCGGTGTGGTAGCGCCGGTGAACTGGTCGGAGGACATCGTGGGTGCAACTCCCACCGGGTCCACTCGCCGCGGGCCGGAGCAGCCCGGTTATCTGGACACCAACCACACGGTCCGGGCGGCGCATACACGACCGCGATTCGACACCAACGAGGCTGCGGGCCGGAGCACACCGGTTATCGCCTCGACACGCGACAGGTGCGGGTTCGAGTCCCGCTCCGGGCCGGACGGCCCGGGTAGCTCAACGGTAGAGCAGTTGCCGGTCTGCATGACCATGACCGCAGCCTCGACCGTCTACTCGCCTGCGGGCCGGAGTGGAGCGGTTATCTGGCAGAGCGCCCGGCCTGGCCGGGAGGTCGCGGGTTCGATCCCCGCCTTCGTAGCTCAGTGCACACACGCCGCCCCGCAATCCACGACCGCAGGCTCCGAGACGCCGAGAGGAGGGAGCGCATGTCGTACCTGACCCAGTACCTGCCGCGCGCGTGCGCCCCCGTCCGCGCGCTCCGCGGCGCCCGCGTCGACGAGCAGCTCGCACTCAACCTGCCGGGCTATTACGCCGGCGCGTACGTCCGCGTCTTCGTCGAGGACACGTCCCGACGACGCATCCGCCGTGGTGTCATCCCGTCGCCGCGGTTCACGCTCGAGATCGCGGACTGCACGAACACGATCCGTCTCGAGTTCGCCGTCGAGACCGACGGCTACCGCGAGAACTCGCTGTTCAAGATCACGACCCTGATCGACGCGCTCCAGCGGTTCGAGGCGGGCCTCCAGGCCGAGGTCGACCTCCACGCAGACCGTGAGGGCGCGATCTCGCCGGCGGCCGTCTGACCGGCGGCCGTCGGCACTACGCCCAAGAGAGGAGGGCGAGAATGTCCTACCTGAAGCGCATCAACCCGCGCCGAACACCCCAGTCGGCGCCGATCCCGGGCTCCACCCAGGTTCCCAACTCGACCGGCGGCTTCGCATGGTCGGTCGACGACTGGACGCGGCTGCGTCGATTCCTCGTCCTCGGCTCGGAGGGCGGCAGCTACTACGCGTCGGAGCGGATGCTCACGCTCGCGAACGCCGACGCAGTCGCCCGCTGCCTCGCAGCGGACGGCGCCGCGACCGTCGCGACGATCGTCGAGGTCAGCGAGGCCGGTCGAGCCCCCAAGAACGACCCGGCGCTGTTCGCGCTCGCGATGGCGGCAGGCGCCGGCGACATCGAGACGCGGCGTGCCGCGCTCGACGCGCTCCCGCGCGTCGCGCGAACGGGTACACACCTGTTCCGCTTCGCACAGTTCGTCGAGGGCTTCCGCGGCTGGGGCCGCTCGCTCCGCCGCGGCATCGGCCGCTGGTACGCCGCCCAGTCGGTCGAGGCGCTCGCGTACCAGGCGGTCAAGTACCGCCAGCGCGACGGCCTGACGCACCGCGACCTGCTGCGTCTGGCCCACCCGGCCGCTCGAGTCGGTGCGGGCAACCCGACGCTCGACGTGTCGGCCGCGCACCGCGGCCTGTTCGAGTGGATCGTCCGAGGCGGCGAGACGGACGGCCTGCCGCGGATCGTCGAGGGCTTCGCGCGCGCGCAGGCGGCGCGAACCCCGGCCGAGACCGCGTCGCTCGTCCGGGAGTACGGCCTGCCGCGTGAGGCGCTCGCGAGCGAGCACCTCACGTCGCCGGGCGTGTGGGAGGCGCTGCTCGATGACATGCCGTCGACGGCGCTCATCCGCAACCTCGCGACGATGACCCGAGTCGGCCTCCTGGCTCCGGGCTCGGATGCGACCCGCCTCGTTGTCTCGCGACTGCGCGACGACCAGCGGCTCCGCCGGTCGCGCGTGCACCCGATCGCCGTGCTCTCGGCGATGCGGACGTACGAGTCGGGTCGTGGCGTCCGTGGTCGCGGTGAGTGGACGCCGGTGCGGGCGGTCGTCGACGCACTCGACGGCGCGTTCTACGCGGCGTTCGCGAACGTCGAGCCGGCCGGCACACGTCTGCTGCTCGCGCTCGACGTGTCGGGCTCGATGCAGTCGGGCATGGTCGCCGGCGTGCCGGGCCTCACCCCGCGTGACGCCTCGGCGGCGCTTGCGCTCGTGACGGCGGCGACGGAGCCGGACTGGGAGATCGTCGGCTTCTTCGCCGGCAAGCGAGGCTGGAAGGCCGGCGGTCGTCGCCGACAGTGGTACGGCGGCGAGGACGGCCTCACGCCGCTGACGATCAGCCCGCGACAGCGGCTGACCGATGCCGTGCGCGTCGTGTCGAACCTCCCGTTCGGCGCGACCGACTGCGCCCTGCCGATGCTCTACGCACGGGCGCAGAAGCTGGAGATCGATACGTTCGTGATCTACACCGACTCGGAGACCTGGTGGGGCGACGTTCACCCGGCGCAGGCTCTGCGGGAGTACCGAGCCTGGTCGGGAATCGACGCCCGGCTGGTCGTGGTCGGCATGGTCGCGAACGAGTTCTCGATCGCCGATCCGGACGACCCGGGTCAGCTCGACGTCGTCGGTTTCGACACGGCGACGCCGCAGCTGATCGCGGAGTTCGCCCGCGGCTCGCTCTGACGAGCGGGCACCGGGGTGGGGCGCTCCGAGCGGCGGGGGCGCCCCCATCCCGCACGCCTGGACACCGTGGCCGAGGGGCGAGGCGCGCGCCTGCAAAGCGCGGCACGGCAGTTCGAGTCTGCCCGGTGTCTTTGCTGGCTCAGATCAGGAATCCGCAGGAGCGGATTCCTGATCGCGCAGATCCCTGAAGGCGTCCGCTGTCGCGGCCGCAACTGCCGGTCGGAGGCGACGCGACACGCGGTGGCGTCCGGCTTCACGGGGCGCTTCCGTAGGGTTCCCGGATGCGCCGGCTGCCCGCCGAGGTCATCCCGCGGATCCCCGAGCCGGCGCGGAAGGTCGCCCGCAACGCGATCTGGGCGTTCGGCACAGCCACTGCGCGTGGCCGGCCGCTGCCCGACTTCCTCGTCCTCGGCGCGCAGAAGGCCGGCACGACGGCGCTCTACGCGTACCTCCGCTGGCATCCCGGCATCACCGGGCCGACCTGGAAAGAGGTCAGCTTCTTCGACCGGCACTGGTGGCGTGGCGAGCGCTGGTATCGCGGGCAGTTCCCGCTCCGGTCGAGCGGGAGGCTCGTCGGCGAGGCGAGCCCGAGCTACCTCTTCCACCCGCTCGCGCCCGAGCGGGCTCGAGCCGTGGTCCCGGACGCACGGCTCGTCGTCGTCCTCCGCGATCCTGTCGATCGCGCCTACTCGCAGTACCAGCACGAGGTCGCGCTCGGCCGCGAGCCGTTGTCGTTCGAGGACGCGCTCGCCGCGGAGGAGGACAGAACGCGCGGCGAGGTCGAGCGCCTGGTCGCCGACCCACGCGCGTTCAGCCACGAGTGGTGGGACCACACGTACGCGGCGCGCGGGCTCTACGCGGAGCAGCTCGAGCGCTGGCTTGCGGTGTTCCCCCGCGACCAGCTGCTCGTCGTCACCAGCGACGAGCTGGGGGAGAGGCCTGCCGAGACGTACGCCTCGATCCTCTCGTTCCTCGGCGCAGCGCCGCACCGGCTCGACGAGTACCCGCGCGTCTTCGACCGCGACTACACGCCCATGCGGCGCGAGACCCGAGAGGCGCTCGCCGCGCGTTTCGCCGAGCCGAACCGACGGCTCGAGGAGCTGCTCGGGCGCGAGCTCGGGTGGTGACCGCGCCCGCACGGCTGGTGTCCGACTTCAGTCGGACGCCTCGGCCGGTAACGCCGAGGCAGGTGTCGGGCTGAAGTCCGGCACCACGGGCGCCGCTACGCCCCGGTCGCGGGCTCCCAGATGTTGATGTCGCTCTCCGTCGCGTAGCGGTCGATCTCGGCGAGCTCCTCGTCCGAGAAGTCGAGCCGGTCGAGCGCGCGCACATTCGCCTCGAGCTGCTCGACGCTGCTCGCGCCGACGAGCGTCGACGTCATCCGCGGGTCGCGCAGCGTCCACGCGAGCGCCATCGCCGGCAGCGTCTGCCCGCGGCGCGCGGCGATCTCCCGGAGCGCGGCCACCTTCGCCATCGTCTGGTCGGTGAGCTGGTCGGCCGAGAGGTAGAGGCGGCGCGCGATCCGTGAGTCCTCGGGGATCCCGTGCGCGTACCGGTCGGTCAACAGGCCCTGTGCGAGCGGGGAGAAGCCGATGCAGCCGACGCCGAGCTCGCCGAGCGCGTCGAGGAGACCGTCCTCGATCCACCGGTTGAGCATCGAGTACGACGGCTGGTGGAGGAGCAGGCGGGTTCCCAGCGCGTGGAGAAGCGCCGTTGCCTCGCGCGTCTGCTCCGGCGGGTACGAGGAGATCCCGGCGTAGAGCGCCTTGCCCTGCCGGACGGCGGTGTCGAGGGCTCCCATCGTCTCCTCGAGCGGCGTCGTCGGATCGAGCCGATGCGAATAGAAGATGTCGACGTAGTCGAGCCCCATCCGACGCAGGCTCTGGTCGAGGCTCGCGAGCAGGTACTTCCGCGAGCCCCACTCGCCGTAGGGCCCCGGCCACATGTCGTACCCGGCCTTCGTCGAGACCACGAGCTCGTCCCGGTACGGCGCCAGGTCGGTCGCCAGCAGGCGCCCGAAGGTCTCCTCGGCCGAGCCGTACGGCGGCCCGTAGTTGTTCGCGAGGTCGAAGTGCGTGATCCCGAGGTCGAACGCGCGCCGGACGATCGCGCGACTCGTTTCGAGCGGCCGGTCGGCCCCGAAGGTGGTCCACAGCCCGAGCGAGATCGCCGGGAGCAGCAGTCCGCTGCGCCCTGTCCGACGGTACGGCATTCGCTCGTAGCGCGCGGCATCGGCGACGTAGGTCATGCGTTCCTCCACTCCGGGGTTGCGGCGAGCTCCTCGAACGGACGAAGCGCGTCGGGGTTCGCGAGCGAGTCTCTGCTCAGTGCCGTGTCGGCCGGCTCGCCACCGAGGATCCGCTTGACGGGAACCTCGAGCACCTTGCCGGAGAGCGTGCGGGGCACCTCCGCGATCGACCGGACCTCGTCCGGCACGTGGCGCGGCGAGCAGTCCTCGCGGATGCGCTCGCGGATCCTCGCGACGAGGCCGTCGTCGAGCGACACGCCGTTGCGCAGGACGACGAAGAGCGGCATGTAGCCCTGCGTCCCCTCGCGCGGGAGGTCGACGACGAGCGCGTCCACGACCTCGTCGAGCGCGAGCACCGCGCTGTAGATCTCCGCGGTCCCCATCCGGATCCCGCCGCGGTTGATCGTCGCGTCGGAGCGGCCGGTGATCACCGCGGTGCCGCGCTCGGTGAGCTCGATCCAGTCCCCGTGCCGCCAGACGCCGGGGAAGGTGTCGAAATACGACGCTCGTAGCAGGGAGCCGTCCTCGTCGCCCCAGAGGCGGATCGGCATCGACGGCATCGGCTCGGTGATCACCAGCTCGCCGACCTGTCCGACGACCGACTCGCCGTCCGGGGTCCACGCCTCCACCTTCGCCCCGAGCGATCGCGCCTGCAGCTCGCCCCGGTAGACGGGGAGCGTCGGCACGCCGCCGACGAACGCCGTGCAGACGTCCGTGCCGCCGGAGGTGGAGAACAGCCACAGATCGGGCCCGAGCGCGTCGTAGACCCAGTCGAACCCCTCGGGCGACAACGGCGACCCGGTCGAGCCGAGCGAGGCCACCCGCGACAGGTCACGCCCCTCGCGCGGCTGGACGCCGCCCTTCACGCACGCGGCGATGAAGCTCGCGGAGGTGCCGAAGCACGTGATGCCCGCCTCCTCCGCCAGCCCCCAGAGCACGCCGAGGTCGGGGTGCCCGGGGTTGCCGTCGTAGAGGACGATGGACGCGTCCGTGAGAAGACCGCCGATCAGGAAGTTCCACATCATCCAGCCGGTCGTCGTGAACCAGAAGAAGCGGTCCTCGGGCTGGAGGTCGGCGTGGAGGCGCAGCGCCTTCAGGTGCTCGAGGAGGATCCCGCCGTGGCCGTGGACGATCGCCTTCGGGAGCCCGGTCGTCCCCGAGCTGTAGAGCACCCACAGCGGATGGTCGAACGCGACCTGCGCGAACGCGAGCGCTTCGTCGTCGCCCTCGGCGAGGAAGTCGTCCCACCGTGTTGCGTTCGCGAGCCCCTCGAGCCGTGGCTCCGGATCGAGATACCCGAGCACGACGGTGCGCTCGAGGCTCGGCATCGCCTCCTGGAGCGCCTTGACGACGTCGAGCCGGTCGTGATCGCGCCCGCCGTAGCGATACCCGTCGACGGCAAGCAGGATGCGGGGCTCGATCTGCGCGAACCGGTCTACGACGCTGCGGACGCCGAAGTCGGGCGAGCAGCTCGACCAGACCGCGCCGAGGCTTGCGCATGCGTGGAAGGCGACCACGGCCTCGACGATGTTCGGCACGTACCCGACGACCCGGTCACCCGGGCCGACTCCCGCGGCGCGGAGCGCCGCGGCCGCGCGGCCGGTCGCGTCGCCGAGCTCGCCCCAGGTGGTCTCGCGGAGGGGTCGCAGCTCGGACGCGTGGCGAATCGCGACGACGGCGGGATCGCGGTGGCGGTACGCGTGCGCCGCGTAGTTCAGGCGGGCCCGTGGGAACCATCGCGCGCCGGGCATCGCGTGGGTGTCGAGCACGCTCCCGTACGACTGCGAGGTGCGCACCCCGAAGAAGTCCCAGATCGAGCTCCAGAACGCCTCGACCTCGTCGACCGACCAGTGCCAGAGATCGTGGTACCCGCTCGTGCGGACGCCGCTCGTCTCACTGAGCCAGGAGGCGTACGCCGAGATGGTGGCGCGCTCGATCCGCGCCTCGTCGGGCTGCCAGAGGATCGGGGGCGTCGCGGCCACGCGGAGAGCCTATGCAAGCGCCCGAGAGGGAAAGAGAGGAGCCGGGCGCGCCCGGAGGGCGCGCCCGGCAGCGAGCGTCAGCCGGCGAGGGTGACGTTCGTCGCCTGCGGGCCCTTCTGGCCCTGCTCCGGCACGAACTCGACCTTCGCGCCCTCGGGGAGGGACTTGAAGCCCTCGCCCTGAATGCCGCTGAAATGAACGAAGAGGTCCTTGCCGCCGTCGTCCGGGGTGATGAAGCCGTACCCCTTTGCGTCGTCGAACCACTTCACGGTTCCGGTTGCCATTTGGATGAACACCTCCTTGCCAAGTACTCACGAACGGGCGGGGAGGTGCAGAAAGAGCGCACTACCGAACCGCGTCCTTGTTGAACGGTGGGAAAGTAGCAGTGATTTTCGACGCCGGCCCGGATCCGTTCGGACCCGGGCCGGCGGTGTCGTGTTACGCCGACTCCGCGAGATCGCGGCGCCGCTTGAGGGGCGTCGCGTCGTGGTCGAGCGCGTGCTGCAGGCGCGTGAGCGCGGACTTCTCGAGCTGTCGAACCCGCTCGCGGGTCAGCTCCAGCTCACGGCCGATCTCCTCGAGCGTAAGGCTGTCCTGGCCGTCGAAGCCGAAGCGGAGCTCCAGGACGCGGCGCTCCCGCTCGGGCAGGCCCGAGAGCGCGGTGCGAACCCGCTCGCGCTGGAACGACTCGTCCGCCTCCTCGACGGGATCCGGCGCGGTGCGGTCGGCGAAGAGGTCGCCGAGCTCACCGTCGCCGTCCGAGCCGACTGCCTGGTTGAGCGAGACCGACGCCTCGACGGCGTCGAGCGCCTCCTCGACGTGGTGCAGCTTGAGGCCGGTCGCCTTGGCGAGCTCCTCGGTCGTCGGCTGCCGGCCGAGGCTCACCTCGAGGCGCTGCCGGGCGCGGCTGAGCTTCTGCTGTCGCTCCTGGACGTGCACCGGCACGCGGATCGTCGCCGACTGGTTGGCGACCGAGCGCTGACATGCCTGGCGGATCCACCACGTGGCGTACGTGGAGAACTTGAATCCCTTGCGGTAGTCGAACTTCTCGACCGCGCGGTTCAGACCGATGACGCCGTCCTGGATCAGGTCGAGGAACGGCACGCCGTGGCCGCGGTATCGCTTCGCGATCGAGACGACGAGCCGCAGGTTCGAGTTGATCATGCGCTCCTTGGCGGCGAGGTCGCCGCGCTCGACGCGCTTCGCGAGCGCGATCTCGTCCGCGGCGGTGAGCAGCTGGTAGCGGCCGATCTCCGAGAGGAACATGCCGAGCGAGTCGGTCGTCGACGGGCCCGAGCCGGGGGTGAGGTCGAGCTCGAAGTCGTCCTCCTCCTCGTTCGCGGGCAGCTCGACGCCGCGCTCGGTCAGGAGCGTCTTGAAGGCCGTGATCGCGTCCTCGTCGAGCTCGTGCTCGAGCACGAGCGCGTCGAGCTCGTGGGCCTCGACCTTGCCGCGCTCCTCCGCCTCTGCGGCGAACGCATCCAGTGCAGGAATTTCGATGATGCTGGTCTCCAAGTGTCCTCTTTCGTTCTCGGACGCGCGACGCGAATCCTGCTCGCGCGTGTTTGGGTCTGTCCTGAGGTGGGCGCAACACGACGACGCAGCCGTCGCAGCGCCTCTGAGAGTGTGAACGGCCGAGCCGCCCGTGTCATTCCCACAGGGGCACTTCGAACGAATTGTTTACGTTTGGCGTGATATGCGGTCGAAAACGGCCGCTCGGAGCGCTCAGTTGACCCGCGGATCGTCCGGGAGCAGGGCGAGCACCGCGAGCGCGCCGCCCTGGCGGCGGAGCACCGCGCGCCAGAGCCCCTCGGGCTCCGCGCTGAAGATGTCCGACGTGCGCGCGGGAAGCACGAGCCAGGAGCGCTCCTCGAGCTCGTCCTCGAGCTGACCGGGAGACCATCCCGCGTAGCCCGCGAACACCCGGAGCGCCCGGACGGGCCCGACGTCGTCCGCGTCCTCGATCTCGCCCGGCAGGAAGCCCACGGTGTCGAACACGAGGTCGGCGGCGTCCGTGGGGTCGACGAAGTCCGCGAGCACGACGACGGCGCGGGGTTGCACGGGGCCGCCGACGTGGACGAGATCGCCGTCCTCGACGAGCGACGCGAGCGGAGGAACGGCCTCCGAGACCGTCACCGACGTCGGACGGTTGAGGACGACTCCCATGGCCCCGTCCTCGCTGTGCTCGCCGACGAGAAGCACGGTGCGGCGGAAGTTCGGGTCGTCGAGCGCCGGTCCGGCGACGAGCAGCTGGCCACGGAGCGAGTCCACGTCGCATTCTCGCCCGCCCGGACGAGGTCCGGGCGGGCGAGAGCGAGTGCTAGCGGCTCGCGACGACGCGCTTGGCGCCGTTGATCTTGATCCGGTAGGTCTTCGAGACCTGCGTTCCGGAGTCGCCGAGCGCCCAGAACTTCACCCGGAACGTCCCTCCCGCCAGCGGCGTCCCGGTGAGCAGGCCTGTCTTCTCGTCGAGCTCGAGGCCGGGTGGGATCCGGCCGGAGACGAGGAAGATCTTCGTCTCGGAGGCCCCGCCGACCGGGAGACGCCAGGAGTACGTCTTTCCGACGGTCCCGACCTTCGGCAGCTTCGTCTTGTGGAATGCGAGCAGCGCCTGCGTCGTGAACGTCACCTGCAGCGTGTCGGTGGTTCCGCGGGCGTCCTTCACCGTGATCGTCGACTTCGTCACGCTCGCGCGCGTCGGCGTCCCGGTGACGGTCCCGTCGGGATTCAGCGTGACCCCCGCCGGGAGCGTGCTGGCGCTGTACGCGTACGGCTCGCGGCCCCCGGTCGCCTTGATCCCCCAGCTGACCGGTGTGGCGAGCTTCATGCTCACCGTGACGGGCTGGGTCGAGACGGGTGTCCCGTTGGGGGCGAGGCCGAGATCGAGCGGAGCGAGGACGAAGATCCCGAGCTGCTTCGTGTCGGTGGCGCCCTCACCGCTCGCCTGGACGGTGAAGCCGTAGTTGCCGCTCTGGGTGGGTGTCCCGGAGATCACGCCGTTCGGGTTGAGCGTCAGGCCCGGGGGAAGCGCACCGCTCGCGAGCGACCACGCGCTGACGGTCGCACCGGACGCGGTGAGCGCCGGTGCCGTGTACGCCTGGTTGATGTTCGCGTCGGGAAGCCCCGACGTCGACACGACCAGCCGGGGCTTGCCGGGGTTGACGTTGATGACGAAGCGATCGTCCGACGGCGTCTTGCCGCAGCCGGGTCCCTTGTCGTATTTGACGGTGAGATAGAAGTCGTAGCTTCCCGCCGCGGTGGGCGTCCCGCTGATGATGCCCTCATCCGAGATGGACAATCCGGGCGGGAACGAGCCCGACGAGACCCCGAACGTGGCGCAGTCGAAATCGCCTCCGCGTGGGGGGTCGCTCGGCGAATCCCGCGTGAGATAGATCGTCAGTGAATAGGGCTGTCCGGCCGTTGCGGTCGGACAGGTGGCCGGGTTCTCACCCGAGCAGCCCATCGCGCCCTCGTCGAAGTTTCCGGCAGACGCGCCTGGCACGAAGGTCGCGCCGGCGGCGATGACGATTGCAACGGTGAGGATCAGTCGGAGACGACGCATCAAGCTCCCTTTCGGCGACAGCAGACGGCGCGGGACGCTAGCACCGGGGTTGGAAGATTCCGTAAGGCTTTTACCGCGGCTCCCGGACGGTACCTGCGCCGGCCGTTCCGGGCACGCCCGAAACGACGGAGGCCTCGAGCGGCGTAGGATCGCCCGCATGCCGACCCTCTCCCGCGAGATCCGGCTCGCCGCGCGGCCGCGTGGTGCGCCGGCACCCTCCGATTTCGAGCTCGCCGAGTCGGGAGATCCCGGATCCGGGCGAGGGCGAGTTCGTCGATCCGCAACGCGTACGTCTCGGTCGACCCGTACATGCGCGGACGGATGAACGACGTCAAGTCGTACGTGCCGCCGTTCGCCCTCGGCGAGCCGATGACGGGTGGCGCGGTCGGCCAGGTGATCGCGTCCCGCAACGAGCGCTTCGCCGAAGGGTCCTGGGTCGTGCACGACCTCGGCTGGCGCGAGGTGGCGCTCTCGGACGGGCGCGGTGCCCGCCTCGTCGATCCGGAGCGCGCGCCGCTTGTCGACGACGCTCGGCGTCCTCGGGATGCCCGGGCTCACGGCATTCGTCGGCGTCGTGGACATCGGCGAGGTGCGAGAAGGCGACACGGTGTTCGTGTCCGGCGCGGCGGGCGCCGTCGGCAGCGTCGCGGCTCAGATCGCGAAGCTCCGCGGCGCGCGCGTCGTCGGCAGCGCCGGGTCGCCGGAGAAGGTGGCCTGGCTGAGCGAGCTCGGGCTCGACGGCGTGTTCGACTATCGCGAGACGTCCACACGCGACGCGCTTCGCGAGCACGCGCCGGACGGGATCGACGTCTACTTCGACAACGTCGGCGGCGAGACCCTCGAGGCGGCCATCGGCGCGATGCGCCTCCGCGGCCGCATCGTCGCCTGCGGGTCGATCTCGCGGTACAACGCGACCGAGGCGCTCCCCGGGCCGCGCAACATGTTCCTCGTCGTCACGAAGCGCCTGCGCATGCAGGGGTACATCATCTTCGACCACTACGACCGCTTCTCGGCCTTCCTCGCGGAGGTGGCGCCGGCCGTCGCGGACGGGTCGATCCGCTACCGCGAGACGATCGTCGACGGGGTCGAGAGGGCGCCGGAGGCCTTCATCGGGCTCCTCGAGGGGGCGAACGTCGGGAAGATGCTCGTCCGGGTCGGCCCCGAGGCGTGAAGCGCTACCTCTGCCGCGTCCTCGGTCACCGCGTCCCCGAGGCGAAGCGCTTCTTCCTCACCCAGCGTCGCGCGCGCTGCACGCGCTGCGGCAGGCGCGTGCGCGTCAACCAGTAGCGTCCTCAGGCGGTCGCGAGCGGTGGAAGGCGGGTCACGCCAGGGAGTCGAGCGCCGCACGGAGCGACGCGACGTACGTCCCGAGAGCCGAGGGCCCCGCCTCGGCGACCTGGACCGCCCGTGAGCCCACGGCGATCCCGTCGGCGAGGGCGCCGGCCGCCGCCGCGTGCTCGGGGGTCGAGATGCCGAACCCGGCGTACAGCGGCACGCCGTCCGAGAGCGCGCGGGCCCGCTCGACGAGGCCCTCGAGCGCGCCCGACAGCTCGGCGCGGGCGCCGGTGGTCCCGGTGAGCGTGACGAGGTAGAGCCACCCGTCGGTCGTCCCGGCCGCGAGCCGGATCCGCTCGTCGGTCGACGTGGGAGCGACCAGATGGATGCGCCGGAGCTCCGGCCGCTGCCCCGCTGGGACGTCCGAGACGATCAGGCTCGTCGCTCCGGCCGCCTCCGCGTCCGTCGCGAAGCGCTCCCAGCCGTATGCCTCGAGAAGCGCCGCGTACGTCATCGGGACGATCGGCGTCTCGCCGAGGAGCGCTCTCGTCTCCGCGAGGCACTCGAGGCACTGCGCCGTCCGCATCCCGCGCGCGAGCGCGCGCTCGGACGCGCGCTGGATGACCGGGCCGTCCGCGAGCGGGTCCGAGAAAGGGAACCCGAGCTCGACCAGGTCCGCGCCCGCCTCGACCGCGGCCTGAGCGAGCGCCGGGGTCTCCGGCTCTGCGACGAGGTAGACGACGAGCGCCTTGCCGCTCACGCGCGCTCGGCTCCGAGCGCCGCGAGGGCCTCCGACAGGTCCTTGTCGCCTCGCCCCGAGAGGCAGACGGCGACGAGCTCTGCGTCGAGCCGGTCGACGACGGCCAGGGCGTGCGAGGACTCCAGCGCCGGGATGATCCCCTCGGTGCGCGTCAGCCGCGCGAATGCCTCGAGCGCCTCGTCGTCCGTGCACGGGAGGTACGTCGCGCGGCCCGTGTCCCGCAGCCACGCGTGCTCGGGACCGACACCCGGGTAGTCGAGCCCGGCGGAGATCGAGTGGGCATCCGCGATCTGCCCGTCCTCGTCGGCGAGGATCGACGAGCGCGAGCCGTGCAGCACGCCGGCGCGGCCGGTGCCGAGCGACGCGGCGCCGGCGGCCTCGACACCCACGAGCCGCACGTCGGCGTCGTCGAGGAAGGCCACGAACATCCCGATCGCGTTCGAGCCGCCGCCGACGCACGCGACGACGACCTCGGGGAGGCGGCCCTCCGCGTCGAGCAGCTGCTCGCGCGTCTCGCGGCCGATCACCGCCTGGAGCTCGCGGACGAGCTCGGGGTACGGCGCGGGGCCGACGCAGGAGCCGATCACGTAGTGGGTCGTCTCGACGTTGGTGATCCAGTCCCGGATCGCCGCGCTCGTCGCCTCCTTGAGCGTCCTCGTGCCGAACTCGACGGGCTCGACGCTCGCGCCGAGGAGGCGCATCCGCTCGACGTTCGGTGCCTGGCGGCGCATGTCCTCGACGCCCATGTAGACGACGCACTCGAGCCCGAACCGCGCGCACGCGGTCGCCGTCGCGACGCCGTGCTGGCCGGCGCCCGTCTCGGCGATGATGCGGCGCTTCCCGAGCCGCTGCGCGAGGACGACCTGTCCGAGCGCGTTGTTGATCTTGTGGGCGCCGGTGTGGTTCAGGTCCTCTCGCTTCAGATAGACGCGCTTTTCCGGCGCGAACCGCGAGGCGAGCGTGATCGGCGACGGACGGCCGACGTACGTCCGGCCGAGCTCGTCCAGCTCCGCGGCGTATGCCGGATCCGCCTTCGCGGCCTCCCACGCCGCGGTCAGCTCGTCGAGGGCGGGGATGAGCGTCTCGGGGACGTAGCGCCCCCCGTACGGGCCATAGGTCTCCTCGCGCCCCTGGTCGGCGGTGGCTCCCGCCGGGCGGAGCCCGGCTCCGCCACCGCCTGACGCCGCTCGCGGTGCCGAGCTCTTCGGGCCCGTATCACCCATACTGTGCCCTCCGGCTCGGCACCGCGAGCGACGCCCCAGGAACGCGAGGAACCTCGAGCCCCTGGTCGGCGGTGGCTCCCGCCGGGCGGAGCCCGGCTCCGCCACCGCCTGACGCCGCTCGCGGCACCGAGCTCTTCGGGCCCGTATCACCCATACTGTGCCCTCCGGCTCGGCACCGCGAGCGACGCCCCAGGAACGCGAGGAACCTCGAGCGTCGTCATGCGCGGGCCGCCTCGACGTAGGCCCTTACGCGGGCGTGATCCTTGACCCCGGGTGACGCCTCGAGCGACGACGACGCGTCGACGGCCCAGGGGCGAACGGCGGCGATCGCGTGGGCGACGTTCTCGGGCCCCAGTCCACCGGCGAGGACGACCCTGCCTTCGGTTCCGGCCGCGCGCTCCCAGTGGCCCGGATCGTCCTCGCCCCATGGGAGGTCGAGCACTTGGGCGACGGCCTCGTGGTCGCGGTAGAGCGTCGCGTCACGCCCGCGCACCTTGCCGGCCTCGACCGTGTGCACTTGATCGAGGTCGGCCGAAGACTCGCCGGCCGCGCCGACCCAGACCGCGACGGAGATCGTCTCGTCGGGGACGGGAAGGACAGACGCCGCCGCGCGCGGGCTCTCCGGCGCGAGGACGAAGCCGAGGAGGTCCGCGCCCGCCTCCGCGGCGACCGCGACGTCCTCCTCGCGCGTCAGGCCGCAGACCTTGACGAGCGGCCGCGAGATGAGCTCGGCGAGCTTCGCCGCCGGATCCGGGGCCCGCATGAGCGCCGAGCCGACGAGGATCGCATCCGCGCCCGCCAGCTCCGCGGCGGCCCCCTGCGCGCGCGAGTGGATCCCCGACTCGGCGATCGCGACCCGGTCGGACGGGATCCGGGAGACGAGCGCGAGCTGGGCGTCTCGGTCGATCTCGAACGTCGTGAGGTCGCGCGCGTTGACGCCGAGCACCGGCGCGCCGAGCGCGATGCCCCGGTCGAGCTCGGCCTCGGTGTGCGCCTCGACGAGCGTGTCGAGCCCGAGCCGGTCCGCCTCGCCCAGGAGCGTTACGACCCGTGTGTCGTCGAGGTCGCGGAGGAGCAGCAGCGCGGCGTCGGCGCCCGACTCCTTCGCCGTGCGGAGGTCGTCGGCGGTCGAGAAGAAGCCCTTCGCCAGGAGCGGCGCGTCCGTCGTGGCGCGGGCGGCGCGCAGGTCGTCCCACGAGCCGGCGAAGCGTTCGTCGACGAGGACGGAGATCGCCGCCGCGCCGGCCGTCGCGTACGCGGGCGCGATCCGGGCGGGGTCGGCGTCCGGGCGGAGGTCGCCCGCCGAGGGAGAGCGCCGCTTGATCTCGGCGATCGCGCCGAGCCCCGGCCCGCGCAGCGCGTTCGCGAAGCGGCCCATCAGACCGCGACCTCGTTCGAGAAGGCGACGAGGCGCTCGAGGGTGGCGGCGGCCGCGCCGGAGTCGATCGCGGCGGCCGCGATCTCGACGCCCTCTCCGACGTCCGCCGCGCGACCGGCCGCGACGAGTGCCGCCCCCGCGTTGAGGATCACCGCGTCGCGGCGGCCGCCCGGCTCGCCCGCGAGAACGCGACGAACCGCTTCGGCATTCTCCGCCGCACTACCCCCTGTCAGCTCGTCGGGGGCAGAGGGGTAGATCCCGAGCGAGCGTGGATCGAGCTCCCAGTCGTGGATCGCGCCGTCGACGACCTCGACGACGAGGTTTGGCCCCGGACGGCGAAAGCTCGTCGATCCCGCCGTCGCCGTGGACGACGAAGGCTCGCGACGCGCCGAGGCGGGCCAGCGTCTCGGCGTACGTCCGCGCGAGCGCGGCGGAGTAGACGCCGAAGACCCCGTCACGCGCCCCCGCCGGGTTCGCGAGCGGGCCGAGCACGTTGAACACCGTCCGCGTCCCGAGCTCCTGCCGGACCGGGGCTGCGAAGCGCATCGCCGGGTGGTGGGCGCGCGCGAACATGAAGCCGAAGCCGTGCTCGTCGATCGACGCGGCGATCCGCTCGGGAGGCTGCTCGAGCGCGATGCCGAGCTCCTCGAGGACGTCTGCCGAGCCGCAGGCCGAGCTCGCCGCGCGGTTCCCGTGCTTCGCGACGGCGGCCCCCGCAGCGGCGGCGACGAGCGCCGCCGCGGTCGAGATGTTGATCGTGCTCGCGCCGTCGCCCCCCGTCCCGACGACGTCGACCAGCGGACGCCGCGTGGGGGACACCGGGACGACGTGCTCCGCCATCGCCTCCGCGAAGCCCGTGATCTCGTCGACCGTCTCGCCCTTCGCCCGGAGCCCGACGAGGAGACCACCGATCTGGGCGGGCGTCGCTTCGCCGCTCATCACGACGCCCATCACCGCGCGCGCCTCGGCGCGGGTCAGGTCGCGCCCGTCGGCGATGGTCGCGATGGCCACCGCGATCACGTGAGGAAGTTCCTCGCCATCTCGGGCCCCTGCGGCGTCAGGACGCTCTCGGGGTGGAACTGCACGCCCTCGATCGGATAGGTCACATGCCGGACGCCCATGACCTCTCCGTCCCCGGTTCGGGACGTGACGACGAGATCGTCCGGCACCGTCGTCGCCGCGAGCGAGTGGTAGCGGCCGACCTCGACGCTCTCCGGCAGCCCGGCGAACACACCCTCTCCGTCGTGCGTGACGACGCTCGACTTCCCGTGGAGCAGCGCCTTCGCCTGGCCGACGCCGCCGCCGAACGCCTCGACGATCGCCTGGTGGCCGAGGCATACGCCGAGGGTCCGGGTGGTCGGGCCGAGCCGGCGGATCAGCTCGACGGACACGCCTGCGTCGGCGGGGCGGCCGGGGCCGGGGGAGACGACGAGCCGGTCCGGCGCGAGCTCGACGGCCTCGTCGGGCGTGATCGCGTCGTTGCGGACGGTCACCACCTCCGCGCCGAGCTCCTCGAGCAGGTGGACGAGGTTGTAGGTGAACGAGTCGTAGTTGTCGACCATCAGGACCCTCACCGTCCGTCACCCGCAGTCCACTCGTAACTCATCGCGCGATCTCCCCCTCCGCGAGGTCGATCGCGGCCTCGAGCGCCGCCAGCTTGTGCAGGCACTCCTCGTGCTCGGCCGCGGGGTCCGAGTCGGCGACGATGCCCGCGCCCGGCCTGGAGATAGGCGGTTCCGTCCCGCATCACCATCGTCCGGAGCGCGATGCATGCGTCCATGGTGCCGCCCGGGAGCGAGTAGAGGACGGCGCCGGCGTACGGCCCGCGCCGGAAGCCCTCGAGCTCGGAGATGAGCTGCATCGCGCGGACCTTCGGCGCCCCGCTGACCGTCCCGGCCGGGAAGCACGCCCGCAGGAGCTCGAAGGCGGTCGTCCCGTCCTTGAGCTCGCCGACGACCTCGGAGACGAGGTGCGACACGTGCGAGAAGCGCTCGACCTCCATGTTGCGGGCGACGTGCACCGTGCCCGCCTTGCAGACGCGCGACAGATCGTTGCGCCCGAGGTCGACGAGCATCACGTGCTCGGCCCGGTCCTTCTCCGACGAGAGAAGCCGCTCGACGTCCCCTTCGGTCGGCTCGGTAGTGCCGGCGATGGGGCAGAGGCTCGCCCGGCCGTCCTCGCAGGCGACGAGCCGCTCGGGCGACGAGCCGACGAGCGCGATGCCGTCGAGGTCGAGAAGGAAGAGATACGGCGACGGATTCACGCGCCGCAGGGCGCGGTAGACGTCGAGCGGCGAAGCCGACGTCGGCCGCTCCGCGCGCTGGGAGGGGACGCACTGGAAGACGTCGCCCGCGACGATGTGCTCCTTGACCGTGCGGACCATCTCCTCGTAGCGCGCGCGGTCCGGCGTGCGACGGATAGGCCCGGGGACGCCGCGCGGCTCCCGATGCCACGGCACGCCCGCCTCGAGCCTGCCTCCGATCTCCTCCTCGTCGCCCGCGAGGATCTCCGCGGTTCCCGCCCCGTGGTCGAAGCGGACGAGCGTGTCGGCGACGACGAGCCTGTTCTCCGGGAAGCCGTTCCCGTCCGGGGGGAGCGGAACCGTCGGCTCGAGAATCGCGGCGTGGTCGTAGGACAGATACCCGACCACGGGCAGCGCGAGCTCCTCGGCCTCCTCGAAGGTCACGAGGCGCGAGCCTGCGCCCATCCACGAGCTCCGCCCGAGGCGCCCGCGCTCCACCGACTCGAGCAGGAAGCTCGCGCTGCCCATCCCGCGCAGGCGGAGGTATGCGCCGAGCGGCGTGAGGAGATCCGTGGTGATCGTCGCGGTCGGGTTCATCGGGCCTCGAAACGAAAGAGACCTCCTGCGGAGGTCTCGGGGAGAAACGGGTGGAGCTCGTCGCTAGCGCACGCTCCCGCCTCGCCCGTGGTGCGACCACCACCAGAGTCGAGTGCGGGCCGAACGCATCGCCGTCGAGCCTATCGGGCGGCGTGGTCGCGCGCAATCGCATGCCGCGAGCGGTGGACGGACCGACGTCCGGCACGCGGCGAGACGCACCTGGGGGACGTCGGTCCGGCAGCCGCTCATGCGGCTCAGAGGCTTGATGCGAAATGGGCGGGGGCGTCTGAGGCCAAGCCAGAGCCTCCGCGTCCGACGCAGGCTGTTGCCTGTGCAAGGGCGCGGAGACGTGGCGCCGCGCCTGAGGCGGCATCCACGATCGCGCACGAATTTCGCATCAAGCCTCTAGTAGGGGTCGTACGGCGGCGGAGGAGGCGGCGGCTCGGACGGGGGCGGCGGGGGCGCCGGAGCCGGCTGCCCGAGGACCGTCTTCGTCAGCTTCGCCTGGCCGCGAATCTCGCCCGAAGAGTTCTTCCCCGTGTGGACGTTCACGTATGCCGTCCCCCGGCGCATGGCCTCTGCGACCGCCTTCGTGATCGTCGCCTTGCCGCTTTGCCCGCTCCGGCACGGCCCGCAGAGGGCGAGGATCACGCCGCCGGCGACGCCGGTGCGCCCGCGATGGATGTGCGCGGCGACCGCAGGCCCGCTGAGCTTCTTGAAGGTCAGCTTCCAGGCGACCGAGTAGGCAGTGCCGTCCTTCGTGACCGTGGAGGTGAAGACGCCTCCTGCGCCGGCCGGTGCTTTCGGCTTCGGCACCTCGGCGCTCGCGGAGAGGACGGTGCGGTACGAGAAGACGTCCGCCGTGCTCGAGGCGGACGCGACCGCACAGAGCGTCAGCGCGGCGAGGGCGCCTGCGAGCGCGAGCTTGATCATCCCCTTCCTCCCGTGGTCGAATCCCTGACAGGGGGTACGCGCCACTGTGTCGAGCGGATTGACCGTGGACGGCTGAACGCGATGGCTACGCTGAGCCCGTGACTCGCGCCGTGATCGTCTCCGCCGTTCGCACGCCCTTCGGCAGGGTGGGCGGCGGTCTCGCATCCATTCCGGCGACGGAGCTCGGCGCGATCGCGATCCGCGCGGCGCTCGACCGCGTCGGCATCGCGGGCGAGGACGTCGGCTACGTCGTGATGGGACAGGTTCTCCAGGCGGGCGCCGGGCAGGCGCCGGCGCGGCAGGCGGCGATCGCCGCAGGGATCCCCAAGGAGGTCCCGGCGGACACGATCAACAAGGTGTGCGCCTCGTCGATCCGGGCGGTCGAGATCGCCGAGCTCATGATCGCCGCCGGGCACCACGACGTCGTCGTGACCGGCGGGATGGAGTCGATGTCGTGCGCTCCCTACCTCTTGCCGAAGGGGCGCTTCGGCTACCGGCTCGGCAACGGCGAGGTCCTCGACCACATGGTCTTCGACGGCCTCACCTCGACGTTCGACGGGCTGCACATGGTGCAGCAGGCGTCGTCGGTCTCGCGCGAGCTCGGCATCTCCCGGGAGGACCAGGACGCCTGGGCGTACCGGTCCCATCAGCGCGCCGCGGCCGCGCAGGACGCCGGGCGCTTCGACGACGAGATCGTCCCCGTCGGCGACGTCATCGGCCGACGAGAGCATCCGCCGCGACACGACGCTGGAGAAGCTCGCGTCGCTGAAGCCCGTGTTCGATCCCGAGGGGACGACGACCGCGGGCAACGCACCGGGCGTGACGGACGGCGCGTCGTGCGTCGTCGTGTGCTCGGAGGAGTGGGCGAAGGAGCGGGGGATCGAGCCGCTCGCGCACGTCCTCGGCCACGCGTACGTCGCCGGCGACTTCGCGTATCTCGCACGCACGCCGGCGCAGGCGTCGGAGCGCGTGCTCGGCGCAGCGGGGCGCTCCATCGACGACGTCGTCCGCGTCGAGATCAACGAGGCGTTCTCGTCCGTCGCGCGGAACTCGACGACGATGCTCGGCGCCGACGAGGAGCTGGTGAACGTGAACGGCGGCGCCGTCGCCCTCGGGCATCCGATCGGCGCATCCGGCGGCCGGATCGTCGGGACGCTGGTGCACGAGCTCCGCCGGAACGGCGGTGGGCTCGGGCTTGCCGCGATCTGCTCCGGCGGCGGCCAGGGCGACGCCCTCCTCATCGAGGTGTGAGCCGCCCGGGCCGCATGCTCGCGGCGACGCTCGTGGCGCTCGCCGCGCTGACGCTCGCTCCGGCAGCGCTCGCTCTCGACTGCCCGAACATCCCGCTCGACGAGCGGCTGCAGGCGGCCGAGGTCGCGTTCGTCGGACGCGTCACCGACGAGCGCCCGGCCGCGAACGGCCCCGGTGTCGTCTACCGCTTCGTCGTCGACCAGCGCGTGAAGGGCTCGATCGGGCGCGAGGTGGAGGTCAACGCCCCGGTTCGGCTCGTCGACGCGGCCGACGAGCCGCTCGTCCACGACGAGGCACTCGGGGTGATGGCGGCGCTCGACGGCGCGCGCATCGTGACGGAGTCGTGCCTGCTCACCGATCCGGGGGCGCTTCTCTCGACGAGCGACGAGCCCAAGGGCGACTGGATCAAGATCGTCATCGGGCTCGCGATCCTCGCGCTCGTGCTCGCGTACTCCATCCGCCGGCTCAACCGGCGCGAGCTCCCGCGACGCAGTAGCCTCGACCGATGAGGCTCGAGACGGTCCTCGTCGTCGGGGCAGGTCAGATGGGCGGCGGGATCGCCCAGGTCGTCGCCGCTTCGGGGCGCACGGTGCTCCTCCACGACACGGTGCCGGGAGCCGTCGAGCGCGGCATCGAGACCATGGGCCGGAGCCTCGAGAAGCTGCACGAGAAGGGAGGCCCACCCGCGGCCGAGGTCCTCGGCCGAGTGACGGCCGTCGACGGCCTCGCCGAGGCCGATCTGCTGATCGAGGCGATCGTCGAGAACGCCGAGGTCAAGAAGGAGCTGTTCCGCGCCGCGGACGAGGCGCTCCCCGCGCACGCGATCCTCGCGTCGAACACGTCGTCGATCCCGATCACCGAGCTCGCCGCGGCCACCTCGCGACCCGAGCGGGTGATCGGCATGCACTTCTTCAACCCCGTCCCGGTGCTCGCGCTCGTCGAGGTGATCCGCGCGGAGCAGACCTCCGACGAGACGACGAGCCGCGATCGTCGAGCTCGCGCGGGAGCTCGGGAAGACACCCGCGGAGGTGAACGACTTCCCGGGGTTCGTCTCGAACCGGATCCTGATGCCGTTCATCAACGAGGCCGCGTATGCCCTCATGGAGGGCGTCGCCGAGCCCGAGGCGATCGACACCGTCGCGAAGCTCGGCTTCGCGCACCCGATGGGACCGCTCGCGCTCGCCGACCTGATCGGGCTCGACACCTGCGTCGCGATCATGGAGGTGCTCCACGACGGGCTCGGCGACCCGAAGTACGCGCCGTGCCCGCTCCTCCGTCGCTACGTCGCCGCCGGCCGGCTCGGACGCAAGTCCGGCCGCGGCTTCTACGACTACGGCTGACCCGTCCGCCCGGGCCTAGACTGCCGCCGTGGACTTCGCTCTCACCGACGAGCAGCGAGAGATCCAGGCGCTCGCGCGTGACTTCGCCGACACGGAGATCGCGCCGCACGCGGCGACCTGGGATCGCGAGCACCGCTTCCCGTCCGAGGTCTTCGCGAAGCTCGGCGAGCTGGGGCTGATGGGCGTCTGCGTGCCCGAGGAGCTCGGGGGCGCCGGCGCCGACTTCGTCTCGTACGTCCTCGTCCTCGAGGAGCTGTCCCGTGCCGACGCAGGCGTCGGCGTCACGGTCGCCGTTCACACGAGCGCCGCGACGCTGCCGATCGTCACGTTCGGAACGGACGAGCAGCGCGCGCGGTTCGTCCCCGCGCTCGCGCGCGGGGAGGCGCTCGGCGCCTTCGCGCTCACCGAGCCCGGCGCAGGGTCGGACGCCGGGTCACTGCGGACGACCGCGGTCGAGGACGGCGACGGCTGGCGGATCAACGGCACGAAGCAGTGGTGCACGAACGGAAGCCACGCCTCGACGTTCCTCGTCTTCGCCCGCACCGATCCGGAGACGGACGGCGCCCGCGGCGTTTCCGCGTTCGTCCTCGATGCGTCCCAGGTCGAGGTGACCCGCGAGGAGGAGAAGCTCGGCCTGCACTCGTCGTCGACGGCCGACCTGCGCATCGACGACACGCACGTCGGCTCCGACCGGCTCCTCCACGAGGAGCGCAAGGGCTTCGCCGTCGCGATGGCGACGCTCGACGGCGGGCGCATCGGCATCGCCGCGCAGGCCGTCGGGATCGCGCAGGCCGCGCTCGACACGGCACGCGCCTACGCGCTCGAGCGCGAGCAGTTCGGTCACCGGATCGCCGACTTCCAGGCGATCCGCTTCACCCTCGCCGACATGGCGACCGAGATCGCAGCCGCGCGTCAGCTGACGCTGCGTGCTGCGTGGCTCAAGCAGGCGGGCCAGCCGCACGGCTCGGAAGGGGCGATGGCGAAGCTCTTCGCCTCCCGCGTCGCCGTGAAGGCGAGCCAGGACGCGATCCAGGTGCTCGGCGGCTACGGGTACACGCGCGAGTTCCCGGCCGAGCGGTACTACCGGGACGCCAAGATCACCGAGATCTACGAGGGGACGAGCGAGATCCAGCGGATCGTGATCTCACGAGAGCTCCTCCGGACGCACGCGCGCACGCTCACGCCGCACCTCTAGATCAACCATCTAGGCTGCGTTCCGATGCCTCGGGCGAAGGACGAGCCGGTACGCCTCACGAAGATCTACACGCGCGGCGGCGACGCGGGGCAGACGTCCCTGGGGGACGGGTCACGCGTCTCGAAGCTCGACCCGCGGATCCAGGCGTACGGGACCGTCGACGAGCTCAATGCGGCCGTCGGGGTCGTTCTCGCCGGAGACGCTCCGAGCTTCGATCCGCGCGGTGCTCGAGCGGGTCCAGAACGAGCTGTTCGACCTCGGCGCGGACCTCTCCGTTCCGCTGCACGTCGAGGGGCGGCTTCGCGTCGAGCAGCCGCTCGTCGACCGGCTCGAGGAGGAGTGCGATCGCTTCAACGCCGAGCTGCCGGAGCTCAGGAGCTTCGTGCTCCCCGGGGGCACGCCGGACCGCGGCATCACTCCATGTCGCCCGGACGATCTGCCGGCGCGCGGAGCGTGAGGCGATCGACGCCGCGGGCAGCGTCGAGATCTCGCCGCTCGTCGCCGTCTACCTGAACAGGCTCTCGGATCTCCTGTTCATCCTCTCGCGCGCGGCGAACGCCGAGGCCGGGCACGACGAGCCCCTCTGGAAGCCCGGCGCGACACGACCCTGAGGCCGGCCGGCGACGTCCTCACCACGGCGTTCCGCCTCGGGCTGACGTCGTTCGGCGGGCCTGTCGCCCACGTCGGCTACTTCCGCGACGAATACGTCGACCGTCGGCGCTGGATCCGCGACGAGGAGTTCTCCGAGCTCGTCGCCGTGACGAACCTGCTGCCCGGCCCGATGTCGAGCCAGCTCGGCATGGCGATCGGCGCGCACCACGCAGGCGTGCCCGGGGCCGCTGCGGCCTGGCTGGGCTTCACGCTCCCGTCGGCGGTCGCGATGACGGTGCTCGCCCTGGTCGTCGGCGGGACGGACGTGGCGGGCGCGGGCTGGGTGCACGGGCTCGAGCTCGTCGCAGTGCCGGTGGTCCTCCTCGCGCTGCTCGCCATGCGCCGCTCGCTCGCGCCGGACCGGCCGCGCCTGGCGCTCGCGGCGGCCGGTCTCCTCCTCGCACTCGGGATCGGCGGCTTCGCCGGCCAGGCTGCCGCCATCGCGTTCGGGGCGATCGTCGGAGTCATCCTTTTCGGCGACCGGTCGCCGGTTCCCGGCCTCAGCCTCCCGGTCCGGCGCGGGCGCGCGCTCGCGACCGCCTGCCTCGTGACACTCGGTGCGCTCCTCCTCGGCCTGCCGCTCCTCCAGGACCTCACGGACGTCCACGCGGTGGCGCTCGTCGACGCGATGGTCCGCTCGGGCACCTTCGTGTTCGGCGGCGGCCACGTGGTGCTCCCGCTGCTCGATGCGGCGCTCGTCGAGCCCGGTTGGGTCTCCGAGCAGGAGTTCCTCGCCGGCTACGGGCTCGCCCAGGCGATGCCCGGGCCGCTGTTCACCTTCTCCGCGTACCTCGGCGCGATCGAGGACCCCGCCCCGAACGGCGTCGCCGGGGCCGGCCTGGCGCTTGTCGGCATCTACCTGCCGTCCTTCCTCATCCTCGGCGGCGTCCTGCCGTTCTGGTCGTCGATCCGCCGCCACGCTCGCGTGCAGGCGGCTCTCGTCGGCGTGACCGCGGCGGTCGTCGGCGTCCTCGCGGCCGCCTTCTGGGACCCGATCCTCACGGGGTCGATCGACGGCGTCGGTGACGTCGTCTTCGCGCTCGCGCTGCTCGGCCTGCTGCGCGTGATCCCCATCTGGGGCGTGGTGCCGCTCGCCGCGGCCGCCGGCGCGATCGTCTTCTGACGTCTGGGAGGTTCGGGGAACGGGTCTCGCTCCCCTGGGGGCACAGCGCCTGTGTCGCCAAACCTCCCTATCGGGTCGTGATCACGGGCCACGTGCCCGCGAGCCACTCGGCGAGCCGGCCGGCGGGCATCGGGTGGCCGAGGAAGAAGCCCTGGGCGTAGTCGCAGCCGAGCGCGGCGGCAGCCTCCCAGGCGAGCCGGCTCTCGACGCCCTCGGCGACCGTCTCGAGGCCGAGCCGGTGCGCGAGCTCGACGAGCGACCGGACGATCGCGTCGGAGCGCCCGCCGCGACCCACGTCGTGGAGAAACATCGCGTCGATCTTGACCTGGTCGAGCGGCAGCGTCCGGATCGCCGCGACCGACGACGCCCTCCCGAGGTCGTCGAGCGACAGGCGGACACCCAGCCCGCGGAGTCGCTTGACGACGAAGGGGTCGAGCTCCGAGCCCGCACCTGGCCCCGACGGCACGATCTCGAGGGTCAGGCGCGCCGGTTCGACGCCCGCGTCGGCGAGCAGCGCGGCGATCCCTCCGACGAGCTCGGGGTCGTCGACCAGCCGGTACGGCACGTTGACCGTGACGTCGAGGCTGTGCCCGACCTGCTCCCACTCCTCGATCCGGCGGAGCGCGTCCTCGGCGACGGCGAGCGTCAGCGCCTTGACGAGCGGTGTCTGCTCGACGTGCGGGATGAACTCGGACGGCGACACGAGCCGGTCGGGGTGGGCGCGCCGGACGAGGGCCTCCGCGGCGCGGACCGCGCCGGACCGGACGTCGACGATCGGCTGGTAGTGGACGACGACCTGCCCGCGCTCGAGCGCGCTCTCGAAGTCGCGGATGACGCCCCGGTCGACCGTGCGCACGTACGGAAACGCGTCCTCCTGGCTCGAGTCGCGCTTCGTCGCGTACATCTGCCCGTCTGCCCGCGCGATCAGGTCACTCGGCTCGAGGCCGTCCTGCGGGAACAGCGCCCACCCGATCGACGCGTCGATCTCGACGTGCCCGCCGTCGACGCCGTACGGGCGTCTGAGCGCCTGCCGCATCCGACCAACGAGTGCCGCTGCCTCCTCGTCGGTCGCGGTGCCGAGCGAGACGACGACGAACTCGTCGCCGCCGACGCGCGCGACCGTGTCCGTGGCGCGTACGACCGACTCGAGGCGCCGCCCGATGGTGCGCAGCACCTGGTTCCCCACCTCGTGACCGCGCACGTCGTTGACGCCCTTGAATCCGTCCAGGTCGACGACGAGGAGCGCGAACGGCTCCTCCGTCCGACGCGACCGCGCCAGCGCCTGCTCGATGCGGTCGTTCAGCAGGGCGCGGTTCGGCAGCCCGGTCAGGGCGTCGCGCAACGAGAGGGCGTGCGCGACCTGGATCTGCCGGCCGAGGAGGAGCGTCGCGACCCCGGCCCAGGCCGCCAGGGTGACAGCGACGGCGAGCGCCGCGCTGATCCGCTCCTGCCGCACGAGCTCGAAGCCCGCGATCAGGCCGATGCCGACGACGAGGGTCGCGACCATCGCCCAGCTGGGACGGGTGGACGCAACCGAACGGTTGTGAGATGTCCGCAAGTTGAGTTGTTGCGCCCCCGACGCCAGGAGCAGGGCGCGTGCTCCGCAGTGCTCGGATCGTCTTCGACGGGGCGCGCCCCATCGTCACCCCGCCGGGGGAACTCCATCCCTCGTTCGAGTGCAGAGGATCGCGCCTTCGCGCGGTGAATCCCGCCGCGTGCCGCTCCGTCTCCTCGCGGTGCTCGCCTGGGCCGTGCTCGCGGTCGTCTGCGTCATCGTCTTCGGCTGGTCACTCGACGCGCTCGTGGGTGCCGCAGGCTGTGCCGTGCTCGTGGCGGTGACGGTCACGGACATCGAGCGCCGGATCATCCCCAACCGGATCGTCCTGCCGGCGACGGCCGTGGCGCTCGTCGTGCAGACGCTGCGCGACCCGGGTGTCGAGTGGCTCGTCGCCTCACTCGCTGCGGGAGGCTTCTTCCTCGTGCTGGCGCTCGTCTACCCGGCGGGGCTCGGGATGGGGGACGTCAAGCTCGCCGCCTTCCTCGGCGCCTGGCTCGGGTGGGACGTGCTCGTCGCGCTTCTCGTCGGCTCGCTCCTCGGGGCCGTCATGGCGTTGATCACGCTCGGACGCCACGGGGGAGACGGACGGAAGACGATCCTCCCGTACGGGCCGGCGCTCGCCGTCGGCGGCGTCGCCGGGCTCTTCATCGGCGAGGCCCTGATCGACGCATGGCTCGGCTGACGAGCGCGTAACGCGGCCGACGCACTCAGCCGGGGAGCGGCTGCGGAGCGCGCTCGACGACCGCGCAGCGCCGGGTGTCGGCAGGGAGGGGGGAGATCGTGATGCGGATGCAGCGGTAGATGCCCTCGTCCAGTTCCACGTCGTCGCCCGGCACGGGCGGGGGGCCGTCGCGCTCGACGAGCCGGTAGCGATCACCCGACGTGAGGATGACGTGCGAGGTCTCGGGCGGTACGGGCGCTGCCTGCTTGGCGACGGTGGACGTGCCGATCGCGTCGAGGCGGCTCGCGAGCGAGGCGATCTCGGCTGCCTGGCGTTCGAGCTGGAGCGCTCGAGCCCGCAGGGCTTCCTCGCGCCGCTCGACCGCAGCCCGGCGCAGCTCGACGGCACCGAGCTCGCGTGAACGCTCGGCGACCCGCTCCTCGTCGATCGCGAGGGCGGCTTCACGCCGTTCGAGCTCCACGGCGCGCGCGTTGAGCTCGGCCTGACGCTGATCGAGCTCCGCGGAGCCTTCACGCAGGATCTGCTCGACGCGGGTGTGGAGCTCGCGTGACCGCTCTTCCCGGCGCTCGAGGTCGTGCACCGCCGACATGAGCTTCTCGGAACGCAGCTCGAGCTCACGGCCGTGGACGGCGATCAGCTCCTCCACGGCGTCGCCTGCTTCGGTCGAAGCGAAGAGCTCGCGCAGCCGGCTCCGGCCGCGTGTCTCGGGCAGCTCGAGCGCGACGCCCTCGCTCTCGGTGTGTGCGTGCTCTTCCATGACGGGCTCGTCCTGCTCGTGATGGCGCCGGCGGCGCATCCTCAGCCGTCGAGTTCGAATGAGCCGCCGGCGCCATCCCGGGTTCGACACGTGTCCAAGCCCTCCTCCCCCGTTGGGGGGACTATGCCTGCCCTTACGGGGGAGGACGGTACAGCGGCCTTCATCTATTCAACAGTGCATGGATGCATCTGGTGCGCGTCTCCTTGCCGCCCGCATCGCTGCGGGCGTGCGAATCGGAAGCTGGATCGAGTTGATCTCGGACTCGGACGACCTGCGTGCAGGTGATCGCGGCGTCGTCCGTGAGATCGAGTCGGGCGGCGACGTGCTGGTCGAGTGGGAGCGTGGCTTCCACAGCTCGATCAACCCGCGTAACACATCGTTCCGCGCGCTCGCTCTCTAGAACGGCCTCAGCGGCGAATCGGGGGGAGGTGCTCAGGCCAAGGCCTGGCGCCTCGTCCTACGCGCGTGTGGGCCTCCTGTGCGCGCACAGACGGCTGCCGGGACGCTCGATGCTCGGCACGTGGGTCGCGAGACGCTCCAGGAGGGCTCAGCGGCGACCGAAGTCGAGCGTGATCACCCAGGTCGAGCGGCCTCCGAAGACGCCGCCGGCCGTCGGGTGATGCACGATCGCGATGCCCGCGTCCTGGAACTGACGCTTGAGCAGGTTCGCCCGGTGCCCGGGCGACGACATCCACGCGTTCACGATCGACTGGGCGTCCGGCGTCACGCCGCCGAACATCGCGAGGTTCTCACCGACCGTCCAGGTCTTCGAGCCCGTCACGTAGAACTGCCTCACGCGCTGCCAGAACGGCGCGCCGTTCCGCGACTCGTGGGCGAAGTATCCGAGCGTCGCCATCGAGCGCGAGTGGCCGACCGCCGCCCGGGAGAGGGCTGACGACGGCGAAAGCGGCCCGAGGCCGTGCGACGCGCGGACGGCGTTGATCTCGCGGAGCACGAGCGCCTCGAGCGAGGTGTCCCGTGTGAGCCCCGAATTCGCGTTGTTCGAGGACGCAAAAGCACCGGCGCTCGAGGTGAGCGCGAGCGCGACGACCAGCACGAAAAGCGACCCGCTTCGGAGCATCCCGCACCATATCGTCCCTCCAGGACGGATGTCGCGTCCCTCTATCGGGTGAGACGCTCGCCCCAAACGGGGGTAAGGGCACACGGCGGGGTGACCCAACCCGGGGCGCCGGTTGCCAAACCTGTGTCGGGGAGGCCCTAGCCCTTGTGATCGCGGCCGCCGCCGACGCCCTGGCCCCAGCCGTCGCCGTTCTTCTGGCCGTCGGTGCCGCCGCTGTCCGGCGCGGTCGACTCGCCGGCGCTCGGCTGCGGGCTCGTGGCGGGGGACGGGACGGGTGTGCTCGCCGCCGGCGGCGTCGGTGCAGGCGTCTCAGGGGCCGTAGGCGGCGCTGCAGCCTGCGCGTCGGGCGCCTTGGGCTCCTTCGGCGTGCCGCCGCCGTTGGCGTTCCCGTTGCCACCGCCTGCTCCGCCGTTGCCCGGAGCGGTCGGTGTCTCGGGCTTGGTCGGCTTGGTGCCGCCGCCGCCCTTCGGCGGCGTGCCGGCGTTGGGCTTCGGCTTGGGCCTCGGCTTCGACTTGCCCTTGGCCTTCCCCTTGGTGCCGGGTGCGTTCTTCGGCTTCGGAGTCGTGCTCGGCCCGGACGTCCGCGGCGGCGCGGCCACCGACCCGCCGCCCGCGCTCCCGGACGAGCCACCCGCACCAGTCGTCTCGCCGCTGCCCGGCGCTCCGGCGGTGACGCCGTCGTCGCTTCCTCCCGGTGCGCCACCCGAGCCAGGCGATGCGCCACCGCCACCGCCGCCGGCGGCCGCACCGCCGTCGCTCGACGTGGCGCCATCGCCTCCGCCGGCCGTGGCATCGCCGCCGGCGAACGGAATGCTGTTCAGGCCCGCGTCGTCGGCCGCCTCCTGCCCCGCCGGGAGCGCGCCCTTCGTCGAGATCCCCGGTGCGGCGACGGTGTTGTCCACGGCCGTAGACGCCGCCTGCTTCTTCGGCACGGAGGGGTTGGCGGCGGCTGCCGCCGTCGCGCCCTTCACGGCCGTCCGCGCGCCCGCCGTTCGGATTGCGGGCGCGGCCACGTCGCTCGAGGACGGTCCGTCGCCGAGGGCCGTGACGCCCTTGTAGCCGGCGCCGACCGCGACCGTCGCGATGGCGATGACCGCCGCGATCTTGACCGCGACGCCGCCGAGCAGCGATCCACCGGCGACCGTCCCGCCGACGGTGGCAGTGCCGCCCGCCGCGCCGCCGCCGGCCGTCGTCCCGGCGGTGCCGACACCGCCCGTGCTCGTGGCCGAGGCCGAGCCGATGTGCGTGACCGTCGCCGCGCTCGCGGCAGGCACGTCGCGGAAGAGCGCCAGGCCGACGGGCACCGGAAGCACCGCGAGGCCCTTGAAGGCCCTCCGCTGCCGCGCCTGGGTCTTCGCGAACGCGGTGCAGGAAGGGCACTCGGCGAGGTGCTCGTCGAGGCGCTTGCGCTCCTTGCGCGAGAGACGGCCGTCGCTCTGCTTCGAGAGGGCGAGCTCGGCGCTCTGGCACGTGACGAGGTTCTCGATCTCCTCGGCGAGCGAGCGCCGCGCACGGAAGAGCAACGTCTCGAGGGCGGCGGTGGTGAGGCCGAGCAGCCCGGCGATCTCGTTGTAGGACCGCCCCTCGAGCTCGCGCATGACGAGCGCCTCTCGCTGCGAGGGCGGGATCCGCTGGAGCGCGCGGACGAGCTCGTCGAGTTGGACGTCGTCCTCTTCCGGCGCCTCGTCCGGGACGTCGTGGACGAGCTCGACCATCGCCGGGCGGTTGGCCGCCTGGCGCCAGCGCTGCCGGACGAGGTTGTGCGCGATCGCGAGCAGCCAGTGAGACGGCTCGCGCGGCGTCTCGCCCCGCTCGAGCGCTCTGAGCGCGTTCACGAAGGTCGTCTGGGTGACGTCCTCGGCGTCCGCGTGGTTGCCCAGGACGGCGTACGTGTAGCGGTAGACGTCCCCGACGTGCTGCCGGTAGAGGTCGTCCAGCGCGGCCATCGCGCGCGTGCTCGATTCGGTTGCGGCCATGGGCTCGCTCACAGTGGCGAAATCTCGCTGTAGTGGCATCCCCCTTACAGAGTCTTTACATCTGAATTCGCAAGTTCCGGGCTCGAAACGCATCTACCTGGTTGATGGACACCCCGACGACACGAAAGGCACGGAAACAACGGCGGCTGTCTTTCGTGGTCGGTGTCTCCCTCCTCGTCGTTCCGGCGGCTCATGCGGCCGAGCCGTCGGCAGCGACACCCAAGACCCCGTCCCAGTGGTGCAAGGCCTGGAAGGCGGGGAACGAGACGGCGAAGCTCGCCGAGCTCTATCCGGGCAGCACGAACTTCGCGGCGACGTTCGTGACGAAGACCGGCCAGGGGCTCGACAAGAAGAACCTCCTTGGAAGGTGCGTGTCGCTGACTGCGAAGAAGCTTCTCCTCGCGAAGACGACTGCGGTCGGGGAGAAGCTTCAGAACCGTTGCAAGGCGGAGCTCGCGAAGCCGAGCCCCGCGTACACCAAGCTCGGTCGTTGTGTCGCTGACAGGGGACGGCTGCTACAGCCGTAGCGAGTCCCACGACCGGCGTCGCTCGCCCCATCGTGGGGGGTGGGGAGAGCGAACATAGAGGGGGGAGGGCGGCCTCCCCCCTCATCATTTGCAGGGAGAAGGCGCGGGCTCGCCCCGCGTCTTCCGCTACCCGTGGAGGCCAAGAGGCTTGATGCGAAATTGGTGCGCGGTCGTGGATGCCGTCTCAGGCGCGCGCCAGAGGGGCTCCGCGCCCTTGCACAGGCAACTAGCCTGCGCCGCGGGCGCGGAGCCCCTCTGGCTTGGCCTGAGGCGGCCCCACGGGGCGCCCATTTCGCATCAAGCCTCTAGCGGGCCCAGGGACGCTCGTCGGGGACTGTCCGCGGGAGCGCGAAGGTGAGCATCGTCGGCCCGCCGGGGGCGCTGTCGATCTCGAACGATCCGCCGAGCATGCGCACGCGCTCGCCGATGCCCACGATCCCGAGCCGGCCGCGCTGGGCGGCGCGGGCGAGCGCCCGGCCGACCTCGAAGCCGTGCCCGTCGTCGACGACGCGCACCTCGATCGAGGAGCGCCGCATGCGGAGCCGGACCTCGACGGTGGACGCGCCGGAGTGCTCGCGAACGTTCGAGAGCGACTCCTGGATCGCGCGATAGACGGCGATCCGCTGTGCGGACGTGAGCGACTCGGGGTCGCCGCGGATCTCGATGCGCGCGTCGATGCCCGTGCGCTCGGCGAACGCGTCGACCTCGCGGTGGAGCGTCTCCCCGAGCGGCCGCGAGACGATGCTGCGCGACTCGAGCGAGCGGGAGATCTCGCGGAGCTGCCGGTCGAGCTCGACCGAGCGGGCGAGGAGGTCGTCGAACCGCCCCGCGGCACGCTCGCGATGGCTGTCGAGGATGAACGGATACACCTGCTCGCGGAGGTGCCCGATGTCGGCGCCGAGCGCGAGCACGTCCTGGATCGGCCCGTCGTGCAGGTCGAAGCCGATGCGCATGAGGCGCTGCTCGCCGGCGCTGACGAGCATCTGCTCGCGCTCGGCGGAGCGCTCGAGGAGCAGCTCGCGCTCGAAGATCGGGGCGAGTGCGGATGCGGCGTGCGACAGGAAGGCGTCGGCCCGCGAGATCGGCTCCGGCACGCGTGCGACGACGACGGCGCAGGGGGTCGAGAAGCGGCGGACGAGCGAGGAGCGCAGCGTCCGGCTGCCGAGGAGCGTCAGCCCGCCACGTCGCAGCGCAGCGCGGGCCGTGGCGCGCGCGCGGCGGCTCGCTGCCCCTTCGCCGCTCGAGGCGAGCGGCTCGACCCCGCCCTCCTCGACCTTCCAGAGCGACGCCTCGCTTGCGATGCCGAGCAGGACGAGCAGGCGGAGATGGAGCTCGCACGCGACCAGCGGCGGCAGCTCGACCACGAGCGGGCTCGAGGAGGCGGTGCGGTAGAGGTCGTAGATCGCGGCCTGGACGGGCTCGCCGCGGGCCTCCGCGAGCGTCTCGGCGGCGACGCGCGCGTCGGTGGCATCCAGCTCACCCTCGGCTGCAAGGCCCACGACGACGTTCGCGACGTAGACGCCGGTCGCAAGGCGATCGGCCGCGTCGGTGGCCCCGGCGCCCGCGTACGTGCCCTGTGCGACGCGGTGGGCGGACTTCAGGAAGCCGTGGACCCGGGGCTCGGCGTCGGCGAGGAGGGCGCGGTGCGCCGCCTCGAGCCGCGCCGAGCCGCCCGCGGACGCGGGCACGACGAGCTGCGGGCGTCCGTCGGCCCGCTCGGGTGCGTCGCTGCGCACGAGAGATGCCATCAGCTTCGGCTTGCCCGGCGTGCGGTCATCGCTTCGATCGATTCACTGCCTCGGCCACGATCCCTCCCCGTCGCGCCGCAGCCATTGTCCTTCGCCCTGCCGCAGACCTGGAACCGCAGCCTAGCCCGCCTTCCGCGCGAGCGCACTCTCGACGGCTGCGACGACGCCCTCGGTCTCGTCCCACTTCTCGTAGATGCGCATTCCGACCGGTGAGCGCTCCTCGACGCGTTCGCTGACCACGAGCACGGTCGCCTCCGGCCGCCGTGCGCGCGTGACGTTCGCGAGGCGGAGCCCCTCGGTGACCGTGTCGCCTGCGTCGATCACGACGACGTCCGCAGACTCGCCGCCCGCCGCGTCCGCGGCCCCGGAGGGCGGGACGCTCGCGACGACGTCGATTCCCTTTCCGTCGAGGAGGAAGCGCACGAGCTTGAGGTAGCGCTGGTCCTTGCTGGCGAGGACGACGGATCCTCGCCGTTCGGTCGTGAGCTCGACACCCGCTCGAGCCGTCACGTCGTCGACGGTCGCCCGGGCGGCCCAGGCGACCCGGTCGCCGAGGGAGAGGCCACGGCGGTCGCACTCGCCCGCCCGCAGCTCGACGACCTCGCGCGCGCCGCGACAGGACGCCGTCTTGAAGGGCGGGAGCCGGGGGACGATCTTGATCACCACCTGGTCGGCGTCGAGGAAGACGACGTCGATCGGGAAGCGCATGAAGGCCGTGTGGATCGACCAGGCGGGGCGGAGGAGGATGCCGTGGCCGGACGGCAGGTCGCCCTTGCCGAGCAGGCCGCGAAGACGCCGCATCGTCGAGTCCGCAACGATCACGGACTCGGCGACGACGCGGCCGTCTTCACGGCGGAGCGTGAGGTTCGGTACGGGGCGCACCTGGCTCGGCGCTCGGTTAGAGGACGTCCATGATGATGATGACCATCGGCACGAGCAGCACGATGAACAGCGCCGGCATGATCAGGAACGCGATCGGGAAGAGCATCTTCACCGGCGCCTTCTGCGCCTGTTCCTCGGCGCGGGCCTTTCGGCGCTTCCGGAGCTCGACCGCGAGGTTCCGCATGATCTGGCCGGTCGAGACGCCCATCACCTCGCCCTGCGCGATCGACCGGGCGAACATGCGCACGCCGGGCGTGTCGATGCGGTTGAGGAAGTTCTCGAGCGCCTCGACGAGCGTGAGGCCCATGTTCTGCTCCTGGAGCGTCAGCCGGACCTCGCCGGCGAGCGGCTCCTTGATCTTGGTCGCGGCGAGCCGGAGCGACTGCGGGAAGCTGAGGCCGGCCTCGAGCGTCACGACGACGAGGTCGATGAGGTCGGGCAGGTCCTTCTCGATCTGCTCACGACGCTTGCGAGCCTTGCGATCGACGACGAACCCCGGCGCGATGAAGCCGAAGACGCCCGCTGCGACCATGCCGAAGATGACGACCCAGGCCTGCATGTCGCCGAGCACGCCGAGCGCGAGCCAGAGGAACACGCCGCCGACCGCCCCGAGGAACTGCATGCCGAGCAGCCGCTCGGGCGACGTGTTGTACATCCCCGCGGAGATCAGCCGCTTGCGGTAGTCGGGCAGCTTGAAGCGGCTGAATCGCGATGCCGCCCACCGACCGACTGCGCCCGACAGCGAATCCATCCGCTCCCGGAAGCCGACCCCGTCCTCGGAACCGGTGGACGTGGGGAGGCTGCCGGCGAAGCCGTAGGCGTCTATCTGCTCGAGCGTCTCCGACGAGCGGCCCGCCGGGGTTCCGACCGCGCGCGCCACCATGGTGACCGCGACCGCGAGGAAGAAGAGCCCGATGATGAGTACGAAGATCAGCATGGTCTAGAGCTCGATCGTGACGATTTTGCGGATGATGAGGAACCCGGTCAGCACCATCACGATGGCAGCGACGAAGAAGATCTGGCCGATCGTCTGGTCGAACAGCGGGTCGAGCTGCTGCGGGTTGATGAGCGCGATGAAGATGAACAGCCCCACGGGGACCGCCGCGACGATCCAGCTCGAGAACTTGCCCTGAGCCGTGAGCACCGTCACCATCCGGCGAAGGTCCATCCGGGCGCGGATGTTGGCGATCACCTGGTCGAGCACCTCCGCGGTATTGCCGCCTGCCTCACGCTGGACGAGCGCGAGGACGGCGACCTGGTCCATGTCGGGGTTCTGCATGCGCTTCGCGGTCACCTCGAGCGCCTCGTCGAGGGGGATCCCGAGCTGCTCGTCCGTTACGACCCTCGTGAACTCGCGGGCCGAGGGCTCGGGCGCCTCGTCGGCGACCACGCTCATCGCGCTCGCGAGGCTGTGGCCGGCGCGGAGCGCGGAGGCGAGGACGTCGAGGTTCTCGGGCAGTTGCTCCGCGAACTCGTTTCGCTGTCTCCGCGCCTTGTTGCGCACGTACATGTTGAGAGCCACCGGGACGCCGATCGCGAGCACGAAGAACCAGATCGGCCCGAAGAGGACCGCGACGATCGCGCCGAGGACGAGCCCGATGAGCACCGCGAAGATGAGAAGTCGGCGTGGGTCATGGTTGATCTGGGCGACGTCGACGTCCTCCTCGAAGCCCTCGACCCAGCGGAAGCTCCGCTTGCGCTGCTTCTGCCCGGCCGCGGCGGCCAGGAGCAGGTCGACCTCCTTGCGCCGCTCGGCCGCCTTCTCCTCGGCGGGGAGCGTGACGAACTCGCCGAGCCGGGCGACGAGTGCCTTGTTCGAGCGGAGGTTCCAGAAGAACCGGAACGCGAGGAACACCAGGCCGATGACGAGCAGGACGAGCAGCGGGATCAGGACCCACGACTGCATCAGCTCGTCCATGAACGCCGGCTGGTAGGGAGCTGACGTCCCCGTGCTCGGGCTCGTGTACGAGAAAGAGACCGGCTCGGCGACGCCGGCGACGGCGATGCGCACGTCGACGTTCTCGTCCGGAGCGACGCCGGACTTGTAGCGGAGGAGGTACTCGTTCCCGAGCCGGAAGCCGAGCTCGTCGTAGACCTCCGTGAGGTCGTCGGGCGAGCTCGCGGCGGCGTACTCGCCGCCGGTGTCGTCGGCGATCTTCTGGAGGTCCTCGGCGTTGAACGCGTCGGACTCGATGCCGACCGTGTACACACGGATGTTCTGCTCCTCGAGCTGCTTGAGCGCCGAGTCGAGGCTCGTGGCGCTGCCGACGTCGTCGCCGTCGGAGAGCAGGACGACGCGCGCGCCGCCAAGTGCGGAGCCCCGGACCTGCGCCACGGCGGCCGCGAGCGCGTCGTAGATGTGCGTTCCCTCGGCGAGCTTCGGAGGCTTCGCAAGGGCCGCCTGGACCTTGTCGCGATCCGTGGTGAGCGGCAGGGCGACGGTCGGCTTCGAGTTGAAGAAGACGACCGAGAGCGGCTGACCCGGGTTCCGGGCAGTGAACGCCCGCGCTGCGGCCATCGCCGGGACGATCGACCCCTTCATGCTGTTCGAGGCGTCGATCAGGAGCACGGTGCCGATGCCGTTCGCCGCGGCCGCGGACTGGACGACCAGGTCGTTCACCGGCCGTCCGTCCTCGCTGACCTTCAGGTCGCCCGATGCGAGCTGGCCGCGCGCCGTCGGGAACGTCAGCACGTACGCCCGGTCGGGGAAGAGCGCCGAGCCCGCTTCGACGACCTCGATCCCTGCGGCGTCCCCGTCGTCGGCCGCGAAGACCGGCGTGGCGGCGAACGCCGCGAGCGCGGCGACGACTGCCGGGACGATCCAGCGAAGCGCTCTCATCGACGCAGGTCCGCGACGTTCGCCGGGGTGGGCCGGTGCGAGAAGATCCCCGTCGGCAGGTCGATCCCGCGCTTCTCGAACTTGCTCAGGAACACCGGGCGCAGCCCGGTCGCCTGGAGGCGACCGTTGATCGTGCCGTCCGGCGCGAACGACTCGATCTTGAACTCGAAGATGTCCTGCAGGGTGATGACGTCCGACTCCATGCGCTGCACCTCGGTGATCGCCGTGCAACGCCGCGACCCGTCCTCGAGCCGCTCGATGTGGCAGATCATGTCGAGCGCGGAGGAGACCTGCTGGCGGATGGCCTTGACGGGCAGGTCGTAGCCCGACATCAGCACCATCGTCTCGAGACGGGCGAGCGCGTCGCGAGGGGCGTTTGCATGCACCGTCGACAGCGAGCCGTCGTGGCCCGTGTTCATGGCCTGGAGCATGTCGAGCGCCTCCGGGCCGCGGACCTCGCCGACGATGATCCGGTCGGGGCGCATGCGCAGCGAGTTCCGCACGAGATCGCGGATCGGCACGGCGCCCTCGCCCTCGATGTTCGGCGGGCGCGCCTCCAGTCGGAGCACGTGCCGCTGGTTGAGCTGGAGCTCGGCTGCGTCCTCGATCGTCACGATCCGCTCGTTGTCGGGGATCGCCGACGAGAGCGCGTTCAGCAGCGTCGTCTTCCCGGAGCCGGTACCGCCGGAGATGAGGACGTTGAGCTGTGCCTGGATGCAGCGCTTGAGGAAGTCGACCGACTCCTCGTTCATCGAGCCGAGGTTGATCATGTCCTGCAGCCCGAGCCGCTTCTTCGCGAACTTTCGGATCGTGAGAAGCGGGCCGGAGAGCGAGAGCGGGTGGATGATCGCGTTCACGCGAGAGCCGTCCGGAAGGCGCGCGTCGACCATCGGCGAGGACTCGTCGATGCGCCGGCCGACCTGGGCGACCATGCGATTGATGATGCGGCGCAGGTGCGAGTCGTCCGTGAAGCGCACGGTCGTCTCGTAGAGGCGTCCCTGGCGCTCGATCCAGATCTCGCTCGGCCCGTTGACCATGACCTCCGTGATGGAGTCGTCCGCCAGGAGCCGCTCGAGCGGGCCGTAGCCCAGGATGTCGTCGGCGATCTCGGAGGTGAGCCGCTCGCGGTCGTCGCGAGAGATGCCGGTCTCGTTGGCGAGGTGCCGGCGGATGTCCGCGAGCACGCGGTCGCGGAGGCCGAGCGGGTCGAGCGTCTGGCCCGTCAGCTGCGGGCCGAGCTCGCCGATCACGAGCATGTGGATCGAGTTCTTCAGGTCGGCGAATGGTTCGCGCTGGGGCGGCGCGGAGGACGCGGGACCCTTGGTGGTGACGAGTCTCTCGTGGAGCTCCACCTAGCTCACCTCCTCTTCAGTCTCAGGAACGACAGGGACGAGCCACGCTTCGACTGCTCGACGCGGGCTGCGACGGGCTCGGCGCCCGCTGCCTCGTCGCGCGTGATGAACAGTGCTGCGAGATCGTGGAAGGCCGATGCCGCGAACGACTGCGGCCGGGAGAGGACGATCGGGACGCCCTCGTTGACCGCGCGCGGGATCTCGCGGTCGGACGGGATGTAGATGTCGGGCTCCCGCCCGAGGACCGAGACGACATCGTGCTGGCTGATGCCGACGCGCGTGTCCGCTCGGTTGAGCACGAGCTGGATCTTCCCCTCGTCGTAGTCCATGAGGCTCAGCGTCTCGAGCCCGAGCTTCGTGTTCTTGAGGGACAGCGAGTCGAGCGTCCCGACCATGACGAGGTCCGAGCTCGCGTCGATCGTCGCGATGACCTCGGCTGTGAAGCCCGGAGGCGTGTCGGCGATGACCTGGTCGTACTGGTGCCGCGCGATGACGAGGATGTCGCGGAGGAGCTCGATCGTGATCGCGCTCGCCTGGTCCGGCCGGGCGGGCGCGAGGAGGATGTCGACGCCCGTCGTGTGCGTCATGACGTAGTCGGCGAGCTTGTCCGGGTCGAGCGAGCCTCCCGAGACCGCGAGGTCGTACATCGTCTTCTCCGGCGGAAGGCCGAGCGTCAGCGCGACGTCGCCGAACTGGAGGTCGAGGTCGATGATCAGCACCTTCTGACCCTGGAGCGCCAGCGCCGTCGCGAGGTTGCAGGAGGTGAGCGTCTTGCCCGTTCCGCCCTTCGGCCCGAGCACGCAGACCAGACGACCCTCGCGCCGGTCGCCGTCGCCGGCCCCCAGACCGGGACGACGGGCGATCGCCTTGCTCATCGCAAAGCGCAGCTGATCCTTCGTCTGCGGGAACATCGCCATGTCGGCGGCTCCCACCTCGAACGCCCGCCGGAGGAACCCGTTCGGCGAGGCGGCCGAGAGGACGATGATCGGGACGTTCGGCGCCATGCGATGCGCGCCGTCGATGATCTGCAGCGAGCGGTCGTCCTCGCGCCCCTGACAGGCGACGACGAGGATGTCCGCGTCCTGCGCCTGGAGCGCACGCATGGTCTCGTCGACGCCCTCGGTCATGCCGAGCAGCTGGAAGCTCGGGTCGTCGGGCAGGCTGCGCTGGACGTCGAACGCGTCCAGGCCCTCTACCGCAACGACTGCGCGAATCGAGTGTTCCATGGCTCGTTACCGGACGGGCACTACGGCGCTGGGCTGGCTGGTGATCCGCTTCTCGAGATCGCTGCTCGTGACCTTCCGCTTCGGCGTGGGCGCCGCGTTGCCCGCGGGGCGCGCGAAGAACCACAGCGTGCCGGTGTTCGAAGCGAGGGCGAGCGTCTGCGCGAGCCCGGCGTCGGCGCGGATGATCATCGGCGCGCCGGCGCGCATGATCAGCACGTTCGCCGCGAGCAGGCCGAGGACGGTCCCGTCCCTGGAGCCGACCTGGTAGTAGATGTCGACGCGGTCGCCGCTCGCCACGCAGCACGTGAGGCCGCGGACGGGGTCGACGGAGATCGCCACGGCGCGCTGCTTGCCGGAGAGCTGCGTCGGCACGGCATCAGTGAGCCCGGTGGTGACGTCGGCCGTCGTGATCTGCTGGCCGGGGAAGATGTCCGCGACCGCGACGCGGCCGTTGAGGTACGCCGGGTCGGAGATGGCGCCGACCTTGAGGTCGTCCTTCGGCAGCGTTGCGGCCTGGAAGAGCCCCTTCTCGGCGATGACGGTGCCGGACGTGCCCTTCGGGATCAGGCCCTTCGCCACGATGACCGGCGTCAGCTCCGTCGAGGAGTTGACGCTGTCGCGGTACTGGACGAGGTAGGCGATCAGCAGGATCGCGGCCAGCGCCGCCGCGGCGATGCCGAGGGCGAGCGTCCAGCCTCGCGACTGGGTGACCTTCGAGGTGATTGACGTGTTGGACAAGGGGGTTCCTCCTGGGGTTCCTCTATATCGGCAGGCTCATCGGACGAGTGAAGCACGGCACGGCTCGAGTTGGCCCTCGACACAGACCGCGGTCTCGTCCACCGGGCCGGACTCGTAGTCGACCGTCTCGACGAAGACGCCCGTGATGGCGCCTCTCGGCGGGTCGGGGACCGGAATCGGGGCCGTGTTGGAGTTCTGGTCGTGGTCGAAGTCGCGGTCCGGGCACGGGTCGCTCTGCTGGTTGTTCTGCGCCGTCCAGTTGAAGACGAAGAACGACGCGAAGGTGAGGATCGGGCACGGTCTCCCGTGGGTCGCCTCCGGTCGAGCCCTTGAGTGACTGGTACGGAATGACGAAGAGGTTGACGACGCGCGGGTACCTCGAGCCGCGCGGGTAGCCCTCTGGCTGGTTCGGAAATCCCTGCAGCCAGCCGTTCGGCTCTGTGGGCGTTCCGTCGTAGTTTCCGTCCCAGTTGCACTGCATGGCTGCCCTGACACGAGTTGTTGTTGATGTTGCCGCAGTTCTCGGTCGCGACGCCGATGTTGTCGCCGACCTGCCCCACGGAGAAGCCCGGCGCCGTCGGCACGCACTGCCACGCGTTCTGCTTCGAGTTGAGGCCATAGATCGGCATCGTGTTGTACGAGAAGAAAAGATCACGCTCCGGACATGTCTTCGTCCCCGTATTCCACCAGGGCCCGTTCGTGAACGTGTTCTTCCCGTACCACGGCTGGCAGCCGAAGCGGAAGGCCGAGAACTCCTGGCCCTGTGCGAAGTTCGGGTCGCAGCGGAGAGACTGGTTCGCCTGCGGGTCGTCGAGCCGGATCGTCGTGAGGACGCCGGTCCTGAGGACGCTCTTGATGCCGACGGTCGGGTGGATGTTCACGGTGTTGCCGCCGTCGGCGACCGTGTCGTACGGGCTTCCCAGCAGGCCGCCGACGATGCCGTCCGTATACGACCCCGCGAGCGCGACAGCGCCGGCGGTGGCATTCGTGCCCACGTACGTCCGGTGGACGGCCTCGACGGGGCCGTTGTAGCGGCACGGGTTCTGGCCGCCGTTGCGGCAAGCACCGCCTCCCGGCGCGTCCCAGATATGGGGAACAGGCCCGGTGGTCGTGTCCGTCCAGGAGATCTGGACGCTCACGTCGTTCGCGCCTGGGCTCGCCGTGAGGTTGGACACAGTCCAGCGGCCGCTCGGCGTGGTCGGCCCCGGCGGCTGCGCGTTGACGCCGTTCACCGTGACATGGAAGTTGCTCGAGACTGCGAGCTCGTCGTCGTCCATCGTGCCCCAGAACACGTCGACGCTCGCGCCGAAGCGGCATTCGGGGGGGTTCGCTGCGACGGGCAGCGGGCCGAAGTACGCGTCGCCGACCCCGCAGCCGGGCGTCAGCTCCACGTCCCGGACGAGAGGCGCGACGCCGTCGTCCCAGACGCGGATCTGCGAGAGCCGGTGGAAGCAGTCCGCGAACTTCGCGGCGATCAACGCGGCGCAGGACTGGTTGAGGTCGACCGAGTCGGTGCTGGCGAGCCGCACCTCCATGCCGACCGGCAGGTACGGCTGCTGGCAACTGCTGTAGGTCGGCAGGGTGAGCTGGAAGAACGCGTCGGAGTCGCCCTCGCCCGGCGTTGCGCCCTCGAGGCCCCACAGCGTGCCGCCGCCGGAGCCGACGAAGGCCCCCTGCTCGCCGGGCCCAAGCGGCACGAGATTCGAGCTCGTTCCCGATCTGCGTGGGCGGGTTGTTGCATTCGTTGTAGTAGCGCACCTGCACCTTCGTGATCACGTTGTTCGGCACCGCGAGCGGCAAGAACTTGTTGCCGCTCTTCGCCGGCCGGATCTCGACCCGCGCGCGCGCGACGTTTCGCCTGAGCGGGACGCCGATGGAGCCGAAGATGCGACGGCAGGTCGTTCTCCTTCACGCGGACGTCGACCCATTGGCCGCCGGCCGGCGAGATCGAGTCGCCCGCGTGGATGAGGCAGGGGTCACCTGCGGGCGGCGAGCCCCGACCGTCGGTGTAGTCGGTGTCGTCGGTGTACGTCGTGGAGTTGATGACGACGTCGAGCTTCGGCTGGTTCGCGATGTTCTGCGTTGTAGAGCGTCGCCGGCAGCGGATCCGGCGCGTAGTCGGTCGCCTCGGTGTCGGCGGCGTACTGCCGCGCCCTGTTCGCGATCGCCCGTGCCGCCGCCGTCTTGGCGGCGAGGAGCGTCGCGTCCGGCCGGAGTGGACGCACGCCTTCCAGTTCTCGGCGTAGTCGATGCCGGCTGCGAACGCCGCTGCGTCGGCGCGCGTCTGCAGCTGGCGCTTGTGCGTGTACCACTGGCCCGACGTCGACGACCATCGCCGTGAGGACGATGAAGACCGGGATCAGGATCGCGCGAGAGCACGAGGATGCCGCCCCGCTCTTCCTCCCGTCAGCCGGCTCACGAGCAGGTCCCGATGTTCTCGTCGGGGTTCGCGAGCGGCGAATCGGGTCGGTCAGGTCGAGGGGGGTCGTTGTCGGCGACCCGCTCCATGCGCATCGTCGCCGAGCCCTTGATCGTCACGCCCCAGCCGAAGAACTTCACGAAGCTGACCGGGACCTGCACGCGGACGCGCACGGGATCACCCGGCTCCACGTTCGCGGCATCCCGGTCCTTGTCCGGGAAAGTCGATGCAGACGGCGGCGTTGTCCTCGAACTCGTTCGGTCGCCGCGGCTCTGCGCGTGCAGCTCTGCCTGGAGGTCTGGCCCGGGCCGTACGGGTTCCGGTCGACGACGGCCCAGCGGGCGGTCTCGCTCGCGACGTGGTTCGTCTCGATCCAGTAGAAGAGCAGCCGCCCGAAGACGAGCATGCCGACGACGATGAGCAGGAACACGGGCACGATGAGCGCGAACTCGGTCATCGCGACCCCGTCCTCGCGCCTCGGGTCGATTCGTCGTCTCACCGGAAACCCCCTCCTCGGGTACGCCACATGATGCCGCACGCACCGGACTCGATTGGACTTTCGAAAACCTCCACGCATGATCGGCACGAATCCACGTTTTCTCAAGCCCCTGTACCTGCCCGTCAAACGCCGACGGCGGCGGCGACCGGGCCCCTGGAGGCCCGGCACGCCGCCGCCGTCAGAGCGGTGATGCCTACAGCCCGTCCGGGGCCGCCTCGACCGAGGAGCCCGTCCGCTCGAAGAGCTCGCGGATCTCGCCGCCGAGGAAGAAGATCATCAGGATCACGAAGACCGCGATGAGTCCGAGGATCAGCGCGTACTCCGCCATCGTCTGCCCCTCCTCGCGATCCCGAAGGCTCGCGATGAGGTTCTGGACACGCACGACGAGTGCCGTCATGTGTGGGTCCTCCTTGGGTGGTATAAGGGGGAACGCCCCCCCGAGCGTCTTGCCTCTCTACGTTCCCCCCGTGCGGGAGGCTCACGGATGGTGCTCGCGGAGGCCGGAGGCTGGTACTGCCCGAGGGTCTAGTCCGGGCTAGACCTCGGCTCAAAGCCTCTATTCGTGCGGGGCCGTACCGTGGCCCGGTGCCGCTCGCCATCGCGAACAGATGTCGCTCCAGCTCGGACGATCACCGCGAAGACGATCGTGAACGCGACGAGCGCGCGCGTCACTGCCCCAGGCCGTCCCGGCGCCGATCCCCGAGCTCGGCAGGCCCCAGGTCGCGAGCGGCACGAGCCAGACGAGCGAGAACCGCGGCCGCACGACGGCGAGCGGGATCGCGGCGAGCGCGTAGTAGTCGAGCCAGACGATCGGCGACAGGACGAGCGCGGCGCGCGATGGCGGCCCGAAGCTCGCCCGGCGCCAGCAAGCGAGAGGAGCACCGCGGCCCCGGTCACGAGCATGACGACGCGCGCGAGCGTCTCCGGGCGCCTGGAGCTGCACAGGAGGCCGAAGAGGGAGTAGCTGTCCTGGTCGAACGTGCGCCCGAGCTCGAGCAGCGTGCGGATGTAGTCGTCGAGGCCGGTGAACGGGAGCACGAGGAGCAGCGACGCCGCCGCGAAGACCGCGCGACGAGCGCTCGCGCGCCCTGCCGATCGCGGCGAGCCAGACGCCGAGCGGCCAGAGGAAGAACTTCACGGCGCCCGCGAGACCGAGCGCGAGGCCGGGAGCGAGCTGCCGGTCGCGATAGCGCCAGGCGAGCGCGACGAGCAGGCAGAGGAACGGCGTCAGGTGCGCGACGCGGATCTCGCCGATCACCGGCGGCCAGAGCGCGAAGGCGCCGTAGACGCGCCAGTCGCGCACGCCGACGATCCAGCAGCGACAGCAGCGCAGCACGCGAGCCCGATCAGCGCGATCGACCAGTCGCCGTCGCGGGCGAGAAGATCGTCAGCGGCGCCGACCAGGAACGCGGCCAGCGGCGGCCAGATGAGGTTCTTGCCGCGATTGAGCGGATCGTCCGGCGACGGGGAACGGATTGCTGCCAGCGCGCAGGAGCTCCTTCGCCTCCGGGTAGAGCTCGTTGTGGAAGTCGAGCGCGAGCGAGTCCGAGCGTGCGCGACGACGAGCATCGCGACGGCGGTCACGACCGGGAGCGACGCCCAGGAGCACGATCGAGAGGAGCCGACGGATGCCGGGGTCATCATCGGGCTAGATCGGCATCGAGGCCGGGATCGCGCGAGGGGGACACGGCTCGATCCGCTGGCGCGGCGCCGCGCTCGCAGGCGATACGATCGCGGCGGCGAGCGCGAGCACGACGCCGTCTGCCACGTTGCGCCGTTGAAGGTGCCGTCGCCGAGCCACATGCCGAGGGGAAGCAGCCACACGACGTCGAATCGTGGGCGGGAGAGCGCGAGCGGCACGAGGAGCAGGATGAAGAAGTGGCGCCAGACGATCGGCGAGAGCGACGAGCGCGGCTGCGATCGCCAGCCCGAGGCTCCGGCGCCGCCAGGCGAGCGCGAGGATCGCCGAGCCCGAGGCGACAGTCGACGGCCCGGGCGGCGGTGTCCGGCACGCCGAGGTCGGTGAGCAGCGCGAACAGGGTGTACGCCTCGTGCTCGAACGTCTCGCCGAGGTTCCGCAGGAGCCGGACGTAGTCGGCGAGCCGTGAACGGGAGGAGCAGCAGCAGCGACGCCGCCGCGACGGCCGCGGCGATCGCGGCAGCGCGCGCGCCGGCCGATCAGCGCGAGCCACACGACGAGCGGGCCAGAGGAAGAACTTCACCGCGACGCCGTAGCCGAGCGCGACGCCCGGCGATCGCCGCTCGGTCGCGGTAGCGCCACATGAGCGCGACGAGCAGCGTCGAGCGGGAGCGAGGCGTTCGCGGTCTGGATCGCCTCGATCACGGCCGGCCAGAGGAGGACGACGCCGTAGATCCGCCAGTCGCGGACGCTCGAGGACCCAGAGCGCCGCGACGAGCGACGCGAGCACGCACGCCGTCGCGAGCCAGTCCGCGACGCGCGGGCGGCAGCGCGGTCAGCGGGACGACCGGCAGCACCGCCGCCATCGGCCACACGGCGTTCGACCGGTCGGACGAGGTCGGCCGTCGGGCGACTCGTAGGCGTCCTCGCCGTCGGCGACGGCCTCCGCCTGCCGATACAGCTCGTGATGGAAGTCGAGCGCGAGCCGATCGTCCCCGGCGTACGCCCACAAGCGCGAGCGCGAGCGCGAGCACCGGAACCACGCCGAGCAGCAGGAGCTCGGCGAGCGCGGACGAGGGGCTGCTTCTGGCTCGGTGATCATGGAAGGGACGTGACGTGGAGAGTGTGAGCAGTGAGCGTGCAGCCCGCGGGCGGTCTCATCCATGCGCTTCGCCGGCTCCGCGATCCTCTCCTGCTCTTCGTGCGTGCCGGTGACGTTCGCGCTGCTCGTCGTTGCTCGGGTACTCCGACTCGTGGCCGATCGGCTTCGACTTCCGCGGAACGCTCTGGGAGCCTGCCCGCGCGCTCCTCGACGGCGCGCCGATCTACCCGGAGCCGACCCGCGATGCCGTGGTCGTCGGCAACCCGACCGTCTACCCGCCGCTTCTCATCCTCGCCTCCGTCCCGCTCGCGCTCCTCCCGTCACGGCCGCCTCGTGGCTCTGGTTCTGCCTCCTCGGCGTGGCGTCCTCGCCGCGCATGTGGATCGTCGGCGTCCGCGACTGGCGCTGTCACGTCCTCGCCGTCACGTCGCCGGTGGTCGTGCACGGCCTCTTCTACGGCAACCTCACGATCCTGCTGCTGGTCCCGCTCGCGCTCGCGTGGCGATACCGCGACCGGCCGCGCGTCGCCGGGATCGCCGTCGGCGTCGCGGTAGCCGCGAAGCTCTTCGTCTGGCCGCTCGTCGTCTGGCTGCTGCTCACGCGTCGCTTCCGCGCCGCGGCCTGGGCGGCGGGGTCGGCGGTCGTCCTCGTTCTCGGCGCCTGGGCGCTGATCGGCTTCGAGGGCCTCATCGACTATCCGGCGCTGCTCCGTGACGTCCAGGACGTCTACGCCGTCCGCAGCGTCTCGCTCGCGACGGTCGCGGGTGCCGCTCGGTGCTTCCGTCTCGGTCGCGGTGGCGCGTCGCGGCCGTCGCGGGCGCTCGTTGCCTCGCGGCCGCTGCGCTGGCTCGTCGCGGCGGACCGACGGCGATCGCCGCGCGTTCGCGCTCGTCGTGGTCGCGCTGCATCGTGGCCTCGCCGATCGTCTGGCCGAACTACGCGGCGCTCCTGTTCGTGCCGATCGCGGTGACGTGGCCCCGGCTCGCTCCCGCGTGGTTCTTCGGCTACGTCGTCTGGCTCATCGGGGCGCTGGCGCCAAGGCCGGAAGCCGAGGACGTCTGCTGCCGACCGCCGGGCGTGCCCGAGCAGGCGTGGGGGCGGAGCCACACCGACTCCGACATCTGGTTCGCGGCGGGACTGACCCTCGTAGTGCTCCTCGTCGGCGTGGCGCTGGCAACGGTCTCGCGGCCCGGTCGAGGACGTCGGGCAAACGCGAACGTCGTGGTGACGAGGTCGTGAGCACGGGTTCCTGGGACGACCGCGCGACCGCGAGGCCGGAGCGGCGCGCGCACGTCGGGACCGGCGGTATGGCGGCCGGGATCGGTGCGCCGTCCGCGCGGCGCACGCGTGCCCTGCTCGGCGTCACCGGGATCGCCCTTGTCGCGGCGGCCGTGCACGCCGTCATCGCCACGGCCCTGCCCGTCCCGTGGATCATGCCCGACGAGCTGATCTACGGCGAGCTTGCGAAGAGCCTCGCATCCGGCGGGCTTCCCGCGATCCGCGGAGAGGTCACCACGGGCTACGGGATCCTCTACCCGCTCCTCATCGCACCGGCCTGGGCCCTCTTCGACGACCCCTTGCAGGCATACGACGCGGCCAAGGTGATCAACGCCGTCGTGTTGAGCCTCACGGCGTTCCCCGCGTACTTCCTCGCGCGCCGGTACGTCTCGGGGACGTCCGCCCTCGTCGTTAGCGGGTTGACGGTTTCCATCCCGTCGATGCTCTACAGCGGGACCTTGCTCACGGAGGTCGCGCTGTACCCCGCGTTCGTGCTGGCGCTCCTCGGCATCGCGGCGGCTGCCGGCGCCCGAGCCGGCGCAACCAGCTCCTCGCGCTCGGCGGGATCGGACTCGCCTGCAGCGGCGAAGCCGCTCGCGGTCGTCCTCGTCCCCGCGTACCTCCTGATCATCTTCCACCTCGCGGTTCTGGATGCCCGGTCGGGCGCGCGGCGTCGCGACACAGTCAGGCGCTATCGGCTGACGCTGACGGCTCTCGCGGTGGCCGTCGTCGTCGTGATCGGGGCTCGGCCGCGAGAGGCAACCCCGACGCCGTCTTCGGCGTGTACGGCGTCGTCCTCGGGAACATCGACCTCAGCGGCGGCCTCGTCTGGTTCGTCCGCCACCTCGCGGGATCGACCTCTACGTGGCGCTCGTCCCTTTCGCAGCGACGCTCCTCGTCGTCTTCACCTCCGTGCGTCGGAGCAGCGACCGTGCGGCGAGGAGTTCTCCGCCCTCGCGACGTGGACGATCGTCGGCGTCGTCGCTGCGGTCGCCGCGTACGCCTCGAAGCCGTCGGCCGGCGCGCAGGGATACGCGCCGAGCGAGGCGCGACTGCACGAGCGGAACCTGTTCGTGATCGCGCCGCTTCTCTTGATCGGGATGGCGATCTGGCTCGAGCGGGGACGGCCCGGGAGTCGACGGCTCACGATCGCTTGCACCGTTCGTCGCGGGCTCGCTCCCGCTCCTGCTCCCGCTCGGGCAGCTCGTCTCGAACACCCGCTTCCAGGCGCTGTCCTTCATCCCCTGGGCGGCGACGGATGACGGAGCTCTGGCCTCTGACGTTCCTTCCGCTGGCGGTCGTCGCGGCTGTCCTCCTGCTGGTGCCGTTCCGGCACTCCGCCACCGCGTGCTGGACAATCGTCGCGCTCGCCTTCGCGTGGACCACCCTCGCCGCGGCACTTCCCCATGAGCGCAGGGAGCACGGACGCGACGCAGACCGGTGTGGGTCACGACACGCGCTGGATCGACCACGCCGTCCCGGACGGCGCCGACGTTGACGTCCTGTGGGTGTCGCGCGGAGCGATTCCCTACGGCAGGCAGATGGTCTGGATGAACGAGTTCCTCAACCGCCGTGTCGAGGAGCTCATCGAGGTCGGCATGCCAATGCCCTACGCGCTGCCGCACGAACGGCTGTGGCCGTCGGAGGTGTCCTCCGGGACAGGTCGGGCAGGGCCGTCACCGCGCGTATCTCCTCGTGCCGTGCTGGGCGCGGGTGAGGGAGCCTCATTGCCGAGGACGGGCGTGCAGTCGAGCGTTCTACCGTCTCCGCCGGGACCGATTCGCGTGCTGCCGGCCCGGGCGACGCCGGCGTGCCGTGAGCGGGATGCCTCTCCCGAGCTACTCCGGCGCTTCGCGCACCTCGCCGCCCTGTGGGGGTTCGGCGTGAGCCAGCCGGTGTTCTCGATGCTGAAGGGGAACCCGGAGTTCCTCGTCGTTCGCGACTCGACGCGGCTCGAGGTCGCCGTCTTCGCGCTCCTCCTCGCCTTCGGGCCCCCGCTCGCGGCCGTCGCCTTCGAGGGTGCGGCATCGCTGGTCTCGAAAACCCTCGCGTCGCGCACTCCACGTCGTCGCGATCTGGTGCTTCGCGGTTCCCGCCTTCGTGCAGTTCACCCGCCTCCCCGACCTGGAGCAGGAGCGGCCCTCCTCCTGCCGCTCGTCCCGGCGATGCTCGTGGCGCTCGCGTACCTGAAGTCGTCGATCTTCCGCTCGATCCTCGCTGCGTCTGTCGTCCTGCCGCTCGTCGGCTGTCTCCTCTTCGTCGGCAACCGTCCCGCTCGCGGTGGACGACGCGCCGGGCGCCGACGTGACGGTCCGAGACACTCCCGTCGTCCTCGTCGTCCTCGACGAGTCCCCACCAGCTCGCTGATGGCCGCCGACGGTTCGACTCGACGATCGCCGCTACTTCCCGCGTTCGCCCGACTCGGACGAAGGGAACGTGGTACCCCCGCACGACGACGGTGCACGCGGCTACAACCACGTCCCCGCCATCCTCACCGGAACGCGGCCGCGGCGGTCAGCTTCCCGACCCTGGCCGACCATCCGAGAACCTCTTCACACTTCTCGGCGAGCGCTACACGTCCCAGGTTCGGAGCGCGTCACGCGGCTCTGCCCGGTGCAGTACTGCCGGAGCGGCGTGAGCAGGCGGCGGTGGAGGACCGCTTCGCGGCCTCCTCTTCGACGTCCTATCGGCTATCTCCATCGGATCCTCCCTGCTTCGCTGGAAGGCGAGCTACCGCCGATCGGCGGACGGTGGGGAGAGTTCGGCGAAAAGCGGGCGCCGAGGCCCGAATCAGCTGCTCGGCGCCATCGACCGAGCCGACGTGCGAATACCGCCGTCGTCGCCAAGGACAAGCGACCGCGCGAGCAGCTGGCGCGGTTCGCACGCTCGGTCACGCGGCCGCGGCGACGACGACGCTATTCTTCCTCCACCTGTCCTGCCTCTGGCCCCTGGCGGTTTCCTCCCCGTCGGGGCACCGGTACTCGCGCTCGAGGTGGTCGGCGGTACGAGGGACGGCTGGAACCGGTGCGGGGACTCTCCGCGCTCGGTGGAGCAGGGCTTCGACGCCACCTGCTCCAGGTCGGCTCACCGACCGCCTCGCTCGGGAAGCTCGATGGATCGACTCGATGGAACCGGCCTCTACGACCCCGCCCTGATCGTCGTCATCGCCGATCACGGCATCAGCTTCCGGCCGGAGGGCAACGGCGTCTCGTGACCGGGAGAACGTCGCCGACATCGCCGGCGTGCCGCTCCTGTCAAGTATCCGTTTCAGACCGTGGTCGCAATCGAATCGCTGCGACGCGACGACGATGGACGTCTTCCCACGATCGCGGAACATCTCGGCGTCGGACTGCCCTGGCCGCCCGACGGCGGTCGCTGCAGCACCCGTGCGGCGTGTCCGTCAGGGTGGGCGACGCGCCGGCGGATCGTTCGCCGCCTCACGGAGCGGGTTGCATCGGGTGTGCGGAGCACGGCGCGACGGAACGTCGCCGTCTCGGGGGCGGAGGCCGGCCGTTCCTCGGCGGACCGGATCCTTGCGCCTCGTCGGGAGGCGCACGGCGGACCTATCCGTCGCAACCGGTTCACAGGACAGGGTCGAGCTCGAGGGAGAGAGTCTCCTCGCGACCGTCGACATGCGTTCCGCGTTCCTGCCCGTCCACATCGTCGGCCGCGTCGCAGGGACAGGATGAAGCAACTCGCGATCGCCGTGAACGGCGCATCGAGTCGTTACGCAGTCCTTCCGCCTGGACGGACGCAGCGCTTCGCGTCCTCGTGCCGGAGACGGCCTTCCACGACGGCCGGAACGACGTCGACGTCTACGCGGTCGACGACACGGCGCCACTCGCGCTGACGCGCCTGGGCGGAACGGCGGATACCGCGCACTACCGACTAGCCGGCGACGGGCTCTCGCTGCTGCGCTCCGACGGCGCTCGGGTCGCGATCCAACGGGGGCGCTGGAGGGGAAGGTCGACTCCTGGGTCCACGACGAGGGACCGTGCGCATCGGCGGCTGGGCGGCGAATTCCGCCGGCACGCCCTCGCTGACCGCGTGCTCGTGTTCTCGGGGACCGGCTCGTCTTTGAGGGGACGACTGATCTGCTGCGTTCGGGAGCTGGAGGAGACGCGCGGAGTACGGCGACCTCCAGCGCTCAGGGTGGATCGCGGAGCTCCCCTCGCGCGACATCGAAGGGACCGACGTCACGGCGTTCGCCGTCCGGGGGAATGCAGCGAGCGAGCTCGCCTGGGCGATCGGACCGCAGCCCGGCTCGAACCCGGCGCGCGGCTATCGGGCCGAGGAGAGCGGCCGAGGACGGACACCCGGGGCCACTGGAGACGAGAATGCGCCGGCCGGCTCCGGGAACCCGGCTCGTTCGGAGCGGAAGAGCGACCGCCAGCACGATCCCGAAGGCGGCCAGCACCCGAAGCGTCCCGAGGACGTCGCCGATCTCGAGCCGCAGCGCCTCGAGCCCGAGGGTCGCGAGCGGGACGAACCAAACGGGCGACAGGCGCGGGCGCGCGAGCGCGAGTGGGACGGCCGCGAGCACGAAGTCAGTCCAGCCACACGATCGGAGAAGCGACGAGAGCGGTGGCGACGGCCAAGGTGAAACTGCGGTAGCGCCAGGTGGCGAGGGCAAGCCCGGCCGCGACCGTGAGCGTCAGCGCCCGCGCGAGGAGCTCGCCGCGCGCCCGCTTGGATCACGAGGCCGTACAGGTGCGTAGCCGTCCTAGCCCCGAATGCCTCGCCGACCCACAGGACCGCGCGCGCGTAGTCGTCGAGCCCCGTGAACGGGAGAACGAGAGCGAGGGGACAGAGCGGCCACCGACATGGCGAGGAGCGACGCGCGCCACCGTCCGCTCGCCGCCAGCCAGAGACCAAGCGGCCACACGAAGAACTGACCGCGACCACGAGGCCCACCGAGAGCCCGCTGCCGAGGGCCGAGTCGCGCGCACGCCAAGCGATCGCGAACAGGAGGGCGATACACGGCGTCAGGTGCGAACAGGCCGACACTCCATGTACACCGGCGGCCACAGCGCGACGACGCCGTAAACGCGCCAGTCCCTCACGCCGACGATCCAGAGCGCGAGGCCCAACAGCGCCAGGCCCAGGAGCGCGAACGTCACGTCCGCCGCCAGCTGCGGCAACAGCGTCATCGGAGCGACGAGGAACGCGGCGACGGGGGGCCAGACGAGGTTCGTTCCGACGCGGGGTCAACATCCGGCTCTGGGTGCGGACTCGCCGTCCAGCGTCAACTCGGCCTGGGGGTAGAGCTCGTGATGGAAGTCCCAGGCCGGGTACCCGTCCTGGAGCGACGCGCGTCACGCCGATCAGAAGCAGCACGGGGAGCACGCCGCAGACCGCGACGGACACAGCAGAGCCGATCGCCGCGTCGAGCCCCATGCGCCTGCTCGCGCGCCGCTCGGTCACGCGCGACCGAGAGTCCTGTCCGACGCCGATCGTGCGCCCGGACCGGGCGCGGCTCTCCCATACGCTCGCTGCGCTCGGCGATGAGGAGCACGACGAAGAAGACGACGAGCACGCGCAGGACGCCCGTGATCGGGCCCGTCGCGATCCCGGAGCTCGGCAGGCCCCATGTGAGGAGGGGAAGGAACCACACGGCCGACAGAGCGCGGCCGGACGATCGCCAGCGGGATCGCGGCCAGTGCGTAGAAGATCGAGCCAGACGATCGGGGACAGCACGAGGGCCGCGGCGATGGCGAGCGCGAAGCTGGCGCGCCGCCAGGTCAGCACCAGAAGTGCCGCGCCGACGCACAGCGTCGCTGCGCGCGCGATGCGCTCGTCCGTTCCGAGCTGGGTCAGCAGCCCGAAGACGGAGTATGCCGTCCTGGTCGAACGCCGCGCTCACGCCGCGGAGCGTGCGCACGTACTCCGTCGAGGGAGGCAAAAGGCGCGATCAGGAGCACGGAGCCGAGCGCGACGGCGATCGCCACGCCATGGGCTCGCGCCCGGTCGGTGGCAACGAGCCAGACGCCGAGCGGCCAGAGCAGAAATTCAGCCGCCGGCGACTCCGAGAGCGAGCCCGCCGTTACCTGCCGGTCCTGTAGCGCCAGACGAGCGCCGCGAGGAGACAGAGGAGCGGCGTGCAGGTGCGCGATGCGGATGTCGCCGATGACCTGCGGCCACAGCGCGACCACGCCGTACGACCCGCCAGTCTCGGACGCCGACGAGCCACAATGCGAGCGCCATGCACGCCAGCCCAGCGATCCCGATCGCGATGCCGGCGGCCGTCGACGGCAGCAGCGTGAACGGGATCGCTGCGGCCACCGCGAGCGGCGGCCAGAGGCTCACCGGGTACGGGTTGCGGCCGGCGAGGATTTCCTCGGCCTGCGGGTAGAGCTCGTTCCGGAAGTCGTCGGCCAGCGGGCCGGTCACGACGCCGACGACGAACATCCCGATCGCGACCGCGGTAGGGAGCACCGCGAGGAGCGCGACCGGGGCAATGCCACGAAACGCGGCGCGCATGCCGGCGGCGAGCCCGCCCGGCGCCGGCGCGGCCTCATCCGGGCAGCGCGACGGGGCCGCCGTCGTCGGTCAGACCCATCCCTGCATCATTCCCGCTCGGCCAGAGATCGCATCTGGACGTTCGGCGAGTGCCGGTTGCGACCCTCGCCGCTGGCCCGAGGGCCGTTTCGGCCCATAGTCCGCCGTGACCGACGCTCACAACACGTCGTGCTGGCCGCCTGCGGCTCTCCACGTGCGGCACACCGATGCCGAGAGGCGGCGAGGTTCCGGTCGTCCGCCGTCGAATCCGTCCTCATGCTCTGACGAAAGGACGTGATCTTCGTGAATGCGCTCGCGTATCTCGATCCTGGCTCGGGCGGCTGCTCCTTCAGGGGCTCGTCGCGGGCGTGGCAAGCGCAGCCGTGATGGGGAAGGTGTACTGGCGCCGCGCCAAGCGCTTCCTCGGGATCGGCGTCGACGAGCCCGCGCGACGAATAGGTACCCTCCGACACAGCGCCCGCGCGGCGAGCGCGGGCGAGCTCGGAGGTCGGCCGAGGCCACCTCGATGACACATGGTCGACGCGAACGGTACATCCCCCGCACAGCCGCACGGTCTACGTCGGCATGAGTGCCGACCTGGTCCACCCGGGTCACCTCAACATCGTCGCGCGGGCGCGCGAGCTCGGCGAGGTCACGGTGGGCCTGCTCACCGACCGTGCGATCGCGAGCTACAAGCGGCTGCCGTACATGAGTTCGAGCAGCGAAGATCGTCGTCGAGAACCTGCAGGGCGTCGCCGGGTCGTGCCGCAGGAGACGCTCGACTACGAGGAGAACCTGCGGCGCTACCGCCCCGACTTCGTCGTCCACGGCGACGACTGGGTGAGCGGCGTCCAGGCGGCCACGCGCCAGAAGGTCATCGACGTGCTCGCGGAGTGGGGCGGCGAGCTCGTCGAGGTCCCGTACACCGAGGGCATCTCCTCGACCGCGCTCAACCGGTCGATGCGCGAGATCGGTGTCACGCCGGCGGTCCGGATGGAGCGGTTCCGGCGGCTGCTCGCGCGAGGCCGCTCGTCCGCCTGCTCGAGGCGCACAACGGGCTCACCGGCCTGATCGTCGAGCAGACGCGCGTCGAACGCCGCACGGCGAGCGCGAATTCGATGGCATGTGGCTGTCGAGCCTCACCGACTCGACGGCGAAGGGGAAGCCGGACATCGAGGCGGTCGACGTCAGCGCGCGGATGCAGACGGTCAGCGACATCGTCGAGGTGACGACGAAGCCGATCGTCTTCGACGGAGACACCGGCGGCAAGCCCGAGCACTTCGTCTTCACCGTGAAGACGCTCGAGCGCCTGGGCGTCTCGGCGGTCGTGATCGAGGACAAGCACGGGCTGAAGCGGAACTCGCTGTTCGGGACGGGGGCCGGATCAGCACCAGGACACGATCGAGGCGTTCTGCCACCGGATCGACGCGGGCAAGAAGGCACAGGTCACCGCCGACTTCATGATCATCGCGCGCATCGAGAGCCTCATCCTCGGGGCGGGGATGGAGGACGCGCGTCACGCGGGCGTCGGCGTACATCGACGGCCGGCGCGGACGGGATCATGATCCACAGCTGCGCGTCCGAGCCCGACGAGATCCTCGAGTTCGCCGATCGCTACACGGCGTTCCCAAGCGCGTGCCGCTCGTCGTCGTCCCGTCGACGTACAACACCGTCCGCGAGGACGAGCTCGAGGCGGCCGGCGTCAACGTCGTCATCTACGCGAACCAGCTCCTGCGCAGCGCCTACCCGGCGATGCAGGCGACGGCCCGTTCGATCCTCGAGCACGGCCGCTCGCTCGAGAGCGGACGACGAGCTCCTCCCGATCGGGGAGGTCCTGCGGCTCATCCCCGGTGGCGCGTGATCGCCCCGGCGGACTTCTACGAGGCGCTCCCGCGCAGGGCTTCGCGTACTTCACGCGGCGTCCCGGACTCGCTCCTCGCGGACCTCTGCGCCTACGTCGCCGATCACGTCCCGCCGAGGACCACGTCATCAACGCCAACGAGGGCAATGCCGTGGCACTCGCCGCGGGCTACCACCTCGCGACCGGCCGGACTGCCCGTCGTATACCTCCAGAACTCGGGCGTCGGCAACGTCGTCAACCCGCTGCTCTCGCTCGTCGACGCTGCGGTCTACCGCATCCCGATCCTCTTCGTCATCGGCTGGCGCGGTGAGCCCGGTGTCCAGGACGAGCCACAGCACGTCACGCAGGGACGCGTGATGCCGGAGCTCCTCGGCGCGCTCGAGCTCGCCTTCGACGTGGTCGATGCGGACACCGACATCGCGTGCGCTCGTCGCGCGCGTCGCTCCCAGCTGGACGACAGGGGTCGCCGCATGCGCTGCTGGTACGAAAGGGAACGTTCGCGGCCTACGGCGGCGCACGGCAGTCGACGCGCGCCGCGACGCGGGCGGATGCGATCGGCACTTTCTCGACCCGCTCGATGCCGAGCTCTCTCGTCTCAACCACGGGCATGACGTCGCGCGAGGTGTACGGTATCGGGAGCGCACGGAGAGGCGCACGAGCGGGACTTCCTCACGGTCGGGTCGATGGGGCACTGCTCGCAGATCGCGCTCGGCGTCGCGCAGAATCGGCCCGACCGGGCGGTCTGGTGCCTCGACGGCGACGGCGCGGTGCTCATGCACATGGGCAGCCTCGCGATCATCGGCACCCAGGCGCCGGCGAACCTCAGGCACGTCGTGATCAACAACGGCGCCCACGACTCGGTCGGCGGACAGCCGACCGCGGCGCGCGACGATCGACATCTCGCGGTCGCCCGCGCCTGCGGCTACCGGTGCGCCGAGGCGGTCGAAGGTGTCGACGGGCTCGGTGAGGCCGTCGACCGGTTGCGCGGCACGCCGCGGGGCCGGCGATGCTCGAGGTCGCGCGTCGCGAGCCGTGCACACACCGACGCCGGGCCGACCACGACGACTCCGGCCGAGAACAAGGCGGCGTTCATGGCGGAGCTCGCTCGCGATGACGCCTGACGGCGCTGGGATTCAACCCGACGCGCATCGTGGCCGGGGCCGGCGCGGCTCGCCGAGCTCGGCTCGTCGTCGATCGGCCGGACGCTCGTGGTCACGACACCGGGGGCGACGGAGCGGGGCCTGACGGAGCGCTCGTCGCGGCTCGATGGGACCCGACGTGCTCGTCCACGACCGCGTCGAGCCGAACCCCGGCCTCGAGCGGCTCGATGCCTCGGTCGCGGACGCTGCGCGGCGGCGTCGATCACCGTCGTGGCCGTCGGAGGCGGCAGCGCGATGGACACCGGCAAGGTGCTCGCGCCTCGCCCTCGCGTCGCGGGCAGCGTCGGTGCACGACCTCGTTGACTCCGCAGGCTGCCCGGGAGCGGCTCCGCTCCCGTGGTGGCGGTGCCGACGACGGCCGGCACCGGGAGCGAGGTCACACCGTTCGCGACCGTCTGGGACAAGGCGACGCCGCGGAAGCTCTCGGTCGCACGGGCCCGTCTCTTCCCGCACGGTCGCGCTCGTCGACCCGACCCTCACCTCGGATCTCGGCTGGGACGTCACGGTCTCTTCGGGGCTCGACGCATACTGCAGTGCTTCGAGGCGATCTCCAACCGGAACGCGACGACGGTGACCACGCGCTCGCCGCACACGGGCTCGCCCTCGCCCCCGAGGCGCTGCCGGCCCTGAAGGGGCGATCCGGCGCGACGAGGCGCGACGACGGATGGCGGAGGCCGCATTGCTGTCCGGCCTCGCGATCAGCCAACGCGCACGGCGCTCGCCCACTCGATGTCGTACCCGATCACGGCGCATCTCGGTGTCCCGCACGGGCTCGCGTGCGCGCTCGTCCTGCCTGCCGTGCTCGAGTTCAACCTGGGGACGACGACGGCCGGCTCGCGGCGTTCCCGACGCGGCGGGGTCGATCCGGGCCGAGGATCTCGTCGAGTCGGTCGTCGACCTCTGTTCGCGAGCTGGAGGTGCCGAGGCCGTCGGCCGCTACGGTCGAAGCCTCGATGCGCTCGAGTCGCTCGCCGACCGAGATGCTCACGCCCGGCCCGCGCGGACAACAACCTGCGCTCGGCGGACGCGGAGGACGTCCGGGCGATCCTGCGCCGAACGACCGACCTGGTCGGGATGGAGCGCGCGCGATGAGCGGTCTCGGGTTCCTGCGCGAGCGCCGGGCCGTCAAGGCGTTCGAGGCGCTCGATCCGTCGTACCGCGAGCTCGTCTTCTACTCCGAGGGCTCGGCGACTGGCCCCACCTCGGGCCCGTCGTCGTTGCGTCCTCCGCGAGCACGAGCGCCGCCTGACCTACCTCAGCTCGGATCCCTCCGACCCGGGCCTGGAGCTCGACGAGCCGGGGCTGCGGGCTTCCATGATCGGCTCCGGCACCGCCCGGACGATGCTCTTCGCGCGGATCGACTGCGCCACTTCGTGATGACGCTGCCGGACCTCGACCAGCTGCTGGCTGAAGCGGTCGCGGCACCCGGTCCACTACGTCTACCTCTTCCATTCGATCAACAGCACGCACGCCGCCTACCGCAAGGGGGCCTTCGACGGCTACGACACGATCCTGTGCGTCGGGCCGCACCACGTCGACGAGATCCGCAAGACCGAGGAGCGCTACGGCCTGCCGCCGAAGGAGCTCGTCGAGCACGGGAGCGTCAAGCTCGACACCGTGTGGCGGAGGTGTCCGGCCGCGGGGCCGTCGACGGCGGGACGGAGCACGCTACAGGTGCTCGTCGCTCCGTCGTGGGGCGAGAGCTCGCTCATCGAGCGTCCCGTCGGCACCGAGCTCGTCGAGGTCCTGCTCGACGCCGGCTACCGAACGGTGCTGCGGCTACATCCGATGACGGTGCGTCGGCTGCCCGAGCTCGTCACGACGCTTCGATCGCGCTACGCGGCCGGCCCGGCTTCGTACTCGAGGAGGACATGAACGCGACCGACTCGTGGCTCCGGTCGGACGTCATGGTCAGCGACTGGTCCGGTGCCGCGATCGAGTACGCGTTCGCCCTGCAGCGGCCGGTCGTCTATGTCGACACCCCACAGAAGGCCGTGAATCCCGACTGGCGCGACATCGATGCGGTCCCGTTCGAGGACGCGGTCCGCCGAGAGATCGGCCGGGTGGTTGCGGAGGCCGAGATCGGCTCGGTGCCGGCCGCCATCGAGGCGAGTCTGGCCGATCCGGCGGCGACGGTGCAGCGCGCCCTCGCCGCGCGCGACCGCTCGGTGTTCAACGTCGGTACCAGCGCGAGCGTGGCCGCCGACTATCTGGCGTCGCTCGCCACGTCGAGGGCCGAAGGTCACGGCACGTTGAGCGAGGTCGCCGCCCCACGCCGGCGGCACGGAGCCCGGCCTACGGCTGCCGTCGTATCCCTGGCGGTACGCGCACCTCGCCGCCCTGTGGGGATTCGGCGTCAGCCAGCCGGTCTTCTCGATGCTGAAGGGGAATCCCGAGTTCCTCGTCGTCCGCGGATCGATGCGCGGCGATGTGGTCGTGTTCGCGCTCGCGCTCGCGTTCCTCCCACCGCTCGCGATCGTCGCCGCCGAGTGGGTGATCGCCCTGGTCTGGGCGACGCTGGCCCGCGCGCTCCACATCGTCGCTGTCTGGGGCCTGGGGTTCCTCGTGGCGCTCCAGATCGTTCGGATGCTCGAGCCGCGACCGGCGCGGCACTCCTCCTCCCGATGCTGCCGGCGGCGTTCATCGCGCTCGCGTACATGCGTTGGGAGGCGTTCCGGTCCGTGCTCTCCTTCTCGCTCGCGCTGCCGGTGCTCGGCACGCTGCTCTTCGTCGCGACGGTCCCGCTCGCGGTGGAGGATCACGCGGGGCCCAGGTCGCCGTCCGTGCGCCGGCACCGGTGGTGTACCTCGCGCTCGACGAGTTCCCGCTCAGCTCGGTGCTGGCGGCCGACGGCTCCCTCGACGAGAAGCGGTATCCGAACTTCGCGCGGCTGGCGCACGACGGTGTCTGGTACCCGCGCGCGACGACCGTGCACGAGTTCACGACGCAGGCGGTCCCAGCGCTCCTGACCGGCCGGATGCCGGCGAAGGGCGAGTTGCCGACACTGACGGACCACCCCGAGAATCTCTTCACCCTCCTCGGTGAGCGCTACGCGTTCGACGTCGTCGAGCCGGTCACGAGGCTTTGCCCGGAGCGCTACTGCCCGGAGGCCCACGTCAGCGCGCCCTGGGCGGACCGTTTCCGCGGGCTCCTGTACGACACCGGCGTCGCGTACATGTATCGCGTCCTGCCCAAGGACCTCCGCACCGAGCTGCCGCCGATCGGCGATCGGTGGGGAGGTTTCGGCGACGCGGAGGGAGGCACGCGCGAGCGGCTGCTGGGCGCGCTCGACCTGCAGGACGTGAACCTCGCGCTCGAGGGCGAGGATCACCGGCCGCGAACGGAGTTCGAGCGCTTCCTGGCAGGCATTCGGCGCGGCGAGCCGCGTCGCACGCTCCACTTCGCGCACCTGAAGCTCCCACACGCCCCGTTCCGGCTTCTTCCCTCTGGACGCGAGTACGGCAACGCGACCAGCATCGACGGCATCCTCGACGACGCCTTCAACGACTGGTCGTCCTCGTCGTGGCTCGTCGAGCAGGCACTCCAGCGCCACCTGCTGCAGGTGGGCTATGCGGACCGACTCCTCGGCCGGCTGATCCACAGGCTCGAGCGGGCCGGCCTCTACGGCGACGCGCTCGTGATCGTCGCAGCCGATCACGGCGCCAGCTTCGAGGCGGGCGGCTCGCGGCGCTACGTGACGGCGCAGAACGTCCCGGACGTCGCGACTGTGCCGCTCTTCGTCAAGTATCCGGGCGAGCGTCAAGGCCGCATCGACCTGCGTGAGGCGCGGACGACCGACATCGTGCCGACGATCGCGGACGTGCTCGGAATCAATCTGCCGTGGCGCGTCGATGGCCGCTCGCTGCTCGGGCGACCGATGCAGCGTCGCGTGTCGGTCGGGAAGCGTGACGGCGGCGTGCTGATCGCCGACGCGGACGCGGTGCACCGAGGCGTCCTCGCCACCGCGAGGCGGAACGCGTCGCTGTTCGGCGAGGGCGCCGACTCGCTCTATCGGATCGGTCCCCACAGGGAGCTCCTCGGACGGACGCTCGCCGAGTTCGCCCGGGGGTCGGTGCCGGGGGCCGCGGTGCGACTCGACGGCGAGCCGCTCTACGCGAACGTGCAGCTTCGCTCCGGCTTCCTCCCGGCCAGGGTGGTCGGCGAGGTCACCGGGGCGTCATTGTTCTCCCGGAAGCCCGTTGGCCGTCGCGCTGAACGGCCACGTCGCCGCCACGACGCGCACCTTCGTCGAGGATCGGAGCATCCGGTTCGCGGCAATCGTTCCCGAGGGCGCATTCCGGGAGGGGCGTAACGTCGTCGAGGTCTTCCAGCTGGCGCCCTCTGGCGGATCGGTCCGGCTCGACCGGCTCGGTGGCACGGGTGTCCGCGAGAGCTACGCGCTCTCCGCCGACATGCAGCAGCTCACGCTCCCGGGAGGCAAGCGCGTGACGGTATCGCGCGGCGAGCTCCGCGGGCAGGTCGAGTCGCTCACCGTCGAGGGGGCCATCGGCCGCATCCGCGGCTGGGCGGCGGACGTCGAGAACGTCGCGCCGGTGGACCGCGTCCTCCTCTTCTCGGGGCGCCGACTGCTGTTCGAGTCCGACACGCCGGTCTACCGTTGGGACATCGGCGGGATCTCCGGCACCCCCGGCCTTCAGCACATCGGCTTCGTCGCGGAGCTCCCGGTTCGCGATCTCGAGGGCGCCGACCTCCGCGCGATCGCCGTCCGCGGCGATCGCGCCTCGGAGCTCGACTGGCCGCGACGGATGACCGAGCTGGTCGCCGTCCGGGGACAGGATCCGTGACCGGCGCCTTGGCCGTTCGCCTTCGCCCCGAGGCCTGAATGCAGCTGTCGTACGGATGGCGCTTCGCGCACCTCGCCGCGCTCTGGGGATACGGCGTCAGCCAGCCGATCTTCGCGATGCTGCTGGCGAACCCCGAGTTCCTCGTCATCAACGGGGCCTCGCGCGCTGTGGCCGTCACGTCCGCCATCGTGCTCGCCTTCGGACCGCCGCTCATCGCACTCGGGGTCGAGGCGGCGCTCGGCGTCGTGTCCACCCGGGCGGCGACCGTCGCCCATCTCCTCTGCGTCGCGCTGTTCGGCTTCACGGCGCTCCTCCAGGTGCTCGCGCTGTTCGATCCGTCACGCCGACTCGCGCTCGTCGTCCCGGCCGTCCTCGCGTACGTCGGCATGGTCGTCTACGCCCGCTGGTCGCCGCTCCGGACGTTCCTCTCGATCTCGGTGGTGCTCCCCGTCGTCGGGCTCCTCGTGTTCATGACGGCTGCACCGCTCGCGATTGCCGACGCCGAGGGCGCCCACGTATCGGTCGGGTCCGAGACGCCGGTCGTCCTCATCGTGTTCGACGAGCTCCCCGTTAGCTCGCTGATACGCGCGGACGGAGAAGTCGACGGAGTGCGCTACCCCGGGTTCGGGCGGCTCGCCCGTGAGGGGACGTGGTACCCGCATACGACGACGGTCGACGAGTTCACGACCCGGGCCGTGCCGGCCATCTTGACGGGACGCATCCCGCGAGGCGGAACCCTGCCGACGCTTGCGGACCATCCTCACAACCTCTTCACGCTGCTCGGCGAGTCGTACTCCTTCCGCGTTCGCGAGCCGGTGACGCGCCTCTGCCCCGTCACGTACTGCCCCGAGCAACGGTCGAGGACACCGTTGCCGTCGCGCGTCTCGGGCCTTCTCCACGACCTCGGGATCAACTACCTCCACGGCTCGCTGCCGAGCGACTTCCACGGGAACATCGCCCCGCTGCGCGAGGGCTGGGGGGCGTTGATCGAGAACACCGCACGCGGAACCGACGAGTTCGTCGGGACCGATCCGCCGCTCGAACCCGCCTCGCACGCTGTACTTCCTGCACACGATGCAGCCTCATGCACCGTGGTTCACGCTGCCCTCCGGGCACCGGTACGGCGGCGAGTGGTTCGTCTCCGGGCTTTCGCCGGACTGGGTGCCCGGAGGCTTCGAGCGGTGGCGCGACGGGTGAGCCGCTTCTCGTCGCGCAGGGCCTTCAGCGCCACCTCCTCGAGGTGATGTATCTCGATCGGTTCGTCGTCCAGCTTCTCGAGCGGCTCGACGAGACCGGGCTCTACGACCGGTCACTCGTGATCGTGACCGCCGATCACGGCATCAGCTTCCGTCCGGGCGGCTGGAAGCGACACGCCGACGCGACGAATGTCGCCGAATCGCCGCCGTTCCGCTCTTCGTCAAGTACCCGGGCCAGGGGCGCGGCCGCGTGGATCCACGGCCGGCGATGACGATCGACCTGCCTCCGACGATCGTGGACGTGACTCCGCGTCGGCATCCCCTGGCCGGTCGACGGGCGCTCGCTCCGGGCGCGGCCGATCGAGCGAGAGCAGGTCCGCGTGGGGGACGCGTCCACCGCGGTGGCGCGCGGCGATGCCGTGGCGGCGGAGGTCCGTCTCATCGGCCGCCGCAACGCGGCGTTGTTCGGATCGGGGTCCGGGCTCGCTGTACCGTCTGGGACCGCGGCCCGAGCTCCTCGGACGTCGCGTGGCCGACCTGCCCGGAGCGGTCGCGGCGGACGCTGGGATCCGGCTTTCTCGAGCATCGCAGCTCGCAGACGTCCGAAGGTCCTCGGGCTTCGTCCCCGCTCACGTCATCGGAACGCTCGACTGGGACGCGGCGCGGTCAAGGAGATCCTCGCGATCGCGTTGAACGGGCGCGATCGCCGCAGTGACGACGCTCGTTCGACCCGCGCCGGCAGGACGCTCTCGTCTCTCCTGGACGAGGAGCTCTTCGTCGACGGGCGGAACACCGTCGACGTGTTCGCCGTCCGCGGGGGGGCGTGGCCGAGCTACCCGGCTCCTCCGTCTCGGTGGGAACCGGCGATGCCGATGCCTTCCGCCGCCCTGGCCCGGACCTCGGCCCTAGGCCGGGTGCGACGAGTCGCCGGACGACCGCGATCTCGCTGTCGCGATATGTCACCTTCGCGCCCGGGCTCGGCGCGGAACGCCCGCAGGTGGCCGCGGTCGTCGACGATCACGACGGGGTAGCCGTCCGCGAGCGACTTCCAGTCCGCGCCCTCCCGGTTCCCGTAGCGCGAGATCCGGTCGAGCGTCTCCGGGTCGTAGAGCTCGAAGCGGACGTCGTAGGCGATGCGGCCGCGGAGGTCGGGGATCCTCCAGAGGAGCCAGTCGGCGGTGCCGTCCGTCGCGAAGAGCCGCGACGCTCGGATCGCGCGTCGCCTCCGCACCGCCGCGACCTGCTCGTCCGGCCACTCCTGCTCGAACCAGTCGCCGGGCGCGCGAGCGCGACGACGAGCGCGACGGCAAGGCCGGCGAGGCTCGCGACCGAGATCGCGAGGTTGACGCGGCGCGACGACGGGTCGGCCCGGGTGAGCAGGCCGTCGAGCGCGACCGGGAGGATCGCGGCGCAGGCGAGCGCGAACCAGATCACGCCGCGCACGGCCTGGACGGCGCCGACGAACGTCACGGCGAGCACGAGCAGCTCGAACACCGTCAGCCGCGATCGGCAGCGGCGGACCGCGACGAGCCCGACGGCGACCACCGCGAGCAGCCAGAACAGCGCCGTCGTCGCGCTCGGGCTCGACCACTGCCACTCGCGGAGGATGTCGGCGAACGGGCGCGTCGACGAGCATCAGGTCGTAGTACGCGACGATGTCCCAGCCGTACGGCGTCGCGAGGACGCAGAGCGGGGCGCGCACGAGGAGCGCGAGCGGGGTAGAGCGGCTCGGCGCCGCGGTCGCGGACGAGCATCGCGAGCGCGAGGAGCATCGTGAGCCCCGCGCCGAGGACGACCGAGCCATGGAGGTTCGCCCAGAGCACGAGCAGCGGGAGCGACGAGCAGCGTGCGGCGCCGCACGCCGTTCCGGTAGCCGTCGAGCAGGAGCCAGAGGAGCCCGGCGAAGAGCGGGAGCGCGGCCGACTGCGCGCGGATCGTCCAGCCCCACGGGCCGGCGAGGATCGCGAGCAGGCCGATCAGGAACGTCGAGCGCGACGACGCGCCGGCCGAGCGCGCGGCTCCCGCGGCGAGGCCGAGCGCGAGCAGCACGAGCGCGACGTCGAGCACGACGACGAGCCGCATCCCGGCGAGCTCGTGCGCGCCGTAGAAGACGAGCTGCGCGAGCCACTGCTGGTCGGTCCAGGTCGAGCCCTCGCCGAGGAGGGTGATGTGCTCCACGTCCGGGAGCCCGTGGTCGACGATCTCCCGGCCGGCCATCAGCGTCAGCCACGTGTCGCCGACGACGAGGGACGGGCCGAACACCGTCAGGAGGACGATCCCGACGAGCGACACGAGGAAGATCGGGAACGGGCTCGTCTCGAGGATCGCGCAGGAGGCGGCGCCGGGAGAGCAGGTGTCCGACTGAAGTCGGACACCGGACGCGGGTCGCCGTGGACGCCCTCGGACATCGCTCAATGATCGCCGCAGGGCCGGAAGTCCTGTCTGGACCATGGGCTAGGTCCGATCGCGACCCAAGCGGTGTTCCGCCGGCGGATGCCTTCTTCATGCTTCGACGCGTGACCGTCGTTCCCGAGTCGGCTGTCCCGCGCGTGCAATCTTCTCGCGTGCCAGCGACCCCGGACCGCAGCCGCCGCACGATGTGGATCGCCGCGGTCGTCGGCATCCCGGCGTCCGCCGTCTTCCTGTTCCTTGCGATCCGCGGCGCCGACCTCAGCCTCGTCTGGCAGACGCTGCAGGACGTCCGCTGGGGCCCGGTGGCCGTCGCCGTGGGATGCATGGGCGTCGTCTACTGGCTACAGGCGAACCGCTGGAAGCGGATCGCCGCGACGCGGCGCGACGCAGTTCCAGTTCGTCGAGATGGTCGTCGCCGGCGTGGCGGTGAACAACGTGCTGCCGGGTCGCATCGGCGACTTCCTGCGGGCACGCTGGGTCTCGCGCGGCGCCTTCTCCGGCGGTCGCGGCCTCGCGACGGTCGTGATCGACCGTCTCTTCGATCTTCTCGTCCTCGCCTTCTTCCTCATCGCGACCCTGCCGCTCGTCACCGACGAGCGCTGGGTCGATCGCATCGTCGTCGGGTCGGTGCTCGTGCTGCTCGCCGTGTGGATCGGGATCCTTGCGGCACGGGCCTACACCCGGCGACGTCCGCGCGCGAGGCGCCAGCACCGCGGCCTCGTCCGGCGCTTCGCGCGCGACACGATCGAAGGGCTCTCCGAGCCCCTCGGCACCTCGCGGGTCGTGCTCGTCGTTCTGAGCCTCGGGGCGTGGCTCGTCTGGGCGGTCGCGGCCATCCTCGTCGCCCGAGCCGTGGGAGTGGAGCTCACGCTCGTGGAGGCGATCTTCGTGACTGCGGCGATCAACCTCGGTGTGGCGATCCCGTCGTCGCCCGGGTTCGTCGGCACCTACCAGTGGCTCGGCGTCTCCGCGCTCGCGCTCTTCGGCGTGTCGCAGGAAGCAGGGCTTGCATTCGCGATCATGATGCAGGCCGTCTGGTGGGTGCCGACGACCCTCGTCGGCGCCGTGTTCCTGGTGCTCCGCTACTCGTCGCCGAGAGGGCGCTCGATCAGCCCGAGCTGATACGCCTGGCGCACCGCGTCCGCGCGGTTCTTCGCGCCGAGCTTCCGATAGACGTTGGTCAGGTGGAACTTGACCGTCTGCTGGGTCACCCAGAGCTCCTTGGCGATCTCGTCGTTCGACTTCCCCTTCGCGAGCTCCGTGAGGATCGCGACCTCGCGGTCGGTCAGGCCGGCCGCCTTCGCGCCGCTCGGAGTCGACGGCTCGGTCGCGCCGACCGTCGAGAACACCGTCCCGCCCGCGACCTGCCGAAGTGTCGAGGGTAGGTCGCTGGGGTCGACGGTCTTCAGCACGTAGGCGCTTGCACCGCGCCGGAGCGCGCCCTCGATCAGGTCCGGCGTCGTCGACGCCGAGAGCATCACGACCTTCACCTTCGGGTAGCGCCGCCGGATCTCCTCGAGGCACTGGAGCCCGTCCATGTTCGGCATGCGGACGTCGAGCACGACGAGGTCGGGGTTCGTCTGGCCGACGAGCGGGAGGACCTGCGCGCCGTTCTGCGTCTCGCCGACCACCTCGAAGCCCCCGTCGTCGTCGAGCGCCCGCCGGATGCCGTCCAGCATCAGGCGGTGGTCGTCGGCGAGGAGCACGCGCACGGCTCCAGTCTCGCAGACGGGACCGACGGCGCGGCACCCGGACGGGTGGCGTGACCCGCGTGGAGAGTCCCTCGCGTGAGGCATTGCATCCCCCTGACGGGTCACTACCGTCGGGAGTGCAACGTCGTGTCGTGTGGGGAGGGGGAACCGATGGGGACGGAGCATCAGCCGGGAATCCTGGCTCGGGGCGTCGGCTTCGCAGCGCTGCTGGCGATCGCGGTGGTCATCGCGATCCTGATGGTGACGGGCGTCAGGGAGCAGATCCGCTCCATCGCCACTTCTCCCTCGAACGCGTCCGGGCCGAGCGCCGCGGTCGGGTACGAGTCGCGCTGAGCGATGGGCGCGCCGGGGCTGTCCGGGCGCGGCACCATCTACCATCCGTGCCGATGGCGCGGGTCGAGGAGCGGCGCACAGCAGGTCTCGAGGCATGGCGCTCACGGTTCGAGGCGTCCCTTCGCGAGGACGAGCTGTTCACGACGATCTCGGGCGCCGAGGTCGAGCCCCTGTCGACGCCGGAGACGACGAAGACCGATCACGAGCGCGACCTCGGCTACCCGGGGTCGTTTCCGTTCACGCGCGGCGTCTATCCGTCGATGTACCGCGGCCGGCTCTGGACGATGCGCCAGTTCGCCGGCTTCGGGACGGCGCAGGAGACGAACGAGCGCTTCCGGTACCTCCTCGACCACGGCCAGACCGGGCTGTCGTGCGCGTTCGACATGCCCGCGCTGATGGGGGTCGACTCGGACTCGCCGCGCGCGGTCGGCGAGGTCGGCCGCGAGGGTGTCGCGGTCGCCTCGCTGGAGGACATGGGGATCCTGTTCTCGGGGATCCCGCTCGGCGACGTGTCGACCTCGATGACGATCAACTCGTCGGCGGCGATCGCGCTCGCGATGTACCTCGTCGTCGGGGAGGAGCAGGGCGTCCCGCGCGAGCGGCTCCGCGGGACGATCCAGACGGACATCCTCAAGGAGTACATCGCGCAGAAAGAGTTCATCTTCCCGCCCGGGCCGTCGATGCGGCTCGTGACGGACATGATCGAGTTCTGCTCGCGCGAGATGCCGCTCTGGCATCCGATCTCGATCTCCGGCTACCACATCCGCGAGGCCGGCTCCACCGCGGCGCAGGAGCTCGCGTTCACGCTCAAGAACGGCTTCACCTACGTCGAATGGGCGCTCGAGCGCGGACTCGACATCGATGCGTTCGCCCCGCGGCTCTCGTTCTTCTTCAACGCGCACCTCGACTTCTTCGAGGAGATCGCCAAGTACCGCGCCGCCCGGCGGATCTGGGCGCGCGAGATGCGCGATCGGTATGGCGCACGGGACGAGCGCTCACTGCTGATGCGGTTCCACACGCAGACCGCAGGCGTCTCGCTGACGTGGCAGCAACCGCTCGTCAACGTCGCGCGGACGGCGATCGAGGCGCTCGCGGCCGTCCTCGGCGGGACGCAGTCGCTGCACACGAACTCCTACGACGAGGCGCTCGCATTGCCGACCGAGGACGCGGTGCGCCTCGCGCTCCGCACACAGCAGGTGATCGCGCACGAGACGGGTGTCGTCAACGGGATCGATCCGCTCGGCGGCTCGTACCACGTCGAGGCGCTCACGAACCGGCTCGAGGAGGAGGCGTACGAGCTCTTCCGGCGGATCGACGAGCTCGGCGGGATGGTCTCCGCGATCGAGCAGAACATGCCGCAGCGCGAGATCGCCGAGGCCGCGTACCGCTACCAGCAGGAGATCGAGAGCGGCGAGCGGGTCGTCGTCGGCGTGAACCGCTACCTGACCGAATCGGACGAGGAGATCCACATCCTCCGCATCGACCCCGACCTCGAGCGAAAGCAGATCGAGCGGCTCCAGGCGTTCAAGGCGCGCCGCGAGTCGGCCGCCGTCGAGCGTCGGCTCGCCGAGCTCTCCGAGGCGGCGTCCCTGCCGGACCGGAACCTGATGCCGGTCATCGTCGACGCCGTCCGCGACGGCGTCACCCTGGGCGAGATCTGCGACGCCTGGCGCGGCGCGTGGGGAACGTGGCGCGAGCAGCCGGTTTTCTAGGGCGCAGGTCATCCCATCGAGAAGGGCATGCCTTGGGCTGATCGACGTCAGCCGAGCTCGTACGGAATGCGGGGGTGGTTATTTGTGCGACTTCGTACTAAGGTGCGCGCAATCTAGAGCGGCGTCGCGGGAGAGAACGGCATGCAACGAAGAGCGCTCATCGTGCTCGCCCTTGCGGCGCTCGTTGCCGCGATCCTGGCCGCGCCCTCCGCTGGCAGACAAGCCTCGAATTCCGCCGGTCCTCGACGAAAGGCTCGCCGCCCGGGCTCGACAAGGCAATGGCCGCCCTCGAGAAGCATCGGGATCGCCTGCTCGACAAGCCCGGCGTCGCCGGCGTGGCGGTCGTCCTCAACAAGGCGGGAAAGGCCGTCGTCCGGGTCACAAGGAGAAGGACGACGCCGACGTCGAGTCGACGTTCGACGGCGTCGAGGTCGAGAGCGTCACGACGGGGATCATCCAGGCGCGCGCACCGACGGACCGGTTCCCGCGCCCTGTGCCGATCGGCGTCTCCTCGGGTGCGCAGGGCTTCGCCACCGGGACACTCGGCGCCCGCGTGACGGACGGGACGAACGTCTACGCGCTGTCCAACAACCACGTCTTCGCCTCCATCAACTCGGGGCGCGTCGGCGACCCGATCCTCCAGCCGGGCGCCGGTGACGGCGGGAGCGACCCCGCCGATCGGATCGGCACGCTCCACGCTTTCTAGCCGATCAACTTCACGGCCGGCAGCACGAACACGATGGACGCAGCGATCGCATTGACCTCCGCCGCGAACGTCGGAACCGCGACGCCGCCCGACGGCTACGGGACGCCGAGCTCGATCACGGCTCAGGCCTTCCTCGGCCAGCCGGTGCAGAAGTACGGGCGGACACGGGGCTGCAGTCTGGAACGGTCGCCGGTCTCAACGTCGCCGTCGACGTCTGTTACCTGTTGCTCTTCAACATCTGCCTGCAAGAGGCGCGCTTCGTCGATCAGATCTCGATCACCCCCGGCGCGTTCAGCGGGCCGGGCGACTCGGGCTCGCTCATCGTGACGCAGGGTGGCAATCAGCCGGTGGCGCTGCTCTTCGCCGGCGGCGACGGCCTGACGATCGGCACCCCCATCGACGTCGTGCTCCAGCGCTTCGGCGTGACGATCGACGGGTCGGTTCCCGCCGATGGCCCGCCGGATGCTCCGACGGGACTGTCGCCGTTCCGGGCGAGGCCGAGGTCTCGCTCTCGTGGACGGCGCCGTCCTTCGACGGCGGCTCAGCGGTCACGAACTACAAGGTCTATAGCGGAACGAGCCCGAACGGCGAGACGTTCCTGGCGGACGCCGGGACCGCCACGAGCTACACGGACGACGAGCGCTGCGAACGGCACGACCTACTACTACAAGGTCTCTGCCGAGAACGAGAACGGCGAGGGCGCGCTGTCGAACGAGGTGAGCGCGACGCCCAGCCGTCTTCGTCTCCCCGGCGGAGCCGCTGGTGGTGCTCGATGGTTTCAATCGGGCGGAATGAGAGTCCGTTGTCGGGTGGTGGGAAGTGGTCGAACGGTGTGAATGGGTCGAACGAGACGGGGTTGCGGGTGGTCTCGAATGCGCTGTCGTGTTCGAAGTCGACGAGTTGTGCGTCGTGGTGGAACGTGGCGCCAGTTCGGGCCGGACACGGAGGTGTGGGGCGAGATCACGACGCTGCCGGGGGACGGGGAATCAGTTTCGGTTGTATGTGCGGATCCAGCAGCCGGGCTCGTTGGCGGTCGACGCGTACATGCTGCGGACGAATCAGCTGTCGGGGACGGACGAGGTGTATCTCGAGCGGGTCGACAACTCGACGTTCGTGCGGTTGTTGACGGTGAGTCAGGAGCTTGCGGTGGGGGACATGTTGTTGCTGGCGGGTGAGGGGCTCGAGGCTGGAGGCGTGGTTGAGGCGGGGCTCGGAGTGGTCGCGGCTGGGGGGCGTGACCGACACGACGTATCCGGCGGCGGGCTATGTCGGGGCCGGGGTTGCGCGGCACGACCGGCCGCCTCGACAACTTCGGGGCGCGTAATCTGGGGAGCTGCGTCCGACACGGAGCCTCCGAGCGCGCCCGGCGAGCTTGCAGGCGAGCGCTGTGTCGCGAGAGCCGGGTCGATCTCACGCTGGCAGGCGGCGACCGACAATGTCGGCGTGAGCGAGTACCGGGTCGAGCGCTGCGCAGGGCGCGGGCTGCTCGAGCTTCTGCGGAGATCGCGACGACGAGCCGCGACGAGCTACTCGGACACGGGTCTGAGCCGCGTCGACCGACTACTCCTATCGGGTGCGGGCCGAGGATGCGGTCCCGAACCTCGGGGCCGTACTCGAACGTCGCTTCGGCGACGACGCTGGCGTCGGGCAGTGACCCGGCGGAGCCGTTGGCGGTGCTCGACTGATTTCAATCGGGCGAACGAGAGTCCGTTGTCGGGTGGTGGGAAGTGGTCGAACGGTGTGAACGGGTCGAATGAGACGGGGTTGCGGGTGGTGTCGAATGCGCTGTCGTGTTCGAAGTCGACGAGTTGTGCGTCGTGGTGGAACGTGGGGCAGTTTGGTCCGGACACGGAGGTGTGGGGGCACGATCACGACGCTGCCGGGGCGATGGGAATCAGTTTCGGTTGTATGTGCGGATCCAGCAGCCGGGCTCGTTGGCGGTCGATGCGTACATGCTGCGGACGAATCAGGTGTCGGGGACGGACTGAGGTGTATCTGCGAGCGTGTCGATGATTCGACGTTCGTGCGGTTGCTGACGTTGGGTCAGGAGCTTGCGGTGGGGGACACGTTCCGGCACGCTTGGTCGAGACGAATCGAGAGCGACGACTGAGCTCCGCACCTGCCTCTACGTCGTCCTCAACCCCGTCTCCGCCGGACTGTGCTCCACCCGCAGGAGTGGCGCTGGTGCTCGTACGGCGAAACTGCCGAAGGGGACCCCACGACCGCTACGCGCCGGGGGAGGAGCGGCTCTCGGGCTGTTCGGACTTGCCGCGCGAAGCGCGGCGAAACTACGCGAGCGGTGAGCAGTCGCCGAGCGCTCCTCGTCTCGCGGATACGGGACGCTGCTTCGCTGTGGGCGGCGCTGGGCCAGGTGGAGGCGAGACGCGGGTCGAGGGTGCCTGGCTGAAGCCAGGCACCGGAGCACGAGCGGCTCAGTCGCCGGCCCGCACGGACTGCGGGACGACTTCGACCTCCATCCCGTCGTACGCGAGCGCGACGCCCTCGGGGGCTGGCAGCTCGGACGGGCGGTGCGTCAAGAGGAGGTTGCGCGCGCCGGAGGCGGCGTACGCGTCGAGCGCCTCCTCCGCGCTCAGGTGGCCCCGCGGCTCGCCGTCCGCCTCTCCCGTCTCCAGCGTCGCCTCGCAGACGAACAGGTCGGCGTCGCGCCCGAGCTCCGCGATCCGCTCGCTCGGCCCGGTGTCCCCGGTGTAGGCGAGCGTCGCCTCGCCGTTCGTCACGCGGAAGCCGTACGTCTCCAGCCGGTAGTGGGGGAGGCGCACCGGCAGCACCTCGAGGCCGGCTGTCGTGAAGGGCGTCTCGCCGTCGTACTCGGAGACGACGAACGTCCGCTCGAACATGTCGGGGAAGCCGAGCCGCGAGCCCAGCTCCTCGAGGAACTGACGGCCCCCGCGGTACACCCAGAGCTCCGGCCGCACGTCGTCGTGGCCGCGGCGGTAGAAGCTGCCCCAGACCCAGGGCACGAGGTCGCCCCAGTGATCGAGGTGGAAATGGGTGATCGCGATCGAGTGGATCGTCGGCCACGGCTCCCGCTCGCGCAGCCGCCCGAGCACGCCGGGGCCGCAGTCGAGCAGCAGACGCTTCCCATCCGACTCGACCACGTACCCGGAATGGGCGCTGCCCCTGTTCGGCCAGGCCGGGGACGACCCGATGACGACGAGGCGCACGTTCCTATACTGACCGCGTGGAGCGGACGATTCGGGTCGTGATCGCAAAGCCCGGGCTCGACGGGCACGATCGGGGGGCAAAGATCATCGCGCGGTCCTTGCGCGACGCCGGCATGGAGGTCATCTACACGGGCCTCCACCAGACGCCCGAGCAGATCGTCGAGACCGCTATCCAGGAGGACGCGGACGCGGTCGGGATCTCGATCTTGTCCGGGGCGCACATGACGTTGGTGCCGCGGATCGTAGAGGGTCTCCGTGAGAACGACGCGGGTGAAGTCCTCGTCGTGGTGGGTGGAACGATCCCGCCCGAGGACGCGGACGAGCTGAAGCGGCTCGGCGTGAGCGAGGTCTTCACGCCGGGCGCTCCGACGAGCGCGATCGTCGACTTCCTCCGCAGCTCGCTGGCTCCGGCCTAGGACGAGCAGCCCGGGATCGGGGAAGACGCACGGCTGCGCGTCGTCGAGCTCGGGCTCACCCGGATCGATGTCCACGGGCGTGCTCTCGTCGTCCGGCTTCGTCTCGACGACAACGCCGCCGGGGCGGGTGACGCGGGCCGCGACAAGCGCGCCGGGCTGTCCGCGAAGGGCGGCCGCCGTGATCTTCGCGCGGGCCGTGTAGGCGGTGAAGACGGTGGCTGTCCGCGACTGCAGCGCGCGCCGCTCCGGGCTCGCGAGCGCGGAGACGAGCGTGCGATCGACCGTCGCGCTCTTGGCCATCGCGAGCTCGACGGTGCGCTCGCGGACGAGCGAGGTCCACCGGCCGCCGGGCCACCAGCGCACCGCGGTCGCGCGGAGCGTGATCGTCCCGCCGCCTGCGGCGATCGGCACGCCGCGCACGCCGAGCGAGAACGACTCGCCGATCCGACCGGGGAAGAGAAGCCGCTCCGCGGCGTTCAGGTACGGGAAGGGGTTCACGTCGGCGCCGTCGTCGGGATGCACCTCGAAGTGGAGGTGGTGGTTGCCCTCGGCGTCGCCGGAGTCGCCGTTCCACGCGATCTGCTCGCCTGCGGTGACGCTCGCGCCGTTCGCAACGGCGTACGCGACGTCGAGCTTGCAGCCGCCGCTGTCCTCCGACCGCTCCGTCAGATCGTTGTTGAGATGGATATAGAGGTATGTCGTGCCGCTCTTCCCGTAGAGGTAGAGCATGCAGCCGGCACGGGCCGAGGTCGTGTGCCACTCGACCTTGCCCGCCTCGGCGGCGACGACCGGGTTGCGCCAGGGGACGCCCTCGATGTCGATCCCGGCATGGCGGCCGTTCCCGCGTGGGTCGCCGTAGTTGTTCGTGTACGCGTAGTCGCCGGTGAGCGGGAAGACGATCGGCTTCCCGTCGACGAGGCCGGGCTTCGGGGCCGCACCGGGGGAGCCGACGACGGCCGCCCCGAGAAGGCCGGCGAGGAGGAGGAGAGAGACCCCTCGTGCTGTCGTCCGGTGGCGATTCATGGCTCCGGTGCGGCGCGCGAAGGGCCGGACGTTACCAGAGGGCGCGGCGCACGGCGGCACCTCGGTCGAGGGGTTCGGGCACCAGTTCGGCGGCTCTTGTCGGCCTCGCTAGAGTCCGCCGCGTGAAGATCGCCGTCTGCGTGAAGCAGGTGCCGGACGCCGCCGTCCACAAGCGGCTCGATCCCGCGACGCGCCGGCTCGACCGGTCGGGCGAGGGCGCGCTGAACCCGACCGACGTGAACGCCGTCGAGGAGGCGCTGAAGCTCAAGGAGGCGCACGGCGGCGAGGTCGTCGTCGTGTCGCTCGGGCCCGAGAAGGCGATGGAGTCGCTCAAGAAGGCGCTCGCGATGGGCGCCGACCGCGCGGTCCTCGTCTCCGACGACGCCGCGGCCGGCTCGGACCTCCTCGCCACCAGCTACGCACTCGCGAAGACGCTCGAGCGCGAGGAGGCCGATCTCGTCCTCTTCGGCCAGCAGTCGAGCGATGCCGACGGCGCCGTGCTCTGGGCCGCGGTCTCCGACCGCCTGCGCCGCCCGATGGTCTCCCAGGTGGCGGAGCTCACCGTCGACGGCGGCCGGCTCACCGGGAAGCGGCAGACGGAGTTCGGCTACGACGTGATCGCGGCGCCCCTGCCCGCGGTCGTCGCCGTCTCCGACGCGATCAACGTGCCGCGCTACCCGTCGCTCAAGGGGATCATGGGCGCCAAGTCCAAGCCGCAGGACGTCCTCTCGCTCGCGGACGCCGGGATCGAGGCGGACCGCGTCGGGGAGCCCGGCTCGCGGACCCTCGTGCGCTCGTCGTCTCCGCCGCCGCCGAAGAGCGGCCAGGTGAAGCTCGAGGACGACGGCAGCGCCGCCGAGAAGATCGTCGAGTACCTCGCCGAGAAGAGGCTCGTGTAGTGCCGCCTCGAGCAATGAAGACGCGGTTCCTCGCTCGCGATGAGCGGCGCCATGCGTCGTCCTCAGTCGTGTCCATATCTCCGGATATGGACACTCCCTGCGTCCTAGCCTGGCTTGCTCCTCGCGACCGAGCAACCGGGTCACATCACTCGAGGCGGCACTGATGGCCGGCACCCTCGTCTTCCTCGAGTCACATGACGGCGAGCTGACGAAGGGCGGGCTCGGCCTGCTCGGCAAGGCGGCCGCGCTCGGCGGCGGCGACGTCGCCGGCGTCGTGGTCGGAAGCGGCGTTCGCGACGCGGCGGCGCGCGCGGGTGCCTTCGGCGCGCCCACCGTCTACGTCGTCGACGACGAGGCGCTCGCCTCGCCCCTGCCGCAGCCGCGTGTCGACGCGCTCGAGGCGGTGGTTCGCGAGACCGGCGCCGAGAACGTGCTCTTCCCGGCCTCGGTGCTCGCGGCGGATGTCGCCTCGGGGCTCGCCGCCCGGCTCGAGGCGGGCCTCAACTGGGATCTCACCGACCTGCGGCTCGACGGTGGCGAGCTCGTCGGGGTTCGGCCCGCGCTCGGCGACACGGTGCTCGTCGACGTCGGCTGGACGTCGACACCGCGGCTGGCGCTCATCCGCTCGGGGACGTTCGACCCGGTCGAGTCCGGCGGGTCCGCCGAGGTGAAAGAGGTTGCCGCGTCGTTCCAGGACTTCTCGAAAGGCGCGACGCTCGTCGACCACCTCCAGGAGGCGTCGAGCGGGCCTTCGATCGAGGACGCGGACGTGATCGTCGCGGGCGGTCGCGGGCTCGGCGGCCCCGAGGGGTTCTCGATCTGCGAGAACCTCGCCGCGGCGCTCGGCGGCGCGGTCGCCGCGACGCGTGCGGTCGTGGACGCCGGCTGGTACCCGTACTCCGCCCAGGTCGGGCAGACGGGCAAGACGGTCTCGCCGAAGCTCTACATCGCCCTCGGCATCTCTGGCGCGATCCAGCACAAGGTGGGGATGCAGGGCTCCGGGACGATCGTCGCGGTCAACAAGGACCCGAACGCGCCGATCTTCGACTTCGCCGACCTCGGCGTCGTCGGCGACCTGACGCGAGATCGCGCCGAAGCTGACCGAGCTCCTGAAGGCGCGGTCGTAGCGTCGCGTCAGGGATGAGCGGCGTCCGCCCGGTCGACTACCCGCCCCCGTTCTCGAACAGCGAGGCGATCGGCGCGCCGACCGACGCCGCCCGACGAGCGGATCGACGTCGGGATCGTGATCGTCGGCGGCGGCCCCGGCGGGCTCGCGTGCGCCGTCCGCCTCGGGCAGCTGCTCGAGGAGCACCCCGAGACCCGCGAGCAGCTCGGCGACGTCCCGGTCGCCGTTCTCGAGAAGGGGAAGCAGCCGGGCTCGCACCTCCTCTCGGGCGCGGTCATGAACCCGCGCGCGATCCGCAGGCTCTTCGCCGGGCGGATGACGATCGAGGACATGCCGACGTACGGCCCGGTGCACGGCGAGGCGGTCTACCTCCTCACGAAGGGCGCCGCGCTGCGGATCCCGCCGCCCCCGACGATGATGAACCACGGGAACTGGATCGTCTCGGTCTCCGAGCTCGGCCGGTTCCTCGCCGAGCAGGCCGAGGCCGGCGGGGCGATGATCCTCCCCGAGACGACCGGCCAGACGCTGCTCGTGGAGCACGGTCGCGTCGTCGGCGTGCGGACCGGCGACAAGGGCCGCGGCCGCGACGGCGAGCCGCTTGCGAACTTCGAGCCCGGCGTCGACGTCACCGCCCGGATCACGGTGCTCGCAGAGGGCACCGCCGGCCACCTGACGACCGCGGCGATCGACACGTTCGGGCTCGAGGGGTCGAACCCGCAGATCTGGGCGCTCGGCGTGAAGGAGGTCTGGAAGGTCCCGAAGCCGCTCCACAAGATCGTCCACACGCTCGGCTGGCCGCTCCGCAAGTCGAAGAAGTACGGCGAGTTCGGGGGCTCCTTCATCTACCCGATGGGCGACGAGCACGTCTCGCTGGGGTTCGTCGTCGGGCTCGAGTACACGGACGTCGAGCTCTCGGCGCACGACGTCCTCCAGGAGTTCAAGACGCACCGGCTCGTCCGGAAGATCCTCGACGGCGGCGAGCGGGTCGCCTGGGGCGCGAAGACGATCACCGAGGGCGGCCTCCTCTCGCTCCCGTCGAAGCTCAACGCGTCGGGGCTGCTGCTCGTCGGCGAGGGCGCGGGGCTGGTCAACGTGCCGCGGCTCAAGGGCGTCCACTACGCGATCGAATCGGGGCGCCTCGCGGCCGAGGCGGCCTTCGCGGCGCTCCAGCGCGGCGAGGTGGCCGGCCGGCGCGGCGCCCTCGACCGGTACGACGAGGCGCTCCGGGAGAGCTACGTCTGGAAGGAGCTGGCCGAGGTCCGGAACATGCGGCAGGTCTTCGACAAGGGCTTCTTCATGGGCGGCGCGCTCGCCAGCGCGATGACGGTGACGAAGGGGAAGCTGCCGCCGAAGGACTACGAGAGCCACCGCAACGCCGAGGCGCCGCTCCGCCGCACGGGCCGCGCGGCGCGCTACCCCGCGCCCGACGGCACTCTCACCTTCGACAAGCTCTCCTCGGTCTTCGCGTCCGGCAACCGGACGCGGGACGACCAGCCGAGCCACGTGCGCGTCCAGACGCAGGTGCCGCGCGACGTCGCCGAGATGTGGCAGTGGATGTGCCCCGCCCACGTCTACGAGGTCGGCGACGCCGACGGCGAGGGCACGGTCGAGGTGAAGGTGACACCCTCGAACTGCGTCCAGTGCGGCGCGATCAGCGCCAAGGGCGGGCGCCTCACGCCGCCCGAGGGCGGCTCCGGGCCCGAGTACACGGTCACCTGACGGTGGGCACGGCGCGGTACGACACTGTCGTCGTCGGCGCCGGGATCCTCGGGCTCGCTGTCGCGCGCGAGCTGCAGTCGCGCATACCGGGCGCCTCGATCGCCGTCCTCGACAAGGAGCCGGTCGTCGGCGCGCACCAGACCGGCCGCGCGAGCGGGGTCGTCCACCGCGGCGTCTACTACGCGCCGGGCTCGCTCAAGGCGCGGCTCTGCGTGAGCGGCGCCGAGCGGCTGCTCGCGTATTGCGACGCACGCGGGATCCCGGTGCTCCGGTGCGGCAAGGTCGTCGTCGCGACGAGTGAGGAGGAGCGCCCGCGGCTCCTCGAGCTCCACCGCCGCTCGCTTGCGAACGGCGTCCCGCGCGTCGAGCTGATCGGCCCGGAGCGGCTCGCCGAGCTCGAGCCGCACGCCGCGGGAATCGCAGCGCTGCACTCGCCCGAGACCGCGGTCGTCGACTTCTCGCGGGTGGCGGAGGCGTATGCGGACGACGTGCGTCGGGCGGGCGGGGAGCTTCTGCTCGGACGCGACGTGGTGGGCCTCGCGCGGAGAGCAGGGACGACCGTGATCGAGACGACGGCCGGCGAGGTCGAGGCCGCGCGGGTCGTCGTCTGCGCCGGCGTCTACGCCGACCGGCTTGCGGCGCATGAGCGGTGCGGCGAGCGAGCCGCGAATCGTGCCGTTCCGCGGCGACTACCTCGTCCTTCGGCCGGAGCGGAGGCACCTCGTCAAGGGCCTCGTCTACCCCGTGCCGGACCCGGCGTTCCCGTTCCTCGGCATCCACACGACCGTGCGGCTCGACGGCGAGGTGCTGCTCGGGCCGAACGCCGTGCTGGCGTTCGCCCGCGAGGGCTACCGTCGCCGGGACGTGTCGGTCCGCGGACCTCCGCGAGACGCTCCGCTCGACGGGATTCCGGCGCCTGGCACGGAGGCACTGGCGGACGGGCTTCGGCGAGCTGGCGCGCGACCTCTCGACGAGGCGCTTCGTCGCGGCGGCGCGGAAGCTGCTCCCCGAGCTCGAGGTCGGCGACGTGCTCCCCGGCCCCGCGGGGATCCGGGCGCAGGCGCTCGCGCCCGACGGGACGCTCCTCGACGACTTCGTCTTCCACGAGGCCGACGGCGTCGTCCACGTCCGCAACGCGCCGTCGCCGGGGGCGACCTCGTCGCTCGCGATCGCGGAGGTCGTCGCCGACCGGGTCGAGGCCGCGAGTCGCTGAGATGCGAACCGGTGTCCGACTTCGGTCGGACACCTGCTCCTGCCGCTGCCGCGCGGCCCAGGCATTCGCCATCGCGACGCGCTGCGCGAGCGTCGGGTGGGTCTGCAGGAGGACGTAGGCCCACGTAGCGGGGCTCGGGTCGCCGAGCGACGTCACCGCGAACTCGCGGAAGAGGCCGCGTGCGGCAGCCGGATTGTGCGTCGTCTGGAGCGCCTTCCAGTCGGCCTCGGCCTCCGACTGTCGACTGATGACGTTCTGGGCGGGGGCCACCGCGAGCTGGAAGACGGCGGCGACGAACAGCGCGAGCGGCACGGCTCTCGGCTCGCCCATCCCACCGCGGTGACGCGTGGTCAGCACCAGCACGAGCCCTCCGGCGAGCGCGAAGAGCCCGAACCAGGCGACGGCCTCGGGAATGTGCTCGCTCGACTGGTGCCCGATCTCGTGCGCGAGGACGACGTGCACCTCCGGCGGCGTGAAGCGGCCGTCGAGGAGCGTGTCCCAGAGCACGATCGTCGCCGACGGGCCGAGGCCGAACGCGTAGGCGTTCGCCTGGCTCGTGTCGCCGCTCACGTTCTCGATCCGGAGCGGGATGCCGCTCACGCCCTGCGCTCGCTCGAAGCGCTCGTAGGTGGTCACGAGCTTCGGATCGTCCGGCTTCTCGAGCGCCGGAGTGAGGGGCGGGCCGACGAAGACGAGCGCGCTGCGATGGCGGTGAGCGCCACCGCGCCGGGGATCCACCACCAGCTCCCGACGGCGCGGGCGAGCGCCATGACGACGAGCAACGCGATGCAGATCGCCACGAAGGTCGGCCCGAGCCCGAACCAGCTGCCGACGAGCCACTCGAGGTAGCCGACCTCGGAGACGTCGTGCCGGCGCTGCCACCAGACCGCCGCGACCGCGAACGGCAGCTGCGCGAGCCAGACGATCGCAAGGCCCAGCATCCCTAGGAGCATCCCGGTGCCGATCGGCCCCGCGGCCGATTCCTTCGCGTAGCGGGCGCCCCAGCGCGCGTAGATCGCCAGCGTCACGAGCGCGACGACCTGGGCGGCGACCCAGTCGGCGAGCAGGAACCGCTCGTAGCGCTCTGTCCGCTCGACCAGCTCGCGGCCGAACACCGCGTCGACGTCGACATGGGGCAGCACGAGGTCGTCGGGGACGACCGTGTCCATCAGGAACCAGGCGGTGAGCGCCGCGCCCGCGGCGACGGCTGCCGCGACGAGGACGTGGGCGGCCCTCGTCATGTCGCGACCTCGGGCTCCGGCGCGGGTAGTGCCGCCTGCGCGCCGGGGGCCGGCGAGGAGTCCGGATAGCGCCACGTCAGCAGGAGGACGTAGGCGGCCAGCTGTGCCTGATACCGCAGCGCCGCGATGCCGAGGTCTCGCAGACCCCGCGGCATCCGCCCGATGACGAGCGCCGTGGTCCAGCCGAGCACCGCGACGACGAGGACGACGCCACCGTACGCCGCTGCGATGAGGAGCGCCGGCACGGCGAAGACGAGTCGGAGCAGCACTCCGAGCCGTGCCTGGCGGCGCGGCGCCGCGATCCGCAGGTCGATCGGGTACGCGCCCTCGCGGCCGACGAAGCCGGGGAACAGCCGCCCGACGAGCGTGAGGAAGGCGAGGAGGTGCGTCCACGCGCGAACGTAGGCGGCGAGGAACCGGTGGAGCGGGCGGGGAACGCGGCCGATGACGAGTGCCGTCACCCACGCGAGGAGGAGCGCGGCCGCCGCGAACGCCGACCACACGGTCAGCCAGAGGAGGTGGGGCACGCACAGCGGCAGCCGGAACAGCACGAGCAGGCGCGGACGCTCGAGCGTGTCGTCCACCTGGATTGCGACCGGATGTGCCGGAAGCTCGGGCTCGGGATCCGCATGGCCAGGCGTGGCGTCCGGGTACCGCTCGGTGAGGAGGAGCAGGTAGGCGGTCGTCTGGCCGCCGTAGCCGATTGCGTATGTCGCGGCGTCGCGGAGGCCGCGCGGCATCTCGCCGAGCGCGAGGCAGGCGAACCAGCCGAGGACGGCGACCACGAGCGCCAGCCCGCGGAGCCATGCGCCGAGCGCGATCGCTCCGCCGAGCGCCGACACGAGCACGAGGGCGGGAATCGCGAGGACGAGCCGGAAGGCAACGGCGAGGCGCCGTTGCCGTGCCGGTGGATCGATCTCGAGGTCGACCGGATACGGCCGCGTCCCGCGGAAGCGCGGATAGGGATCCGCCGCGAGGTAGAGGTAGGCGGAGAGGTGGACGGTGTAGCGCGTGTACGCGGCGAGGAAGCGGTGCAGCGCGCCCGGCACCCGCCCGAGCACGATTGCCGACAACCAGGCGGCGATCGCGACGACGAGCGCGACAAGCCCGTAGAGCACGACCCAGACGAGATGGGGGAGCGCGAGCAGTGGCCGGAGCAGGACCGTGAGCCGGCGCCGGTAGCGGCGGTCGTCGACGACGAGGCGGACGGGGTGCGTGGGTTCCGGCACGCTCACGCGTGCATTCTCTGTTGTCCGACGCGCGAAATGTCATCGGACCGCGGGCGAACAGGTGGCCCCGACTAGGATCGCCCGCGTGAACGGCGATCCCGTCACCCGCGAGAACGTCGTCCGGGCGGCCGAGACGATCCGCGGCCGCGTGCGCCGGACGCCGCTCCTCGACGGCTCGTCGCTCGCGCCCGGGCTGCGCCTCAAGGCCGAGCTCCTGCAGCACACCGGCTCGTTCAAGGCCCGGGGCGTGATCAACCGGCTCTCGGCCCTCGGGGCGGAGGAGCGCGCACACGGCGTCGCCGGCGCCTCGGCCGGCAACCATGCGATGGCCCTCGCCTGGGGGGCGGCGGCCGAGGGGCTCCGGTGTCGGGTGTTCTCCTGGCCCGGGGGGAGCCGGTTCAAGCTCGACCGCGCGCGAGCGCTCGGCGCCGTGATCGACACCGAGGCAGCGGATCCCGGCGACGCCTTCGCGCGCCTCGAGCGGTACCTCGAAGAGACGGGAAGCGTGCTCGTCCACCCGTTCGACGACCCGCTCGTCATGGCCGGGCAGGGAACGGTGGGGCTCGAGGTGCTCGAGGACGCTCCAGACGTCGACGCCATCGCCGTGCCGGTCGGCGGAGGCGGACTCGTCTCGGGCATCGCGGCCGCCGTCGCGCCCCGCGGCGTGCGTGTGTACGGGGTCGAGCCGGAGGGCTCCGCGGCGCTCCGGCTGGGCCTCGAGGCCGGGCACCCGGTCCCGCTCACTCCCGAGACGGTCGCGAGCGGGCTCGACGCTCCCTACGTGGGCGACAACGCGCTCGCGGTCTGCCGCTCGGCCGGTGTCGAGCCGGTGACCGTCAGCGACGAGGAGATCGAGGACGCGATGCGCAGGATCTATGCCGATGCGAAGCTGGCCTGTGAGCCGGCCGGCGCGGCCGCCGTCGCCGCCGTCCTCGCAGGGCGCATCCCCGGCTCCGCGGTGCTCGCCGTCGTCTCGGGAGGCAACGTCGGGCCCGAGATTGCCTCTGATATCCTGGCCTCTCGATGAAGGCCGACATCCACCCCGAGTACGTCGTCGCCCACGTGACCTGCTCCTGCGGGAACGAGTTCACGACGCGATCGACCAAGGCCGAGCTCCACGTCGAGATCTGCTCGGCGTGCCACCCGTTCTACACGGGCAAGCAGAAGCTCGTCGACTCCGGCGGCCGGGTGGAGCGCTTCCAGCGTCGGCTCGAGAAGGCCGCCGCCGCAAACCGCGAGTAGCGCTCGCGGCGTCTGGGTCCCCGGGGTACGGTGCGCAGGTGAGCGTCTCCTACGGCGGGCAGGCCGTGCTCGAGGGCGTGATGATGCGGGGCCCGTCTTGCTGGGCCGTCGCGGTCCGGACGCCCGAGGGCGGGATCGAGGAGGTCGTTCGCGACGTCACCTCGCCGATGAAGCGGCATCGGATCTGGCGGCTGCCCGTGATCCGCGGCGTGATCGCGCTCGGTGAGTCGCTCGCGATCGGCTTCCGAGCGCTCGCGATCTCGGCCAATGTCGCTGCGCGCGAGGAGGACGACGACGGCAACGTCGTGACCGAGATCTCGCGCGGACAGATCATCTTCTCGTTCGCGATCGCAATCGGGTTCGCGCTGATGCTCTTCAAGATCGGCCCGGCGCTGCTCACCAGCTGGCTGCCGGTCGAGGACACGGGGTGGTTCGTCGTCGTCGAGGGGCTGATCCGGGTCGCCGTCTTCATCGCGTACATCGGGCTCATCGGCCTGCTGCCCGACCTCAAGCGCGTCTTCCAGTACCACGGGGCCGAGCACAAGACGATCAACGCGCTCGAGGCCGGCGCCGAGCTGACCCCGCAGAGTGTGCAGCGATTCAGTTTGATCCATCCGCGTTGCGGAACGGCGTTTTTGCTCTGGGTGATGGTGATCGGCATCTTCGTCTTCGCGTTCGTCGGGCGGCCCGTCTGGTACTGGCTCATCGCGAGCCGGATCCTCCTGCTGCCCGTGATCGCCGGCCTCGCCTACGAGCTGATCCGATACGCGGGGAAGCACCAGGACAACCGTGTGCTGATGGCGCTGCTCGCGCCGGGGCTCTGGCTGCAGCGGCTCACGACCCGCGAGCCGGCGCTCGACCAGGTCGAGGTCTCGATCCGCGCGATCGAGAAGGTGCGCGGCCGCGAGGCGCTCGAGACGCCGCCGGAGAAGGCCGCCGATACCAGGGTCGAGGTCATGGCGTAGTGGAGGAGCGCGGTGCCCCGCATCGTCCGTGAGGCGGACGTCTCCTGGGAGGGCAACCTCGCCCGCGGCACCGGTGCGATCACGGCAGCGTCGTCCGGTGCGTTCACCGGGCTCGGCTACTCGCTGCCGACCCGGATCGCGGCACCGGCCGGGACAGAGGGGAAGACGAGCCCCGAGGAGCTGCTCGCCGCGGCCCACGGTGGCTGCTTCACCATGTCGCTCGCCGGCGAGCTGACGGGCGCCGGCACTCCACCCGGCCGCCTGGACGTGCATTGCCGGATCACGATGGACGAGGTCGAGGGCCGCGGGCACCTGATCGTCCACTCGGCCCTCGACGTGCGCGCCGCGGTCCCGGGCCTCGACACGGAGCAGCTCGAGGCCGCGGTCGCGGCTGCGCACGAGGGGTGCTCCTTCTCCTCTCTGCTGCGCGACGCGGGCATCGGCATCGAGATCACGACGACACTGGACGGAGGCGACTGAATGGCGACCGACCGGAATGCCAAGGTGACGTGGACCGGCTCGTTGATGGACGGAAGCGGGCGGATCGAAGGTGTCGGAAGCGGCGCGTTCGGGCCGCTCGATGTCACCTGGGCGTCCCGTGCCGAGGATCCGCAGGGGCACACGAGCCCGGAGGAGCTGATCGCGGCCGCATGGGCGTCGTGCTTCTCGATGGCGCTCTCGCACGGGCTCGCGGGCGCGGGCACGCCGCCGGAGCGGCTCGAGACCGCCGTCACGGTCACGTTCCAGCCCGGCGAGGGGATCACCAAGGCCGCGATCGAGGTCGTCGGCACCGTGTCCGGCCTCGACCACGACGGCTTCGTCGCGCAGGCCGAGGGCGCGGTGGCGAACTGCCCGGTGTCGAAGGCGCTGACAGGCATCCCCGAGATCACGCTGAACGCGACGCTCGCCAGCACGTAGGACCTCCGGGGCCGCCGGGACGGCGCGGCGTGCGCCGTACAATCGAACGCCGTGGCACCCCTGGACCAGCTCATCGACGAGCTCGAGCGGACGCACGACGAGCTCCAACGCCGGATGGCGGACCCTGCCGTCTACGCCGACCACCGCGAGGCGGCAGTGCTCGGCCGCCGGCTCAAGGAGCTCGAGCCGGCCGTCAAGGCGGCGCGCGACTGGCGCGTCGCACGCACCGACCTCGACGAGGCGAAGGACGACCCCGAGCTCGCGTCGCTCGCCGGCGAGCTGGAGGCGGAGGTCGCGCGGCTCGAGGACGAGCTCAAGCTCGCGCTCGTCGAGCGTGACCCGGCCGACGACAAGGACGTCATCGTCGAGGTCCGCCAGGGCGTCGGCGGCGACGAGGCGGCGCTCTGGGCGGCCGACATCTCGCGGATGCTCCAGCGCTACGCGGAGCGGCGCGGCTACCGCACCGAGCTCCTCTCGATTAGCGAGAACGAGGGCGGCGGCGTCAAGGAGACCGTGTTCGCCGTCAAGGGCGACGGCGCGTTCTCCGTCTTCAAGTGGGAGGGGGGCACGCACCGGGTGCAGCGCGTCCCCGCGACCGAGTCGCAGGGCCGGATCCACACGTCGACGGCGACCGTGGCCGTGATGCCGGAGGCAGAGGAGGTCGAGGTCACGGTCGAGGACAAGGATCTGAAGATCGACGTGTACCGCTCGACCGGCCCGGGCGGACAGTCGGTCAACACGACGGACTCCGCGGTGCGGATCACCCATCTCCCGAGCGGGATCGTCGTCTCGATGCAGGACGAGAAGTCGCAGCTCCAGAACAAGCAAAAGGCGATGCGCGTCCTCCGCGCGCGTCTCTACGAGGCGGAGCGGGAGCGTCAGCAGGCCGAGCTCGCCGCATCCCGCCGGTCACAGGTCGGAACCGGCGAGCGGGCCGAGAAGATCCGGACGTACAACTTCCCCGAGAACCGTCTCACCGACCATCGCGTCAAGCACACGGTCCACCGGCTCGACCAGATCCTCGAAGGCGACCTCCAGGAGTTCACGGACACCCTCCAGGCCGAGGAGCGGCGCCGGGCGCTCGAGGCCGCGGTGTGAGCAGGAACGCCCGGTGTCCGACGTAAGTCGGACACCTCGAGAGGGCGCACTCACGGTCGGCGACGTGCTCCGCCGCTCGACCGCGCACCTCACGGAGAAGGGATCCGAGACGCCGCGACTCGACGCGGAGCTCCTGCTCGCGCATGCGCTCGGGATCGCGCGAATCGACCTCTACATGGATCTCGAGCGCCCGCTCGACGCTTCCGAGCTCGACGCGGCACGGGCGCTCGTGGCACGTCGCGCGGGGCGGGAGCCGCTCCAGTACGTCCTCGGCGTGTGGGGATTCCGTCGGCTCACGCTCCGCGTCGACCGGCGCGCACTGATCCCGCGGCCGGAGACGGAGACGGTCGTCGAGCGCTGCCTCGCGCTGCTCGCGGGGCGGGAAGCGCCGCGCGTGCTCGACGTCGGCACCGGCTCCGGGGCGATCGCGCTGGCGATCGCCGACGAGCATCCCGGCGCGCGGGTCACCGGCATCGACGTCTCGGGCGACGCGCTCGCGCTCGCTCGGGAGAACGCCGTGCAGACCGGCCTCGACCTCGAGCTCCTCGAGCACGACGTGCTCCAGGGGGTTCCGGCGGGGCCGTGGGAGCTCGTGGTCTCGAACCCGCCGTACGTCGACCCCGATGACCGCGCCTCGCTCGAGCCGGAGGTGCGCGACTGGGAGCCCGACACCGCGCTCTTCGGTCGGGACGTCACCGCGGCCGTCGCGGGCGGTGCCGTCGAGGCCCTCGTCGACGGCGGCGCGCTCGTGCTCGAGGTCGGTGACGGCCAGGCGCAGGCGACGGCCGCGCTCCTCACCTCGCTCGGCTACGCGGACGTTCGGACGACACCCGACCTCGCCGGTCGAGACCGGGCGGTCGAGGGCCGGCGATGAGCGACATCGAGTACGCCGTCGCAGCGCTCCGGGCGGGCGGGCTCGCGGTCATCCCGACGGACACCGTCTACGGGCTCGCGGCCGACGGTGCCAACGAGCCCGCCGCGCGGGCGCTCTACGCCGCGAAGGGACGCGCGCAGGTGCAGCCGACCGCGCTCCTCTTCGCCTCCGTCGACGAGATCGACGCGCGGGTGCCGGAGATGCCCGTCCGCGCGACGACGGCGGTTCGCGCGCTCCTCCCCGGGCCGCTGACGCTCGTCGTCCCGAACCCCGCTCGCCGCTTCGCATGGCTCAACGCGGGTCGTCCGGACGCGCTCGGCCTCCGCGTGCCTGCCGTCTCCGGTGCCGGCGCGGCGGTGCTCGCCGCGCTCGGCGTGCTCGTCGCCACCAGCGCGAACCTCGCCGGTGGCCGGGATCCCCGCAGGCTCGAGGATGTCCCTCCCGCGATCCGGGACGTCGCCGACGCGCTCGTCGACGGTGGCGAGCTACCCGGCATCCCGTCGACCGTGATCGACCTCACCGGGACGCGGCCGGTCGTCCTCCGCGTGGGCGCCGTGCCCGCCGAGGACGTCCTCGGCGCGCCTTACCGACTTCTAACCTGATCACCACGACGATCTAACCCGGCGGGCGGAGACTCGGCCGGAGATGAGCCGTCGACTCCCCGTCGTCGTCGCCGCCGCCCTCGTCGCTCTCGCGGTCGCTGCCCCCGCGAGCGCGGATGCGCCGGCGGCATCGACGGGACCCGCCTCCTCGATCGGCGCGCGGAGCGCGATCGTCGGCGGATCGGTGAATCCGGGCGGGGAGAGCACCACCTGGCTGATCGAGTACGGGACGACGACCGGGTACGGCACGCGCAGCGCATCGCGAAGCGCGGGCAACGGCACCTCGGCCGTCGACGTCTCGCAGCAGCTGACGGGTCTCGCGACCGGCGTCACCTACCACTACCGCGTCGTCGCCACGAACGCGGACGGCACGAGCCGGGGCACCGACATGACGTTCACGACACGGGGTGCGCCCGAGGTCGTGACCGCCGACGCGACCTCGATCGGGCCGACTGCGGCGAACGTGGGCGGAAGCGTCGATCCGAACGGCCGCGCGACGAGCTGGTGGATCGAGTACGGCACGACCGACCGCTATGGCTCGCGGACGGGCTCGCGCTCGGCCGGCTCCGGCGTCAGCCCGGTCGCCGTCTCTGTGCGGATCACAGGCCTCGCCGCCGGCGCCACGTACCACTTCCGGCTGGTCGCCGCGAACGACATCGGGACGACCGCCGGCGCCGACCGGTCCTTCCGCACCGACGCGGCGCCGGCCGTCTCGACCGGCTCGGCAGACGCGATCTCCGTCTCGTCGGCCCGCGTGAGCGGTCGCGTCGACCCGCGCGGGCGCGGCACGGTCGTCTGGTTCGAGTACGGGACGACGCCGGCGCTCGGCAGCAAGACGGCCGAGACGGATGCGGGGTTCGCGAACCGCGCGTCCACCCAGAGGGCGACCCTCAGCGGCCTCCAGCCGGGGACGACCTACCACTATCGGATCGCGGCGCGGAGCGACGCCGGGACGACGGTCGGCCAGACACGCAGCTTCCGGACGAGCGCAGGCCCGCTCGTCGTCACCGGCCCGGCGCGTCTCGCAGGGACGGCCGTCGCGCTCACCGGCACCGTCGACCCGGTCGGCCGCGGCACGAACTGGTGGTTCGAGATCGGCCCGACGACGGCGTACGGGACGCGCACGCTGTCCCGCTCCGCGGGGTCGGGACGCGGTGCCGTCGCTGTCTCCGAGACCGTGACCGGGCTCGCGCCGGGCACCGAGTACCACGCTCGGCTCGTCGCGCAGAGCTCGGCGGGGACGACCAACGGCGGCGACGTCGTGTTCCGGACCGCGGGGCTTCCGGTCGTCGGCCGCGCCACGGCGTCGGGGATCTCGCTCGCGCGCGCCCTCGTCCGGGCGGACGTCACCGCCGGAGGCATCGAGACGCAGGTCTGGGTCGAGTTCGGGCGCGGCGGCGCGCTGACGGCTCGGACCGGAGCGGTCCGCCTCCCGGCGTCGGGGAGCGCCGTGCGCGTCTCGTTCCGGCTCACCGGGCTCCAGCCGGGACGCCGCTACGGCTTCCGGGTCGTGGCCGCGAGCGCCGCCGGCACCGCGGCGGGCTCGACGGCGACGTTCGGCACCGCAGCGCGTCCGCGCGACGACCGCGGAAGGCTTCTTCGGTGCACGATCGTCGGAACGAACGGCTCCGACCGCCTCATCGGGACCTTCCGCCGCGACGTCATCTGCGGCCTCGGCGGCGCGGACATGATCGTGGGGCTCGGCCGCGACGACATCCTCGTCGGCGGCCCCGGCAACGACTACCTTCGCCCGGGCGGCGGCCGCGACCGGATCATCTGCGGCCCGGGGAACGACTACGTCGCCGCCCGTGACGGCACCGCGGACGTCGTCCTCGGCGGCCCCGGACGCGACCGTGGGCGACTCGACCGCCGCCGGGACGTCGTCCTCTCGCTGACGCGGGTCGCCTGACGCCCGAGTACCATGCAGGGCCGTGGCAGTCGCGGCCGAGCAGTTCGAGCGCCTGCGGACCGGCGGGCTCGCCGAGCAGGATCCGGACGTCGCCGCGCTCCTCGGCCGCGAGCTCGACCGGCAGCGCGGCCAGATCGAGCTGATCGCGTCCGAGAACTTCACGTGGCCCGCCATCCTCGAGGCGGTCGGCTCGGTTCCGACGAACAAGTACGCCGAGGGCTATCCGGGGCGGCGCTACTACGGCGGCTGCGAGATCGTCGACGAGCTCGAGCAGCTCGCGATCGACCGCGCGAAGGCGCTCTTCGGCGCCGAGCACGCGAACGTCCAGCCGCACGCGGGCGCCCAGGCGAACATGGCCGTCTACCTTGGCCTGCTCGAGCCCGGCGACGTCGTCCTGTCGCTCCGGCTCGACCACGGCGGCCACCTGACGCACGGCCTCAAGGTCAACTTCTCCGGACGCCTCTACACGATCGTCCATTACGGCGTGTCGCGCGAGACGGCCGTCGTCGACGAGGACGAGGTGCGCTCGCTCGCGCTCGAGCATCGGCCGAAGCTGATCCTCTGCGGCGGCTCCGCGTACCCGCGGACGGTGGATGCCGCGATGTTCCGGCGCATCGCCGACGAGGTCGACGCGCTGCTCTGGTGCGACATGGCGCACTTCGCGGGGCTGGTCGCCGCGGGGCTCCATCCGAATCCGGTCGAGCACTGCGACGTCGTCACCTCGACGACGCACAAGACGCTCGCCGGACCCCGCTCCGGGCTCATCCTCTGCCGCGAGGAGCACGCGCAGGCGATCGACCGCGCGATCTTCCCCGGGCTGCAGGGCGGCCCCCTCGAGCACGTGATCGCCGCGAAGGCCACGTGCTTCAAGATCGCGGCGTCGGAGGAGTTCCGCGCCTACCAGCGCCAGGTTCGCGCCAACGCGGACGCGCTCGCCGAGACGCTCGTCGCGGGCGGGGTCGACGTCCTCACGGGCGGGACGGACACGCACCTCCTTCAGATCGACCTCCGGGCAACCGACTGGACGGGCAAGGACGCGGAGGAGCGGCTCCACACGGTCGGGCTGACGACGAACCGGAACACGGTCCCCTTCGACGAGCGCCCGCCGACCGTTGCCTCGGGCGTCCGCGTCGGCTCGCAGGCCGCGACGATCCGCGGGTTCGACGAGGAGGACTTCCGGGAGGTCGGCCGCATCGTCGTCGAGGCGCTCGGCTCCGGCCCCGACCTCGCGGCGCTCCGCGGCCGGTCCGAGGCGCTCTGCGCGCGCCGTCCGCTTTACCCGGGCTTCCGCGGGTACCCGACGTACGTCGCCGACGGCGAGAGCGGGTAGGTCGGACCGGTGCAACCGTCCGAGGCCACGGCACCCGCCGCCTACGTCACGGCGAACGTCACCGAGGTCCTGCACCCGCTCGTCCAGCACAAGCTCGGGCTCCTCCGCGACGTCACGACGACGACGCAGATGTTCCGGCAGCTCGTCAACGAGCTCACCCTGCTCCTGACCTACGAGGCGACCAAGGCCCTGGCCGACGAGGAGGTCGAGATCGAGACGCCGCTCGAGCGGACGACTGCGCGGCGGATCTCCGGCAAGAAGGTGGCGATCTGCCCGATCCTCCGGGCCGGCATCGGGATGCTCGACGGCGTTCTCTCGCTCGTGCCGGGCGCGCGCGTGGGCTTCATCGGGCTGTACCGGAACGAGGAGACGCTCCAGCCGGTCGAGTACTACGTCAAGCTGCCGAACGACATCGCCGAGCGCGACGTCATCCTCCTCGACCCGATGCTTGCGACGGGTAACTCGACCACCGCCGCGGTCGAGACGGTCAAGCGCGCCGGTGCAGCCTCGGTGCGCCTCATCGCGCTGATCGCCGCCCCCGAGGGGATCGAGCGGATCCACCGCGACCACCCGGACGTCTCGATCGTCGTCGCGTCGATCGATCGCGAGCTCAACGAGAAGGGCTACATCGTCCCCGGGCTCGGCGACGCAGGCGACCGCCTCTACGGCACGAAGTAGGAGCCTCAGTGCCCCGAGCGACGCCGATCAGTGCGCACCCGGAACGCGATCTGCCGCGCATGGCGTCGTCCTCAGTCGCGCCCATATCCATGGATATGGGCGCTCCCTGCGTCCTCGCCCTGCTTGCATCTCGCGCCCCGGGCACGCGAGATCGCCGTCCCTCGAGGCACTGAGGCTCCCGCGTGTTCGAGGATCTGCGCGCGAGCCCCGAGGTCCTCTGGGGAGCGCTCATCGCGTTCGGGATCGTCGTGCTCCTGACGCCGGCGGTCGGCGGGATGGCGCGGCTCCTGGGCGTCGTCGACGCGCCGGGCGGGCGGCGGCTCAACAAGCGGCCGATCCCGCGGCTGGGCGGCCTCGCGATCTTCCTCGGGATCCTCGTCCCGTCGCTCGCCTTCCTGTCGCTCGACGGCGAGATGCGCGGGATCGTGCTCGGCGCCGCGGTCGCCTGCGTCGTCGGCGCGATCGACGACTTCCGCGGCCTCGACCCGCTCCCGAAGCTCGGCGGTCAGATCGCCGCCGCGTCGATCCCGGTCGCCTTCGGCGTGTGGATCGACCACTTCACGTTCCCGTTCCTCGGGGTCGCCGACCTCCCGGCGTGGGTCGGGATGCCGCTGACGGTCGTCTGGATCGTCGCCGTGATGAACATGGTCAACTTCCTCGACGGGATGGACGGGCTCGCTGCCGGGGTCTGCGCGATCGCCGGCCTGACGTTCGCGATCCTCGCGCTCTCTCTCGGGAAGGTCGACGCCGCGGTCCTCTCGGCGGTCGTCGCGGGCGCGTGCATCGGCTTCCTCCGCCACAACTTCTTCCCGGCGCGGATCTTCATGGGCGACTCGGGGGCGCTCGTGCTCGGCTTCGTCCTGGCGACGGTCTCGATCTCCGGGCTGCTGAAGACCGCGTCGACGGTCGTCCTGTTCCTGCCGCTCCTCGTCCTGGCGGTGCCGATCATCGACACGTCGTTCGTGGTGGCGAAACGCCTCAAGTACCGGCAGCCGATCTCGACCCCGGACCGCTCGCACCTCCACCACCGCTTCATGAACATCGGCTTCTCGCAGAGACGGGCCGCGCTGACGATGTGGGCGTGGACCGCGAGCCTCGGGGCCGCGGCGCTCGCGACGCGCTTCATCCCGTTCCGGGAGAGCGGCGTGTGGCACGTCTGGGAGACGGTCGCGGTCGTCGCGATCGCGCTCGGGGCGCTCGCCTTCTCGGTCTACATCGTCTACCTCCTCGAGATCGTGAAGCTCGCCAATCCGCGCGTGCGCCGGCGCCGCACGCAGGCGGAGGATCCGGAGCGACTCAGCGCGTGAGCAGCCTCCAGAGCGGGACTGTCACCTTCGTCTTCACGGACATCGCGGGCTCGACCGAGCTGCTGAAGCGGCTCGGCGACCGGTATGCGGACGCGCTCGCCGATCACCGCCGGATCGTCCGCGACGCGTTTCGCGCACGCGGGGGAGAGGAGATCGACACGCAGGGCGACGCGTTCTTCTACTGCTTCGGCCGGGCGCGCGACGCGGTGGCCGCGGCCGTCGCGGCCCAGCAGGCGCTCGCGACCCACGAGTGGCCCGACGGGACCGAGCTCCGAGTGCGCATGAGCATCCACACCGGCGAGCCCGTCGTGGGCGAGGAGGGGTACGTCGGGATCGACGTCCATCGCGCCGCTCGCATCTGCTCGGCCGGGCACGGGGGTCAGGTGCTCCTCTCGTCGACGACGGCGGCGCTCGTCAGCGGTGCGATGCCGGACGGCGTACGGCAGGTCGAGCTCGGCGCGGTGCGGCTGAAGGACATCGACGACCCCGAGCGCGTCGTCCAGCTCGAGATCGACGGGCTGCAGGCGTCGTTCCCGCCGCTTCGGACCGAGAAGGACGAGCCGCTCGACTTCGGCGAGCGGCTCTCGCGGAAGATCCAGGCGGACGTCGAGCGGCGGATCGAGCTGAGCTTTTCGGGGAAGCCCGACGAGGCGGTCAAGGGCACGGCGCGCCTCGCGCTGCTCGGTCTCGTCCCGCTCGCGATGCTGATCGGGATGGTGCTGCTCGTGATCTTCGTGGCCGTGCTGTTGTTCCAGATCGTCTCGTAGCCGCGAGGAGCAGGTGTCGGACTGAAGTCCGACACCGGACGGCGGTCGTGTCCGACTTCAGTCGGACACCCTGTTGTCGGCGCGCGCGACGAACTCGAGGAGCGTCCGGTTGAAGTCCGGGTGGAGCTGGACGTTGTGCCCGAAGCCCGGGAGCGTCACCCGCTCCGCGGACAGCGCGCTCGCGAGGACGTCGCCGATCGCCTCGAAGGCCGGGTGATGCCCGCCCGAGACGACGAGCGACGGGAGATCGAGCGCGGCGAGCGTCTCCAGCGGGATCTCCGCCTCCCACGGGCCGCGCTCGGCGGCGAGCACACGGGCGGCATGCAGGAGGGGCGGCGGGAGCGGGGAGGGCGGGTCGAAGTCCGACCCGACCGCCACGAGGAAGCCGCGCATGAACGCCTCCGGGTCCTCCCGCGGCCCGTTCGCCCAGAGCTCCTCGCCGCCGCGTGCGAAGGCGCTCACCTCCGGGACGTCGAGCGCGACCGTCGTCGCCGGCGGCTCGACGACGGTCAGCGAGGCGAGTCGACCTCCAACCCGTGGCGCCGCGAGCAGCGCGACGACGCCCCCGTACGAGTGGCCGACCAGATGGTCGCCGGGCTCGAGCCGCCCCGCGAGCCACGCGGCATGCTCCTCGAAGTCCACGCGTGGCACGTCGGTGGACGCATCGTCCCCATCGGGTGGCGGCTCGAAGCCGGGGCGCTCGAGGACGACGAGCTCCGCCTCGTCCGCGATCCCCCGCCGCTGCTCGCGCCACGTCGCGCGACCGCCGACGAGGCTGCCGTGGACAAGGACGAGCCGTGGCCGCCGCATGTGACGAACCTAGCCGATTTCCGCTCTGTGGCTGGAATCTGACTGTTACAAGCTCGGTGGTATGCTCCGGCCGGATGGCCGCTCCCGCTCCCTCGTCGCCTCACTCGCTCGCGACCGCGTCCGGCCTCCTGCTCGGGACGACCGCCGCCGCGATCATCGTCGGCGCCCTCATCGGCTGGGCGCTCGGCTGGGCCGGCATCGGCCTCCTGATCGGCGCGCTGGTCGGAATCCCGCTCGCCGTCTTCGTGGTCTACAAGGTCTATTCGCGGTCGGGCGCGTGAGCACCGGGATGTTCGCGACGCCGAGGCCGGTCCCCGGCCGGCTCGTTCCCGCGCTCGCGGGCTCGGCGGTGATCCTCCTCTCGCTCCCGGTGTTCGTCGTCGCGGACTGGCCGCTCGACGGCTGGCTCCTCGCCGCGACCCTCTGGCTGGCCGCGGAGCTCTTCGCATGGCTGCTGACGCGGCTCCCGCTCGGCACGGGTAACCTCGCCGCCGCAGGCATGCGGGGTATCGGGACGAGCTTCAGGGCGATGCTGGTCGGGATTCCGCTCGTCGTCGCCACGGTGGCGGACGAGAGCGTCGGCCTCGCCGCCGCGCTCGTGTTCACGCTCGCATTCACCGTCGAGCTCGCGGTCTCGCTCGTCGCGTACTTCAGCGTGGAGCGTGCCTCGTGAGGAAGTGGCTGCTCGGCCTGTTCGCGCTCGGCGCGCTCGTGTTCCCCGCTCTCGCGCAGGCGGCGGAGGACGACGAGTTCGATCCCGCCCACGAGTGGGAGTTCAAGACCTGGGTCGACCTGCCGTTCGGCCTCGACATCACGAAGCCGGTTGCGTACCTGATCCTCGGGACGATCGTCACGTGCCTGCTCGGGATCGTCCTGATGCGCGTGAAGGTCGGCAAGGATCCGACCAAGCGCCAGGCCGTGGGCGAGATGATCTACGAGATCGCACAGGTGCAGGTCGCCGAGCAGGGGCTGCCGACGAAGGCGATCGGTCGCTGGTTCCCCTACGTCGCGTCGCTGATGCTCTTCATCTGGGTGATCAACATGCTCGGCTTCATCCCTTTGCCGCTGTCGGACGAGACGGTCGACGTCGGGGGCGTCCAGCTGCCGACCCTCGCGATCTTCGCGGCCACCTCGACGCTCTCGGTGACGCTGGCGCTCGCGCTGATGACCTTCGTGTTCACGCACGTCGAGGGGATTCGCGCAAACGGCGTCGGGAAGTACTTCAAGAGCTGGATCCCCGACGTGCCGAAGGCCCTGCTCCCGATGATCGTCCCGCTCGAGATCCTCGGTCAGTTCATGCGCCTGATCAGCCTCTCGGTCCGGCTCTACGCGAACATGCTCGCGGGCCACCTGCTGATCCTGACCTTCATCGGCCTGATCTTCCTGACCCACTGGGCCGTGTTCCCGCTCTCGATCGTCGCCGGGACGGCCTTCTACCTGTTCGAGGTCGTGATCGTCGTCTCGATCCAGGCGTATATCTTCGCCGCCCTGTCCGCCATCTACATCGGCTCGGCGATCGAGCCGGACCACTAGACCACTCAAGGAACAAAAGGAGGAGCCCCACTCATGCTGTCCTCACTGTTCATCGCCGCGGCGGAAGACGGTGCCGATGCCGGCAAGGCGATCGCCCTCGCCCTCGGTATCGGCCTCGGCGCGCTCGGCGCCGGCGTCGGCCTCGGCAACATCTTCGGCTCGATGATCCAGGCGGTCGCCCGCCAGCCCGAGCTCCGCGGAGAGCTGACGGGGATCCAGTGGCTCGGTTTCGCCCTCGTCGAGGCCGTCGTGTTCTACGGCCTGATCGGCGGCCTGCTCGCCTTCGTCCTCATCTGAGTGGATCGATGCTGACCCTGCTCGCCCAGACCGCTGCCGAGGCAGAGACCGACGAGGGCGGAAGCGGCCTGATCGAGGTCGTCCCCGGCCTCATGATCTGGACGCTGATCTGCTTCGCGATCGCGTTCTTCGTGCTCCGGAAGTACGCGTTCGGCCCGATCCAGAAGACGATCGACGATCGCCGGGAGCGGATCCGGCAGGCGGTCGAGGAGGCCGACAACGCCCGGAAGGAGGCCCGCGAGCTGCTCGAGCAGAACCGGGCGATCCTCGCGCAGGCGCGGTCGGAGTCGGCCGACATCCTCGCGGAGACGCGCAAGGTGGCGGACGCGCAGATCGAGCGCGCCAAGCAGGAGGCCGAGGCCGAGCGCCAGCGCCGGCTCGAGGACACGCGGAAGCAGATCGACGCGGAGACTGTCCGCGCGATCGGTCAGATCCGCTCGGAAGTCGCCGATCTCACGATCGAGGCGACCGAGCGCGTCGTGGGCAAGGTACTCGACGCCGAGGACCAGAAGCGACTCGTCCGCGAGGCGGTCGAGGCCCTCGACTTCTCCGCGCTGGAGAAGGGGAGCGCGAACTAGACGCATGGCCGTCGCACACCGCATGTACGCGCGCGCGTTGTACGACGCCGCGCGCGACCAGGGCCGGGTCGACGTCGTACGCAGCGAGCTCTCCGAGCTCGCAACGGCGATGGAGGCTACGCCGGAGCTGGAGGCGTTCCTCTCGAATCCGCAGCTCGACCCGGGCGCCAAGGCGAGCGTCCTGGACGAGGTGACCGGCGGCGCCGACCCGGTCGTCCGCAACTTTGTCCGTGTCGTCGCGTCGAAGGGCCGGGCGGGACAGCTCCGTCAGATCGTCGAGGAGTTCGAGGCGATCGTCGATCGCGAGCAGGGTCGCCTCTCCGTCGAGTTGACCACTGCCCACGAGCTCGACGAGGCCGAGACAGCCGCGATCGTCCGCCAGATCGAGCAGGCCTCCGGCCGCACGGTCGAGGCGACCCGCTCGGTCGACCCCGACCTCATCGGCGGCCTCATCCTCCAGGCCGGCTCGCTGCGCGTCGACGCAAGCGTGCGCGGCCGCCTGAACCGGCTCCGTCGCGAGCTCGTCCATCGTGGGTGAACGCTTGGTCCCCCCACGAGCCCCCTCCTTCTGCGCCACGCACAGAAGGATCGAGTCTTGGGCTCTCGCCGGGCAAAGCCCGGCTCCGCCCGCCAACCGCACCGCACAGGTGTAACGCAAAGACGAGGAGCGTCCTCCCTTGAAACTACGGCCAGAAGAAATCACCTCGATCCTCAAGCAGCGGATCGAGCAGTACGACGTCGAGACCGACCTCTCGGAGGTCGGGACCGTCCTCCAGGTCGGCGACGGCATCGCCCGCGTCTACGGCCTCGAGAACTGCGTGGCCCTCGAGCGGCTCGAGTTCGAGCACGGCGTCGTCGGCATCGCGTTCAACCTCGAGGAGGACAACGTCGGCGTCGCCCTCTTCGGCGAGTGGCAGCATGTCAAGGAGGGAGAGCCCGTCCGCCGCACCGGAGCGGTGATGGACGTGCCGGTGGGCGAGGCGCTTCTCGGCCGCGTCGTCGACCCGCTCGGCAACCCGCTCGACGGCCAGGGGCCGATCGAGGGGGAGCGCAGGCCGCTCGAGTTCAAGGCGCCCGGCGTCATCCAGCGGCAGCCGGTCGTCGAGCCCCTCCAAACGGGCATCAAGGCGATCGACTCGATGATCCCGATCGGCCGCGGCCAGCGCGAGCTGATCATCGGCGACCGCGGCACCGGGAAGACCGCGATCGGCGTCGACACGATCATCAATCAGCGCGGCGGCGACGTGATCTGCATCTACGTCGCGGTCGGTCAGAAGGCGTCGACGGTGGCGCAGGTGGTCGAGCGGCTGCGAGACGCGGGCGCGATGGACTACACGATCGTCGTCACCGCCCCGGCGCAGGAGGCGGCGCCGATCAAGTGGATGGCGCCGTTCGCCGGCGCCGCGATGGGCGAGCACTTCCTCTTCAACGGCAAGCACGCGCTCGTCATCTACGACGACCTCACGAAGCATGCGGACGCGTACCGGCAGCTCTCCCTGCTGCTGCGCCGCCCGCCGGGCCGCGAGGCGTTTCCGGGCGACGTCTTCTACCTCCACTCGCGGCTGCTCGAGCGCGCCTGCAAGCTCTCGGACGGCCTCGGCGGCGGCTCGCTCACGGCCCTGCCGATCATCGAGACGCAGGCAGGCGACGTCGCGGCTTACATCCCGACGAACGTCATCTCGATCACCGACGGTCAGATCTTCCTCGAGTCGAGCCTCTTCTATTCAGGCGTCCGGCCGGCGATCAACGTCGGCATCTCGGTCTCCCGCGTGGGTGGGAACGCGCAGACGAAGGCGATGAAGAAGGTCGCGGGTCGGCTGCGCCTCGACCTCGCCCAGTACCGCGAGCTCGAGGCGTTCTCGCAGTTCGGCTCGGAGCTCGACGCGGCGACGCAGCAATCGCTCTTGCGCGGCGAGCGGATGGTCGCGACCCTGAACCAGCCGCAGTACCAGCCGTGGCCCTCCGAGGAGCAGGTCGTCGCGATCTACGCCGGGATCAACGGCGCGCTCGACCGCGTGCCCGTCGCGCAGGTGCCGCGCTACCAGGAGGAGCTCCGCGAGACGCTCCGCGCCGAGGGCTCGATCTACCAGGCGATCCGCGAATCGAACGACCTCTCCGACGAGACCGCCGCCAAGCTCGACGAGGTGCTGAAGAAGTTCAACGAGGCGTTCAACGTCCAGGAGGAGACAGGCCTCGTCGGCTGAGCCATGGCCACCGTCCAGGACTACAAGCGGCGCATCCGGTCGGTCCGCAACACGCGGAAGATCACGCGCGCGATGGAGCTCGTCGCGGCGGCGAAGCTGCGGCGGGCGCAGAGCCGGATCGAGGCGATGCGGCCGTACGCCGAGACGATGAAGGAGCTGATCGCCGGCGTCGGGCGTGCGGCGGGCTCGGTGCGCGGACTGCCGCTCCTCCACCAGCGGGAGACGACATCGTCGACCCTGATCATTCCGCTCACGGGTGACCGCGGCCTCGCCGGCGCCTTCAACGCACAGGTCATGCGGCGCGCCTTCGCGCTCGACCGCCAGCTCAGCGGCGAGGGGCAGACCGTCCGCTGGCTCGGCGTCGGCAAGAAGGGCCGCTCGACGCTGACGTTCCGTCGCCGGGACCTCGACGGCGTCTTCGTCGGGTTCACGGATGCGCCTGGCTACGCCGACGCCCAGGCGATCGCGCACCGCGCCGCGGAGCTGTTCGTCGAGGCCCAGGTCGACCGGGTGGTGCTCGTCTACAACACGTTCGTCTCGGCTCTCACCCAGACGGTGACCGAGCAGGAGATCCTCCCGATCTCGGCCGACGTTCTCGAGACCGACGAGGAGGAGCGGCGCGACGACGCGATCCGCGGCGACTTCATTTTCGAGCCCGAGCCCGAGCAGATCCTCGAGCGGCTCCTTCCGGTGTACATCGAGACGCAGATCTACCGGGCGCTGCTCGAGTCCTCGGCGTCGGAGCAGGGCGCGCGGATGACTGCGATGCGGAACGCCTCGAAGAACGCGGGCGAGCTCATCGACGACCTCACGCTCGAGATGAACCGCGCCCGCCAGGCCGAGATCACCCAGGAGATCCTCGAGGTGGTCGCCGGCGCGGACGCATTGACCTAGGACGCGGACGCAGCCAGGCCTCAGGCAGGTGCGCTCCGCCTGAACGTCCGCTCAACTTCTTGTTTCTGAATGGCGTCTACACTTCCGCAATGAGCGGTCAGCGTCAGGCGGCAATGAGCACGAACAATTCGACTGATAACCGAAGCGCGGAGCGTCGGAAGCAGGTTCGGGACCGTGTCGCCCTGGGAGTGGCGGGCCTGCTCCTCGTGATCGGCGCCATCGCCTACCTTCAGTCGAGCACGGACCCCGGTCCGAGCCCGACGCGTGCAGCAGCAATCACAGGTGCAAACGCCGGCTCCGGCCGAGACGCTCAAGGCGGGCGGAACGCTCGAGCCCGAGGCGCGTAAGGTCGCCGTCCGATTTATCGAGACTGCGGTCGGGCGGACCGACCTCGACGATGCCTGGGCGCTCGCGACGCCGGAGTTCAGGCGTGGCGTGACGCTCGCGCAGTGGCGGAGGGGCGAGCTCCCCGTGCCACCGTTCCCGGTGCAAGACCTGGAGACGACCGGCTTCGACGTCGTCGAGTCGTCCAAGAACAAGGTGCTGATCCAGGTGTTGCTCGTACCGGAGCTGGGTACCGACTATGTGCCGACGCGGTACGACATGACGCTCGAACGTGCATCGGCCGGGGCTCCATGGAAGGTCAGCTACGCCAACCCGTACGCTCCGCCGGGCATCTACGCCGAACCCGACTGAACCGCGTGAGCCGTAGAGGCGTGATCCCGCCGAAAACGCGAGTTATAGTGGGGCACCCGTGAGCACCATTCAGGAGATCGGCCTCTCTGAGGTCGACGCAGGAGCGGGGCTCCCTGCAGAAGGGGCAGTCAAGGCACGGGGCTACTGGGAGCAGGTCTGGCGCAGGCTGAAGCGCGACCGGTTCGCGCTCGCGGGCGGGGCGTTCATCGTCCTCATGTTCGTCGTCGCGTTTGCGGGGGCGCCGATCGCGTCGAAGCTGCTGGGTCACGGGCCGAACGACCAGTTCTACACCGCGGTCGACGAGGACACGTTCCTTCCTGTCGGGCCGATGACCCGGGTGCAGACGCCAGACGGCGGCACCACGCTGTTCATTCTCGGGGCGGACAGCACAATCGGGCGAGACCTGTTCCTGCGGCTGCTGTACGGCGCGCGCACGTCACTGGAGGTCGCAGTCTTCGCGACGTTCGTCTCCGTCGGACTCGGCGTGCTGCTCGGAGCTCTTGCCGGATACTTTCGCGGGACGGTCGACACGGTCGTCTCGCGTCTCAGCGAGATCGTAATGGCCTTCCCGGGGCTCCTCTTCATCATCGCGCTCTCGGCGATCGCCGGTGAGCAGTTGAACGAAATCACGTTCGGCGGCGTCATTGCTCCAGGCGTGTTCACCCTGGTGCTGGTCTTCTCGGTGCTCGGCTGGTTCTACCCGGCGCGCATCGTGCGCGGGCAGGTCCTGTCGCTCCGCGAGAAGGAGTTCGTCGAGGCGGCACGGATGACCGGCGCCTCCGACTGGCGCATCGTCCGCTCCCACCTCCTGCCGCACCTCGTCGGCCCGGTGATCGTCTACTCGACCTTGATCGTCGCGACCCTCATCATCGCCGAGGCCGGCCTTTCGTTCCTCGGCCTGGGGATTCGGGAGCCGACCTCGAGCTGGGGCAACATCCTCGCCCAGGCGCCGCAGTACTACCTGACGGTGCCGTCGCTCATGATTTGGCCCGGTCTGGCGATCCTGCTCGCGACATTGGCCTTCAACCTGCTCGGCGACGGCCTCCGCGACGCGTTCGACCCCCGCAAGACCGGATAAGGCCAACATTCTTCTTGTTTTGCCGTCTAACGGCGGTGTGTGGTGTCAAGGAGCCTGGGCAAAAATGCGCCCGGCGTGACCGAAAGGAAAGGATTTCGATGCCTACGAAGCTCGTACTGGCGACTGTGATGGCTGCGGTCGCGGCATCGCTGCTCGTCGCAAGTGCAATGGCTGGTGGCTCGGCTGCGTCCGCAAAGGGCGGCACGCTTCGGGTCAACCACTCGCTGAGCGATTTCGAGTACGTCGACCCGCAGAAGTGCTACGACACGGGGTGCTCGGAGATTCTGTGGCCGACGATGTACAACCTGATGCAGTATCCCGAGAAGAACGGCGCCGAGGGCAAGCGCGTCTATCCCGAGGCCGCAACGGGCCAGCCCGTCGTGTCGAAGGACGGCAAGACGTACACGTTCACCATCCGCGCCGGGCACAAGGCGTCCAACGGCAAGACGGTCACGGGGCAGTGGTTCGTCCACGCCATGGAGCGTCTGCTGAGCCCGAAGATGGGCGACGCCGCGTCGGCTCGCTTCGGCGGCGTCAGCGTCCTGGCGCCGGTGCAGGGTGCGCAGGCTTTCTACGACGGCAAGGCACAGCGGATCAGCGGTGTCACGGCGAGGGGTAACAAGCTTGTCATCAAGCTGACGAAGCCGTTCCCCTCGCTGGTGTCCGCGCTCGCGATGAACTGGTTCACCGCGACCGACCCGGCGATGCCCTACTCCGAGCAGGACGTGAACGCCGTCGTCGGCTCGGGGCCGTACTACATCTCCAGCCGTGAGGTCGGACGGACGCTCGTCCTCGACCGCAACAAGAACTACAAGGGCAGCCGCCCGGCCAACCCCGACCGGATCGTGGTCACCGTTGGCGGCGACCAGAACCAGAGCATTCTCCAGGTCAAGGCCGGCCAGGCCGACTACGAGCCCCTCGTACCGTCCGCCGCTGCCGGCGCGCTCGGCGAGGAGTTCGGCGTCAACAAGGGCCGCTTCTTCGTCAAGCCGACCTCGTCCACGTCGTACTGGGCGCTGGCCAGCGCGCCTGGCATGCCCCTGGCGAACGTGAAGCTCCGCCAGGCGATCAACTGGGCGATCGACCGGCCGGCGCAGGTTCGGGTTGCCGGCAAGTACGGTGGACGCCGCACGTCGCAGATCCTCCCGCCGGCGATGCCGGGGTTCCTGAAGAGCAACAACATCTACGCGTACAACGGCGCGAACGTCGCAAGGGCCAAGGCGGTCGCAGGCGACGTGGGCAACGTGCCGGTGCTCCGCATCGTGCACAGCAACTCGACCGCGAACATCAACCGCGGCCAGATCATGCGGTTCAACCTCGAGGCAATCGGCCTCAGGGCGAGGACCGAGCCGATCCCGAGCGCGCAGCTCTTCTCGCGCGCGGGCGACAAGAAGGGCAACTACGACCTGCTGGCGATCGGCTGGCAGGCCGACTATCCGGACCCGTCGAACTTCATCAACGTCCTCCTCGACGGGCGCAACATCCCGAACGAGGGGTCGAGCAACAACAGCGCCCTGTTCAACAGCGCGAAGTTCAACAGGCTGATGGATAAGGCTGCACTGCTCGCTGGTGACGCGCGCTATGCAGCCTATGGCAGGCTCGACGCCCAGATCATGAAGGAAGCGGCCCCGTGGGCGCCGTACCAGAACCAGAACAACCGCCTCTTCGTCTCGTCGCGCATCGGAAACGTCATCTACAACGAGGCGAACACCAACGTCGCGCTCAACGCGCTCGTGATCAAGTAGCAAGTCTCGAACGACGTGGGTGCGAGGGCGCTTCGGCGCCCTCGCACCACCTTCGAGCACTGCCCCTGGTCTGGCCGATATGAGAAACTGACGACGCCATGTGGAGATTCATCGCACGACGCCTCCTCTGGTCGGTGTTCCTGTTCATCGCCGTGACGTTCGTCACGTACGTCATCTTTTTCGTCGCGCCGAACGATCCGGCGAAGCTCGCGGCCGGGAAATCCGCCAACAGCGAGCAGGTCAAGCAGGTCGCGGACTACCTCAACCTCGACGAGCCGGTCTGGAAGCAATACGGCCTCTGGATGAAGCAGCTCGTGGTCGAGGGCTCGCTCGGCCGGTCGTTCGTCAATCGCCAGGACGTGAACGACGTGATCTGGGCCGCCGCGCCGGTCACCTTCTCGCTCGTGCTCGGCGGCGCGATCCTGTGGTTGCTGGTCTCGATCCCGATTGGCGTCCTCTCGGCCCTCAGGCCGCGGTCGCTCCTCGATCGCGGGTCGATGATCTTCGTCCTCGTCGGGATCTCGGCGCATCCCGTCTGGATCGGGCTCATCCTCTCGTTCGTCTTCGGGTCATACCTGGGCCTGACGCCGATCTCCGGCTACTGCGACATGATCGACCCCGCGGTCGGCGCGCAGTGCGGCGGCCCCGTCCAGTGGGCGTACCACCTGATCTTGCCGTGGTGCACCTTCGCACTGCTGTTCGCGGCGCTGTACGTACGTCTGATCCGGGCGAACGTGATGGAGACGATGAACGAGGATTACGTGCGCACCGCACGCGCGAAGGGGGTCCCGGAACGAAACGTGCTCCGCTCGCACGTTCTGCGCAACAGCATGCTCCCGGTCGTGACGATCCTCGGCCTCGATATCGCCCTGGCGCTCGGAGGTGCGGTCTTCACCGAGACGATCTTCGGCCTGCCCGGTCTCGGCCGCTCGGTGATCATCGCCTACGAGAAGCTCGATCTACCGGTGATCGTCGGGGTGGTGGTGTTCTCGACGATCGTGATCATCCTCTTCAACCTGATCGTCGACTGCCTCTACGCCGTGTTGGATCCGAGGATCCGGCTCACCTGATGGCGCTGCTCGAGGTCGAGAACCTCCGTACCCGGTTTCGCACCGACGACGGCGTCGTCCAGGCGGTCGACGGCGTCTCGTTCGCGATCGAACGGGGTGCGACGCTTGGCATCGTCGGTGAGTCCGGCTCGGGGAAGAGCGTCACCTGCCTCACCGTGATGGGGCTGAACGACCCCCGCAACACGACGTCCGAGGGCTCGGCGAGATTCGACGGCGTGGAGCTGATCGGGGCGAGCAAGGACAAGCTCAACAAGCTCCGCGGCGTCCGGATGGCGATGATCTTCCAGGATCCGATGACGTCGCTGAATCCGGTCAAGACGATCGGATGGCAGCTCGAGGAGGCGGTTCTCGCGCACCGTGACGTGACGCGCACAGAGGCACGCGCGAGCGCGATCGAGGCGCTCAGGGCCGTCGCCATCCCACGTGCCGAGCAGCGACTGGGGAACTACCCTCACCAGTTCTCGGGTGGCATGCGCCAGCGGGTGATGATCGCGATGGCCCTGATCAACGATCCCGATCTGATCATCGCCGACGAGCCGACCACCGCGCTGGACGTGACGACGCAGGCGCAGATCCTCGCGCTCATGAACCGGCTGCAGGAAGAGCACGGAATGGCGATCATCATGATCACGCACGATCTCGGCGTCGTCGCAGAGATCGCCGACGATGTGCTCGTGATGTACGGGGGGCAGGTCGTCGAGCAGGCACCGGTCGACGAGCTCTTCTATCGACCGCGGCACCCGTACACATGGGGTCTGCTGGGCTCCCTCCCCCGGCTGGATGCCGAGGTGGACCGGCTCGTGCAGATCCCGGGTCAGCCGCCGTCACTCCTGCGACCTCCGAGCGGCTGCCGATTCCATCCACGCTGTGCATACGCGATGGACATCTGCCGCACCGAGATTCCGGCGCTTGAGACCACTCCCGGAATGGCGCACTTCCAGCGGTGCTGGCTCGACGAGGAGACGAAGAAGCGGGAAGCCGCTCGCGTCCTCGAGACAGTTCACGAGGTAGCCTCGTGACGGAGCGACCATGAGCGATCTCGTCGTCGTCGAGAACCTGACGAAGCACTTCCCGTTGACGCGCGGGATCGTCTTCCAGAAGCAGGTCGGAGCCGTCAAGGCGGTCGACGGCGTCAGCTTCACCGTCAAGCGCGGCGAGACGCTAGGCATCGTCGGGGAGTCGGGCTGCGGCAAGTCGACGCTCGCTCGCTGCATCATCCGACTGCTCGATCCGACCAGTGGACGTATCGAGTTCGACGGTCGGGACATCACGACACTCTCGCGCGGTGAGATGCGGCCACTTCGCCGCGAGCTGATGATGGTGTTCCAGGATCCGTACGCCTCGCTCAATGCCCGCAAACGCGTCGGCTTCATCATCGCCGAGCCGCTCGAGGTCAACAAGATGGGCACTCCGGCGGAGCGCAAGCGGCGTGTGCAGGAGTTGCTCGAGGTCGTCGGTCTCAACCCGGAGCACTACAACCGCTTCCCGCACGAGTTCTCGGGCGGACAACGGCAGCGGATCGGCGTGGCGCGGGCGCTTGCCGTGAACCCGAAGCTCATCGTCTGCGACGAGCCGGTTTCCGCGCTCGACGTGTCCGTTCAGGCACAGATCCTCAACCTCCTCAAGGATCTCCAACGCGAATTCGGGCTGACCTACATCTTCATCGCGCACGATCTGAACGTCGTCCGCCACATCTCAAATCGAGTGATGGTCATGTACCTCGGAAAGATCGTCGAGGAGGCATCGGACAGCGACCTCTACCGTCGCCCGTACCACCCATACACAGGGGCGCTGCTGTCCGCGGTGCCGGTCCCCAATCCCGAGCTGGGCCGGAAACGGAAGCCCGTGCTCCTCGAGGGGGACGTGCCCAATCCCATCGATCCCCCTCCGGGCTGTCACTTCCATCCACGGTGCCCCAACGCCGTGATCGGCACGTGCGACGTGATCGAGCCACCGCTCGTCGAGGTGCTCCCCGGTCGGAGGGGAGCATGTCACAACCCGCTCGAGAGCTTCGGAGCGGATCCGGGGCCGAAGCGCGTGTCGGATCCCACAGTCGCGCTCGGGTGATCGGTGCGGCCGCGCGTCGCTTCGCGGTCCTCTTGCTCACCGTGGGAACCGGCAGCCTGGCGCTCGGATCCCTGATCGGGTTGGCGAGCGGGGCGTCCCCTCGCCGTGGCGCAGCCGTGAGCCTGTACGCCGTCGGTGCGCTCTGCACGATTGTCGGCGCGGGTATCGCACTCCGGAACTCGCTTCAGCGCGGCGGCCCGGGCGCATCGACGGTCGAGAGGACCGAGACGCCCACCGTCGATCGGGAGCTCGCCGGCGTCTTGATCGTTCTCGGGATTCTGCTCCTCGTCGTCGGCATCGCGATCGACAGTCGCGCCCGACTCGTCTGAGGAACCACGTCGCATCCACGCTAACCGGCGCGAAGATGTGACGTCTAGAGCCAACAGCGATGCAATCCTCTGCATGTCAACGGTCGCGGTTCATCGCCGCCTTGGCGCTGGACGACGAGCCGTCCGAGCTCGATGCGCTCGCGCTCGCGCAGCATCTCGTGCACTGTCCCGCCTGTCGCGCGTTCGCGCAGACGGTGGAGAGCTTCACGCGAGAGGTACGTGACGCCGACCTCGAGGTCGTGCAGGTGCCTTGGTCGGCGGGGCGTCGTCAGCGCAGCGTCGACAGCCTGATCAGGCGTTCGGTCGCCGGCGCCGTCGTGGCGTCGGTCGCGGCCTTCGGTGGCGCCGCGTTCGCGGTCGCCGGCATGGAGGCTTTCGGCCCTCGGAGCGATGTCCCGCGAGCGCTGCCGGCGCTTGTCATCGACGCGAGTGGCGCCGACGCCAGCCAGGAGACGCAGAGGTTCCTTCGCGGGCTACGGGACGCGTCGCTCGCGAGAACGGTCGGGGTGCCGCAGCGTGGCGCACCGGAGCGACCGGGTATGCAGGCGGGCTGAGGCGAGGTAGACCCGAGGATTCCCCGGTGGCCTGAGCTAGACTCAGGGCACCGACGCGGCGGCCCCATCGGCGCCGGCGGGTTGGATAAGCGACAGCCTTCGAGGAGAGCAATGCCCGACGAGCAGTCCCGGCGGAACACCGGGAAGATCATCGAGATCAAGGGTGTCGTCATCGACGCCGTCTTCCCCGACAGCCTTCCCGAGATCCTGACCGCCCTCGAGATCGAGCTGCCGACGGGCACGCTCGTCGCGGAGGTGCAGCAGCACCTGGGCGACGACCGCGTCCGCGCGGTCGCGATGGACTCGACCGACGGCCTCGCCCGCGGCGTCGACGTGCTCGACACCGGCGCGCCGATCTCCGTCCCCGTCGGCCAGCCCACGCTCGGGCGGCTGTGGAACGTGATCGGGCAGGCGATCGACGACGGGGATCCGATCGCCGAAGACTCCGAGCGCTGGCCCATCCACCGCGACCCGCCGTCGTTCCGCGACCTGTCGCCGAAGATCGAGATCTTCGAGACGGGCCTGAAGTGCGTCGACCTGATCGCGCCGTACATCAAGGGCGGCAAGGTCGGGCTGTTCGGTGGGGCCGGCGTCGGCAAGACCGTGCTCATCCAGGAGCTGATCCACAACCTCGCTCAGCAGCACGGCGGCGTCTCGGTCTTCGCGGGCGTCGGCGAGCGCACGCGCGAGGGCACGGACCTCATGCTCGAGATGACCGAGTCGGGCGTCATCGACAAGGTCGCGCTCGTCTACGGGCAGATGAACGAGCCGCCGGGGGCGCGCCTGCGGGTGGGCCTCTCCGGCCTGACGATGGCGGAGTACTTCCGCGACCAGGGCCAGGACGTCCTCCTGTTCATCGACAACATCTTCCGGTTCGTCCAGGCGGGTTCGGAGGTCTCCGCGCTCCTCGGCCGGATGCCGAGCGCCGTCGGCTACCAGCCGACGCTCGCCACGGAGATGGGGCAGCTGCAGGAGCGCATCACCTCGACGACGACCGGCTCGGTCACGTCGGTCCAGGCCATTTACGTGCCGGCCGACGACCTGACCGACCCGGCGCCGGCGAACACGTTCGCGCACCTCGACTCGACGACGACGCTGTCGCGGGCGATCGTCGAGAAGGGCATCTACCCGGCGATGGACCCGCTCGACTCTACGTCGCGCGCCCTCCAGCCCGGGATCGTCTCCGACGACCACTACCGCGTCGCGACGAGCGTCCAGCAGATCCTCCAGCGCTACAAGGACCTCCAGGACATCATCGCCATCCTCGGCATGGACGAGCTCACGGACGAGGACAAGCTCGTCGTGTCGCGGGCGCGGAAGGTCGAGCGCTTCCTCTCGCAGCCGAACTTCGTCGCGGAGCAGTTCACGGGGACGCCCGGCAAGTACGTCAAGCTCGAGGACACGATCGCCGGCTTCGACTCGATCATCAAGGGCGAGCACGACGAGCTCCCCGAGGCCGCCTTCTACATGGTCGGCCCGATCGAGGACGTCGTCGAGAAGGCGCGTCAGCTCGAGCAGGTCGCCGCGTAGCCGCTCGCGTCGATGGCGGACGTCACGGATCACCCTCCCTTCGAGGTCGCGGTCGTCACACCCGACGGCCCGGTCTTCGACGGCGAGGCGCACATGCTGATCGTCCCCGGCGCGGCCGGCGAGATCGGCGTGCTCGCGCGCCACGCGCCGCTCGTCGCGACGCTCAAGGCCGGCTCGACGCGGGTGCACATCGACGCGACCGAGGTGCTCGAGTTCGCGACCGGGCCGGGCTTCTTCAAGGTCGAGCTCGACCGTGCCCTGGCGCTCGTCGACGACGCCGTGAACGTGAAGGAGATCGACGACGCCCGTGCCCAGGCCCAGCTCGAGGCGGCGAAGGCCGAGCTCGAGAAGGTCGAGGCAGGAGAGTCGAGCGCCGACCGGTGGCAGCTCGAGCAGCGCATCGCGCATGCCGAGAACCAGCTCTCGGTGTCGGGTCGCACCACCGGCTAGCCGCGGCCGTTTCGTCCTCTCCCCGTCGATGCAGCATCCCTCGAGCGAGGGAATCGCGGTCCCTCCCCCGGGCGGGGGACGAGTAGGGGAACGCACGATCCTACGGTGAGGTCTCCGGGTGGTGCCCGGGGGAGTTGAAGGGGGAGTTCTGCGGCATGGTGGTTGGGCCTATTCGGCGCCTGTTGGCGTCCCATGACATCCGCGAGGTTGCGGCGATCGCGTGCACCGCGCTCGTCGTCCCAGCCGCTGCGCTGGCCGGACTGACGCTGCCGCTCAACCCGAGCGGGGTCGTCGCGCCGATCATCGAGGCGCAGCGCGCCTTGTTCGGCGGCGTGCGCGACACGACCTCCGGCGTCGTCGACCTCGTCGCGGGCAGCGAAGCCGACTCCGCGGCCGCCGCAGAGGGCGGCGAGACGTTCCATGCCGGACGATCGATCGGCTCCGTGTCGGCCGACGCCGACGGCTCCGGTGCAGAAGCCGTTCACGCGAGCCAGGCGGGCGGCCCGCCTCCGTCGACGGCGGAGGGCACGTCCCGCAAGCAGGCGACGGAGAACTCCCCCGGCCAGGGGCCGGACGGCTCGGCACAACCCGTTCCCGAGCCGCCGGCCCCCGAATCGGGAGGCACCGCAGGCGCCGGAACGGACGGCGGCGCCGGTGGAGGCGGCGCGGCCGGTGGAGGCAGTGGCGGCGCGCCGGATCCTGGCCGCGGTTCCGTCCCCGCAGCCCCGGCGGGGACCGGTGACCAGCCGAGCGGCAGCGGCGACGAGCCGAGTGACCCCGGTGATAGTGGCGACGAGTCGGTGGAGCAGCCGCCGAGCGGCGGCTCGGAATCCGGCTCGAGCAGCGGAAGCGCGAGCGCAGGAGGCGCCGGGGACGACAGTCGGCCGCTCGATGGGGCGTCGGGATCGGGCTCCGGGTCGGACTCCGGATCGAGCGGGAGCCCCGCGGGGGACGACGGGAGCGCCGGCGAGAGTCAGGCGAGCCAGGACGGAGAGGGCGGACAGGGCAACGGCTACGGCACCGGCGGCGACGACGACCTACACGGGCAGGGCAGTGACCAGGGCCAGGGCGCCGGGAGCACCGGCGACAACGGCAGCGACGTCGACCTGCAGGGACAGGGCGGCGACCAGGGCCAGAGTGCCGGGAGCACGGGCGACACCGGCAACGGCGGAGACGGCGACGGGAACGTCACGGGGGACGGAAACCCGAGCCAGGACGGCGGCAACGGCAACGGTCAGGGCAATGGCAACGGGACCGGCCCGGAGGACGGGGACGGGCCCGGGAATGGCAACGGGAATGGCCAGGGGAACGGGAATGGCCAGGGGAACGGGAATGGCCAGGGGAACGGGAATGGCCAGGGGAACGGGAACGGTCAGGGGAACGGGAACGGCCAGGGCAACGGCAACGGCTCGGAGGACGGGGACGGTCCCGGGAATGGAAACGGGAATGGCCAGGGCAACGGCAACGGCAACGGTCAGGGCAACGGGAACGGTCAGGGCAACGGGAACGGTCAGGGCAACGGGAACGGTCAGGTGAACGGCAACGCCAACGGCCAGGGCAACGGCAATGGAAATGGGAACCGCGACGCGGCGTTCGGCCTCGTCCCCCTCGCCGTGCTGGCCCTCACCGGCAAGCGTCGCCGCACCCGGCGCGTCGGAGGTGCGCGATGAGGCTGCGCGGCCGTGGGGTTCCCGAGGCGCGGAAGGGGAACCCGCGGCTCGTCCTCCGCTTCACGCTGTTCACGGCCATCGGCCTCGCCGTGACGAGCGTTGCGATCTTCGTCCTCGTTCGCGGCTTCGTCACCGGCCACGCCGAGGACGCCGTCGAGCGGAACTCGCGCTTCGTCGCCGCCGCCGTCCTCTCTCGCCAGCTCCTCCCCACGGACTTCGAGCGTGGGATGAGCACGGCTCGGCGGAAGCAGCTCGATCAGATCTTCCACGAGCAGGTGCTCTTCGACGACGTCGACCGGGCGACCCTCTACGGCGCCGACGGCGTCGTCTCGTACTCCACGGACCAGAGTCTGATCGGGACGCGAACGTCCGACAGCGATGCAGCCCGCTCGGCGCTGTCCGGGGCGCTGATCAAGACGGTCATCGGGCCGGAGCGGTACGAGGGGCACGAGCGCACGGTCCTCAAGCAGCTCGTTCCCATCTCGTTCGGCGAGAGCACTGCCGGGACGTTCGTCTCGTCGAGGGACTACGCGCCGGTGGCGCGCTCGATCCGGCAGACGTTCCTCCCGATCGCGGCTTTGCTCGAGATCCTCGTCCTCGCGCTGTTCGCGTCCTTCTTCCCGGTCCTTCGACGGGCGGCGCGTCAGCTGGGCTCGCACATCGACGAGATCGAGCACCTCGCCCTCCACGACAGTCTCACCGGCCTCCCGAACCGCGTCCTCTTCCGGGACCGCGTCGACCAGGTGCTCGAGGACGCGCGGCGGCACGCGGGCCGCGCGGCGGTCATGTTGCTCGACCTCGACCGATTCAAGGAGATCAACGACGTGCTCGGGCACGCCAACGGCGACGAGCTCCTTCGCGCTTTCAGCAACCGGCTCCTCCACTCGTTGCGCGACAGCGACACGGTCGCGCGCCTCGGTGGCGACGAGTTCGGGATCGTGATGCGGGTTGACGGCGTCGCAGACGTTCGCGCGGCCGCCGACAGGATCCACGAGGCGCTCGCGCTGCCGTTCGCGATCGGCGACCTGTCCCTCGACGTGGGCGCGTCTATTGGCGGCGCCTTGTTTCCCGACGATGCGCTCGACCCCGAGACGCTCGTGCGGTTCGCCGACGTGGCGATGTACACCGCCAAGCGGAACCGCAGCCGGATCGAGCTCTACGACCCGGCCGAGGACGACAGCAGCCGTGACGCCCTTGCGCTGGGCGGGGAGGTCCGGCAGGCGCTCGAGGACGGCAGCATCGTCGCGCACTTCCAGCCGAAGGTCGAGGTCGAGTCGGGCCGCGTCGTCGGAGCCGAGGCGCTCGCCCGCTGGAATCACCCCGAGCGCGGCATCGTCCCGCCCGGGGCGTTCCTTCCGCTCGTCGAGAAGGCCGGGCTCATGCGGCTCCTGACGGCGCGGATTCTGGGCCTCGCGGTCGAGCAGGCGGCGGCATGGCATCGAGCAGGCACGCCGATCGAGGTCGCGGTCAACATCGACATCCGAGCGCTCCTCGACCCTGCGTTCCCGACGAGGGTCCAGGCGATCCTCGAGGACGCGGGCCTCCCGGCGATGCCTGCTGACGCTCGAGATCACCGAGACCTCGCTGATGGCGGATCCCACGCGGGCACGCGGCGTCGCGGACGAGCTCGCCGCGATCGGGGTCCGGTTGTCGATCGACGACTTCGGCACCGGGTACTCCTCGCTCGGGCACCTGACCGCGCTCCCGCTCTCGGAGCTCAAGATCGACCGGTCGTTCGTCAGTCGGATGGCAAGTAGCCCGACGGACATGACGATCGTCAAGACGATCCTCGACCTCGGCGCGAGCCTCGGCCTCTCGATCGTCGCGGAGGGCATCGAGTCGGGGGAGACGGCCGGGCTGCTCCGCGGGCTCGGATGCCGCTTGGCGCAGGGGTACGAAGTCGGTCGCCCGGTCCCCGCCGCCGCGCTCACCGCCGCGATTCGCACCGAGCGGGACGCGACGCTCCAAAGCGCCGCGGCCTGAGCGCAGCCGGCCCGACCGGCCGCGCTCGCGCTATCGTGGGTGATCCCGGAGAGCTTTGAGGCAGCTTGGCGACCGGGTCAACAAACGCCTAAAGAGCCCCCGCGCCGCCCGAGGCACGGGTCAGCTCCGTAGGCGTGGTCGCCCGGCCGGCGAAGGAGACCACGTGAGCGCGGCGGATCGGCCGAAACAGATCTTCGAGACACGGATCGCGATCCTCGACGGCTCCGGCGTGGGGGAACCCATGGTTCCCCCACGAGCCCCCTCCTTCGGCGCCGCGCACGGATCACTCGCGGTTGGCCTCCCGCCGGGCGAAGCCCGGCTCCGGCCGCGAAGGCACAGCTCGCGGGTGACCGGTTTGGCGGTGGAGCGGTGACCGCGGTGGAGCGCCTCCGAGCCGTCATGGATCAGCGGATCGCGATCCTCGACGGGTCGTGGGGCGTTCTCATCCACCGCAAGGGGCTCTCGGAGGCGGACTACCGCGGGGAGCTTCTGCGTGACCACGGTCGGGACGTGCAGGGCGACCCGGACGTCCTCAACCTCACGCGGCCGGATCTCATCGCCGAGATCCACGAGGGGTACTTCGCGGCGGGCGCGGACATCGCGACCACGAACACGTTCACGGCGACCTCGATCGGGCAGGCGGACTACGCGCTCGACCACCTCGCCGCCGACATGAGTCGCGCGGGTGCGCGACTGGCCCGCGAGGCGGCAGACACCTGGACGGCGCGCACGCCGGACCGCCCCCGCTTCGTCGCGGGCGCGGTCGGGCCGCTCAACGTCTCGCTCTCCGTCTCGCCGAAGGTCGACGACCCGAGCTTCCGCACCGTCACCTTCGACGAGGTCCGGGCGAGCTACGCCGAGCAGATCGCCGCGCTCGCCGAGGGCGGGGTGGACATCCTCCTCGTCGAGACGATCTTCGACACGCTGAACGCCAAGGCGGCGATCGTCGCGGCCGCGGACGTCGCCCCGGAGCTTCCGCTCTGGCTCTCGTTCACCGCCATCGACCGCAGCGGCCGGAACCTCTCGGGGCAGACATCGGAGGCGTTCTGGGTCTCCGTCGAGCACGCGCGCCCGCTGATCGTCGGCGTCAACTGCTCGCTCGGGGCGACCGAGATGCGGCCGTTCCTCGAGGGGCTCGCGCGCGTGGCCGACACGTACGTCGCCTGCTACCCGAACGCCGGGCTCCCGAATGCGATGGGCGAGCACGACGAGCAACCTGGCGATACGAGCCGGTTCCTGCGCGCGTTCGCCGAGGACGGTCTCGTCAACCTCGTCGGCGGCTGCTGCGGGACGACGCCGGAGCACGTCAGGCAGATCGCGGCGGCGGTCGAGGGCATCGCTCCGCGGGGGATCGCCACCCGTGAGTCGCGGACCCGCTGGAGTGGCCTCGACCCCTTCGAGATCGGACCGGACACCGGGTTCGTGATGATCGGCGAGCGGACGAACGTCACCGGCTCGGCGCGGTTCCGCTCACTCGTCGAGGCGGGCGACCTGGAGGAAGCCGTCGAGGTCGCACTCGAGCAGGTGCGAAGCGGCGCCAACGCGCTCGACGTGAACATGGACGCGGACCTGCTCGACGGCGAGCGGACCATGACGCGCTTCCTCAACCTGCTCGCGACCGAGCCGGAGGCCGCGCGGCTGCCGATCGTGGTCGACAGCTCGCGCTGGTCGGTGATCGAGGCGGGACTGAAGTGCCTCCAGGGCAAGGGCGTCGTCAACTCGATCTCGCTCAAGGAGGGGGAGGAGCCGTTCCTCGCGCACGCGCAGACGATCCGGCGCTACGGCGCGGGCGTCGTGGTCATGGCCTTCGACGAGCGGGGCCAGGCCGACACCGTCGAGCGGAAGGTCGAGATCTGCGAGCGCGCGTACCGGCTGCTGACCGAGCGTGCCGGATTCGCGCCCGAGGACATCGTCTTCGACCCGAACGTACTTGCCGTCGCCACGGGAATCGAGGAGCACAACGAGTTCGCGAGGGCGTTCATCGAGTCCCTACCGCTCATCAAGGAGCGCTGCCCGGGCACACGGACGAGTGGCGGCATCTCGAACCTCTCGTTCGCCTTCCGTGGGAACCAGCACGTGCGTGAGGCGATGCACGCAGCCTTCCTCTTCCACGCGATCCGGGCCGGCCTGGACATGGGGATCGTCAACGCCGGGCTGCTGATGGTCTACGAGGACATCGAGCCCGAGCTGCTCGAGCACGTCGAGGACGTCATCTGGAATCGCCGGCCGGACGCGACGGAGCGGCTCGTCGAGCTCGCCCGCCGATTCGAGGGGGGCGAGGCTGTGCGACGGGAGGAGGACCTCTCCTGGCGCGACGCCCCCGTCGAGCAACGCCTGGAGCATGCTCTCGTGCACGGCATCGTCGACTTCATCGAGGTCGACACGGAGGAGGCCCGGCAGGCGAGGGACCGGCCGCTCGCCGTGATCGAGGGGCCTCTGATGGACGGCATGCGCGTCGTCGGCGACCTCTTCGGCTCGGGGCGCATGTTCCTGCCGCAGGTGGTGAAGAGCGCTCGGGCGATGAAGCGCGCCGTCGCGTACCTCGAGCCGTATATGGAGGCGAGAAGGAGACGACGACCGCACCGCCGGCCGCGTCGTGCTCGCGACCGTCAAGGGCGACGTCCACGACATCGGCAAGAACATCGTCGGCGTCGTACTCGGGTGCAACAACTACGAGGTCATCGACCTCGGCGTGATGGTCCCGGCCGACAAGATCCTCGACACCGCGGTCGAGCAGGGCTGCGACGTCGTCGGGCTCTCGGGGCTGATCACGCCGTCGCTCGACGAGATGGTCTTCGTGGCCAAGGAGATGGAGCGGCGCGGCATGGACCTCCCGCTCCTCGTCGGCGGGGCGACGACCTCGCGGCAGCACACCGCCGTCCGCATCGCCCCGCAGTACACGCCCCCGACCGTGCACGTCCTCGACGCCTCGCGGGTGATCGGGGTCGTCGGCGCGCTCCTCGACCCGGCGCGACGAACGGCGCTCGACGGCGAGAACCGGGTCGAGCAGGAGCGCCTGCGCGCGCTCCACGCCGAGCGCGAGCGACGACCGCTTCTCCCGCTCCGGGCAGCCCGCGAGCGCCGCACGCCGATCGTCTGGCACGCGGACGACCTTGCCGTCCCCGCCTTCACCGGGTACGCGAATCGTCGAGCCGTCCGTCGCGGAGCTGCGGCGGTACATCGACTGGACGTTCTTCTTCCACGCGTGGGAGCTGAAGGGCCGCTATCCGGCGATCCTCGACGACCCGAAGAAGGGCGAGGCGGCGCGTGAGCTCTTCGAGGCGGCGAACGCGCTCCTCGACCGGATCGAGAGCGAGGGGTCGCTGAAGCCTCGCGGCGTCCACGGCATCTGGCCGGCCGTCTCCGAAGGCGACGACATCGTGCTCACCGACGGGAACGGCTCGGCGTCGACGCGCTTCCCGATGCTGCGCCAGCAGGGCGCCCACGACGACTCGCGGCCCAATCGGTCGCTCGCGGACTTCGTGGCGCCAGGCGAGACGGGCTTCACAGACCACCTCGGGGGCTTCGCCGTCGGGATCCACGGCGCGGACGAGGTCGCGGCGGCGTTCGAGCGCGACGGCGACGACTACAGCGCGATCATGACGAAGGCGCTCGCCGACCGGCTCGCCGAGGCGTTCGCGGAATGGCTCCACGAGGTCACACGGCGCGCCTGGTACGCGCCGGACGAGCATCTCGAGGGCGACGAGCTCGTCTCCGAGCGGTACCGCGGCATCCGCCCGGCGTTCGGCTACCCCGCCTGCCCCGACCACTCGGAGAAGCAGACGCTCTTCGAGCTCCTTCGCGCGGACGAGGCGGGCCTGGGATTGACCGAGTCGTACGCCGCGACCCCCGGCTCCGCGGTCAACGGCCTCTACTTCGGGCATCCCTCGGCGCGCTACTTCTCGATCGGCCGGATCGGGCGCGACCAGGTCGAGGACTACGCCGGGCGGAAGGGCGTGGAGGTCGCGACGGTCGAGCGGTGGCTCCGCCCGAACCTCGGGTACGACGCCGGCTGAGCCTCCGTCTCGGCGGGACGCGCCGCGGCGTCCGTGGGGGCTACAGTGTGAGCGGATGCGCACGATCGTCGTCTTCCTCGTGTCGCTCATGGCCGCACAGGCCGCATGGGCGGCGGACGGCGAGCCGAAGAAGGCGTTGACACCGAAGGGGAAGGCGATGGCGCAGTCGATCGTGCTCAAGCGCGCCGACCTCACGCCCGCGTTCACGCCGCGTCCGCGCGCCGACGACGACCTGCCGGACGGCGTTCGGTGCGACGCGCTCTCGGAGGCCGACCTGACGATCACGGGCGAGGCGCAGTCACCCGATTTCCAGCTGACCCAGCCCGGCCTCTACGTCACGGTCGGCTCCACGGCGAACATCTACCGGACGCTCGAGGACGCCGGCGCTTCGTGGCGGCGCGGCACGTCCCCGCAGACGCACGACCTGCTTCGCGGACATCATCCGCCTCTCCGCGCCGAAGGGGCAGAAGATCAAGATCGTCTCGTCCAAGCGCCTCGTGTTCCCGAAGATTGCGCCGAAGACGGCGGCGTTCCGCGTGATCGCGACGCTCACCGTCTCCGGCAACCGCCGCGTGCGCGCTTACGTCGACGCGATCCTCCTCCAGGACGGGCGGATCCAGTCCGGGGTCGTCTTCACCTCGCTCGGACGGCCCGTGGGCACGAACGACCAGCTCGGGCTCGCGGCGCTCGTCGCCGCTCGAATGGCGAAGGCCGGCAAGCCCAAGGGCCCGTCGGCCTGACAGGAGTCTCGCTCACCCGAATGGGTGAGGTGTCCCCCGTTCGGGGTGCCGACATGTGGGGGGAATGGATGGTCGTACCGCCCTCGTGCTCGTGTGCGCGATTACGGGCTGCGCCTGGGCGCTGCTCTGTCTCGCCGTGGTCGGAGGTCGCCTGCGCGCACGCATGCGCCGGGTGACGCCGGAGGTCGTCGCCGACGAGCCGGAGTGGCCTCTCCCGAACGAGGCGATGGATCGCATCGGGCTCGGTGACGCAGCTGCGAACGAAGCCGAGACCCGCCGGATCCTGGCTGACGCGTTGCGGAGCGACGAGCCGGAGCTCCGCCTTGCGAGCATCACCGTCCTCGGCCGCCTCGGCGTGCCGCTACGAGTGGGCGATCGACGGCCTCGTCGAGGGTCTTGCCGAAGAGGTCGAAGACCCGGTGCGCGTGGCCGCACAGCTCGACCGCCTGGCGCCGCGGCCGGGGTCGCGGCTGCCGCCGCTGCTCGGGCATCCGAGCAGTGTCGTCCGCTTCTATGCGGTGCGCCTGCTCGCGCGCTACGGTCCGCTCGCTGTCGCGGCACGTCCCCCGCATGACCGAGGACACGCTCGTCGAATGTCCGTGCCGCGGCGCTCGAGACGCTGCGCGCGGTCTCCTCGGGTGAGGCGCTCCGATGCGCCCTCCGAATGCTGGAGGACCCGAATCCGCTCGTGCGTGCACACGCGAGCCGTACCGCCGCTGCGATTGCCCCGGTCACCGCGGCACCGTACGTCGTTCCGCTCCTCTCGGATCGCTCGTGGTGGGTGCGGGAGGCGGCACGCGAGGCGCTCGTTGCTGGAGGCCGCGACGTCGCCCCGTCCGTCGAGCGCGCGCTCCACGACGCCGACGCGACGCTCGAAGCGGCGCCGCGCTCGTCCTGCAGGACATCGGCGTTCTCGACGACGCTCGTGAACGAGGACGATCTCGGCCGTCTCGAGCGCATCCTCGACGCCGGCGGGAGTCGTCTGCGGGACGCCGCGAACGGATCGGGCCCGAACGGGAATCCGTCTCGGTCCGGCGCCGTCGGTCGGCGCGGAGGCGCCTTCGTGACGCTCGAGACCGTCCTCCGGGCGGGCGTCCTCCTGTGTGCGCTCTACCTCTGCCTTGTCTATGCCTCGTACCTCGGGCTGATGCTCGTCGGTTATTTCGAGAGCCGGCGTCGCCGGCGCGAGCTCTCGGCTCGATGACGTCGACATCCTTGTCGCTCGCGTTTCGTGCCTGGCGTGAGCATCGTCGTCCCGGCCTACAACGAGGGCCAGGCACTCTCCGACGCCGTCCGCTCGCTCCTCGCCCTCGACTATCCCGACTTCGAGGTGATCGTCGTCAACGACGGCTCGACGCGACGACACGATGGCGCGCCTGCATGCCGACCTACGGCTCGTGCCGGTCGAGGCATCCTCGCGCGGGGGGCTTGCGACGGCGCCGATCGCCGCCTACTACAAGACTGCCGCTCGATCCTCGGCTGCTGGTGATCGACAAGACGAACGGCGGCAAGGCGGACGCACTCAACGCCGGCCTCGATCACTGCCGCTATCGCTACGTCTGCGGCGTCGATGCCGACATGGTCTTCGCGCGGGACGCCCTGACCCGGGCGATGCGCGTGATCGTGAGCGATCCGGCGCGGATCGTCGGCCTGACGAGCTTCGTCGAGATCGCCGAGGACCCGGCGCGGGCGCTCGTGGACGGCGCTCGCTGGGACATCCCCGAACCAACGGCCGCTCATCGCGTACCAGACACTCGACTACCTGCGAGCCTTCTACAACAACCGTGTTGCTTGGTCCCGGCTCGACTTCATGCTCTGCGCGATCGGCGCGTTCCAGATCTGGCGACGCGATCTGCTCGAAGAGCTCGGCGGCTGGTCGCGCGGACTACACCTGCGAGGACATCGAGCTGACATTCCGCGTCCACCGTGTCCTCCGAGAGCAGCAGAGGCCGTATCGCGTCGTCTGCCTGCCGGATCGCGTCGGTGTCACCGAAGGCCCGAACACCGTCGGAAGCTCGTCTCCCAGAGGGAGCGCTGGCAGCGTGTGATCCTCGAGACGTGGTGGGCATATCAGGCGGATGTGCCTCAACCGGCGCTACGGGACGGTGGGGATGCTCGGCATGCCCTTCTATCTCCTGTCGGAGATCCTGGCGCCGCTCTTCGAGCTCGTCGCCGTCGCCACGCTCCTGGGAGGCGCCGTCGACCGGGCTCGTCGATTGGTGCCTGTTCGCCCTCGTCACGCTGCTGATCACCGTGGTCAACAGCGTCTTCTCGACGGGGGCGCTCGTGATGGTCGACCAGCATCAGCGGATCTATCGGTGGCGGGGCGTCCTCCGGTTGCTGGTCCTGATGCCTCTCGAGCTGTTCGTCTATCGCCCGATCATGGGGTGGGCTCGCGTCAAGGGCACGTGGCGCTTCCTCCGCGGCGACAAGGGGTGGCACAAGTTCGAGCGGAACACGCGGGTGGGCGCTGCATGAGCCGTGCGATCACAGGGCGGACGAAGGAGGAAGCGGTGCTCCTGGCAGTGTCGGTCACGGCCGCCGGAGTCGTGATCGCCTCGGTGCGCGAGGCGGCGCCGCCAAGCATCGGCCTCTGGCTCGCGACGGCGGCGGCGCTGGCGCTGGCGTTGACCGGGCTGTTCGCATTCTGGCTCGGCGGCGCCGTCCGCCGCCGGCTCGCCGAATACCGTCAGGGCGAGTGGGACGCCGCCCGCAGCGTCCTCTCCGCGCATCCCGGACGGGCTCCTCGTCGTCCGCGACGGCCGGATCTCGTCCGTCAATCGCGGGCTCTGCGAGATGCTCGGCTACGAGCGCCGCGAGCTCGTGGATGCCCCCGCCCCCTACCCGTTCTGGCCGCCCGAGCATCGGCACGAGATCGAGGTGTGGCATGAGGAGCTCGCCGCCCGCGGCGAGTCCGTCGCCGAGCTCACCTTTCGTCACAGCCGAGGAGATCGGATTCGAATGCTCGCCTCCGGCCGGCTCGTGCCGGGCGAGCAAAGCGACGGCGTCCGCCACGTCGTCACGGTGCGCGACATCTCGGTGACTCACCGGCGAGAGCGTCGGCTCACCGAGCTCGCCTCGCGGGACAGTGAGACCGGACTGCTCGATCGGCGCGAGTTCGAGGAGCGGCTCGGCGGCGCAGTGCGCCGCGCGATCCACGCAGGGAGCAATGTCACCGTCGTACTCGCGGAGCTCGCGGTACACGGCCGGACGGGGGGCGGCGTCTTCGGCCGCCCCGAGGGGCTGATCGCTGTCGATCGCCTGCGCCGCCTCGTCCGGGCCGGAGACGACTTCGCGCGGACCGGCGACTCCGAGCTCGCGTGGATCCTGCCCGAGACGGACGTCGTCGGAGGGCTCGAGGCGATCGCCCGCTGGCGTGCCGAGCTCGCCGACGTGCTCGGCGTCGAGTTGACCGCGGGTCTTTGCGACCTCACGCGCGGAGCTGACGTGTTCTCGCTCTACGCACTCGCCGATCGGGCGCTCTCGACCGCCCGCAGGCGCGGTGCGGGGTCAACCGAGGCCCACGCTCCGACGGTTGGCCCGACGGCGTCGGGCGACCCGCTGCGTTCGTAACCCCCGCTCGGACAGGTCCCGATCGGGCACTGTTGTCGCTCTTACGCGGGTGCTAGCGTCCGCGCGTGGCCCTGGGCGCCACAGGCCGTCTGTCCCTGCTCCGCCGAAATCGGGGGTTCGCCCTGCTCTTCTGGGCGACGGCCGGATCCGCGGTCGGGACGTATCTGGCTGCCCTCGCGCTCTCCGTCGACATCCTCGACCGGACCGACTCGGGGCGCTGGCTGGCAGCCCTCCTGATCGCGGACTTCCTCCCGCTCGTGCTGATCGGGCTGACGCTCGGGCCGCTCGTCGACCGGTTCTCGCGGCGGAGGCTGATGGTGGTCTCCGACCTCGTGCGGGCCGGGACGTTCCTCGCGCTCCCCTTCGTCGACGAGCCTGCGGCGATCGTCGCGCTCGCCGCGGTCAACGGCATCGCGACGGGCTTCTTCCGGCCCGCCGTCTGGGCGGGGATGCCGAATCTCGTCCGCGACGACGAGCGCGAGCAGGCGACGTCGCTCCTGATGACCGTCGAGAACCTCGCCTGGATCGTGGGGCCGGTCCTGGCGGGCGGGCTCCTCGCCGCGTCCGGCCCGGACGTCGCGTACTGGGTCAATGCGGTGACGTTCGTGCTCTCCGCTTCGTTCGTCGCCCGGATCCCCGCCGCGTCGCTCCGGTCCGACGACCCGATCACGCGCGGTCACTGGTCCGATCTGCGGGACGGGCTGAGCCTCGTCGTGCGCTCGCGCCACCTCGTCACGGTGCTCGTCGTCTGGAGCGCAGCGGGAATCGGCACCGCCTGCGTGAACGTCGCCGAGGTCCCGCTCGCGAAGAACGAGATCGGTGCCGGAAACCTGGGGCTCGGCTTCCTCGTCGCGGCCACGGGTGTGGGGCTCGCGGTCGGCAGCTTCTTCGCCGCACCGGCGCTGGGCGCGATCGGGATGACGCGCCTCTACGGCGGCTCGCTGATGGTGATGGGCTTCGGGTTCGGGATCGCGTCCGCCTCGCCGACGATCGCCGTCGCCGCCGTCCTCGCCGGCGTCGCGACGGTCGGCAACGGCGCGGCGATCGTCTGCAACCAGGTCCTCGTACAGCGGGGCGCGCCTGATGCGATGCGCGGCCGGGCGCTCGCCGTCCTCATGTCGACCTACTACGCCGTCCTCGGTCTCTCGATGGCGGGCGCGGGCATCCTCGTCGACGCCGCCGGCGCGCGCGCCGCGTGGGCGCTGGCCGGCATCGTCTACCTTGCCGCCTCCGTGCTCGCGTTTCTCTTCACGACCCGGACGCGAGACGTCGCGCCCGAGTTGCGCCGGAGCCGGGAGCCGGCGGGATTCGAGCGCCTGCGCGCGCTGATGAACGAGGTCGACGAGACGCGGCAGCGCGAGCAGGCGGCCCGCAACGGCGCCGCCGACGTTGCCCTCCGGGACGCGGAGGGCCGCCCCGCGCCGTAGCTCCGCCCCGGGTTCTTCAGTGGTCGCTCCGGGAAATCCGGACATGCTTCGTGCGACTGCAAACGCATCGCATCCCGTCGTCCTCGGTCGCCCCGATACCTTCAGCTATCGGGGCTCCCTGCGTCCTAGGCATGCTCGGTTTTCGCCGACGAATCACGCCCGGATTTCCCGGAGCGACCACTAGAGTCTCCGGCGGTGGCACGCCCCGGCTGGACGGAGGACGCGCTCGTCGCCGGCGTCCTCGCCGGAGATCGCCGCGCGCTCGCGCGCGCGATCTCGCTCGTCGAGGATCGCGCGCCGGAAGGGGAGGAGATCGTCCGCCGCGTCTACCCGTCGACCGGCCGCGCCGCGTCCGTCGGAGTGACGGGGCCGCCGGGTGTCGGCAAGTCGTCCCTCGTCAGCGCGCTCGTCGCACACGTGCGCGGCGCCGGCCAGACGGTCGGCGTCGTCTCGGTCGACCCGTCCAGCCCGTTCACGCGCGGTGCGCTCCTCGGCGACCGGATCCGCCTCGCCGACCACTTCCTCGATCCCGGCGTCTACATCCGCTCGATGGGCACACGCGGCCACCTGGGCGGGCTCGCGGAGGCGACCCTCCAGGCGCTCCTGCTCGTCGACGCCTCGGGCAAGGAGGTCGTGTTCCTCGAGACGGTCGGGACGGGGCAGAGCGAGATCGAGGTGATCGGGATCGCCGATCTCGTGCTGCTGGTGCTGATGCCCGGGTCGGGCGACGCCGTGCAGGCGCTCAAGGCGGGGATCATGGAGATCCCCGACGTGATCGCGATCAACAAGATGGACCACCCGGCCGCGAAGACGATGGCGCAGGAAGTGCGATCGATCGTCGCGCTCGACCCGGACCGCGAACGGCGCCCGGCGATCCTCCTGACCGATGCGCTCCGCGGCGAAGGCGTGCCCGAGCTCTGGGACGCGCTCGGGCAGCGGCGGCAGGCGCTCGAGGAGCGCGGCGAGCTTGCGGCCCGTAGGGAGCGGAACCTGAGCGGCGAGGTCGAGGCGCTCGCGGTCGCGCGGCTCCGCGACCTCGTGCGCGGCGCAATGGCGGAGGATCCGGCCGTGCGCGACCTCGTCACGGGCGTCCAGCGGCGCGAGATCGACCCGCTGACCGCCGTCGGCGCGCTCGTCACCTCCGTGACCGACGGCCCGCGATGAGCGACGGGCGTCCGGGCATCGCGGAGATCCGCGCGGCGCGCGAGCGCCTCGTGGGCGTCGCGCGGGTGACGCCGCTCTATTCGTCGGAGACCCTCGCGCGCGTCGCCGACCGGCCCGTCCTCCTGAAGGCCGAGAACCTGCAGCGGACGGGAGCCTTCAAGATCCGCGGCGCGTTCAACACGATCGCGCAGCTGTCGGAGGACGAGCGTCGCGCGGGCGTCGTCGCCGCCAGCGCCGGCAACCACGGCCAGGCCGTCGCATGGGCGGCCCGCCAGGCCCGAATCGCGGCGACGATCGTCGTGCCCGAGGGCGCGCCGATGGCGAAGGTCGAGGCAGCGCGCGGCTACGGCGCCCGTGTCGAGATGGTCGGCGAGGACTTCGACGAGTCGCTGGACGCGGCGCGCGCCATCGAGCGGGACGAGGGCGCGACGTTCGTCCACGCGTTCGACGATCCACGGGTCGTCGCGGGCCAGGGGACGCTCGGGCTCGAGCTCGTCGACGAGCTTCCTCCCGGGCCCGGGACGGTGATCATTCCGGTCGGCGGCGGCGGGCTCGCGGCCGGCGTGGCGCTCGCGCTCGACGCGCTCCGGCCGGACCTCCGGGTCGTCGGGGTGCAGGCGGCCGCGTGCGCGCCGTACGCCGGACGCTCGCCGGGTGGGGCGACGATCGCCGACGGCATCGCCGTCAAGCATCCCGGCGAGCTGACGCGGCCGATCCTCGACGACCTGCTCGACGACGTCGTGGTCGTCGACGACGACGAGATCTCGCAGGCCATCGTCCTCCTGCTCGAGCGCGTCAAGCTCGTCGTCGAGGGCGCGGGAGCGGCCTCGGTCGCGGCGATCCTCGCCGGGCGCGCGGGCGGGGACGGGCCGGTGTGCGCGGTCCTCGCCGGTGGGAACATCGACGCGACGACGATGAGCTCGGTCATCCGGCACGGGCTCACCGCCTCCGGCCGCTACCTCGTCGTCGCGCTCCTGATCCCGGACCGGCCCGGCGAGCTCGCCCGCATCGTCGGGATGATCGCGGCGCAGCGCGCGAACATCCTCGCGATCCAGCATCACCGAGAGGGCCGCAATATCGGCGTCCTCGAGACCGAGGCCGAGCTGACGCTCGAGACCCGCGGAGAAGAGCACTCGCAGGCGCTCATCCGCGCCCTCGCGGATGGGGGATACACCGTACGGCGCCTGCGCTGACGCGGAGGGAGCAGCGATCACCTCGCCGGGTGGGCCTGGCCGCCACGCGGTCGGCGTTCGCAGAGCGCCGGCGCCGCACCGGCGTAGACTCGCCGCGTGATCGCCTGCTCGCTCTGCGGCCGCGAGAACCCGGACGACGCGCGCTTCTGCAACGGCTGCGGCGCCGCGCTCGTCGAGGCGCCCGCCGCCCGCGAGGAGCGCAAGGTCGTCTCCGCCGTCTTCGTCGACCTCGTCGGCTCGACCGCCCGCGCGGAGCGGCTCGACCCGGAGGACGTCCGGGCGCTTCTCCGCCGGTACCACGAGACGCTGCGGCTCGAGCTCGAGCGGTACGGCGGGACGGTCGGGGCCGGCGGCCTGTACTCGGAACCGTCCTTCGTGTTCGTTCTGGCCGAGATCGAGGCAGCCCGCTCCGGTGAGACCAACCAGACGGTCGCATCGGCGCGGCACATGGTCGAGCTCGCGCACGCCCGCGTCGACGACCAGGTTGTCGTGCCGGTCGTCGCGGCGGCGGCGTGGATGCTCGCGCGCGCAGGCGACGCGGACGCCGGTCTGCTCGTCGATGAGTTCGTCGAGCGTCGGCAACGGAATCCCGGTGGCCTGATACCGGGAATGTGGACCGTGCATGCGGCGCTCGCGCTCGACAGGCTCGGCCGTAGAGGCGAGCTCGCCGCGTTGGGCGAGCGCCCGGGGTCGAGGTTCCTCGAGGCGGCTCTCGCAATCGACTCGGGCCGCTACGTCGACGCGGCCAAAACGCTCGCCGCTGTCGGTGCTCCGCAGCTCGAGGCGGAGGTGCAGGTGCTCGCAGCGTGCGAGCGCCGAGCTGGGGGAGACGAGCACGGAGCAGAGGAGCGGCTCGCGCGGGCGCGCGAGCTGCTCCAGCGGCTCGGCGCGACGGCGCGCCTGCGCGAGCTCGACGCCGCTGCCGCCTGAGTCAGGAGCCGCAGCGGCGGAAGCTGACCGTCGTCTCGCCGCGTGCGAGCCAGTCGTCCATCCCGCCGTCGACCACCGGTCGGGCGTCGTGGCCCTTCGCCTTGAGGATGCTCGCCCCGATCGCCGCCCGTGTGCCGGTGCTGCAGACCGTGACGATCGGCACGTCCTCGGGAAGGTCGGGACAGCAGGTGCGCATCAGGCGGTACGGGACGTTGCGGCTCCCGGGGATGTAGCCCTCGTCGCGCTCCCCCTTGTCGCGGACGTCGACGATCGTCGCTCCGTTCGCGATCAGCTCCTCGAGCTGGTCGACCGTCGCCGGGCGGGTGACCTCGTCGCCGCCACCGAGCACGTAGCCCGGGAGGTCGTCGAACGCGACCGAGCGGAGCCCGGCGACGGCTCGCAGCGCTTCGTCCGGCGCGGCGGCGAGCACCGTGACGGGTCGGTCGGCGTCGAGCACGAAGCCTGCCTTCGTCGAGAAGGTCGAGCCCGAGACGGGGACGTTGATCGCCCCCGGGCGATGCCCCGCGAGGTGGTCCGCGACCGGCCGGACGTCGAGCAGCTGCGTGTCGTCGGGCGGGGCGGCGAGCTCCGGCGGCTCGGGCGCCATCCCCGAGAACGCCGCCTGGTTCTGCGCGACGATCCGCGCGAGGTTGGGCGGCTTCGGTGCGGAGACGCCGGCGGACTCCGCGACGAACGCGTCGACGTCCGGGATCGCGAGCATCGGGTTGAAGCGGCGCTCGAACCCGATCGTCGTCGATCCCCGCGGGCTCATCGCGACACCGCAGAGCGATCCCGCCACGTGCCCGGGGAAGACCTCGACGCCGTCGGGCAGCCCGAGCAGCCGGCGAAGCGAGTGGAAGAGCCCCTGAGCGCCCTCGGTCGCCCCGACCGCGAGATCGGGCCGCGCGGCGTCGCCGACGAAGAGCGAGTCGCCCGTCAGGACGAGCCACGGCTCCTCGGCGCGCGTCGTGTCGATCACGGCGAGGCAGCAGTGCTCCGGCCGGTGTCCCGGCGTGTGGATGCAGCGAAGGACGACCGTCCCGATCTCGAGCTCGTCGCCGTCGCCGAGCGGATCGTGGGTGTAGGTGACCTCCGCGGCCGGGTGGATGCTGACCGGGAGACCGTGATCGAGCGCGAGGCGCCCGTGCCCGGAGACGTGGTCGGCGTGCGTGTGCGTCTCGATCGTCCGCACGAGCCGTGCCCCGAGCCGGTCGGCCTCCTCGAGGATCGGATCGATCGCGAGGTGCGGGTCGACGACGACCGCTACGCCGCTCTTCTCGCATCCCACGATGTACGAGGCGCACCCCAGATCGTCGTTCAGGACCTGCGCGAAGAGCACGACCGCGCGACCGTAGCACCCGTCTCCGCTATCCCTCCTGAAGTGGACGCCGGCGCGTGCGCCACAGTACGAGGAGGCTGACGGCGATCACACCGAGGCCGACCGCGCCGGCCACGGCGGCGCGCTCGACGTGCTGCGACGGGGCCTCGTCGCCGGTCGCCGGGAGGACGGTCAGCGTCGTTCTCCACCTGACGCTCTCACCGTCGTCGTAGCCCTGGACCGCCTCGAAGGTCTGGAGGCCCGCGTTCGTGTGGGCGGTGACCTGGAGCGGGAAGGCGACGACCGAGGAGTTCTCGATGCGGCCACCGGTCCAGGTCGCGACGCCCTCGGAGACGTTCAGCTGCCAGCCCGGAGGAGGGTCGGAGATCGCGAGGTCGATGCCCGCCGGCGCCTCGAGCCGGAGCGAGGTCGTCGCGTGGGGCGGGCGCTCGTTCGGGGTCTGGAAGACCACGACGGACGCCACGCCGTCGTCGACGAACGGCGGCGAGACGGTGACGTGCGCTGCCGCGAGAGGGGCGATGGAGAGCGCGAGCGCGCCCGCGAGGAGCCCGACGACGATCCGGCGCGAGTGAAGGATCGGTGAACCCTGCTCGGCAGCCGTATTGAGTCGCGCGATCCGGAGCATCAGACGTGAATCAGACGTGAGATTCCCTCCCTCAGACGACCCCCGCCGGGGAGCGGGTGGGCGGGGCCACAGGAGGAGCGTGCTGTTGAGGATAACGAGGTGCAGGTGGGGCTGGGGCTCTGAGGCCCGCCGACGGCGGGGTTCAGAGCCCCAGGTGCTTCGCGATCACCATCCGCTGCACCTCGTTCGTTCCCTCCCCGATCTCGAGGATCTTCTGGTCACGGTAGAGGCGCGAGATCGGGAACTCGTCCATGAACCCGTAGCCGCCGTGGATCTGCAGGGCGTGGTTGACGACGCGGTGCGAGAGCTCGCCGGTGTAGAGCTTCGCCATCGCCGCCTCGAGCGCGAACGGCCGTCCCTGATCCTTGAGCCACGCGGCCCGGTAGACGAGCTGGCGGCCCGCCTCGATCTCGACCGCCATGTCCGCGAGCTTGAACGAGATCGCCTGGAAGCTCGCGATCGGCCGCCCGAACTGCGATCGCTCCTGCGCGTACGCGAACGCCAGGTCGTAGGCGCCCTGCGCGAGGCCGACCCCCATCGCGGCGACCGAGATCCGCCCCCCGTCGAGGATCTCGAGAAACTGGCGGAAGCCGTTGCCGCGGGGGCCGAGGAGGTTGCCCTCGGGCACCGCGCAGTCCGCGAACGTCAGCTCGCGGGTGTCGGATGCCTTCCAGCCGAGCTTGTGCAGCGGTGCGGAGATCGAGTACCCCGGCGTCCCGTTCTCGACGACGACGTTCGAGATCTCGTCCTCGCCCGTCCGCGCCGTGATCGTCACGCCCCACGACAGCTCGGTCCCGGCGTTCGTGATGAACATCTTCGAGCCGTTCACAACCCATGAGCCGTCCCGGAGCTCGGCGGTCGTCCGGGTCGCGCCGGCATCCGAGCCGGCGTCGGGCTCGGTCAGGCCGAAGGCGGCGAGCCGGCGGCCGGAGGCGAGGTCGGGGAGCCAGCGGTCCTTCTGCTCGTCCGAGCCGAAGAGGAACACCGGCATCGTCCCGAGCGACGTGTGCGCCGCGACCGTGATCGCGACGGACGAGTCGATCCGCGTCAGCTCCTCGATCGCGATCGCGTACGAGACGGTGTCCCCGTCGGCCCCCTCGTACCGCTCGGGGATAGGGATCCCGAGCAGCCCGAGCTCTGCCATCTCGCGCACCAGCCCCACCGGGAAGCGGCTCTCGCGGTCGAGCTCCTCCGCGACCGGCGCGATTCGGTCGCGCGCGAAGGAGCGGACGGTGTCGCGGATCAGCTCGTGCTCGGGCGCGAGGTCGAGATCCATGCCGCGGGGATGGTAGTCGCGACCGCCGCACGGCACGCGAGGCCGACTCCGGGCGCAATGGCGCCGCCGATCGCGACGGCAGAGACGGCGACGTAGGCGTCTTCGGCCTCAGCGGTCGATGGCGCGGTACCGGCGCACGCCGAGCGGCGCGAACACGGCGAGGATCACGACCGTCCAGAGCACGGAGAGGAGGAACGGGTGCTCGCTCGGGAAGGAGTCGGTGAGGGACGGGCTCGGATTGCCGAACAGCTCCCGCGTCGCCTGCGTGAGGACGCTGATCGGGTTCCACTCGGCGATGGGCTGGAGGACGGCCGGCAGCGTCTCGGTCGGCACGAATGCGTTCGACAGGAACGTGAGCGGGAAGATGATCAGGAAGCCGAGCTGCTGAACGGTCTCGACGGTCGGCGCGACGAGTCCGAGGTACACGCCGACCCAGGCCATCGCGTAGGTGAAGAAGAGCATGAGGAGCACGGCAAGGACGAAGTCGCCGACGCTCGAGTGCACCCGCCACCCGACGACGAGGCCGGAGAGCATCAGCACGATGAGGATCCCCAGCGTGTAGATGACGTCGGCGAACGTCCGCCCGCTGAGCACGCCGGAGCGTGCCATGGGCAACGAACGGAACCGGTCGATGATTCCCTTCGTCATGTCGTCGGCGAACGCGATCGCCGTCGTGATCGACGCGAACGCGAGGGTCTGGACGTAGATGCCCGGCATGAGGTACTCGCGGTAGCTGCCGCCGCCGGGCAGCGGGATCGCGCCGCCGAAGACGAACGCGAACAGCACGACGAACATGATCGACTGGAGGATCGCGAACACCGCAAGCTCGGGGATCCGCGGCACGCGCTTGAGCGACCGCCAGGCGATGACGAGCCCGTCGGCGACCGGTGCCGGGACCGTGCTCACGCGCCGTTCTCCTCCGGGTGCTCCTCGGCGGCGCGACCTGTCAGCGTGAGGAAGACGTCGTCGAGGGTCGGGCGACGGAACGCGATGTCGTCGATCCCGATGCGCGCCTCGCCGAGGACGCGAACGACGTCGACGAGCTGCTGCGCGCCTCCGTGCGCGGCGATCGTGAGCCGCTTCGTCCGCTCGTCGAGCGACCCCGACCCGTCCGTGGCAAGCAACCCGGCCGCCTCGGTGAGGCGCTCGCGGTCGTGGACGACGACCTCGATCCGCTCGCCGCCGACCTGAGTCTTCAGCTCGTCGGCCGTCCCGCGGGCGATGATCCGGCCGTGGTCGACGACGGCGATCTCGTCGGCCAGCTCGTCGGCCTCCTCGAGGTACTGCGTCGTCAGGAGCAGCGTGTTGCCCTCGCGCACCTGGCTGCGGATGACGTCCCACATGCCCAGCCTGCTGCGCGGGTCGAGCCCGGTCGTCGGCTCGTCGAGGAACAGGAGGCGCGGCCGCCCGACGAGCGCCGCGGCGAGGTCGAGGCGCCGCCGCATGCCGCCGGAGTACGTCTTCGCGACGCGGTCGCCGGCGTCCTCGAGGCCGAACTGGCCGAGGAGCTCGTCTGCCCGCCTGCGCGCCTCCGCGCTCGGGAGCTGGTAGAGGCGCCCGAACATCCACAGGTTCTCGCGGCCCGTCAGGTTCTCGTCGACGGCGGCGTACTGGCCGGAGAGGCCGATCAACTTCCGGACGGCCTGCGACTCCTTGCTGACGTCGAGGCCCGCGACGCGCGCGCTACCCTCGTCCGCGCGGAGCAGCGTCGCGAGAATGCGGACGGTCGTCGTCTTGCCGGCGCCGTTCGGCCCGAGCAGGCCGAGCACCGTGCCCTCGCGAACGTCGAGATCGACCCCGTCGAGGGCCCGTACCTCGGTCCTCCGCGAGCGGTAGACCTTCACGAGCCCCTCTGCCTCGATCGCAGCCACTCTCGACAAACGTAGTCACTCCCACCGGCGGTCGAGGTGTGGGAGACCGAACCACGACCGCGACACGTCGACGCGGGGCGCAAGTAGCCTCGAGGCATGCGTGACGAGCTCGACCGCGAGGCGATGGTCACGCTCTCGGGCGGCCATCTCGCGGTCGACTTCGCGTCGGGTGCCGTTCCTGCGCTGCTGCCGTTCTTCGTGCTCGAGTTCGACCTCAGCTACACGGCGACGGCCGCGCTGATGCTCGCCGTGCTCGTCTCGTCTTCGCTCGTCCAGCCGCTCTTCGGGCTCCTGTCCGACCGCAGGGGTGCGATGTGGCTCCTTCCCGCCGGGATCGCCCTCGGCGGCCTCGGGACGGGCCTCGCCTCGGTGGCGCCGCGCTACGAGCTCGTCCTGCTGCTCGTGTTCCTCGGTGGCATCGGGATCGCCGCCTACCACCCCGAGGGCGCGAAGTTCGCGGCGTACGCCAGCGGACGCCGTCGGGCGAGCGGAATGTCGTACTTCAACATCGGCGGGAATACCGGCTACGCCCTCGGCCCGATCGTCGTGACGCCGCTCGTCCTCTGGCTCGGCCTCCAGGGCGGGCTCGTCGCCATGCTGCCGGTGCTCGTCGCCGCGATCGTGCTGCTGCGCGCGCTTCCGCGGCTCTCGGGGCTCGTGCCGGAGCGGGCGGTCGAGGCGCACGCGGGCGGCGCAGACGACCGCCGGGCGATGACGCTCCTCGGCGTGATCATCGGGCTCCGGAGCGTGGTGTGGTTCGGCCTCCTCACGTTCGTGCCGCTCTGGGTCGTGGCGAACGGCGGCACGGAGGGGGAGGGGAACCGCACGCTCTCGCTCATGCTCGTCTCGGGCGCCGCGGGGACGTTGCTGCTCGGCCCGGTCGCGGACCGCATCGGCCTGCGACGCACGCTCCTCGTCACACAGTCGGCGCTGCCGTTTCTCGTCGTCGCCTTCGTCGCCGTCGGCGGCGTGGTCGGGACGCTCGCGCTGATGCTCGTCGGGCTGTGCGTCGTCGGCACGTTCGGCGTGACGATGGTCCTGAGCCAGCTGTACCTGCCCCGGCACGTGGGGATGGCGAGCGGCCTCTCCGTCGGCCTCGCGATGGGTCTCGGCGGGATCGCCGCGGTCGCGCTCGGCGTGGTCGCGGACGCGGTCGACCTCGAGACCGCGCTCTACATCGCTGCGGGCGCGCCCGCCGTCGGCGCGGTGCTCTGCCTGGCGCTGCCACGTCCCCGGAGCGTCGTTGGCGCGCGGACACCCGCGCCCGCCCCGATCGGATAGGCTCCGCCTTCGATTGACCCGTCAGTCAACGAGGAGACGAGGTACGAGATGACCGTTCAGGAGTTCTTCGCACAGCTTCCGGAGAGGGCGGATCCCGCGAAGACCGCCGGGATGCAGAACACCTTCGTCTTCGACGTCGAGGGCGTCGGACAGTGGACCGTCGCGGTCGACGACGGCACCATCACGGTCCGCGAGGGCGCCGGCGAGGCCGACTGCACGATCTCCGCGAGCGAGGAGACACTGACGAAGATCGCGAGCGGTGAGGCGAACCCGACGACCGCGTACATGACGGGCAAGCTCAAGATCTCCGGCGACATGGGCGCCGCCTTGAAGCTCCAGAAACTGTTCTGACCTTGTTCGCAGGCGGAATCCGCCGAGCGGATTCCGCCGCTCGGATCCCCGCCTTCGGCGGGGCACATCCCTGAAGGCGGCCGCTTCCGCGGCCGCAACGACCTCGCCGAGTCCTCGGTGGTGCGGCACTCGATGCCGTCCGCGTCCGTCCGGGCAACGTTGTAGGCTCGCGCTGTGATCTGGGTCGTGCGCTTCCTGATCGCGGCTGCGATCAACGTCCTGGCGCTGATGGTCGCGGACTGGGCGTTCGACGGGGTGACGATCGACGGCTGGGGCCCGCTGATCATGGGCGGCATCGTGCTCGGGCTCGCGAACGTGTTCCTGAAGCCGCTCGTCACGTTCATCGCGCTCCCGCTGATCCTTCTCACCTTCGGGATCGCGTACTTCTTCGTGAACGTCGTGATGCTCCTGTTCACGGAGTGGATCACGCCCGACTTCTCGATCGACGGCTTCTGGACGTACGTCGGTGCGACGATCGTCGTCTGGCTCGTGAACTGGATCGTGTGGACGCTCGTCGACATGGTCGCCGAGGACAGGCGCTAGGTCGCGCGCCGGCGACGGACAGGCCGGTAAGGATCTTCGGAAGGCGCTGTCCCGTGCGCCCTGGCCGAAGTAGGGTCGTGGCGTGCGCGTGTTGACCTTCGTCTGCGCGGTGCTCGCGGCCACGGCGCTTGCAGGCACGGCGAGCGCCGGCCCCGGGCTCCGAGTCGGCCTTCAGGACGACGCCTGGCTGCAGTTCGGCCCCGGGACGATCGAGGAGCGCGTCCAGCAACTCGATTCGCTCGGCGTCGAGCTCGTCCGCGTGACGCTCGAGTGGCGGAACATCGAGACGTCGCGCGGGACATACGCCTGGGAGCGCTCGGACTCGATCCTGGGCGCGCTCCGCGCCGCCGGCCTCACGCCGCTCATCGGCATCTGGGGCACGCCGGGCTGGGCCAACGGCGGCCGGGGCGCCAACACCGCGCCGAGCTCGGCGAGCTCGTTCGCCTCCTTCGCCGGCGCGGCCGCCGAGCGGTACCCGTGGGTGCGGAACTGGATCGTCTGGAACGAGCCGAACCAGCGTCGCTGGCTCACGCCGCCGTCGCCTGTCCTGTACGTGACGCGGCTGCTCAACCCCGCGGCGGAGGCGATCAAGGGCGTCATCCCGCGGGCGTCGATCGCGGGAGGCGCGACCGCGCCTCGCGGCGGGCCGGGCGGCATGTCGCCGGTCGACTTCATCCGCGGAATGGGCCGGGCCGGTGCACGGCTCGACGCGTACGCGCACCATCCGCACCCGCTCTCGCCGGCGGAATCGCCCTCGGCCGGCGCCTGTGACCACTGCTCGACGATCTCCATGGCATCGCTGGAGCGGCTCCTCACAGAGACGCGCCGCGCATTCGGGTCGCGCATTCGCATCTGGCTGACGGAGCTCGGGTACCAGACGAACCCGCCCGACCGGGTGCTCGGAGTGGGCTGGGGGACACAGGCTCGTTTCGTCGCCGAGGCACAGCACCGCGCGTACCGAGCCGCCGGCGTCGACGTGCTCATCCAGTACCTCCTGCGCGACGAGCCGGCGACGTCTGCCTGGCAGAGCGGGTTCGAGACGGTGTCCGGCCGCGTGAAGCCGTCGATGTCGGCCTTTTCCCTGCCCCTCGTGCAGGTCGTCCGGCGCGGCGCTGCCACAACCGTCTGGGGCCAGGTCCGGCCGGGAACCGGCGCGCGGCCGTACGTCCTCCAGCGACTCGTCGGCGAGGGCTGGGCCGCCGTCGGGTCGGGCGCAACGACGACCGCGCGGGGCTACCTCACGCGCACGGTCCGCGCGGACAAGGGGGCGCGCCTTCGCCTCTACGACCCGGCCACGAAGCGCGCGAGCCCGGCGCTCGTCGTCCGCTAGTCCGACATTGGACTACTCGACCCACAGCGCGTACAGCGACCCGCGGAGCAGCGCCGCGCTCCTCGAGGTGCTCCCGGTCGACGCCTCCGGGCTCGGCGCCGTGTCGCGCAACGTGATCGCGCACTACCGGGCGCACGAGGCGGAGCTGCCGGCCGAGACCCTCACCGACATCGACCTGCGCTGGCTCGACCGGATCCTCGACGCGGATCAGAGCCGCCATCCCGAGCCACTCGCCGCGGAGCGGCCCCTCCCCGGGCGTGTCCAGGGCTGCTGCCGCGACCACACGCTGTTCTGCGTCGGCGCGCTTCGCCAGCACGGGATCCCGGCACGGAGCCGCGTCGGGTTCGCTACCTACTTCAGCGAGGACTGGAACCACGACCACGTGGTCGTCGAGGCGCACCTCGGCGGCCGCTGGGTGCGCTTCGATCCCGAGCTGAGTCCCGGCGACAAGCCGTTCGACCCGCTCGACATGCCCGTGGGACCGGGCTCGCCGTTCGCGACGTCGGCGGAGGTCTGGCGCGACCATCGCGCTGGACGCGTCGACGTCGAGACGTACGGTGTCGACCCGAACGTGCCGGTGCGCGGGGAGTGGTTCGTCGGAACGTACGTCGTCACGGAGCTCGCCCACCGGATGAAGGACGAGCTGCTGCTCTGGGACGGCTGGGGTGTCATGGGGCCTGACGTCGCCGAGCACGCAGACCTTCTCGACGAGCTCGCGGAGCTGCTCGTGGCCGCAGACGCCGAAGCCCCCGGCGCCGAGGCCGAGCTCGCCGCCCGCTACCGCACCGACGAGCGCCTCCACCCGGGTGACGTGATCCAGAGCGTCTCGCCCCTCGATGGGACCTTCACCCAGGTCGACCTGAAGCGCTGAGGTCAGTCGGGCTCGTCGGCGGGCGCGGGCGCCCACGACGGGCGGCGGCGCTCGAGGAACGCGCGCAGCCCCTCCTGGCCTTCGTCGCTCGTCCGCCTCTCCGCGATCCGCTGCGCCGTCTCTGGCCCGTCGGGGCGTTCGAGCACGAGGCGCTTGGCGTGGCGGACGGCTCGCGGGCCGGCCGTTTGGAGCTCGGCGAGCACGCGGTCGAGCGAGCCGTCGAGGTCGTCGGTCACCTCGTGCACGAGGCCGATGCGCAGTGCGGTCGCCGCGTCGAAGCGCTCGCCGGTCACGAAGTAGCGGCGCGCAGCGCTCTCGCCGATCTTCCGGAGCGCGAACGGCGAGATGACCGCCGGGACGATCCCGAGCTTCGTCTCCGAGAACGCGAACAGGGTCGCCTCGTCCGCCAGCACGACGTCGCTGCACGCGACGAGCCCGACGCCGCCGCCGAGCGCGTGCCCGTGCACGGCGGCGACGACCGGCGCGGGACAGCCGTCGATCGCCTCGAGCATCCGCCGGAGGGCGTTCGCGTCCGAGACGTTCCGGTCGTAGTCCAGGTCGGCGGCGGCGCGCATCCATTCCACGTCAGCGCCGGCGCAGAAGCTCGGCCCCTCGCCCCGGAGGACCACGGCACGTGCGGTCCCGACGTCGACGAACGCCTCCGCGAGCTCGGCGATCAGGGCGGCGTCGAAGGCGTTCCGGCTCTCGGGCCGGTCGAGCGTGAGCCGCAGGACGTCGCCGTCGCGTTCGGTCCGGAGCGCACCCACGCGCGACAGCCTATGGTGTCGCCGGTGGCGAAGCGTTTCACGGTGGAGCTCCAGCGCGTCGAGAAGACGGCGACGATGTTCCGCGTCCCGTTCGACCTGAAGGAGGCCTTCGGCCGAGCGCGGCCGCCGGTGAAGGTCACGATCCGCGGCCACACGTGGCGGACGACCCCGGGCGTCTATGACGGGGTCGGCTACGTCGTCGTCAACCGGAGCGTGAAGGCGGCCACGGGCGTCGACGCGCCCGACCGGGTGCGGGTCGAGATGGACGTCGACACCGAGCCGCGCACCGTGCGCCTCCCGGCCGACCTCCGCGACGCGCTCCGCGCGGACGGCGAAGCCTGGAACGCGTTCCAGAAGCTGTCCTTCTCCCATCGCCGTGAGTACGTCGAGTGGGTCGAGGAGGCGAAGCGTCCGGAGACGCGCGCGCGCCGGATCGCCGCGACGGTCGAGCGGGCCGCCGAAGGGCTCCCGCAGCGCTGATGGCGAGCCTCCACGGAACGATCGCCGCCGCGTCGACGCCGCTCGCCGACGGCGGGGCGCGACTCGACGAGGATGCGTTCGCCCCGTACGCCGACTTCCTCGTCGGCGCCGGGCTCGACGGCGTGCTCGCCTTCGGGACGAACGGCGAGGCGATGCTCCTGACGCCGGACGAGCGGCGTCGCGGACTGGAACGCTGGCTCGAGGCGGTCGCCGGCCGGATGCTCGTCGCGGCGCACTGCGGCGCGCAGACGACGCAGGACACGGTCGCGCTCGCGGCGCATGCGGCGGAGGCGGGCGCCGACGCCGTCGCCGTGATCGGCCCCCCGTATTTCAAGCTCGACGCCCCCGCCCAGCATGCCCACCTGCTCGCCGCCGCGGCGGCCTGCACGCCCGTGCCGTTCTACGTCTACGAGTTCGCCGCGACCGCCGGCTACGCGTTCGACCCGGCCATGCTCGCGCGGCTGCGCGAGGAAGCCGACAACGTCGTGGGGATGAAGGTCTCGGACACGCCGTGGGACGCGTTCGAGCGCTACCTCCTCGACGGCTTCGACATCTTCGTCGGCCCGGAGGCGCTCATCCATCGCGGCCGGGAGGCGGGTGCCGTCGGCGCCGTCTCGGCGCTCGCGTCGGCGTTCCCGGAGGAGGTCGCGGCCGTCGTGCGAGAGCCGACCGAGGAGGGCGCGGCCGGGCTCGCGGCCCTCCGCGCGACGATGGAGTCGTTCCCGCGGCACGCGGCCCTGAAGCGCGTCGCGGGCTGGAAGGGCGTGGCGCTTCGACCCGACGTGCGACCGCCGCTTCGCGATCTCGACGAGACGGAGGTCGCGAAGCTCGAGGAATGGCTGGCCGCCGGATCGTCGTAGCAGGCGCCGGCGTCGTCGGCGCCTCCATCGCCTACCACCTCGCGAGCCGGGGCGCGAAGGGCGTCGTGCTCGCCGACGTCGAGACGATCGCCTCCGGCGCGACGGGAAAGGCGCTCGGCGGCGTGCGACAGCAGTTCTCGTCGGCGCCCGAGGTGCGGCTCGCACGCGAGAGCGTCGGGTTCTTCCGGTCGCTCGGGCCGGAGCTCTTCGAGCCGGTGGGTTACCTCTTTCTCGCGACGAGCGCCGAGGGGCTCGACGAGCTCGAGCGCCGCCGGGAGACCCAGGCGGCCCTCGGCGTGCCGGTCGAGCGGGTCGATCCCTCGTGGGTGGCGGGCCTCGCGGTGGACGATGTCGTCGGGGCCGTGTTCTGCGCGGAGGACGGGACGGCGGACCCGGCCGGGATCACGCGCGAGCTCGTCCGGCGCGCCGCCGAGCTCGGCGTCGACGTCCGCGAGCAGACCGATGCGCTCGAGCTCGACGCGGACGTGCTCGTCCTCGCCACAGGCGCCGCGTCGGCGACGCTCGGCGCCAAGCTCGGCGTCGAGCTTCCCGTACGGCCACTGGTGCGCCAGCTCGCCGAGACCGCCGCTGTCCCGGGCCTCCCGCGCGACCTGCCGCTGACGATCGAGTCCGAATCGGGCTTCCACTTCCGCCGGCGTGGCGATGCGCTCGTCCTCGCGATGCCGGAGGCGGCGTTGCGCTGGGGCGAGGCCGAGACCGTCGACGAGCAGCTCGTCGAGGAATGGCTCCGCCGCCTCGAGCGGCGCTACCCGCCCGCGGCCGGGATTCCGGTCGCCCGCTCCTGGGCCGGGCTCTACGACATGACGCCGGACGCGCATCCGATCGTCGGCGAGGTCGCCGACGGGCTCTACGCGGCGTGCGGGTTCTCCGGCCACGGCTTCATGCAGGCGCCGGCGGTCGGGCGGATCGTCGCCGATGAGCTGCTCGGCGATGATCCCGGCTTCGATCTGACGCCGTACCGCCTCGAGCGATTCGCGGGCGGGGCTGTGTTCCCCGAGACGGCGATTCTCTAGCGAATCTCACCCGATCGAGGGGCCGTCCTTGACGGGTCCCGGCAGGTGGGAGACAGTTGTCCTCGTGGCAGACGGCACGAGGACGGCGCAACGGGAGATCCGGCTGGCGCTCGTCCTGAACGGTGGCGTCAGCCTCGCGATCTGGATCGGCGGGGTCGTCGCCGAGATCGACCGGGCGCGTCGCGCCGGACTCCCGGCGGCGGGGATGGACGACGAGGTGGTGGGTGTGTACCGAGAGCTCCTCGCGCTCACGGGAAGTCTCCTTCGGACGGACGTGATCGCGGGCGCGAGCGCCGGGGGCCTCAACGGCTGCCTCCTCGCGAGCGCGATCGTGAGCGGTGGCGCCGTCGACGACGTTCGCGATACCTGGATCGAGCTCGGCTCGTTCACGCACATGCTCCGCTCCGGCCTGCAGAAGGAGCCGCCGTCGCTGCTAAAGGGCGACGACTACTTCCTCCCGCGCGTCGAGGCTGAGCTGCGGCGGCGCCTCAACGTTGGGGCAGCGGTCCACGACGTGGCGTTCGAGCACTCGGCTGCGGCCGCGACCCGTCGGCTGGAGCTGTTCGTCACGGGCACGAACCTGACCGGACAGCCAGTCGGCCACCGGGACGACTTCGGGGGCACGCTCGTCGACCACGAGCACCGCGCGCTCTTCTGGTTCGGTCACCAGCCTGAGCTGCATGTCTCGTCGTTCGCCGACCGCGATGCCCCGAGGCGGCTCGCGCGGGTCGCCCGCTCGACCGCGTCCTTCCCAGGCGCTTTCGAGGCGTCGTTCTGCCGCGTCCAGGAGGCCGAGGAAGCGTCGTCGCCCAGCCTGCAGGGCGTCGCGACCTTCCAGCGCGACGCGTGGGTCGTCGACGGCGGCATCCTCGACAACGCCCCGTTCCGACCTGCGCTCGAGGCGATCCAGCGGGCGCCCGCGAGCGGTCCCGTCCGCCGCGTGCTCTGCTACGTGACGCCGTACGCGACGTCGCCCGACGAGCGGCCCGCCACGGTCTCGAATCCACCGGCGCTTGGCTCCGTTGTCGGTGCGGCGTTCAATCTGCCGCGCGACCTCACGCTGACCGAGACGCTCGAAGACGTGGCCGACTACAAGGAGCGGGTCAGGAACCGCCGCGCCTCGCGCGGCACGGTCGCGATGCGGCTCGGCGACGCCGGGCTCGCCGCCAGCGCGGAGATCTTCTACGGCGATTACCGGCAGTTGCGGGCCTCGATGTCGGCCGACGACGTGCTGCGCCGCGCACTCGCCGGCGATCTCGGCCGCGTTGCCCAGGGATCTGCGCGCTCGGTTCAGCGTCCGGCCGCGACCGGAGCGCGTCTCGTCCGACGCGGTGTCCGGCTGCCGTGGATCCCAGGCCCGACACGCACGGAGGGAGAGCCCTGGGGCTGGGGCCTGGCGCCGATAGGCCGGTCCAGCCTGCTTGTCCTCGATCTTCTCGCCCGAACGCTGGCCGTCACACCGACCAGTTCATGGGCCGAGGACGGTCGTGCGATCGACCGCATCGTGGCCGCCCGGGGCGCGCTGTCGACCGCCCACGCTTTCGTCCGGTACCGGCGCGCGGAGTACTTCCGCTCCGCCGAGGGCCTCTACGCAGAGCTTCCGGAGACTCCCGAGGCGCGCTCGGTTCGGCTCACCGCGCTGAACGAGGCACCGCTCGACCTCACTGGTATCGACGAGCGCGAGCTGGACGACCTCGCACGGCTCGTGACGGTCGCCGCGGCGTTCAGGCGCACGATCGACGCAGACCCGAACCGGCTGGAGTGCCTGCCCCGCATGCAGGTCGTGGCGCACGCGCTCGGCGACGGTGGGGCCGCTGCGATCGAGCTGCTCGAGCGTCATGCCGCGTCGGGGGTCGCTCCCGAGCGACGAGCTGCGCTGCTCGCCGAGCTCCGAGCGCTCGTCGGCGCCGGCCCTGCGGACAGCGACGAGCAGCGCCTCCGTCGCCTGCTCGACCTCGAAGTGCTGTACGAGGCGCTCGTCCAATCGTCGCGGGATCATGATCAGACGCTCCTCTTCATGCGTCTGAACGCCGAGGCGCGGTGCGAGCTCGATGGGTCGCGCCAGACACCCGAGGAGAAGCTCTCCGGGCTCGGGCTCGCGCACTTCGCGTCGTTCTACAAGGGGTCGTGGCGGGCGAACGACTGGATGTGGGGACGCCTGGACGGTGCGTCCCGGCTCGTCGACGTCCTTCTCGACCCATGGGCCGTCCGCCTGGAGCTCTCCTCGCCAGGCGCACCGGCGGCGCTTGCCGAGCAACTCGCGACGATCGCGCGGGTCGGTGACGACGGACTGGCTGACATCCTCGGCGAGCTGGCGGCGCTCGCCGGCTGGAACCTCGAGAACGAGCCGCCGAGCCTCGAGCGCACGCGAGCCGCGGTACGCCGGCGCGTGCAGCTCCTGATCGCACGCGACGAGCTCCCTGCAGTCGCCCGCGCTGCGCGCGATGACGTCGAGCGCGACGGCGCCGCACCCGACGCACCGAGCCTCGCGTGGGCAGGCACTGTCCCTGACATGGCGGAGGCGAGCGACGCCGAGGTCGAGCGATCTCTCGCGCGGCTGCCGCTCCCGCGTGACGAATCGCTCACCACCGAGCTCGGATCGAACCTCCTCACGCGGAACCTCGCGACCATCGCCGCCGTCTCGTCTGCGGCGCTCGCCGGTCCGCACGGAGGTGTCCCGAAGGGCGTCCGCCTGGCGCCGAAGGCGCTGCGAGGGCTGTTCCTCCCGTTCTACGGATTGACGTGGGGCCTCACGACCCGACGGGCGCTGGTGCGGGCCGTCACCCTCGTCGCCGTTCTCGTGGCGGTTGCCATCGTCGTCTGGGGGGTCTTCGCGGACGTCGACGCGCGACAGGCTGCCGGCGACGCATCCAGCGATGTGCTCGCCAAGCCGCCCGCCGGGGTGCATCTCGTCGCAGCCCTGGTGCTGCTCGGGGCGCTCGCACTCGGTGTGCTGCGCGGGGGCCTGGCGGGGATCGCAATCCTCGTCGGCTTCGCGGCCGTCTACCTCGCCCTCGTCTTCACGCCCGTGCCCGACGACCTATCGGACGCGGCCGGACGGCTGTGGCGGTCCGAGCCCGTCCTCGTCGCGGGCGTCGCGCTGCTCGCGTGCGGGCTCGTGGCGAGCCTCCTTGCGCGTCCTCTCGCCGTCGTGAGTCGCCTCCGAGAGCAGCGCGCTCAGAACGTGTCGAACTCCTCGTAGAGGTCGGGGTCGCGCCCGACGAGGCGCCGGAGCTCGTCGATCTGCGGGGGCACGCGCTCGTCGTCGTCCGTCACGATGAAGGCGCCGACGCGCTCCGCCGCCTCGTTGACGAGTACTGCGCCGGGTGGTGGGATCGGCTCCAGCTCGTCCAGCTGGAGACGCAGGTCCTCGAACGACGGCGTCCTCTCGTCCAGCCGCCAGAGCGCGATGCGGACGATCATTCCTCGGGCAGCGGCCAGGGCTCGTAGACGCCGCCGGGGATGCCGCCGATGACGAGGAAGGACATTCCGTCGGGGCCGGCTGCGGGCCGCCGCCTCGAGCTCGGCGGCACGAGGACGTACCTGCCCGGGCGCATCTCGACGGTCTCGCCGTCGACCTCTAGCGTTCCGGCGCCGAAGAGCGTGAGGTAGACCTCCTCCTGGCCCGATTCCGTCTCGTCGTGCTCGGAGCCCACCTTGTCGGCCGGGAAGTCGATCTGCGTGAAGCCGAAGGCAGTCGCGCCGATGTGGTGCCGCACGAACTTGAAGGTGCCCCAGGTGTACGGGACGTCCTCGACGTCGACGACCGAGTACGCCATCGTGCCTCCCTCCGCTTCGACTGCCTACGAGCGCAAGCCTATTCGGGCGCGCTCGTCGTGCGAGTGGAAAGGAGGGCCGGCCCGGGATCGCCGGCGCTGCGGCCCGCGCGACGATCCCGAACTGACCGGCCTGCTCCTTGTTCTCGGTCACGCGTGGGTCGACGCGTATCCCCCAGTAGGTGGTTCACTGCCGTGGTTCACCGCACTCTTCGACGGCCGTGACCGACGATCTCGACCCCCTCGAGCAGCACCTCGTAGACGCCCTGCGCGCCCTGCCGGCGCCGGAATCCGCCGATTCCGTCCCGGTCGAGGCCGAAGCTGCATGGCGCGCCGGGATCGAGAGCCGGGCAATCGACCATGCGGCGCGCTGGCTCCAGTCGCAGCGCCTCGGGTACTACACCATCGGCTCGGCGGGGCACGAGTCGAACGCGCTCGTCGCGCTCGCGCTCCGCACCAGCGATCCGGCGCTCCTGCACTACAGATCCGGCGGCTTCTACCTCGCGCGTGGCAGCCAGGGGGGCCGAGACGGCGTCTGGGACGTGCTACTCGGCATGGCCGCCGCGGCCGAGGAGCCGATCGCAGGCGGTCGTCACAAGGTGTTCGGCCACCACGAGCTGAGCGTGATCCCGCAGACGTCGACGATCGCGTCGCACCTCCCGCGGGCCGTCGGTGTCGCCTTCGCGATCGAGCGCGCGCGGGAGCTCGCGATCGAGAGCGCCTGGCCGCCCGATGCGGTCGTGATGTGCTCGTTCGGGGATGCCTCGCTGAACCATGCGACGGCACAGGCCGCGCTCAACACGGCGGCGTACCTCGCGTACGGCGGACAGCCCCTCCCGCTGCTCTTCGTGTGCGAGGACAACGGCCTCGGGATCAGCGTCCCGACGCACGAGGCATGGATCGAGCAATCGCTCCACGGGCGCCCCGAGCTGGCGATCGAGCGTGCGGACGGCAACGACCCCGCGCGTCTCTTCGCGACGGCGCAGGAGCTCGCCGCGTGGGTCCGCGAGCACCGCCATCCCGCGGTCCTGCATCTGCGAACGGTGCGCTTCCTCAGCCACGCGGGCGCCGACCTCGAGACCGCGTACCGCTCCGGCCAGGAGATCCGCGCAGACTACGCGCGCGACCCGCTGCTCGCGCTCGGCCGGTGGCTCGTCGGCGGCGGCAACCGCACCGGCGGAGATCTCGCCGCCGAGTACCTCGACACGCGGGAGCGCGTCCGCGACCGTGCGCTCGAGGCGACGCGGCGGCCGCAGCTGGCGACGGCCGAGCACGTGATGCGGCCGCTGGCGCCGCGCGACTCGGCCGCCGTCGCGTCGCTCGCAGGGAGCGGCCGCCCCGCCCTCGAGCCGCTCACGCTCGCCCAGGCGATCAACACCGCGCTCGGCGACGTGCTCGAGGGGCATCCGGAGACACTCCTGTTCGGCGAGGACGTCGCCGTCAAGGGCGGCGTCTACGGCGTCACACGCGGCCTCCGCGACCGCTTCGGCGCCGCACGCGTCTTCGACACGCTCCTCGACGAGACGTCGATCCTCGGGCTCGCGCTCGGCACTGCGATCTCCGGCTTCGTCCCGATGCCCGAGATCCAGTACCTCGCGTACCTCCACAACGCCGAGGACCAGCTCCGCGGCGAGGCGTCGACGCTCCGGTTCTTCTCCCAGGGCGCGTACCGGAACGGGATGGTCGTGCGCGTCCAGGGCTACGGGTACCAGAAGGGCTTCGGCGGGCACTTCCACAACGACAACGCCGTCGGCGTGCTGCGGGACGTCCCTGGGCTCGTTATCGCGTCACCGGCGCGGCCGGTGGACGTCGGTCCGATGCTGCGGACGTGCGTCGCCGCGGCCAAGGTGGACGGGACGGTCAGCGTCTTCCTCGAGCCGATCGCGCTCTACCACACGCGCGACCTCGTCGACGAGGGCGACGACGGTTGGCTCGGCGTGCCGAGCAGCGACCACGTGCCGATCGGCGCGGCGTTCACGCACCGGCTGGGACGCGATCTGACGCTGGTCACCTGGGGGAACGGGCTGTACCTGTCGCTGCGCGTCGCCCGCCGCCTGCGCGAGCGAGGGATCGGCGCGACGGTGATCGACCTCCGCTGGCTCGCGCCGCTCCCGGTACGGGAGGTGCTCCAGGAGGCGTCGGCGACCGGCCGGACGCTCGTCGTCGACGAGACCCGCCGGACGGGGGGCGTCGGCGAGGGGATCGTCGCCGAGCTCGTCGACGCCGGCTACACCGGGCGTCTCGCGCGCGTGGCGAGCAAGGATTCGTTCATCCCGCTCGGAGACGCAGCGAAGCTCGTCCTCCTCTCGGAGGACGAGATCGAGCAGGCCGCGCTCCGGCTCCTCGACTAGCGACCGCGAAGGTACTCGCGCCGCTGCTGGTCGCGCCCGTCCTCGCGAGCCGCCCAGAGCAAGAGGCCGATCCAGACGAGGACGCCGGCGAGGCCGACGACGGCCGAGACGATCATGAACTCGCGCACGGGACGAGCCTTCCACCGCGATGTCCGGCCGAAACCCCGGGTGGAGGCGGGCTCAGCCGACCACGACGGCGAGGATCGCCCAGAGCGCCACGCACGCCGTGAGGATGGCGACCCAGAAGACGAGGTCGGAGAGACTCACTGCCGCAGCTCCTGTTCGGCCCGGGGTATCCCGGGCGGCTGACGGCCGAGCGACTCTTGCGCGTTCCGGGACTCTTGTCAAGAGTCCCCGGCGATCAGGTGCGCGAGGTGGCGCCCGCCGGGCGGCTCGAGCTGCCGCCGGAGGTGAGGGATCGGCAGGCGCCGTGGGGAGGGGGCGCAGGTTTACCCCGTTCGCGTGAGGCGCGAACGTCCGTCGCGAATCCAGCTCGGCCGGGCCGCGACCCGCGAGCTCGACGCGCTCAGAACCGCCGCTACCCTGGCCGGGTGGTGGTCCGCGCTGTCCTCTGGGTGGTCGTCGGCTGCCTCGCCGCTCCCGGAATATCGGCTTCGGGGTGGGCGGCTGACACGAAGCCGGAAGTCCTGCGGATCGTCTTCCCGGAGGGCTGGAGCGCCCACCAGATGGCCGATCGCGTCGCCGAGGTGCGGCGCATCGCGATCGAGCGCCGTGGTGTCACGCCGCGCCTGACGGGCGCCGGGTACACGCGTGCAGCTCGACGAGCCCGACCGCCGCTTGTCTTTCGCGCCGAGGCCGGCGACAACGTCGAGGGGTTCCTGTTCCCCGCGCTCTACCACTTCGAGGGGCACACCAGCGCCGAGACGCTCGTCGCGAACCAGCTCGTCGCGTTCGAGCAACGGTGGCGGACGGTCGACCTCCGGCCCGCGCGTCGTCTCGGGCACACTCCATACGAGGTCCTGAAGATCGCCTCGATGATCGAGCGGGAGACGGTCGCCCCCGAAGAGCGCCGACTGGTCGCTGCGGTGATCAACAACCGCCTCGACCGCGACATGCCGCTCGGGATCGACGCGACGCTGCGGTACGGGCTCGGGATCCCGGGGACGAAGCCGCTGACCAGGGCCCATCTCGCGAGCAGTTCGCCGTACAACACGCGCCGCTTCAAAGGTCTCCCGCCGAGCCCGATCGGCAACCCCGGGCTCGCATCCATCCGCGCCGCCGCCAACCCCGCCCCCGTCGACTACCTGTACTACGTCCGCAAGCCGGACAAGGTCCATCACTTCTTCACCGCGGACGACGAGGAGTTCTGCCGGAAGGCGCGCGAGTACGGCTACAGCTGCTAGCGCCGAACGCCGGCACCGGTGCACACCAGGTATCCGCCGCCGCCGAGGAGCTGATGCCGCCCGTCGTCACTGGCCGGTTCGCAGCTCGCAACACCGGGAAGCGCCCTCTGCCACCTCTGGTGGACAGCGGCTCCACCAACCCTTTAGGGTGGTGCGCCCATGTGTTGTTTCGCGCTCATCACCCTCGGTCTCGGCCCCCGCATCGCACTGGCAATCTGGTGGATCTGGGGCGACAAGGTCGACGCGGCATTCGATTCGTTCCTGTGGCCGCTCCTTGGGCTGCTGTTCCTGCCCTGGACGACGCTCTTCTACGTCATCGCGTGGACACCGATAGACGGCGTGACCGGCGTGAACTGGCTGTTCGTCGGCCTCGGGTTCATCTTCGACCTCATGACCTACAGCGCGCGGGCGGCGAAGGGTAAGACGCAGTACTACTAGCCTCATGCTGCGGGTTCCTCGTCCTCGCGCTCGCGAACGAGAGCGGACGGAACGACGGGCGAGAAGCGTCGGAAATCGCGCTAAACATAGGGAAGCGCCACGTTTTGCGGCGCTTCCGCCCACCAGCGCGTGGAATTGTGGAGCGCGGGCAGGTGAACCGCGGTGAGAGCCGAGGCGTCCGGCGTTCAGGCAGCCCACCCCGACCCGCTCGGGGTGGCCGCGATCACGTCGGATTCCCCGGTGGCGGCACATCGGCAGTGATGGGCCGCCACCTGGGTAAGCGCCCAGGGCGGCCTCGTCAGGGAAAGTCCCGAGGCAGCTATGCCTCTATCGGATGTAAGGAGCGGGCTGGCTCAGCTCTCCGAGGGCTTCTCGCTCGCCGGGCGTGCGACCGAGATCTCGTACGCGATCTGGACTCCAGCACCATCATCCCCGCCCGCCGCGACGTTCGTGACCTCCCAGCCGTGGGCGATGATTTGGCCTTCGACGGGCTCGACGTAGAGGGTGATTACCTTCGATGTGCCGTCCGGGTAGTGGACGAGCGTCTTGTAACCGCTGTGGACCATGGGCATGAGCACGTTCTACCACCCTGGGCCCGAGGAGAGCGAGACCCGCTCGACGCCGGAGCGCCGCTCGGAGCAACTATCTCCGGCGGGATGCCCATGACCGTATTCCGTCGTATGCAACTGCTAGGTTGCGCGTGTTGCGTGATCTGCTAACGCCTCCAGTGGTCGGCGGGCAGCGGTCTGCCTTGACAGGGACTGCTACCCGCCTCGTCCACTGCGAGCTCGCCACCGTCCGCCGCGGCATCGAACGGGGCGACCTCGAAGCGTTCCGAAGACGTACGAGCTCCAGTTGGTCGCGTTCGTACACGTGCGCGACCCATGGCTTGTGCGGCCCTGTGGTTTGTTCACCACCGCTTGGCGGTACGACGCGGCCTGGGTAGCGCGGCGCTTCCATTCTGCGGCCCGGGGCGGGTACCCCTGTCCCCCCGAGGTATTTGCAGCGGGAGCGCTCGCGCTTCCCACTGCTCGAGGGAGCGGCTTCGCCTTCCGCGCCCTTCCCCCACAGGAGGACGTCCCACCCATGCGGAGTGGGAAGCGCGTGAGCTGCCCGGAAGGCGAAGCCGTCTCTGTTGCAGCTCGAGGATTGACCGCTTGTGCGAACCGAAAACGTCATGAGCGGGCTCGGTGCGACACCGCGCTCCCAGGGAAGGGGACGCGTGAGTGCGATGAGCCCGCCCGACGAAGGGATCGGCGCTAGAACACAAGCGGTACGCCGAGACGTTTCCGCGCGGCGCTCGAGCGGGCCGGGATCACCGACTGATTCCGCCCGTTCCCCGACGGGCGTCACTCAGCGATCACGAACGACGCGGCGGCGGGCAACAGCGGCACAGCCGTGATGCGGAGGGCCGGTCACTCCGACTTCCGCGTGGCACAGATGTACCGGACCTCGCCGGCGTTGAGTTCGCAAGGAGGCCGAGCCGGCAGCAGCCCGAGCCTTCGCGCACGTGCCTCGTGCCTCGCGGCAGCTTGCGGAAGATGGGGAAACGTCAGAAACTGGGGCGCGATGAGTGAGCCAACGGAAACAAGCCTTTTGACGAAGGCCAAGCGTGCAGATCTGCCGATCTCGCTGAACTACGCACTTCTCTTCCTCGGGTTGTGGTTCATCCTGCTACCGGCGGGGCTCGCCCTCGGCGTTTGGTACTTCTACGGTTTCGGCTTCGTGTTCACGGTCGTCGTCGGCCTTCTGACTCGGCGCTACTACCGCCAGGTGACTATCGACCAGGGCGAGGGCTACTCGGTGATCCGGCTCGAGTACCTTCCGTGGGTCAACCGAGCTCGGGAAAAATCTCAGGCAACGGGCGACACCGAGTAGCCCGGAGAAACCCAGCCGAGACGACAGGCTCGAACCTGCAACCGTGGTTTGGAGAGTGATCCGGGCCGTCGCCACGGCCGGGAACGTCGTGGAGAGCGACGCTCGGTGCGGTCACGTCGCCCAGATCGGCTCAGATGGTGGCACGTTGGGCAGCACGGGAGCCGCGCCAGGAGCGCGCAAGCCCCGTTACCGGTCGTCTGCGGGGCGCGGGTAGCCCCAATTGCGTACCTGTCTCCCTTCAACGACCCAGGCCGCCTCGCTGATTGCGGGTCTGCGCAACGGGGCGATATGCGCGGTGTCGCCCAACTTGTCCGCGAAGCCCTTCGCCGCGTCGAGGTCGAACGGTCCGTCAATCTCCGTGTCGCTTCGAGACTTGACGACGACGACGCTTCGCATCGGTTGAGCCAGGGGCCTGCGCAGCTGAGCCACATGCGCGGCGTCGCCTAGGTTCTCCGCAAAGTTGGTCGCAGCGTCGAAGTCGAACGGTCCGACGATCTCCGTGTCGTCGCTTGGCGACTTGACGACGACGAGGTATCGCATCGGTTGATTCGCCACGACGCGTCAGATGATGACGCGTCGACCAAACCAGATTCATCGCCGCCCCGGGCCGATAGGCGCGAGCGCAGGCGCAGGCCGCCGTCGGCTGACGTGATCTCCCAGGTGACGGCCGCATCACCACCCCAGATCGGCCGCCACCTGGGCTAGCGCCCCGGGCGGCCCCGTCCAGGGGATGGTCCAAGGCCGCTCCGGTCGCCTCACACAACGGCCAGCCAAGGCGAGTTGGCCCCCCGTTGCGACGACCCTACGCCCCGATCGGGTGTAAAGCGAGGGCACAAGTGCGCCCACCGCGCTGTGCCGGTTGGCGCGAGCGCAGGCGCAGAGCAGATGTCATGCGCCGGGCGGTTCATAGTGGTCGCGTGACAGCCGTTTCATGTTGCCTGATATTCGATGCGTGGCATTTGGAGGCTCGTCGCCGTAAGCGCAGCGACGGCATCGGAGATACGCCTCGCCTGCGGTGACGGTCTGAGTGTTACGAGTACCCGGGCGACACGTAGGAGGGTCCGACGACACGCGCGGGCACGAAGTCGCCGCCGCGGGGAACACCCCAGTTCCAGCGCTCTCCGGCCAAGCTGGGCGTCGCGCGCTCCATGTAGTCCCCCTGCCGGCGGCCGAGATCACCCTTCAGCGACTCATGGCTGCCCTTCGTGTCGACTTTTACCCGGATGCGGCTGCCGCGGCCGAGCATGTACGGAACGAACTGGTACGTGCCGTCCCCGTTGCTGAACGTCCCCCACCCGTCCTGCAACCCTCGCACGCCGGTTTGGCTGTACCACCCCATTTCGGACCAGCAATCCGCGCACGTCGACCGCGTCGATGGACTCGGATGCCACGTGAAGATGTGCGGGCCCAACGGTCGTTCACCGCCGTTTGACCAGCGCCTGAAGTTCACCCGCCGCTGGTCAACCCGCTGGGGGAACGTTCCGTCGACGCTCGACCAGAGGAACCCCTTCGACGAGAAGTCGGCCGTGAGCTTGTCGATTCGGATCTCCTTCGGCCCGCGCCATGTCTGGATCACGTCGGAGTGCTCCAGCTCATCCGGTGAGTCGACATCGTTGAAGCGCACGTTTTCGATCTGCACCGTCGAGGCGGGAGCTGAGATGATGATTCCGTCGCCGCAGTTGTCGAACTGGACCCCCTCGATGTGCACGGTTCCGACGTTGTCCGAGATCGAGAGACATCGGCCGATCCAGGCCGTCTCGCGGGTCGTGATGTCCGGCACGGAAATCCGCCCGCCGACAAGGACGACGTTTCGTCCTCCGCGCAGCGAGAGTCCGCCCGGGCCGGTGAGCGTGTCCAATTCGATGATGTAATCCCGACCCGGGTCCAACTCGAGTTGGAGACCCTGAGGGCTAGGCGTTTGGGCGGAGACCGTGAGAGTGGTCGGCACGGTGAGCGCGGGCGGTCTCCATGTCAGCAGGCGAGGATCGACACCCGCGCTTCCTCCCGCCAACAGGAGCCAGAGGGCCGACAGGCCTGTGATCAGGCCGCGCAGCAACACTCGATCGCACAGACACGCCGTTGCTCAGCCAACCGCACGATGAGCAGCCTCGGATCGATACCGAAGCGTAACGGACGCCGGGATCGCGATCGGCTCGCTCGCGTCCTCGATCGCGACCGCCTGACGGACTCGATCTGCTGATCCCGGCGCCAGTAACGCCTCGCTGCCCGGCCCGGTACAGGCTCGTGGAGCCGTTAGCCACGACCCCCCTCCAACCCCCGCTCACACACAACCCTAGAGCGGGCGCCCATCCTCGAACGTGTCCGGCGTGATGCAATGCCTGCCGTTCAGGGCGAGCGACTCCAGCACCGTCCGCCGCGCGTGATGCGGGCTACGCATCAGGTCCTGGCCGGCCGCATGGAGCACGTCAAGAGCCCACGAACGTCACCGCGATCGAGACGTCACCATGGATAGCCGTCGGCTCGCGCGCGGGAGGTGCGGGGACGCTAGAACGTCCGGTGCCCACCCGGTGCCTACCTCATGCGAGCGGTTTAGGGGCTGCCGGATGAGTGAGACCATCGGCCATGCTGTACGAGGTTCGCATCGTTGAGCCGGTGGGACATGTGCCTGAGCGGTTCGAGCTCAGCCGCGAGTCACCGCTCCACGAGGGCGACATGTTCCTCGTTCGCGATCTGTTCTTTGTCGTTCGTCGCGTGCGTGCGGCGCAAAAGGAATACGACGGCGCCGTAGATGTGCGGCGGATGGCTGCGCCTGGGGAAAATGCTGTGCGCCGGCTAGGCGACGCTGACTAGCGGGCAGGTTTGGCGTGCGGGCGTTCGTGGCACTAACTCTACGAAGAAGGGGGCGCAGAATCGACGCCAGCCCTGTCCACCAATCGACTGACGCGAGTTGGATCGTTGAGCCTGTCCGCCTGGGCACGTCTTGTACGCGGCGAGCGTTGGTAGAGGCGGTTCTCGCGGCCGCCCGACCACGAGCGTGGCGGCTGAACTCCGAACCGATAGACGAGGTGCAAGTCGCTTGGAACTCGCACCAGCCCACGCCATCGTGGGAAAGTGGCCGCCGTCGACGGCAGCGCATCGCACATGCCTACGGCCCACCATCCCACGCTGCAGCCGCTTATCTGGCAATCGCCGGGATCAGTGCTCTGCTGGGCGTGCTGCTCGTGATCCTCGGCAATTGATCACCCAGTTGGTTTCTTAGGCTCAGAGAACGAACCGAAACAGGCCGTAGCTCAGCGTGACCAGCCATGCTGCTTCCAGCACGGCCAGCGCGATCAGCGTCGGCCACTTGATGCGCCGAGAGAACCTGTCGGCCTCGCGCTCCGGCGTACCCTCCTCGTGCGGCTCGGCTTCCGGATACTCAACGTATTCACCGAAAGCCGGCTGACCGGCACGGCGTCTGCCGACACCAGCCTCGGTGGCCTCAACTCCAACCCCCATGACGCTCCCCTTGAGTTGAACTAGACCCTGGCTCATTCAGGCTGGCGGCGACCTGAACGCGAACCCGCCAGCACAGGCTACGGACTCTCCTCAGGCTGCCTATCAGCCTCCTCAATCAACCTAGCGACGTCGCGTTCATGCGCGTCGGATGCTTACGAAATTGACTCAATTGATTCCCCGCAGCCCCAACGCCGCACTAACGGTCGCCCCTGCGAGCCGTTGCGGCAAGCCATTTCCCCGCGGGCACGGGGCTCCGCCGGGCTCGCTTACCGCTTCCGGAGGGATGACACAAAGTGTCTCGTCGGGGTAGGATCGACGTCACGGCGAGCTGATCCGGCTCGGGTCGGCGCGTCGGGACGATAGGGCGAGCGCTTGGCGCAGAGGCTCTGTTCGGGTCTCGGGCCGGCATCGGGTAAGAACCACGTCCCCGCGTCAGTTTGGGGTTGGCCATGGAACTCGCCGGGATCACAGTCGACCATCTCGACGTCCTCGAACTCGCGGAACGCTTGGCCCGCGCAGGTCACACGGACACCGTCGCGCTGCTTCTCATCGCCCAGCGTTGCGGCGATGAACGAGTCGCGCTCAGCATCGAAGACCGCGAAGCCATCATCGAGGTGCTCTGCGACACGCCCGACACGCTCGTCGAGCTCTACGACGTCCTCGTGGTCGAGCAGATGAGCCGCAGCCTCGGCCAGATGGCGTAGCCGACAGGGGCATCGGACGCCAAGGTCTTATCGAACGCGACCCTCCACATCGGAGGCCGTGCCCTCCCGGTCTCCGTCAGCAGCCGCCTTGCGCCTTGGTACAGGGAGACTCCACGGCTCTCCCTCAAGTCGCGGGGCGGCTGCGCCTCCTGCCACCATGCTCGAATGCGACTTCTGCGGGTGCTACTCCCCTGAGCACGACAAGGGCTGGGTGACCTACACCGAGGACGACGCCGTGTCCGGCGCGCCCGGGATCCTCATCTATTGCGCACCGTGCGCCTTCGCCGTGCTCGGCTACTCACTCGATGCCGCCCTCGAGCACGTCTGCGTCTGGAAATTGCAGCCCGAGACAGACAGCGGTTAGCGAAGAAAGCCCGGATTCGGGACGTCAGACAAGATCGAATCGGCTGGGGTCACCAATGACGCACTCGCCGTCGTCGTCGAGATCCGTGCCGTGCTGCTCCGTGAGCTCGTCGGCCGAGTCCGGGACGGTCTCGGCTAATCGCCGTGGGTAGAGCAACGGCCTAGACCAACGACCGGTGTGGCGCGTGCGGCTTCGCCGGATACTGGTCGCGCGTTACCCGGGGATGGGGACGCGTTGAAAGGCCGCACGGCCCGCCGGACGGCGGTGGGGGCTGGTTCCGGCAGGCCATGCGGCGACGTTCGGCGTAGGGGGTGGGGTGGTGAGTGGGGTTGTCTATGGAAGCGACAGCTCGAGCGCGCATAGGAGCGAGCCGAGCCCTGTCGTCCCGCTCATGATTCTCGTCCTTGGGCTCGCGGTCGCGACGATGTGGTTCGTCGTGCTACCCACGCTCGAACAGCCGGCCCCCGGACGGACTTGCGAAGTGGTGTTCCTGAAGAACGGAACCACCAACTGCATTGAGCCGACTGTGCCGGGGATGCGGGCAATGTCACCGAACGTTAAGCGCCGCTAGAACCTCGCCCGCTCGCTGGAGCTTCTCCCGAAATCGGGGAGAGAAACGGTGAGGGCGCGGTCAGGGTTGGCCCTCAGGCTCAAAAAGTTGATGCCTCACGCGGACGGCGTCACCTGCACTCGGCATCTGCTACTACGGCGGAGGCAGCCGAGGACGCCATTCAGATGCCGAGTTCGCGAGGGCGATCTGGAGCATGCCGGCTGTCAGTCGATCTGCCGAAACCCGCTCGGGAAGCGCCACTGAGGGAATCTCTCGCTCAACGAGGGTAGATGCTCGTTCCACGCCGAGGCTTCGAGCGGCCACGGGGACTCCAGCACAACGTCTGCGCCTTCGATCCGGAACCCCCAGCCGAAGCCCAGCATGGCGTAGACCCCGAGTCCTTCCCGATGTCATCGGGAACACAGAGATAGCTCCGTGCCGTCCACTGCATGGGACGCCGCGGCGACCGCGACGGCACATCGAACAACGTCGGGCAGATGCCCAGCCAGCAAAACGGATGAGGGAGGTCACCGAGAAACGCGAGGGGATCCACCTCGAACTCCTTGCCGCCACTCACATTGTCGTCCGAGCGGACAAGCTGAACCCATCCCATCAGCGCTTCGTAGCCGCGCATCGGATACTCGACGAGCGCTGTGCACACCGGGAAATCCCGAGTCTCCTACAGGCAGCCAACCGCCCCTGGGTCGACATTTCGTCGATAGTCCACTACCACCCGGCCCTCAACGCCGTGCAGCGTGAACGCCAACTCCATACGCCGATCCTAGCCACGGTTCGGCCTCCGCTCCGTGGTGTGACCTTCGTCTGGGACGAGGTGCAGGCAGCGGCCAATTCCGCAACCTGGTGCTGGTGGGCACGTGCCGCATCGTTAGCGGTTGGGCGTCTCATCCAGCGGTTGCCATTCGCCGTTGCCCATGTGGATGACGCGCTTGGTGCCGTGGACGACGGTGCCGATGGGCGGGTCGTCTCGACGTGACGAGCAACGTGTACGGGCACGTCGAGAAGGCGACGCGCAGGCGGGAGGCCGAGGCGATGGTGGGAGTTTCGGTATCTGAGTCTTTGCGGCGCACTCACCACACGTCTGGCTCGACCTCGCGACAGTGAAGCGTTCTACTGACCAAGTCGGTCCCGGTCTGCGAGCCCGTGTCGTCGTCCTCGACTAGCTCTACGGACAGACGTCGGCCAGCACGCTCGAACTCGTCCCCGGCCTTGAAGTCCTGCTCCGACTCAAAGATGTATTCCGCACCCTCGGGAATCAGCGAAGCGGGCACGATCTTGTAGACGAATCTTGGCACGCCTTGATCATGGCATCACCGGAATCGATTTGCCCGATTGCGCGTGTCTCCGGCGTTACGGGCTGCCCTGGGTCGCGCCCTACTTCTTCTGCGCGGGCGACCAGGCGAACACGGTGTCGTCTCCGCCCGGGTTGCGCGTCAGGTTGCGCCGCCCGCTGCCGTCGGCGTTCATCAGGTAGATCTCGGCGTTGCCGACGCGTCCGCTGACGAAGGCGATCTGGCTCCCGTCGGGCGACCAGCGAGGGCGTGCGCCGATTGCGCCCTCGTGGACCTGCGAGGCGTTTCGCGTCAGCCTTCGCGGTCCGCTGCCGTCGGCGTTCATCACCTGTACCTCGAAGATCGTCGCTCCACCGCAGCGGGGGCATCGGCCGTGCTTGCCGTACTGTCGTCGTGCGAGCCGGCGCTCGAAGACGATCTGCTGCCCGTCGGGTGACCAGGCAGGCGCGAGGTCGTGTGCCGGGTTGCGGGTCAGGTTCTGTTGGCCGCTGCCGTCGGCGTTCATGACGTAGATCTCGAAGTTGCGGACGAAGGCGATCTTCCGGCCGTCCGGCGACCACGCAGGGTCGCTGTCGGAGGCGGGGTTGCGGGTCAGGTTCCGCTGTCCGCTGCCGTCGGCGCTCACGACCGAGATGTCGGTCGCTTCGACGCGGAAAGGAAAGGTATGCCGTCGACCGCTGACGAACGCGATCCTCCGCCCGTCGGGCGACCAGACAGGAGCGGAGCCCGCCACCGCGTTGCCTGCCGTGTGTGCGACGAGCTTCCGCTGCCCGCTGCCGTCGGCGTTCATCAGGTAGATCTCGGCGTTGCCGTCGCGTCCGCTGACGAAGGCGATCTGGCTCCCGTCGGGCGACCAGGAGGGACGGGCGCCGCTCGTCAGTCTCCGCTGGCCCGTGCCGTCGTCGTTCATGACGGAGACGCCAGCGCCGCGGCCGCCGGCGCTGCCGAAGGCGATCGCTCGCCCGTCGGGCGACCAGGCAGGAGTGGAGTACCGCGCGGACGTCAGCTGCTGCTTGCCGCTCCCGTCGGCGTTGACGACGTAGAGTCCGCCGTCGGCTTGGCGACCAAAGCGCAGGTCTGAGCTGATGAAGGCGATCCTCGCGTTTGTGGTCGCGGCAGGAACGCTTGATCGCGCCATGAGTGCGGGGGACGCGGTATGTGACTGGGCGCTGCGCTCGAACGCTGTGAAGGCCGCGATTCCGACGAGCGCGACCACGGCTGCGACGGCCCAGTAAATGCGCCGGCGACGCCGCGCGCGTTGCCTAGCCTCTTCGATCAATGCCTCGACGAGCGCCTCCAGTTCCGCGCGATCGACAGGGTCGCTCCGGCGAGGCGGGCGTGGTGGGGCGGTGACGCTCATGGTTTCTGCGCGGGCGACCAGGCGATCCCGAACGCCTGCTGTCGAACGTCGCGGGTCAGGTTCCGCAGCCCGGTGCCGTCGGCGTTCATGACGTAGATGTCGCGGTTGCCGCCGCGGTTGCTGACGAATCCGATCGTCCTACCGTCGGGTGACCAGACTGGGTGTCCGTCACCTGCCGGGTTGCGCGTCAGGTTGCGCTTGCCGCTGCCGTCGGCGCTCATGACATAGATCTCGTCGTTCCCGTCACGGTTGCTGACCAAGGCGATCCGCTGGCCGTCGGGCGACCAGACGGGGAACATGTCGGCGGCCGGGTTGCGGGTCAGGTTCCGCTGTCCGCTCCCGTCGGCGTTCATGACGTGAACGTCGGTGGTGGGGCGCCTCCTCGTGTTGTCCCGATAGCTGGAGAAGGCGACCTTCTGCCCGTCCGGTGACCACGTAGGGGAGTGATCCATCGCCGGATTACGCGTCAGGTTCAGCAGGCCGCTCCCGTCGGCGTTCACCACGAAGACCTCGCCATCGCGGTTGTTCCCGACCCCGCCGGCAACGCGCCCGAAGGCGATCCTTCGCCCGTCCGGCGACCAGGCCGGCCCCCAGGCGTGGGCCGCGTCCTCGGTCACCCGCCGCAGCCCGCTTCCGTCGGCATTCATGACGTAGAGGGTCGGGACGGAGGAGTTGTCGCGAGCGCTGGAGAACGCGATCGTCTGCCCGTCGCGCGACCACGCAGGGACGCCGTCGTAGCCCACGTGGCGCGTGAGGTTCCGTTGTCCGCTGCCGTCGGCGTTCATGACGACGATCTCGTCGTTGCAGACCCCGCATTGCCCGATGTGCGGGCCGAAGCGCTTCTCGAACGCGAGCTTGAGCCCGTCAGGCGACCACACAGGACTCGATGCGTCGCGCACCAGCCTACGCTTGCCGCTGCCGTCGCCGTTCATGACGTAGAGCTCGGTCCGCAAGAAGGGGCCACTCGGACTGGGCTTGTACACACCGGCCACAAAGGCGATCCTCGACGGCGCCGCCTGCGCCGCAGGGGCCAACCGCGCGGAGACGCCCGAGGACGCAGTCTGCGACTGCGCGCTTCGTCCGAGCACCGCGAAGACCACGACTCCGACCAGCGAGACGAGGATCATGACCGCCGCGTTCCGGCGTCGACGGCGCTGTGCGCGTTTCCTCGCTTCCTCGATCAGCGCCTCGACGAGCGCCTCGACGTCCTGGCGACCGACGGCATCGCTCGGGTGAGGCGGGCGAGGCGGGGCGGTAAGGGTCACAACCTGCCTCCGTACTCGATTGCGCTAGTATTACTAGCATCATGATAAGTGTCAAGGTGAACAAGGCCGACCCCACCGACCTCTACGAACAAGTCGCCGCCGAGATCCGCCGCGCGGTCGCCGACGGAGAAGCGAAGCCCGGAGAGCGGCTGCCTCCTGCAAAGGATCTCGCCGCCATCCTTGGCGTCAACACAAACACGGTGCTGCGTTCCTTGAGACTGCTTCGCGACGAGGGGCTACTGGAGTTCCGCCGCGGGCGCGGCATCTCAGTCGCCGGCACCCCCGAACGCGGCGCTGTCGTCCAGCGAGCGAAGGAACTCGTCGACTTCGCCCGCCAACAGGGCTACCGCGTGGACGAGCTGATCGAGATCATCGAAGACGTTGCCTAACGGTTGATGCGCGTACGGTGCGCACGAAGCGGCCGAGCTGCTGGCCGCGCTGCCCGACAACCTGCGGCCGATCTACGCAACCGCGTTCTACGCGGGACTCAGACGTGGCGAGCTACGCGGGCTGCACTGGGAAGACGTGAACCTCGCGAAGGGCGTGATCCAGGTGCGCCGCTCATGGGACGACTATGCCGGCGAGATCACCCCCAAGTCCGCGAAGGGCACCCGCACGGTGCCGCTGACGGCGCTGCTGCGCGACCACCTCGTCACGCTCAAGACGAGCATCGGACGTGACGGGCGCGACTTTGTGTTCGGGGCGACGGCCGACCGGCCGTTCACTCCGTCGCACATTCGCAGGCAGGCAGCCAAGGCGTGGGAGGCGGCGAACAGGATGCGCGCCGAGGAGCAGAAGCCGCCGCTCTTGCCCATCGAGCTGCACTCGTGCCGCCACACCTTCGTGTCGCTGATGCACGACGCCGGGCTCAGCCTCGAACGGATCGGCGACTACGTCGGGCACGGCTCGACCTACATGACCGACCGCTACCGCCACCTGCTGGAGGGACACGAGCAGGAAGCCGCGAGGATGCTCGACGAGTACCTCGCACGAGCCGAGACAGCAGCACGGCTGGACCAGGTCACGGGCGAGGAGTAATCGGGAGTGACATTCCCGAGCACTGGCGCGCCAGACGTTCGCATCGCTGGGTTCGGCTTACCGAGCGACGGGGGAGCTCCGCTCGATACGGAAATCAGTCCCGTGGACCGTCAGCTCACCCAGATCGGCAACGAGGGCTCGTACGAGCGGCGTCTTCATATCAGCGTCGATCGCAGCCTGGTCGGGAAACGTCTCAATGAAGTACAAGACCGTTTCGTCATCGGAATCGACAGTCACGACGCTCGTCCCTCCCAGAGCCTCGACATCTGGGCGCAGCTCGACCATGCGCTGGGCAAGTTCGGCCTGCTTACCAGGCTTTGCCCGGAACCGGACATTGATATGAATCGTTTGGGTCATCTCGTCCTCTCGAATGGTCATTGGAAGCCCAGCGGAAGGTCGTAGGCGTAGGGCCTAGCGACCACATCCCCGTCAGGGAACACCACCGAACAGTCTCACGAATTCGTCATGCGAACCCGGCGAGCTCGTCCCCTTCGGACGGCTACAGCCCGCGCATGATCAGATGGCGTCAGGACTTCGTAGGCCCTCTTACTTCATACGACACGATACGGCCGCTCAGAGGCCCCGTCTTTGACCAAGCTGGGTCAAATCCGTGGACGGCTACTCCGCGCGGTGCTACTTCGCGAGTACGTCGGTCGAGTGCGGGACAGGCTCGTCTAACAGAGCCGCGCGAGCGTTCCGGGCGCGACCCCACGCAGCCGATCAGGCCGAGCGTCAGGATGCAAACCGTGATTCGCGCAATGCCGAGATCCGAAGGCCGTGGGCGGGTGCAGAAGTAGTGAGCCTTCTCTGGGCCGGTCTCATCGTTGCGGCGGTGACAGTGGTCGCGATAACGGCGATGCTGCTCGTTCGTCGCCGCGCCCCCGCTGGAAGCTACTTCGAGGACGGTGACCGCGCCTCAGGAGTCTTCGGTGTTCTCGCGACGGGGTTCGCCGTGCTCCTCGGGTTCGTCGTCTTCCTGGCGTTCGAGAGCTTCGACACTTCGCGAAGCGGCGCGGAGACAGAAGCGCAGATCGTCAGAGAGCAGTTTGAGACAGCGCAGCTCTTCCCCGTCGCGGTGCGTGCCAGCCTCTTGGGCGAGCTCGTCTGCTACGCGCGTACGGTCGTCCACAGCGAGTGGCCGAAGATGCAGGCGGGCACACTCGGCGATGCCGAGAATCCCTGGAGCCCCACGATGTTCCGCATCACCAAGACGGTCGACCCCCGCTCCGCCCCCGAGGAGGCGGCCTACGCGAAATGGCTCGACCAGCGCTCCGACCGCGATGCCGCGCGAGGGGATCGCACCCACGGTGCCGAGGGGGTGATCCCACTGCCGCTGTGGATCGTGCTGCTGTTGAGCGCCGTGATCATTTTCGTGTTCATGCTGTTCTTTGCCGACAGCGCAGAGCGCGCCGTCGTGCAGGCCACAATGATGGGCGGCGTCGCGATCGTGATCACTTCGACGCTGCTCCTCTTGTGGTTCCTCGACCGCCCCTACCACTCTGGCCCCGGCGGCCTCCAGCCAGTCGCCATGGAGCGAACAATCCACATCCTCGACCAGGAGGCGGCCGCCTTGAACCCGAAGCTGACGACCCCCTGCGACGAGCGAGGAGATCCAAGGGGCGCGTAGCCCGCCTTCCTGAACTGGATCGAGCCGGCGGAGGTCACCCACGAGCCACTCGCCATCGTCGTCGAGATCCGCAACGCCGTACTCGCGCGAGCACGTCGGGCGCGTAGGGAGGGCCTCGTCTAGCTGTCCTGCCCACAGACGTTGTGAACGCGGCTGATGGGTGGCCGGTCTCCGAGTGAGCTGTGCGGTCGTTGTCGGTTGTAGTAGCGGAGGAAGCTTAGAAGCGAGCGGGCGCGAGCGCTCGAGGTCGGCCAGGTGCGGCTGTATGCCCATTCCTGTTGCAGCGTCTGGATGAAGCGCTCCACTTTGCCGTTCCAGCGCGGCGTGTATGCGGGTGTGCGGATGTGGTGGATGCCATGGCCGTCGAGCAGCGCTTGGAAGCGGTGACTGTTGCGGTAGACCATCGCGTTGTCGGTCATCACCGCTTCGGGCGCCTCCAGGCCGAGCTCGCCGAAGAAGGCGAGTGCCCGTGTGAGCGTGCGCACGTTGGTGTCGGCGTCCTCGCGCGGGTGCAGCTCGACGTAGGCGATCCGCGAGTTGTCGTCGACGACACAGTGCAGGTGGTCGTAGCCGATCCCACGGTGCAGGTCCTTCGTACTGCGGTCTCGGGTGACGCGGTGGCCGGGGACGCTAAAGCGGGCGAGCCGCTTCACGTCCATGTGCAGCAGCGCTCCCGGGCGCGACCACTCGTAGCGGCGATAGCTCTGCCTGTGTCCGCGCGCCCGTCGCGAGAGGCCGTGCCGGTGGAGCACCTTCCAGATCGTCGAGCGGGCGCGGCGGACGATCCCGGCCAGCCGTCCCGGCCCGAGGTTTGTCTCGCGCCGGGCGCGCAAGATTGGCTCCTCCTCGGCCACCGTCAACCGACGCGGCTGATGCAGCGGTCGCGAGGAGCGGTCAACAAGCGCCGAGCTGATCCGGCCTCCCTCCAGCCAGCGATGCCACCAGCGGTGCGCGGTCGCCGGCGAGACGCTAAAGGCGTTTGCCGCCGCCTTCAGCGACGACCCCTGCTCGATCGCGAGCACGAGCTCGCGCCGCCCAGCCAATCCGAGCTTCGCGTTAGCGTGCAGATCCATCACGGCCCTCCTTTGAGATGCAGGTCTTGGCGGACCCGCACAGCCTCAAAGGAGGGCCGGATGACTCCTCAGCCGTTCACAACCTGTGTAGGCGGATCATCTAGCCGAGCCCGGGCCGCCTATTCCGGCTCCGTTCGGAAGCGCTGCCCTTCACGCCACGCCCCCTTGTCCCACCTGCACGTAATCCTCGCTGTTTGCGAAGAAATCGCAGTTCCGAGTCGCGTGCGCAATGAGTCGGGGCTTGGAAGACGACGCTGACAGCGCGACAATCCGGCTAACGGCGCGGGCATTCACTGGCACGCCGGACTCGAGAAGGGGAGCAAGCAGAGGCTCGAGGAAGAAGGGCAGGTTGGTCGTGAACGCCCGCGCCACCTAGCCCCATCCGTGGCCATCATGTGGATTTGACGAGGGGGGTCTAGGGGCGGTGTCGCACCCCTCCCCTTTCGCGGCACCGCCCCTCGAGTTGCCGCGTAACGGTGGGCGGCGTAAGGTGCCGTAACGGCGTTCAGGCTCCCGCCGGGGCGAGAACGTCGGGCTTGCGGCGTGCGCTTCGACGCTGAGGCTCTGTTCGGGTCTCGCGCCAGCGTCCGTGAACTGTCAGATCGGTCATCGGACGCCGAGGTCTTCTAGCGAACGCAACCCCGCCACATCGGAGGCCGCCCGTGGTCTCCGTCCGCAGCCGCCCTGCGTCTTCCCCACAGGGAGCCGCTCGCTCCCTCAAGTCGCACGGGCGGCTGCGGCCCCATAGCCACTCTATGCCTACAGACATGGAAATCGCTGGCATCGTGGTCGACGGGCTCGCCGTCATCGAGCTCACCGATCTCCTCCTTCACGCTGGCCACATGGACACCGCCGCGCTCCTGCTCATCGCCCACGCCTGCGGTGACGAGCGTGTCGGGCTCAACATCGATGACCGAGAAGCTGTCCTCGCCGTCCTCCGCGACCCTCCCGACGGCCTCTACGAGCTCCGTAGAGCCTTGATGTTCGAGCGCGTTGGCCGAGTGCGGGCCGGCCTCGTCTAGCCGATTCCGTGGAGGGGTGTTGATTTGCGGCGATCTCGTGCAGCCTTTCTTGGCGGGCAGGCCGTTGACAAACCTGGCGATTGCCGCAAATAGCGCAAGGTAAAAGCGGCGGAAGGGGATCTCGTAGGTATAGCGGCGTAACGTGCTCTAACGGCGTTCATGCTCGGGAAGGGGTGAGAACGTCGGGTTTTCGGCGGGCGCTTCGACGCAGGCTCTGTTCGGGTCTCGCGCCAGCGCCCGCGAACGGTCAGTTCGGACATCGGAACGCCGAGGTCTTATCGAACGCGATCGGCCACATCGGAGGCCAACGCTCCCTCCCGGTCTCCGTCCGCAGCCGTCCTGCGCCTTTCCCCCACAGGGAGCCGCTCGCTCCCTCGAGGTCGCATGGGCGGCTGCGGCCCCCCTGCAGCCTATGCCCACAGACATGGAAATCGCCGGCAGCGCGGTTGACGGGCTCGGCCGTCATCGAGACTCAGAACGACCGGCCGCCGGCGAGTCGGCCCGAGTGGGCGGTCTTCAATCTGGGACCCTCGAACGCGGCGTATCGCGATCTCGTCGTAGCTCACGCCCTCAGGGCGGCGCTCGACGACAATCAGGTCGTTCTAGGTTCGCGAAGGCATCGTCAAGTTTCATCTCACGCCTAGCTTATGACGCCCGCCCCCCGGCGTTGTTCGCACCCGGGAACTCAGCCCGCCAACAGGGTTACCGCGTGGCTCTTGCGGGAAGGTTTGGGAAAGTCAATGCCTCTGTCAGGCGGATTCCAGCGGATCAGAGCGGAAACAGCGGGGTGGCTGGAGATAGCCGGAATCCCGCATGGGAAGCGGGATTCCATGTGTTGAAGTCAGCAGGGGCGACAGGACTCGAACCTGCAACCCCCGGTTTTGGAGAGCGATCCCGACCGGCCGGTACACGCATGTCCGCGCATCCAAGCGCCGCTCAGGCCCGCCAGGTCATCTGAGAGCGGCTGAGATGGGTACCGATTTGGGTACCGCTTGCCCCGCGCGTGGAATGATCGTTTGATGGCCATCGAGAAGAGCGACTGGAGCAAGATCAGAACGGACGACCTGATCGCGATCGACGAGGCGTTCGAGCAGGCCGTCGAAGACGAGGACGGGATGTACGTCATCCGTCTGACTCCGGTTCACTGGTCGAGATGCTTCGCGCTGAAGCACGAGATCGGTCACGAGCGCCAGAAGCGCGACGAACTGGCCTGACATGGCGCAAGCGCCGACTCAGGCGGTGGGAACCCGCCGACAGTGGAGCAGCTTGGAGTCCATTGTTGTTCTGCCCTCGGAATTCCACTCGGTTCCGCCCTTGTCGACGATGCGTTCGATCAGGTACCGGCGATTCCCGAGCGGCACGGTGTCGCCGACGACGAGCTCCTCGTCGGTGAGAAACGAGGCGTCGACGTCCTTTTCCATGAACTCGTTGACGACCGTGTAGTGGAAGCGCATGGGGGGATCATCGCATGACTGGTCGCCTCGTCACGACTCGCCGCCCTGGAGGTGGAGCTCCCAGGCGACGAGCTGCTGACCGGTGAGCGTTTCCTTCGCGATCTCGCGAATGCGCAGATCGACCGCCACCCGTCGAGCGTAGAGCGCCGTTCGCAAGTCGTCCGGTGGCGTGCAAACTTACCCGAGCAAAAGAGTACAATCGCAACAATGCAGGACGGCTCCAGTCGGGCTATGTCTCCGTCTCCGGTTGCGCCTCGACGGTTGCTCCTCCGAACGGGGGAGGCGGCCGCGCTCGCGTCGTGCCATGAGGCGACGATCCGCAGAGCCGTTCGCGAAGGCACCCTCGCGGCGGTCCGTCTCGGCCCACACGGCCACCTGCGTGTTCGCGTCGACTCGCTCGAGCGATGGCTACAGCCCGTGCGCAACCCGGAGGAGCACGCGTGAGGCTCTCGGCGACAAGGCCGCTCGACGCCGCGGAGAGCGAGCGGGATCAGCGACGCAGACGGCTGGCCGAGCTGCAACAACGAGAGGCGCTCCGGCTCGCGAAGCAGGCTGCCCTCCCCGAGCTCCCCAGAGAAGACGTCCACCTGCTCCGCTTCGGCTACGCCGAGGCCCGCGGCGTCACCTACAGGCTCGTCCGAGGCGAACTCGGCGACCTGCGCTACTCGCCGGCGTCCGCTTACTACCTCGCCGACGACGACAGGCCCGTGTTCCTGGAGCGAACACGCTGAGCCACGAGGCCCGCATCAAGATCGCTAGGGCCTACGACCCTGACGCCCTGCTCGGCCCCGTCCGCGGATCCGGGTGCGTAGATGAGCCAGGGGTCTGACGCTCTTTCCGGACACGATCCCGCTTGTCGTCGACCACGACCTCGAGCGCCAGGTCGGCGAGGTTCACCAGCTCGTCGTCTGGCCATGGGTCGACCAGCGCTGGATCGTCACACGCTGCACCGTCGACGCCCCACCCGGATGGCTCCGCAAAGGAAACGGGCGAGCTTCAGCTACCGCGTGCTCCGCGCCTACGAGTTCAACGGATGGGAGATCGTCAGCCGCGCGCTCGTCGAGGAAGTCACGATCCTGAGCCCGTCGCGGAAGCCCGTCGAGCCATCCACAGAGGTCTTGCTGCTCGAGCGCGCGCCCGCGGCAACCACACCACCCGTCAGCGAGGTGTCTTACGGCGACGGCAGCGTGATCCGCCGCAACGTCGGCCAGGTGCTCGGCATCCGATGACAGCCAAGATCCCCGGCACACGCAAGCGGCCCCCGATCCTCGTCGGTCTCCCCGTTGTTCGCGACGACGACGACGAAGCCACCAAGAACGCGACCGCGGTCCGCAACGCAGCCTGGATCAACGGTGTGTGCGACGCCTGCGGTGCCCGCCCCGTGGTCATCCCGCATCCCGAGCTCGCCGTCGCGGCGATCACGTTCTGGCACCAGCCCGAGTGTCCCGTTGTCGCGCTGCTCGACCCGCACGACCCGTGACGCGCCGCAAACCCAGCATCCTCGTCGGCAAACGCTCAGTTCCAGCCGCAGAACGCCTCAGGGACGATCACGAAGGCGATCGCGTACGGGCCAGCGAGGGCGAGCGACCACAGTCCGAGGCGCTCAAGCGCGGCCGGTCGTTCCTCCGCGAACAAAGCTTTCATGATCGCGACTCCGCCGATACCGATCGCCGCGAGCAGGAGGATCCACGCCAGCGACATGGCCGAGCTCTCACTCGTAATGCAGCCTGGGTTCCCCGCGGAGTGAGGCGCGTTCCGGATCACGAGCCAAGCCATTACAGCGCAGAACAGCTGCGCGACCAGCAGCGCCCACAGGAGCCACGGCAGCTCCAGAGTTGCGCGAACCCGCGGAGAGAAGGCGAGAAGGAGCCAGGACACGGAGGCCGCGACGACCGTGATGACCGGGGCAACCAGCGGAACAAGCAGGCTTGGCTTGTCCAAGGCCCGAGGTTATCGGCGTCGATGCCGAGTCCTTCAATCCCTCAGACGTCAGTGCGCTTGGGCTTTTTGGCACCGGTCGAGCCCGCGACCCCCGCAGTCGCTTTTCTCTCCCTAAGTGAAACTGTTTTTCTGTTTATGCCCTGATTGAGCGTGCTGGGCTCGAGTGCACCCCTGGCGGCTCTTGCGCGGTCATGTCTGTTGTCACAGAATGAGAACGGGGGTACGGGGCTCTTCCGGAGGTATTCGGCTCGGACTGGGACTGGAACCCGACGCGTGCTGAATCGTTCGGGATCTTGGGGTCTTCGTGCCCCCTAATACCAAGCCGCCCAAAGAACGCTGGCGGGGTTGCGCCTCCCCTTGTCAGTAGACGCGCCCCCTGACCAGCGTCCCTCTCACCGTAAGCGGGCATGGCGTCATGAGCTAGACCCGAAGGGGCGCCGCACCCGTCGCGCCTCAAACGAGACGTAGTCCTCTCCCCAGAGTGCGGCGCCTTGGGGGTGGTACACGCCGGTTGTACTCCTTTCCGCGACTCAAGCCAACCCGTCATGCACTCGGCCGACGTGCTCGCGGAGCAGCACGGCGCGGAGTTCGTCGTCGGGGACTGGGGCAGGGTTGGTCTCAGGTGTACGTGCAGAGCCCAGCGAAGAGAGCGACCCCGCCGATCACGTACGTGCCGACCAGGCTCACGATCGCGACGCCAGCAGGTCGATCGAGGTTCTTGCTCGTGGCGAGGGTGACTCCCACGGCGAGTCCGCCGATGAGGCTCGAGCCGAAGCAGACGATGAGGAGCGTTCGGGCCGCGTCCTCAACGGGATCGCAGTTCTGCTCGGGGTCAGAGACCGTCGAGACCACAATGAACGACGCGATCACGAGGATGAGTTGGACGGCGAGCAAGCCACCGGCGATGGGGTGTCGACGCAACGTAGCGCCGTGTCGCACCAGGAAGGGCGTCAGGAGGACGCCCGTCGCCAGAGTGATCACGAGCGGCACGAGGACGATCAGCCAACCGAGCGCGTCACCCACTGCGGGAACGTATCGGCACGTTGCTGATCGCGCTCGACGTGTCGGGTGCCGGTCGCGATCAGCTAAACGAGTCCGTCCTTGACCCGGCGACGTGCTCGCGGAGCAGCACGGCGCGAGCGTCCGGGGGTATTGCGCCGAGCATTGGGCGCGATCACCGCTGGACACGCCGGCGATGTCGTTACCCACGCTCGGCGAGGAGGTCGGCGAGGAGTCCCGAAGGCTGCTCAAGGTCGAGATCCTCGAGGCGTTCGCGGGCGTCATCGTCCATCCACTCGGGTCGTTCGCGGACGACCTGAAGTTCAGGAAACGCCTGAAGGATCGCGTCTTCCGACGGCGCGGTGACGTAGGCCCAAACCCCGCCCGTGCCGTAGTCGTAGACGACGAGATACCGGCTCCTCACGATGGCCGAGCGTACCCGGCCCACCTCCCCCGGCCCCCAGCTTCAAACACGAGGGGTAGATCCTCCGGACGCTCGCTCGGGCTCGGCTAGATGAGGCCGTCGCGTACCCGACCGACGTGTTCGCGAAGCAGGACGGAGCGCAGCTCCTCATCCGCCGTGTCGTCGTGTCCAGAGTGCGACGTGACCGTTGACACTGCCGACGATCTGGTCGTGTTCGTTAAATGCTCGGGCGTCGGTGTGGGCGGGGCCGCCGAGATCCGAGATCGTCCCGTTCTGCCACAGGTAAGCGTGCTGGCCTCCCACCATTTGTTGCAGCTTGATGAGCAGTTGGTCGCTGTCGTTGAACGCCACCAGCTCGGCCGAGCGGATCCCGGTGGGGCGCAGATGCCCGTGTTGCCAGATGAGGAACTGCCCTGCGGGCATCGTCCGCCAGTGGAGTCCGACCATGTCGCCCTGGTGGTTGATCAGGAGAGCGAAGAACTCGGGGACGAGTTCGCGGGCGACACCGTCGTGCCATGCGACCATCCCTACCGGCCCGGTCGCGGTGGCGAAGCCGGAGCTGCCGATGACGGTGCCGTCGTCCATGATCGCTCTGGCGACGGCGCTGCGTCCACCGGGGCTGCCGAGGTCGGTCATGACGCCGTTCTGCCAGAGGAATGCGTGCTGGTCGCCGTTGGCCGTGCGGCTGAAACCGACGATCTGGCCTCGCTCGTTGATGGCCAGGGCTTCGCGTGGCGTTCCACCGAGGCTGCCGAGGTCGGTGGTGACGCCGTTCTGCCACAGAATCGCGTGCTCCTCCGCCCCGATGCTCTCCCAGCCAACGACCTGGCCGTGGAGATTGACCATTCGACCCTCAAGGTCATATCTCGCGAAGTGATCGAAGGGGCCCATTTCGGTGACCACGCCGTGATCCCAGAACCACGAGTGCGTCACGATCTTCACCGAAGGCGTCGTGCCGATGGCCTCGTCTCTCTGAATGATCACTTGGCCGGCGTCGTTGATCGAGCTAAAGACGACGTTTCCGGGGCCTGTCGCCGCGCTCAGGTTGATGATGCGACCGTCGCTCCACAGATACACGTCGTCCCTTCCAGGCGTCGAGGCGGTCGCACAGACGCCGATGATCTCGCCTCGCTCGTTGATGTCCGTTCCCCGACAACCGCGACCGGGCGGCGCCGGCAGCAGCTGGATCTGCCACCCCGAACGCGGAGTCAAGAACCCGGCGCCACACGAGAAGCCGTACCTGCGGAAGCTCCGGTCAAGGCGGTAGTCGCAGGCCTTGCCCGCCCGCAAGCAGACGCGCTTGCCGGCCACTACACCTCTCACGGCTCCCACGTGACAACGCGGGCCTGCCTCGGTCTTCCCGTAGGCAGTTGCCCCACCGGCAACCGCGCCCACCAAAACGGTGATCACGACGAGCAACGAGAGCCGCGGACGCGATCGCATCACCACCCCAGTATCAGGATCACCCGACCGCCCACAAGCGGCGCGAGCGTGGAGCGGGAGGGGGACGTCTCGCCCCGTCCTATGCCAAGCCGTCGCGCTTCCGACCGACGTGCTCGCGAAGCAGCACGGCGCGGAGCTCCTCGAGTCCCGCTGGAGCGTCGTCGAGCGCCCGGATGATCGTCTCGCGCTCGGGGATCGTGAGCGCCAGCACCTTGGTCGTCCGGACGTCGCGCAGGCCGGTGGGCGGTCAGCTGGCCTTCGCGGTCTTCTCGATCCAGTTCACCAGCGTCGCGGGCGCTTCCGGAGCGCTTGGTATGTCGTCGACCAGTCCGTGGCCGGCATTGGGGAACACGATGACCGTGAAGTCCTTCCCCGCACGCTTCAACCGCGAGAGGATCTCTACGCTTCGATCTGTCGGCATCGACTTGTCCGCGCCACCGTAGAGCCACAGTCCAGGCGTCGACATCTGCTCGATGTAGGGGGCTGGATCGAAACCAGATGGGCCAGCGTCTCGCAGCTTTTCGGTCGCCTCGGCCTTCTTCTCGGCGGTCAGGGGGCCGTCCTCGTCTTCACCGGCTGCCTTGCTCCAGACCTCCTCCTCACCAGTCGTCACCGCGGGGCCGTCAACGAGCGCAGTGAAGGCGACCGGCTTGTCCAGTCGTGCATCTGCGAGTGGCACGACCCAACCCGCTTGGCTCGCTCCGTAGAGCCCAACGCGGTTCGGATCAACTTCGGGGTGGGAACGCACCGCGAGCACTGCGCCGTCTGCATCCGCGGCGAGCAAGTTATAGGCGTCGGGGCAGCAGTCGCCTTCCGACTCGCCGACGCCTCGCTTGTCGTACGAGAAGACCGCGATCCCGTTCTCGACCAGCGGCGCGACGACCGTCCCGTAGTTCAACCGTGGCGTCTCACCACTCCCGTGCACCCAGACCACCGCGGGGTGCTTCCCGTCCCCCTTCGGGAGATACATGGTTCCCGCGAGAACTGCGCCCTCGCACGAGAAGTGAACCGCCGCCTCGCGGTGATCTCCAACGTCTGTCGCCTCGTGAAACGTCGGGCTCGGGTTCGCGCACCGGGCGCTTTCCGGATCAGACGCACCCCCGCCGCACCCGCTGGCGAGAGCGGCCAGCACAAACCCAAGGAGCAACAGTCTGCGATGCAACGACTTGACGGTACTCCGACCATCGAGACACGTCCATCGGCGCGGAGCAGTCGGAGGCGCCGTCGCTGGAATGCTCAGCGCACCCGATCGCTGGCGTATGTCGCCCGCCCAGCTGCGTCGGCGCTCTGGGTCGCCGACCTCGAGCTGGAGTGCCGGGCGGCGTCGAGGTGCGGATGTTCTGGGCGGTATCGTGATCGGTGCATAAGCCAGATGCAGCCGAGGGCGCTCTCGCGAGGGGCGCCCTTGGTGTCTAGGATTGATGGCGGCTTATGCGAACCTCGCGATGGTCATAGAGAAGAGCGGCGGCGCGGCCGCCGGGGTTGTCGGCTCGGGCGCGGTTGAAGTGCGCCAGGCCGAGCTGCCTCGGCCGCAGCATCGAGCACCTCGAGCCGGACGCCGCGCCACGAGGGCTACTCGTCGCGTCCGCCGCAGCGGTGCCCATTCGCCCGGCCGAAGTCGAAGTACCGACGACCCTCACGAACCTGACGTAATCCTCCGCGGGGCGGTCTCGGCGTGACCGTCGAACCTGTCGCGCCCGCGTTCATGCGATCGCTTCCGTCACGGGAGACCTCTGTCGGCTGGATGATCCCGTGCCCCGACAAGCACGGCACGACCGGCTTCTCGGTGATCGTCCGCGCGGACGAGAACCTCGGCAGGTACCGGTTCGAGTGCGTTGAGTCCGTCCCCGGCGATCTCTGCGGCAGCGAGCGCGAGCTCGTCCGGTTGCTCGGGCTGACCGAAAGCGAGATCCGGCTCGACACGGCGTCCGTCGATGTCGACCCGACCGTGACGCTCGCCGAGTCCATCGCCCGCAAAGACGAGACGACGTCACCGCCGCTGATCGCCGCCACCCAAGGAACGCTGCTCCCCGCAGCGGGCACCGCGATCCTCGCCGCCAAGACCGGAGACGGCAAGACGACATTCGTCGTCGAGTTGGTGTTACACGCTGCCGCCGGCCGCGACTACATCGGCCTGTCGTTCTCGCGACCGCTGCGGATCCTGATCGTGGAGAACGAAGGCCCGCGCGAAGCGTTCCGAGAGAAGCTCGAGCAGCGGCTCGCCGCCTGGCCGTCAACGAACGATGACGGCCCCGAACCCGAGTCCGTACGCATCTGGGACGTCCCCGCCGAATGGGGTGCCGTCCGGCTCTCCAACCCCGACCTTCGTCAGCAACTACGCGCAGTCGTCGAACAACACCGCATCGACCTCGTCGTCGCCGACACGCTGACCCGCTTCGGGGTGCGCGGCAACGGCACCCCCGAGGAAACTCGCGAGTTCGTCGAGTTGCTCAACGAGGTCGGCATGGGACGCGACGTCGCGTTCCTGCTGCTCCACCATCCGCGCAGCCGCACGGAGCCGGGTGAGGCCGGGCTCGAGAGGATCGCCGGCGCTTGGCCGCCACACGCCGACGTGATCCTGCTGCTGCAGAAGATCGGCAACGGCTGGGCGCGGCTGTCGTTCCCGAAGGCCCGCTGGGCGCGAGGTGAACGGCCCGGCAGCATCCTCGCGTTCGACAGCGAAACGGAGTCGTTCACGTACGCCCGGGATGACGAGCCCGAAGAGCGCGACTACGTCGCCGAACTCGCCGCGCTGATGGTCAATAGCGAATGGTGGACGGTCACCGCGCTTCGCAAGAAGAAGGATGACGGTGGCATGGGTGCCGACCCCGAGCCGATCAAGCAGGCGCTCTCCGACGACCGCTTCGAGAGCGTCTCCGGTGACGAGATCGGCAAGCGCAAGGACGCCACCTACTACCTGCTCCGGCAAGCGTCGTCAGGGGCTGACGACGGTCACGACGCTTCCTCTTCCCGGAGAGAGGAGATGAAGCGTCGGCCGTCGTCGCCTAAGAGAGAAGCGTTAGGCGACGACGCTTCTTCTCTCCGCGACGCTCTCGACCCCGACGAGATCGAGCGGCTCGCGCAACTCTCGCTCGAGGCGCAGGCCGACGCCGGCCACGAGCCGGAGGAGACCGACTGGTGACCACGATCGACGCTGCCGAGCTGGCCGAACTGAAAAGCATCCAGAGCATCCACATCAAGTGCGGCGCCGCCGAGATGTTCCACTGGTGGATCGCTACCAGGCTTGTCCAGGAGCCCCCCGGCCGCTACCGGTTGACGCATATGGGGCTGCGGGTCGCCTGCGGGCTGCTTGAGGTCGAGGTGTTGGCGGCGTGACCGAGCGGCTCCGCACCGCGGACGAGATCGCCCAGCTGCTGGCGGTGCCGGTCAGCTGGGTGAGGGAGCACACCCGCTCGGGCGCGATCCCGCACTTCGAGCTCGGCCGGTACAAGCGCTATCGAGAAGAGGACGTGCTCCGCTGGCTCGAGGAGCTCTCCGCGGGTGGAGGCCCCCGCTTCCGCCGTTACACTCCGAACGGCCCTGCAGATGGGCCGGGCACGCTTGCGACGTCCCGGCCCCGGCAACAGGAGGTTGAGTCCTGATGCAGCGAAACCCTAACCGCCACGGCGCGTGTGTTCTCCGCGTTGAGGGCGTCCGTGGCGTCGTCCTCAAGATCAAGTTCACCGACGCGAACGGGCGGCAGGTGAAAGAGACGCTCGGCCGCGAGAGCGACGGATGGACGGAGGCCAAGGCCCGCGACGAGTTGGAGGCCCGGCTCGTCGACGTCCGCCGCGAAGGACTGACGAAGGCACCGGGACGGATCACGTTCGCGGTGCTCGCGGACGAGTGGCTCGCGACCCATCCGACCAAGCGCGGCCTGAAGCGTTCGACCGTCGAGAGTTACCGCTCGATCGTGGACGCACACCTGAAGCCGAACCTGGGGCACGTTCGGGCCGCCGACCTCGACGTCGGCCACCTGGAGCGCTACGTCGCCGGCATGCTGCACGCCGGTGCCGCGCCGCGAACCTGCAACCGCCACCCCAACGTCGTGCACGGGATCCTGAAGATGGCACGCAGGCAGAGGGTTGTTCGTGAGAACGTCGCCGAGTTGGTCGAGCGGCCACCGGAGCCGCGGCTGCGCTGGCGGATCCTGTCGCCCGCCGAGATCGCTCGCGTCGAGACGGCGTTCGTCACGCTCGCGGCCGATGCCGAGCAGGAGGACGAGCGGCGCTGGATCGAGCAGGCCCGTGTCGCGTTCCTGTTCGTCTACACGACTGGGCTGCGTCGCGGCGAGCTACTTGGGCTGCGCTGGCGCAACGTACCACCTTGCCGACCCGGCAGGCCCGAGCCTGCGCGTCTGCGAGACGGTTGTCCGTGGCCGAGCCGACACGCCGAAGTCGGCCGCGTCGGAGCGGACGATCGCGCTCGGGCCGAAACTCTCCGAGGAGTTGTTCCGTCACCGCGCCCGTACGGCGTATGCAGGCGACGACGAGCTGGTCTTCTGCCACCCCGACAAGGGATCGGTGCTCGACCACAAGCGGTATGCGGCCACGTTCAGCGCCGCGCTCGCGAACGCGGAGATCACCGATCGGGTGCGGCCGTTCCATCACGGTCGACATTCCGCGATCACGCATGAGGCGGCGGCGGGCAGCGCCCCGGCCGCGATCCAGGCCCGCGCGGGGCACGCGGACTTCTCCACGACGCAGCGGTACATCTACCTGGCGGGCGTTGTGTTCCGCGACCAGGCGTTGCGTGCGGAGGCTCGGATCCTCGGCGCTTGGGTACCGGATTTGGGTACCGACTCCGGCGAAAGCCGCCTCGATACCTGCCGATGAACTCGTCGATTAGCAGGGATTTACCCAGCAGGGGCGACAGGACTCGAACCTGCAACCCCCGGTTTTGGAGACCGGTGCGCTACCAATTGCGCCACGCCCCTGGGCTGCGGAGGGCAGTGTACCCCCGACCCGCTTGTGACACTGTGTCACGAGCGATGCAACGCTATGCGCTCGCGGGCCTGTTCGCGGTGATCGCCGTTTCGCTTGCCCTCGTGGCGGTCTGGTCGGCGCTCGAGGGCGGGCGCGCGTGGATCGTTGCGCTCGCGGCGGCGGCGATCGCGCTGTGGATGGGCGACCTAGCCCGTCGAGTCTGGCCAAGCTGACAGGGCGTCTGGCCAAGCCGCTGGGATGAGACAGCGGGTCGAGGGCGTATTCTGGTCACGTGGCAGCCATGACCGTGGTCCGACGCCGAGGCACTCCCTCGGCATGAGCTCACAACCGAACGGGGGGGACACCCAGACGCTGTGGCAGGAGTACCGCGCGACGCGCGATCGCGGCGTGCGCGATCGCCTGATCCTCACGTACGCCCCGCTCGTCAAGTTCGTCGCCGGCCGTCTCGGCTCGAGCCTCCCATCGCACGTCGACGAGCAGGATCTCGTCTCGTACGGCCTCCTCGGCCTGATCGGCGCGATCGAGCGCTACGACCCCGGCCGCGAGATCAAGTTCGAGACGTACGCGATCCTGCGGATCAAGGGCGCGATCATCGACGAGCTGCGCTCGCTCGACTGGGTCCCGCGCTCGGTGCGCTCACGGGCGCGCGAGATCGAGCGCGCGATCGTCGAGCTCGAGCGTACGCTCATGCGCGCGCCGACGGACGAGGAGATCGCCCAGAAGCTCGGCGTCTCCGACGACGAGCTCGAGCGGAACCTGTCGGAGATCTCGCGGTCGTCGATGGCCGCTCTCGACGAGCTCTGGACGCCGCAGGGTGGCGGCGACCAGGTGGCGCTCATCGACACGATCGAGGACCCGGCCGGGGAGAACCCGGAGTTCTCGCTCGAGCAGACCGAGCTCAACGAGGCGCTCGCCGAGGCGATCGCCCGCCTGCCCGAGCGCGAGAAGCTCGTGGTGACGCTCTACTACTACGAGGAGCTGACGCTGCGCGAGATCGGCGAGGTCCTCGGCGTCACCGAGTCGCGCGTCTCGCAGCTGCACACCAAGGCCGTGCTTCGGCTGAAAGCGCGGCTCTCGGGCGGCGTCCGCGCGACGGCGGACACCTAGGAGGGCGCGACCGGCGGCACCCCGGAGACGAGGCCCGTGTCGCCAAGCGCTCCTCGTCGTCTAGCGAGGCACCTCGACGGCCAGCGTCCAGTGCGCCGAGCCGTCGACGTCGACCGAGACCGCGATCGTCCGCTCCTCGTCCGACGCGTCGGCGAGCACGATCGAGTCGCCCGCGTCGACCTCGGTCTCGCCCTCGCTCTCGCCGGAGACCTCGACCTTGACGCTCCCGCCCCACAGGCCGAGCGGTGACGTGTCGACGGTCCTCAGTGCCAGGCGGGCTCCGGCCGGGACGGCGAACGGCTCCGGCTCGGCGTCCTCGGTCCCCTCGACGCGCGACAGGGCCTCCCAGCGCGGGGCGCGCGCGACCAGGAGGGTCACCGTCGAGCCGAGCGGGATGCGCGCGCCGGGGCGCGGCCGCACCGCGAGAAGCGAGCCGGGGTCGACCGTCGTGCTCGGACGCTCGTCTATCGACGTGACGAAGCCCGCGTCGCGGAGCGCGTCCGCGGCGGCGTTCGCGTCGAGTCCGCGAAGCGTCGGCACGGGATGCTTTGGAGGGCCGGTGGAGACGACCAGCTGGACCCGCGCCGGCCGCTTCACCCGGGTTCCGGTCTCCGGGGCCGTCGCGATCGCGTGCCAGGCGTCGATCTCCATCGACGGCGAATAGGCCCTCGAGGGCGTGAAGCCGTTGCGCTCGAGCAGCGCGAACGCGTTCGCCCCTGCGAGCCCCGCCACCGACGGGACGTCGGCGTAGGCGCTGCCGCGGCTGACCGATACGAGGAGCGCGCGATTGCCGGTGATCCGGTCGCCCTCGGGCGGGTCCTGCGCGATGATCGCGCCGGCCGGGGCGGACTCGGAGTACGAGCGGTCGACGACCTTCAGCTTCGGGGCGGGGAGGTCGGCGTCGCGCGCGCTCTCGGCGAGCTCCGTGCGTGCCGCTGCAACCTTCGCGCCGACGACGTCCGGCGCCTCGACACCGGCCGGGTCACCGCCCGCGATGGCGAAGACGCCGCCCGCAAGGCCTACGACCGCGGCCAGGACGAGCACGACGACGGCGACGCGGGCGCGAGGCACGGAGCGGTGCGCGCGAACCTGGCGGACGATCGTCGCCGGCTCGCGGATGATGGTGACGGGCTCGCGGAGCGCGCGCTGGACGACCGTGACCGGCTCGCGCAGCACTCGCGTGACGAGCGTCGTCGGCTGAGTCTGCGTCCGATCGCCAAGAACGGCGCTCTGGCCGCGCGTCCGCGGGAGCGTCGCCGCGTCGGCGCCGAGCGCGAGTGCGGCATCCGTCGCAGTGCCGCGCGCGAGCGGGTCACGCGCGAGCAGCCGGTCGACGAGCTGTGCGGCCTCTTCCGGCGCCTGCGGCGCGACCGTTCGGAGCGACGGCGCGGCCTCGTGGGCACGACGGAGACCCGTCGCGAGCCGGTCCTCGCCCTCGAACGGCAAGCGACCCGACAGGAGCTGGAAGAGGAGGCAGCCGAGCGCGTAGAGATCCGTGGCAGGGCCTGTCTCGGTTCCCGCAGCCTGCTCGGGCGCCCAGTACTCGGGTGTGCCGGCGAGGACACCGGAGACCGGCGCGGTCGTCGCGCCGCGCGCGAGGCGGGCGAGGCCGAAGTCCGTGACGACGACGCGTCCGGTCCCACGCTCGACGAGGACGTTCGACGGGGTCAGATCGCGATGGACGACACCGCGCGCGTGGGCGTGCGCGAGCGCGGCCGCGACCGACGCGAGCAGGCGGCGCGTCTCGTTCCATTCGAGCGTCCGCCTCGCGACGACCGTGTGGAGCCCGTCGCCCTCGACGAGCTCGAGCACGAGCACCGTCTGACCCTGATCTTCGAGCACGTCGTAGAGCCGGATGACGTTCGGGTGCTCGAGGCGGGCGAGTGCCGCGGCTTCGCGCTCGAACCGCGCGCGGAGGTCTTCGTCGTCCGCGACCCACGGGTGCAGGACCTTGAGCGCGACGTCTCGCTCGAGGCGCTCGTCGCGAGCGCGCCAGACGACGCCCATGCCGCCCCGCCCGAGTTGCTCGCGGAGGCGGTATCGGTTGGCGACGGTGTGCTCGGCGTTCTCCACGTCGGGACCCTGTCCGGCCTCGCCGGTCGGGGTCGGACGGTAGTGGAGCCTCGTTCGGATTCCGTAAACGCGAGCCATGACGTGGTGGCGCGGGCGGCGCCCTGAGTCTCGGGTTCTGCCCGTCCTGCACGCCTCCTCTCGCCAGGTGCCCCGTCCAGCGATGCCCTCCAGGTCCCTGGCGCACGATGCGCGGCGCCTGGCTTCGTCCTCGGTCGCGTCCATATCTCCGGCTATGGACGCTCCCTGCGTCCTTGCCTGGCGTGCTCCTCGCACGCCAGGAACGCGGCAACATCACTGGACGGGGCACTAGCATTCGCGGCATCGCTCACTGACGAGGAGGAACGCGCGCAGATGGCCGCAACCGAGCCAGGCAAGATCCGGAACGTCGCCGTCGTCGGTCACCGGGGAACCGGAAAGACATCCCTCGTCGAGGCGCTTCTCTTCCAGACGGGTGAGGTCAATCGACTCGGCTCGATCGAGGCCGGTACGACGGTCTCCGACTCGGACGAGGACGAGCAGCGCCGCGCCGTCTCGATCTCGCTCTCGCTGACGCACACCGAGTGGCAGGGGCGGAAGATCAACCTCGCCGATTGTCCCGGCGATCCGTCCTTCCAGGGTGAGGCGCGTTGCGCGCTTCGGGTCGTCGAGGGCGCGCTCGTCGTCGTCTCGGGCGTCATGGGCTTCGAGGTCGGCACCGCACGGGTCAAGAAGCTCGCCGAGGACCTCGGGCTCGCCCGCGTGATCGTCGTCAACATGCTCGACCGCGAGCGGGCCGACTTCTTCCGCACGCTCGGGCAGATCCAGGAGCAGTTCTCCTCGAAGTGCGTCGCCGTCCACATCCCGATCGGCGCGGAGCACGAGCTCGAGGGGATCGTCGACGTCCTCCACATGTGCGCGTACATGAGCCCGAACGGGCAGAAGGAGGGCGAGCCCGTCGCGGTCCCGGACTCGATGGCCGAGCTCGCGCAGGAGTACCGCGAGAAGCTGCTCGACGAGGTCGTCCAGATCGACGAGGCGCTGATGGAGCGCTACCTCGAGGGCGAGGAGCTCGACGAGCACGACGTCGCCGCCGCCCTCAAGCTCGGCGTCACGCGTGGCGAGATCTTCCCGGTCGGGTGCGCGGTCGCGACGAAGAACCTCGGGACGCACGCGCTTCTCGACCTGCTCGTCGAGGGCGTTCCGTCACCCGCGAAGCGCGGCGCGCCGTTCGAGGTCGACGGTGCGGGCACGGCGGCTTTCGTCTTCAAGACGGTCGCCGACCCCTTCGCCGGGAAGATCAACCTCTTCCGCGTGCTGAAGGGGGAGGTCACGAGCGAGACGACGCTCGTCGAGCACCGCAACCATTCGAAGGAGCGGATGGGCTCCCTCATCCAGCTCCAGGGGAAGGCGACGACACCCGTGCGCGAGTTCGGCGAAGGCGATCTGGGCGCAGTCGCGAAGCTGAAGGACGTCCAGACCGGCGACCTGCTCACGGACAAGGAGGTCTCCGTCGACCCGCCGGGCTTCGGCTTCCCCGAGCCCGTCATGAGCTTCGCCGTGACGCCGAAGATCAAGGGCGAGGAGGAGAAGGTCGCGGCGGCCATCAAGCGCCTTGCCGAGGAGGACCCGACCCTGCACCTTCGCCGCGACCAGCAGACCGGCGAGGAGATCCTCGCGGGGATGAGCCAGATGCACGTCGAGGTCGCGCTCGAACGGGCGAAGCGGCGCTCGGGTGTCGACGTCGAGCTCCACCAGCCGCGCGTGCCGTACCTGGAGACGATCCGCAAGGAGGCGCGCGCCCGACACCGCTACAAGAAGCAGACGGGCGGGCGCGGCCAGTTCGGCGACTGCGAGATCGTGCTCGAGCCGATCGACGGGCACGAGGGATACGAGTTCGTGGACAAGATCGTCGGCGGCGTCATCCCGCAGAGCTACCGGCCCGCGGTCGACAAGGGGATCCAGGAGGCGATGCAGCACGGCGAGCTCGCCGGCGCCCCGATCCAGGGGGTGCGTGTCCGGCTCGTCGACGGCCAGTACCACAACGTCGACTCCTCCGAGATGGCGTTCAAGATCGCCGGCTCGATGGCGTTCAAGGAGGCGTACGCGAAGGCCGACCCCGTGTTGCTCGAGCCGATCATGGAGCTCGAGGTGACCGTGCCCGACGAGGCCGTCGGGGCCGTCAACGGCGACCTCAACTCGCGGCGCGGCCGTCTCAACGGGATGGAGCCGGCGGGGGGCATGACGACCATCAAGGCCGAGGTGCCGATGGCCGAGCTCCTGACATACTCGCAGTCGCTCACGTCGATGACCGGCGGTCGCGGCGACTACGCGATGCACCTGCTCCGGTACGAGCAGGTGCCGACCCACGTCGCCCAGAAGATCGTCGACGAGACGAAGAAGGCCCGCGAGGCGGCCAATGCGTGAGCGTTGGTTCTCCGCGAAGCAGGAATCCGCGGGAGCGGATGCCTGCCGCTGATCCCGGCCTTCGGCGGGGCACACCCCTGAAGGCGGCGGCTTCGCCGCGCAACTGCCTCGGCAACTCCGCGCACGCGGTTGTCCACAGCCTGTGGATTTGCGAGCGGCGGGGCTATAGTGGCCCTTCCATGAGGGTCACGAAGGCGAACGTCACACGCACGTGCGCGGTCTGCGAGCGGACGCTCCTGATGGGCGAGCACACGCTCCGCTTCTCGCCCGACGGCCACGAGTTCGTCGACGTCTGTCCACTGTGCAGCGACGTTGCGCTCGACCACGGCTGGGTGCGCGAGGGTCATGCCGTCTCGCCGGCGCTGCAGCAGCAGTCGCGCCGCCGCCGTCAGAAGACGCTCTGGCAGGCGCTCCTCGGCGCACGGGACGAGGAGGCCGAGCCGGTCGTCTCCGAGCCGATCCTCCGCCGCCTCTCGGACGACGAGCTCGCGCTCGTCGAGGCCGCCGACCTGTTCAACCAGTCGACGTTCCGGCGCACGGTCGCCGGCGTCGCGAAGAGCCTCGGCGACCCGAAGGTGTCGATCGTGCCGCTGCCCGGCGTCAATGCGGAGACCGTCCTGACCTTCGCGTGGGACATCACCTGGTACCAGTACCGCGTCACGCCCGACGCATCCCAGCCGGTGCGGATCGCCGACCGCGGTCACGACATCGCCGAGGTCGACTCGACGTACGCACGCTGGAACGCCCGCTTCGACGAGAGCGGGCGGCTCGTCCCCGAGCTCGCGACCGCGTAGCGGCGTCCGTTCTGCGGACGGCGCCTAGACTTTCGGCGATGGCCACGACCGTCCACGCCTCTGCGGCCGAGCTGCTCGAACGCCTCGGGGTCGACCCCGCGAACGTGACGGACGGAGATCTCGTCGTCCGGACGCCGATCACCGGCGAGGAGATCGGGCGCGTTGCCCGCACGGACGCGCGCCGGCACCGACGCCGCGGTCGCGCGGGCGGTCGCCGCCTTCGAGTGCGTGGCGCGACGTGCCGGCGCCGCGCCGCGGCGAGCTCGTCCGCCTGCTCGGCGAGGAGCTCCGCAAGGAGAAGGAGGCGCTCGGCGCGCTCGTGACGCTCGAGGTCGGGAAGATCTCCCAGGAGGGCCTCGGCGAGGTCCAGGAGATGATCGACATCTGCGACTTCGCCGTCGGCCTCTCGCGCCAGCTGTACGGGCGCTCGATCGCCTCGGAGCGGCCGGGGCACCGGCTCACCGAGACGTGGCACCCACTGGGGCCGGTCGCCGTGATCAGCGCCTTCAACTTCCCCGTCGCGGTCTGGAGCTGGAACGCGGCGCTCGCGCTCGTCTGCGGCGACCCCGTGATCTGGAAGCCCTCCGAGCGGACGCCGCTCACGGCGATCGCGACGACGGCGCTCCTCGAGCGTGCCGCTGCGCGCTTCGGCGAGACGCCCGACGGGCTGTTCGAGCTCGTGATCGGCGGCGCCGACCGTGCCGTCCAGCTCGCCGACGACGAACGGATCCCGCTCGTCTCCGCGACCGGCTCGACGGCGATGGGCAAGGCGATCGCGCCGCGGATCTCGTCCCGCCTCGGCCGGTCGCTCCTCGAGCTCGGCGGCAACAACGCGGCGATCGTCGCGCCGAGCGCCGACCTCGACCTCGTCGTCCGCGGCGTCCTCTTCGCGGCGGTCGGCACGGCGGGGCAGCGGTGCACCTCGCTCCGACGCCTGATCGTCCACGAGTCGATCGCCGACGCGCTGCTCGAACGCCTCTCGACGGCGTACCGCAGCGTGCCGATCGGCGACCCGCGCGAGCCGGGCACGCTGGTCGGCCCGCTCGTCACCGGCGAGGCGTTCGGACGCATGGAGGCGGCGCTCGGTCAGGCAGCCGCGGAAGGTGGCGAGGTCGTCGTGGGCGGCGGTCGCGCGAACGCGGACGACCTGGCCGGACGCGTGGTACGCGGAGCCGACGATCGTACGGATGCCTGCGCAGAGCGCCGTCGTCGCGCAGGAGACCTTCGCGCCGCATCCTCTACGTGCTCACGTACAGCGACCTCGACGAGGCGATCGCGCTCCAGAACGGCGTCCCGCAGGGGCTCGCGTCGTCCATCTTCACGACCGACCTGCGCGAGGCGGAGCGGTTCCTCGCTGCGGCCGGCTCCGACTGCGGCATCGCGAACGTCAACATCGGCCCGAGCGGGGCGGAGATCGGGGGCGCGTTCGGCGGCGAGAAGGAGACCGGCGGCGGCCGCGAGTCGGGCTCCGACGCCTGGCGCGCGTACATGCGGAGGCAGACGGCGACGGTGAACTTCACGAGCGACCTGCCGCTCGCCCAGGGCATCACGTTCGACGTCTCCGGCTGACGCGCCGGAAGCGGCAGTGGACGCAACTGCGTCGACTGATATATCAGCGCGCGTGACCGGCAACGGCCGAGCCCGTGAGCCGCTCATCGCGGCTTCGGGCATCTGGAAGATCTTCGGTCCGAGGGCCGACCGCATCCTCGGGACGCCCGATGCCGAGCTGGGCCGCGGGGAGCTGCGCGAGAAGACCGGCTGCGTCGCGGCCGTGCGCGACGTCTCGTTCGAGGTCTGGCCGGGCGAGGTGTTCGTCGTCATGGGGCTCTCCGGCTCGGGGAAGTCGACGCTCGTGCGGACGCTGATCCGCCTGATCGAGCCGACCGCAGGCTCGATCCGGATCGCGGAGCAGGACGTGACGGCGGCGAGCCCGGCGGAGCTGCGGGAGCTGCGCCGACACTCGGTCTCGATGGTGTTCCAGCACTTCGGGTTGCTCGCGCACCGGCGCGTGATCGACAACGTCGCGTTCGGGCTCGAGATCCGCGGGATGGCGAAGGAGGAGCGGACACCTCCGGGCACGCGAGCTCCTCGAGCTCGTCGGGCTCCAGGACGTCGAGAACCAGTTCCCCGACCAGCTCTCCGGCGGGATGCAACAGCGCGTCGGCGTCGCGCGGGCGTTCGCCGACGAACCCGAAGGTGATGCTCTACGACGAGCCCTTCAGCGCCCTCGACCCGCTCATCCGGCGCGACATGCAGGACGAGGTCTGCCGCCTTCAGGTCGAGACCGGGCAGACGATGGTGTTCATCACGCACGACCTGCCGGAGGCGCTCCGGCTCGGTGACCGGATCGCGATCATGCGCGACGGCGCGATCGTCCAGCTCGGCACGCCCGAGGATCTCGTTGGCTCGCCGGCCGACGAGTACGTCGAGAACTTCGTCCGCGACGTGCCGCGCAGCCACGTTCTGACCCTGCGCTGGATCATGCGCGACCCGCTGCCCGACGAGCCGCTCGACGGCCCGCGGCTCGACGTGCGCTCGATCGTTCGGGACGCGGTCCCGGCGCTGGCCGGGAGCGAGTACCCCGTCCTCGCCGTCGACGGCGACCGGGTGGTCGGCGTCGTCGACCGGGATGCGGTGCTCCGCGCGATCGCGGGAGAAGGTGAGATGTGACCGAGCTCGTCACCGAGCGTCCCATCGTCGCGCCGGTGCTCTCGCACCGTCCGTGGTGGCGCGGGAAGCCCGTTCAGGTCGCGCTCGTGCGGCCGGGATGTGGATCGCCTATCGCGGACTGCGGCTCGAGTACCCGTGGCCGGCCTCGCTCACGTGGACGTCGCTGCAGTTCAAGCTCGACGAGTTCCAGGTCTGGCTGATCGACCAGCGCTCGGCCGAGGACAAGAGCATCGTCTTCACGATCTTCGACGGCTTTCGCATCTTCGTCGACGAGCTCGTCGCGCGATTCGCGGAGCTCCTGTTCTGGCTCACCTGGGTGGGGACGACGGCGGCCGGGACTCTGCTCGTCTGGCGGTTCGGGGGGCTCCGCCCGGCGATCCTCACGCTCGTGGCGTTCGCGACGTTCGCGCTCTCCGGGCTCTGGCGGGAGAGCATGGAGACCCTCGCGCTCATGCTCGCGGCAGTGTCCCTGTCCCTGCTCGTCGGGATCCCGCTCGGCATTGCCGTCGGCCGCTCGCGGCGCGTCGAGCGGTTCGTCCGGCCCCTCCTCGACTCCGCGCAGATCGTGCCCGCGTTCGCGTATCTGATGCCGGTCGTGATCCTGTTCTCCGTCGGCCCGGCCGCAGCGGTCGTCGCGACGGTGATCTACGCGATCCCCCCCGCCGTGCGGATCACCGCGCTCGGCATCCGAGGGGTGCCCGTCAACACGGTCGAGGCGGCCACGTCGATGGGGACGACGACGCGCCAGATCCTGACGAAGGTGCAGCTGCCGCTCGCGCGCCGGATGATCCTGCTGGGCGTCAACCAGACGATCCTGTTCGCGCTGTCCATGGTCGTCATCGGCGGACTGATCGGGGGCGGCGGCCTCGGCGCGGTCGTCAACAGCGGGCTGTTCACGACGCCGTCCCTCGCGATCCTCGCCGGCTTCGTGATCGTCGTGATGGCGATCACCCTCGACCGCGTCACGGAGGCGATCGCCGAGCGGACGGATCCGGCGAAGCAGCACCTCGACGCCGCCGGGCGCCGCCGTCTGAGACGACAGAGCGTCGCCGTGGGGGGTGCCGTCGCCGGGAGCGTCCTCGTGGCGAAGCTTCTCGGCGTCAGCGCTTCGTATCCCGAGACGGCCGGCGTGCAGGAACGGACCGTCACCCTGCAGGCATGGCTGCTCGAGCGCATCCAGAGCGTGCTGGACTACATCCAGGACCCGACGTCGTGGGTGTTCTCGATCACGGAGCCGACCGCGACGTTCATCCTCCAGAAGCTCCTGCTCCCGCTTCAGGAGTTTCTCGTCGAAGGCCCGTGGTTCGCGACGCTCCTCGGGCTGACGCTGATCGCCTACATCGTGTCGGGGCTGCGGCCGGCGATCACGACGTTCGCCATGCTCGGTGCGATCGGCGTCACCGGCGTGTGGGCGCTGGCGATGGACACGCTGTCGCAGGTCCTCGTCGCGACGCTCATCGCCGTCGTGATCGGCGTCGGCCTCGGGATCGCCGCGTCCGAGAGCCGGACGGTCTCGAAGGCGATGCGCCCGATCAACGACGTGCTCCAGACGCTGCCGCAGCTCGTCTACATCATCCCGTTCATCTACCTGATGCCCGTGTCGATCGTCCCCGGGATCGTCGCGGGCGTCCTGTATGCGTTCCCCGTCGTCGTTCGCCTCGTCGAGCGCGGGATCAACGACGTCGCACCGGAGGCCGTCGAAGCGGCGGGCGCCTTCGGCGCGACGCGGAGGCAGGTGCTGACGAAGGTCAAGGTCCCGCTGGCGGGCGACGCGATCATGCTCGGGGTCAACCAGGGGATCATCATGGTGCTCGCGGTCGTCGTGATCGGGGGTCTGGTCGGGTCCGGCGGGCTCGGCTACGAGGTCGCGCAGGGGCTCGTCCGCGGGTACTTCGGCCAGGGCGTGATCGCGTCGTTCGCGATCCTCGCCCTCGGAATCACGCTCGACCGCGTGACCCAGGGCACGCGGTCGAAGCGAAAGGAGGGTCTCGGTGTGAACCGTGCTCCGCTCGCAGCAAGCAATCAGGACAAGGAGGGTCGGATGTCGGATCGTCTGAGCCGGCGGCGCATGCGCCTCGCCGGACTCGCACTCGTCGTCCTCGCGTCGCTCGTCGCGGCGGCCGGCGCGCTCGGAGGCGGCGCCCGCTCGGCGGCACCGGCCTGCGACGACGTCGTGCTGAACGAGAACTCGTGGGTCGGCTCGACCGCGAACGTCTACGTCATCAAGAACGTCCTCGAGACGAAGCTCAAGTGCAAGGTGAAGGTGCTGAACATCACCGAGGGCCAGCCGTCGTTCCAGGCGATGGCCGACGGGAAGATCGACGTCGTGCTCGAGGACTGGCAGAACTTCCCGGGCACGCCGTACGAGAAGAACAAGTCGATCGTCAATCTCGGCTGGCAACGGGATCACCGGCGTCATCGGCTGGTACATCCCGCGGTACCTGCTCCAGCAGTACCCGCAGTTCAAGACGTGGCGCGGGCTCAAGGGCAAGGAGTCCGTGTTCAAGTCGCCCGGAGTCGGGCTCGCAGGGGATGTTCCTCGGCGGCGACCCGTCGTACGTCCAGAAGGACCAGGCGCTGATCAAGGGCCTCGGGCTGAACCTCAAGCACGTGGTCGCGGGCGCCGAGCCCGCGCAGGTCGCGCGCTGGAGCCAGCTCTACAAGCAGAAGAAGCCCGTCCTCTTCTACTGGTACGACCCGCAGTACCTGAACGCCGCAGTACGACCTGGTCCAGGTGCAGCTGCCGAAGCGCTTCGCCGGGTGCCAGGACGACGAGAAGAAGGGCGGCGACCCGAAGAAGTACGCCTGCGCGTACCCCTCGTACCGCCTCGACAAGCTGGTCAGCTCCGACTTCCTGAAGAGCGGCTCGCCGGCGCTCAAGGTGATCCGGCAACTTCAAGTGGACGTCGGCCGACCAGAACTTCGTCGCGAACCTGATCTCCGGCAAGAAGATGTCGAAGGACAAGGCAGCGGCGCAGTGGGTCAAGGCGCACGCGAAGGCCGTCAACGCCTGGGTGAAGTGACGAGACGACCGCGGGGGCGAGGCATGGCCTCGCCCCCGCGGCCGCTGTCCATGACGACACCGATGCTCCACATCAACCAGCCGCGGGCGTCCGACGCGCAGTCGCTGGCGGACCGTGCGTACTACGCGATCCGCGAGCTGATCGTCACGCTCGAGCTCGCGCCCGGCGCGGTCGTCAGCGAGCGCGAGCTGATGGAGCAGCTCGGGGTGGGGCGGACACCGGTGCGCGAGGCGCTCCGCGATCTCGCCCGCGAGCAGCTCGTCGAGGTGTTCCCGCGGCGCGGCATCTTCGTCTCCGGCGTCGACGTCGGCGACATCGCGGGGCTGTCGGAGGTGCGGCTCGTGCTCGAGAGCAAGGCGGCACGGCTCGCCGCCGAGCGGCGGAACGACGCCGATCGCATCGAGACGGAGGCGTTCCTCGCCGAGCTCGCGCGAGGCGACGGCGCGGGACGAGCGCCGCCTGATCGACCTCGACCAGCGGATCCATCGGCACGTCTACCGCTGCGCGCACAACCCGTTCCTCGAGGCGACGCTCGAGGAGTACTACGTCCTCACGCTTCGGATCTGGTTCCTCGCGCTCGACCGCGTCGAGCGGCTCGGCGACGCGATTCGCGAGCACCGCGAGATCCTCGAGGCGATCCGCGACGGCGACGCCGACCGCGCGGAGGTGGTCATGCGCGCCCACGTCGCCGGCTTCGAGAAAGCGATGCGCGCCGTCCTGTGAGCGGCGCGACGAGGCGGGATCGGAGCGCAGTGTTGGTCCCATCCCAAACCCCCACCCACCCCGGGGAGACCGAGCGTAGTGGCGATCTGGTGTCGTGTCCGTGCCGGCTTCGGGCCGATTTCGCGCACTTCCGCCGCCCCGCCGCGCGCCGTGTTATGTTCGCCGCCGACTGATATATCACCCTTGGGAGACTTCTCTGCATGAGTGACGCGCCCTCCGCCGCGCGTGCCGTCGTGATCGGCTGCGGCATCGTCGGCAACAGCCTCGTCGTACCACCTCGCCCGCCTCGGCTGGACGGACGTCGTCCTGCTCGACAAGGGGCCGCTGCCGAACCCCGGCGGCTCGACGGGGCACGCGTCGAACTTCATCTTCCTCGTCGACCACTCGAAGGAGATGACGCAACTGACGCTCGAGAGCGTCCGGCAGTACAAGGAGCTGGACGTCTTCACGGAGTGCGGCGGCATCGAGGTCGCCCGCACGGAGGAGCGGATGGAGGAGCTCCGGCGCCGGATGGCCTCTGCGAAGTCGTGGGGCATCGAGCCCGTGTCCCTCGTCACGCCGGCCGAGATCAAGGAGCTCGTGCCGTACATCGACGAGTCGATCCTCCTCGGCGGCTTCCACACGCCGGGCGTCGGCGTCGTCGACTCGCTCCGCGCGGGAACGCTGATGCGCGAGCGCGCGACCGAGGCGGGCGCACTGACGGTCCTCGCAAACACCGAGGTGCACGCCCTCGGGGTCGAGGGCGGGCGGATCCGCCGGGTCGAGACGTCGAAGGGGACGATCGAGGCCGAGACGGTCGTGATCGCCTGCGGGGTGTGGAGCCCGCTGCTCGCCCGGATGGCCGGCGCCCACATCCCGCTGATCCCGATGGTCCACCAGATGATCGACGTCGGGCCCGTGCCGCGGTTCGAGAAGAGCTCGCGCGCGATCGAGTACCCGATCGTCCGCGACATGGACGTCTTCATGTACGAGCGGCAGGACGGCACGAGCCTCGAGATCGGCTCCTACGCGCACCGCTCGATCGTCCACGACCCGGAGGAGATCCCGTCGCTCGAGGCCGCCGCGCTCTCGCCGACGGAGTTCCCGTTCACGCAGGCGGACTTCGACCCGCAGATGGTCGACGCGCTCGACCTGATGCCGGAGATCGTCGGCGACGAGTCCGTGGGCGTGAAGTACTCGATCAACGGGCTCATCTCGCTCACGCCCGACGGCATGCCGATCCTCGGCGAGACGCCCGAGGTGAACGGACTGTGGTCGGCGGCCGCCGTGTGGGTGAAGGAGGGCCCGGGCGTCGGGAAGTCCGTCGCCGAATGGATGGTGCACGGGGAGTCGCACATCGACCTGCATTCGTCCGACGTCGCCCGGTTCCACGACCACCAGAAGACACGCGCGCACGTGAAGGCCCGCACCATCGAGGCGTTCCCGAAGACCTACGGGATCATCCACCCGGCCGAGCAATGGGGCTCGGACCGCGGCCTCCGCTACCCGCCGATGCACGAGCGCGAGCGCGAGCTCGGGGCCGTCTTCTACGAGGTCGCCGGCTGGGAGCGGCCGCACTGGTACGAGGCGAACGCTCCGCTCGTCGGGCGCTACGGAGTCGAGCCGCGCGAGGCAGAATGGGACGCGCGGTGGTGGTCGCCGATCATCAACGCCGAGCACCTCGCGATGCGCGAGCATGCCGGCCTGTTCGATCTCTCGGCGTTCGCGATCTTCGACGTCAAGGGGGCGGGTGCGCTCGACGCGCTACAGCGGAGCGTGCTCGCGCAGATGGATGTCGCCGTCGGCCGCGTCGTCTACACGCCCGTCCTGTCGCCGGGCGGCGGCTTCCGTTCCGACCTCACGATCATGCGGCTCGGCGAGGAGGAGTTCCGGATCGTGACCGGTGGCGCCCACGGGATGGCCGACCGCAAGCTCTTCTCCGACCAGCTGCCCGACGACGGCTCGGCGGGCCTCGTGGACGTCACGACCGCCTGGACGACCATCGGTCTCTGGGGGCCGCGCGCGCGCGACATCCTCGGCGCGGTCACCGCGGACGACGTCTCCCACGAGGGGTTCCCGTTCGGCACGTGCAAGACGATCGAGATCGGCTCGCAGCTCGTCCTCGCGTCCCGGATCTCCTACGTCGGCGACCTGGGCTGGGAGCTCTACCTCCCGATCGAGCAGGGCGCCCGGCTCTGGGACGTGCTGTGGGAAGCCGGCGGCCCGCACGGCCTGACCGCCTGCGGGATCGGGGTCTACGGCACGACCGGCCGGCTCGAGAAGTGCTACCGCGCCTTCGCCGCCGAGCTCGAGAGCGAGTACACGGTCGTTGAGGCAGGCATGGCGCGGCCGACGGTGAAGGAGCAGGACTTCGTCGGCAAGGAGGCGCACCTCCGCCATCGCGACGAGGAGCCGGCCGCGATCCTGTGCACGCTCACGATCGACGACCACCGCTCCGGGGAACGGCGTCAAGCGGTATCCCCTCGGGCGCGAGCCGATCACCCTGCGCGACGGGACGCCGCTGACCGACGCGAAGGGACGGCGGTCGTACGTGACGAGCGCAGGCGCCGGCCCGTCGATCGCCAAGCACATCCTCATGGCATACCTCCCACCGGAGCGCGCGGTCGAGGGCTCGACCGACCTTGCGGTCGAGTACATGCACGAGCGCTACCCGGTGACGGTCGACGTCGTCGGCTCGACGCCGATCTTCGACCCGGAGAACACGAGGATCCGCTCGTGAGGATCCTCGTCGCGGTCAAGCGCGTGCCGATGACCGGCGGGCGCATCGTCGTGACCGACGACGGGCGGGCGATCGAGACCCGTCACCTCGGCTTCACGATCAGCCCGCACGAGGAGTGCGGCGTCGAGGAGGCGGTGCAGCTCGTGGAGGCGGACGGCGGCGAGGCCGTCGTGCTCACGCTCGGGCCGCCCGAGGCGGAGGAGCAGCTGCGCGACGCGATGGCGATCGGCGCCGACCGCGCGATCCACCTCGTCACCGACGAGGTGGAGTGGGACCCGCAGGCGACCGCAGCGGCGATCGTCGACGCGATCCGCGAGGACGAGGCCGCGAACGGCGCGTTCGATCTCGTGATGTTCGGCAACGAGTCGGCGGACGCCGGTGGTTATCAGGTCGGCATCCGCGTCGCGCACGCGCTCGGTCGCCCGATCGCCACCGGGCTCAAGGCGCTGACGGTCGACGGCGGGTCGGTGCGATGCGAGCAGGACATCGGCGGCGCACGTGACGTCTACGTCCTTGCCTTGCCGGCTGTGGTGAGCGTGAAGGAGGGGCTCAACCTGCCCCGTTACCCGTCGGTCCCGGGACGGCTGCGCGCCCAGCGCAAGCCACTCGACGCCCGTTCTCCCGAGCGTCCGGCTGCACGGCTCGAGATGCTCCGGCTCGTCGTCCCCGAGGGGGAGGGGAAGCAGGCCGAGATCCTCGGCGAGGGCGCCGCTTCGGCGTCCGCGCGTCGTCGAGGTGCTCCAGCAGATCGGGGTCGCATGACCGTTCTCGTCTACCTCGAGCACGCGGAGGGCGAGGTCGACGAGCCGTCCCTGCAGGCGATCTCGCTCGCCCGGTCGTACGCCGGCGGGGCGGCGGTGCAGGCCGTGGTCGCTGGTGACGATCAGGGACGAGTTCCGACCGCGGCGCTCGCAGGGAGCGGCGTCGCGACTCTCCATGCGGCGGTCGGCGAGGCGTTCGCGTCGTACGCGCCGCCGGCGGTCGCGGAGGCGATCGTCGAGCTCGCCGGAACGGCTGGACGCGACGGCCGTGGTCGGCCCCGGGACGGAGCGCGGCAACGAGGTGATGGCGTACGTCGGCGCCTTGCTCGACCTGCCCGTCGCGGCGAACTGCGTCGCGGCGGCTCCCGCGGACGCCGGCGCCGAGGTGACGCGCGTCCGCTGGGGCGGCAGCCTGCTCGAGGTCGCCCGCCTCCACGCGGCGACGACGCTCCTCACCGTGCAGCCGCACGCGGTGCCGGTCGAGCCGACCGCCGACGGCGAGCCCGCGCTCGAGGCGTTCACGCCGTCGGTCTCCGACGCGGCCGGGCGGGTACGCGTCGTCGATCGCGTCGGCGACTCGACCGGCGGCATCTCGCTCGCCGACGCGAAGGTCGTCGTGTCGGGCGGCCGCGGGGCCGGATCGACCGAGGGGTTCGGCGTCGTCGAGGAGCTCGCCGGCCTTCTCGGCGGGGCGGTCGGCTGCTCGCGGGCCGTGACGATGGCGGGGTGGCGGCCGCACACCGACCAGGTGGGGCAGACGGGGACGAAGATCGCGCCGGATCTCTACATCGCGTGCGGCATCTCCGGCGCGACGCAGCACATGGCCGGCTGCAAGGGCGCGAAGCGGATCCTCGCGATCAACTCCGACCGCGAGGCGCCGATCCTCGCGAGCGCCGACTACGCCGTGATCGGCGACATGCACGAGATCCTACCCGCGCTGTCCGCGGCGATCCGCGCCGCCCAGTCGTCGTGAGCGCCCCGTGAGCACGGTCGCCTCCGCGGTCGCGCTCCTCGTCGTCCTCGTCGTCGCGGGAGGCTTCTTCGCGCGGCGCGCTCACCTGCTGTACCGGATCGTCCGGCTCGGAAAGCCCGTCGACCGCACGGGCGAGATCGGCCGGCGCATGCGCAACGAGGCGACGGACGTCCTCGGGCAGCGCAAGCTCCTCCGGCGCCTCGGCCCCGGGCTCGTCCACGCCTTCATCTTCTGGGGCTTCGTCGTCCTCTTCCCGACGATCGTCATGGCGCTCCTCGGTGCCGTCGACCCCGATTGGACGCTGCCGTGGCTCGGACACCAGGGGTGGTTCTTCCTCCTCGTCGACGTCTTCTGCGTCCTCGTGCTCGTCGGGGTCGTGTCCGCCTTCCTCATCCGCAAGGTGCAGCGACCTGCGCGGTTCGAGGGGAGCCACCTCGGCGAGGCCGACCTCATCCTCGGCCTGATCGCCCTGATCGTGACGACGCTCCTCCTCTGGCACGCCTCGCAGATCGCGCTCGGGATCGACGAGTGGCCGGCGGAGTGGTCGCCGGTCTCGAACGCGATCTCGACGCTGATGAGCCAGGGCGAGTGGCTCGAGACGCGGGAGCGCATCTTCGTCTGGGCGCACGTCCTGACGATTCTCGGCTTCCTCGTCTACCTGCCGTACTCGAAGCACCTGCACATCGCCACCGCCGGCCTCAACGTGTGGTTCGGCAGGACGAGGAGGCGCGGGCGCCTCGAGCCGCTCGACTTCGAGGTCGAGGACGAGACGGCCCTGCGACTCGGGTCGGGGACGCTCGTCGACATGACGTGGAAGCAGATGCTCGACACGCTCTCCTGCACGGAATGCGGCCGTTGCCAGGACGCGTGCCCGGCCTGGGCGACGGGCAAGGCGCTCTCGCCGAAGCTCCTCGTCATGGGCCTTCGCGACCGGCTCTTCGAGGAGGGGCCTGACGTCCTCGCGGGCGGTGAGGCGAGCCCGCTCGTCCCGGGCGCAGTGACCGACGACGTCGTCTGGGACTGCGTGACCTGCGGCGCGTGCGTGCACGAGTGCCCGGTCTCGATCGAGCACGTCGACCACATCGTCGACCTCCGCCGCCACCTCGTGATGGTCGAGTCGCGGTTCCCGCCCGAGGCGGGGACGATGCTCCGCGACGTCGGCCGGTCGTCGAATCCGTGGGGGAAGGCGCAGGGCGAGCGGGCGTCCTGGGCCGAGGGGCTCGACGTGCGGGTGCTCGAGCCGGGCGATCCACCGCCGGAGATCCTCTACTGGGTCGGCTGTGCCGCGTCGTTCGACGAGCGCGCGCGCGAGTCCGCCCGCGCGACCGCGTCGCTCCTCCTGCGCGCCGGTCTCGACGTAGCGATCCTCGGCCCGCGCGAGTCGTGCACCGGTGACCCGGCCCGTCGGATGGGCGACGAGTACACCTTCCAGGCGCAGGCGCAGCAGAACGTGGCGACGCTCGACGACGCGGGCGCGACGCGGATCGTGACGAGCTGTCCGCACTGCTTCAACACGATCGGCAACGAGTACGGCGACTTCGGCGGGTCGTACGAGGTCGTCCACCACACGGAGCTGCTCGCCGAGCTGCTGCGCGACGGCCGGCTCGAGGCGCCCGGCGGGGAGGCGGAGATCACGTACCACGACTCCTGCTACCTCGCGCGGCACAACGACGTCGTCGCCGCGCCGCGGGAGATCGTCTCGCGGATCGGAAAGCCGCTCGAGATGGCGCGCAGCGGAAAGCGGACGTTCTGCTGCGGCGCCGGTGGGGCGCACATGTGGATGGAGGAGCGGGGCGCGGCGATCAACGAGGAGCGCGTCCGCGAGGCGGCGGAGACGGGAGCGGAGACGCTCGCGGTCGCCTGCCCGTTCTGCACGATGATGCTCGACGACGGGATGAAGCAGGTCGGAGAGGAGATGCGCGTCGCGGATGTCTCGGTGCTGCTCGCGGAGGCGCTCGACGCAGGCTAGAGGAGGGCGCGGGCGCCGGCGGCCGCTGTCGCAGCTGTCTGCGCCGCGGTCTCCGTGTACCAGGAGCCGAGGTAGTCGCCGGCGAGGAAGATCGGCGAGAGATCGCGCGTCAAGGCCGGCTGGAGTTTCGACCGGCCGACCGTGGGATGAGGCAGCCCGCGGTCCCAGCGCACGATCTTCGTCTCGGCGATGGCGCCGTCGAGCGCGGGGAAGAGGTCGACCAGCTCTGCGCGGTAGCGCGCGGCGATCTCGTCATCGGAGAGGCTCGCGAGCCTCCGCGCCGCGTCGGCCGCCGCCGAGACCGTGATCGAACCACCTGGGTTCCGACGCCCGTCGACCCGCAGTGCATTCCCGGTATTGAAGACGATTCCGAAAGAGCGCTTCGGCGTCGCGAGGGCGTAGATATCGTCCCACGGTGCCGGTCCCGTTTCGCTCGTGACGAAGCCGCCGAGGACATACGGGCCGTACGGAATGGCCGCGAGCGCGTCCCTCGTCTCCTGCGGGAGGCCGTCGACGATCTCGTGCGCGACGTAGGCGGGCGCGGCAACGATCGCCGAGCGAGCGCGAAACTCTCCCGCCTCAGACGCCACGACGACGCCGCCGTCGACCGGCGTGACGCGATCGACACGGGCGTTGGTCAGCGCGCGCCCGCCGAGCGCGGCCGCGATCCGCTCCGTCAATGTCGAGGAGCCGCCGACGATGTTCGTCGAGAGGCCTTCCCCGCGATTCCAGACGAGATGGAAGTACCCGATCCCGTAACCCGCGGCGAGCGTCTCGGGCTCGCCCGAGGAGCGCGTGAGTGTACATCGGAACAACGCGTCCACGTCCGGTGGGAGCCGGCCCATGAACTGAGTGAACGATCGATCGTCCATGAACTCGAGCATCCGCTGTTGCCGCTCGGCGGCCGACTCGCCCGGCCGTCCGCGAGCGACCGCGGCGTAGCGCCGCACTGCGAGACGCAGCCGGACACCCGCCCGGACGAGCGCCAGACGATCGCCGAGACGCAGCGGTAAGCGGAAAGGGAAGAGCTCGACGGGACCGCCGGAGACGAGCTTGCCATTGAGCGAGACGGCGGCGAGGCGGCCCTGAACGGGTCGAATGTCGACGCCGACCTCGTCGATCAGACGCCGCGAGGCGCTGCCCTGACCGGCGAAGACGTGGGCGCCGAAGTTGAGCCAGTACTCGCCGCGGCGTTCCGAGCGGATGCGGCCTCCGAGCCTCTCGCTCGACTCGAGCACGACGATGTTGCGGTCGCGGAGATGCCACGCGGTGGCAAGGCCGGCGATGCCGCCACCGACAACGACCACGTCGCAGTCGCGGGTCATGGATGGTCCCGTGTGACGACGACCTCGTCCCCGTCGAGGCGCACGGCGTAACAGCGGACGCGGAGCTTGGCGTCGGCGAGCGCGCGGCCCGCGGCGATCTCGAACTCCCACTTGTGCCACTGGCAGCGCACGATGCTGTGCGAGCGGCCGAGCTCGAGCCCGGTCGGGCCTCCCTCGATCGGTATCGCGACCTTCCCTGCACACAGCGGCGCCCCGCGATGCGGACAGCGGTCGGCGAGCGCATGCAACGTTCCCTCGATCCAGAACAGCCCGACGCGATGGCCGGCGCGGTCGAGCATCACGACCGTGCCCTCGTCCGGCGCGTCGGAGGCGGGCAGCCGCACCTCGCGGTCGCCCACGTCAGGCGCCAGCGAGCGTCGGCAGCTTCCCGCGGATGTTGGCTCGCCACTCCTCGGGCAGCTGCCGGAGGGTCTGCTCGGGCCCGTTGGAGTCCCGGTGCGGGAAGTCGCTCGCGGATATCAGCGTGTCCCATGGGCGCAGGAAGTCGAGTGATGTCGTAGGCGTCGAGGTGCCGCTCGCGAAGCACGTCGAGCGAGACGGGCGCGACGTTGGCGCCGCGCGCACCGCCGTCGGTGAGGTCCTGGCAGAACACCCGGTGGTGTGGTTCCACGGGTACGACGGCATCACGAGACGCTCGTGCCGGAGCTCGTCACGAGCTGCTCGCGCGTCGTGGGTCCGAGGTACCGCAGCAGGTCGTCGTCGAGCGTCTCGTAGCCCACGTGGATGTTGCAATCGACGAGCACCCGATGATCGTACGCCTTGCGTCAATCAGTGTTGACGAGGACCGGTAATGACGCCTAGACTCATATAGTGGAACGGTCGTTCCACGAAGTGAGCGAGATACGTGCCTGCAGCAACCGGAACGCAATCGATCGACCGCGCCGCGCAGCTGCTCGTCTATGTCCTCGAGACGAGGGAGCCGCCCACCGTCGGCGCCCTCTCGGAGCGAAGCGGTCTCCCCAAGAGCACTACCTCGCGGCTGGTCGGCGCGCTCGAGCGGCAAGGGTTGATCCAGCGGGCGGCAGGGAACGGCCAGCTTCGACCCGGCTCCGTGCTCGTGCGGTACGCGCGGCGTGAGACCGGCGAGGCTGAGCTCGTCGAGCTTGCGGCGGACGTGCTCGACCGGCTGGCGCTGGAGAGTGGCGAGACGGTCAACGTCGGGATTCCCTCCGCCGGCGCGGTAGAGCTCCTCGCGCAGCGCGACAGCCGCCACTTTCTCGGCTCCACGAACTGGGTGGGGCGCCTCGTTCCGGCCCACGGCTCTGCGCTCGGCAAGGTCTTCTTCGCCTACGGCAGCCTGGCGCTGCCTCCGGAGCCGTTTCGGCGGCTCACGGATGCCACCGCGACGTGTGCGGACGAGCTCGGGCTTGATCGGATTCGCGCGCAGGGGTACGCCACCGCGGTGGACGAGCTCGAGCCCGGTCTCTGGGCCGTCGCGGCGCCCGTCCGCGATTCGACCGGCGAAGTCGTCGCCGCAATCAGCGTGTCGGGGCCAGGCGTCAGGTTGCAGAACGGGCTGCCCGACCGTCTCGGACGGCAACTCGAAGGCGAGGCGGCCGACCTATCGGCCCGCCTCGGACACGACGGGCGAAAGCGAGGTTTCGCATGAGCGACGAGGAGATCGTTCTCAGCTCCCTGTCGGACGAGGACCTCGTCCAGCAGATGCACGACGATCTGTACGACGGGCTCGCGCCCGAGATCACCGAGGGCACCAACATTCTTCTGGAGCGTGGGTGGTCGGCAGAGAAAACGCTCGCGGAGGCTCTCGTCGAGGGCATGCGGATCGTCGGGATCGACTTCCGCGACGGAATCCTGTTCGTTCCCGAGGTGCTCCTCGCCGCGAACGCGATGAAGTCGGGGATGGAGGTGTTGCGCCCGCTGCTCTCGGAATCCGATGCGGAACGGATGGGCAAGGTCGTGATCGGCACCGTCAAGGGCGACATCCACGACATCGGCAAGAACCTCGTCGCGATGATGCTGGAGGGTGCCGGCTTCGAGGTTATCGACCTCGGGATCAACAACCCGGTCGAGGACTATCTGGCAGCGCTCGACGAGCACAAGCCCGAGATCCTCGGTATGTCCGCGCTCCTCACGACGACGATGCCGTACATGAAGGTCGTCATCGACACGATGGTCGAGAAGGGCATCCGGGACGACTACATCGTGCTCGTCGGCGGGGCTCCACTGAACGAGGAGTTCGGGAAGGCGGTCGGCGCGGACGCGTACTGCCGCGACGCCGCTGTCGCCGCCGAGACCGCGCAGGCGCTCGTGCTCGCGCGGCGCTCCTCGGTCGCCGCGTCGTGACCACGGCGCTACTCGAGGAGGAGGTCGCGTTCGACGGCGCATCGGCGGATGTCCGCGTCGTCGTGCTCGCCTGCGGCGCCATCGCGCGCGAGGTGCTCGCCGTGATCGAGCTCAACGGGTGGAAACACGTCGACGTGCGCTGCCTACCGGCGAAGCTGCACTCGACGCCCGCGCGAATCCCAGCCGCGGTCGACGCGAAGCTCACCGAGCTCGAGGCGCGGTACGACCGGATCTTCGTGGCGTACGCCGACTGCGGTACCGCGGGTCTCCTCGAGCCCGTGCTCGAGCGCCACGGCGTCGAGCGGCTCCCCGGCGCGCACTGCTACGGGTTCCTCGCCGGGAACGACGCGTGGGACCTGATGCACGAGGACGAGCCGGCGACGTTCTACCTGACCGACTTCCTCGCCCGGCACTTCGACTCGCTCGTCGTACGCGCACTCAAGCTCGACACGCATCCGGAGCTGCTGCCGATGGTCTTCGGCAACTACAAGCGGCTCGTCTACCTCGCCCAGACCGACGATCCGGAGCTCGACCGGCGCGCCGAGGCGGCCGCCACGTTCATCGGCGTCGCCTACGAGCGCCGGCGCACCGGGTACGGCGAGCTCGTCCCTTCGCTCCGCCGGTTTGCCGGCGTCGCCCGTGCCTGAACTGACGGTCATCTGGTGGCGCGATATCCCCGCGCAGGTGACCGCGAAGGAGGGACGGAAACGGGCAGCGACGCCGCTCGACGAGCGATTCCAGGAGGCGATCGACGCGGCGGCGATGCGCGCCGGCCTGATCGGCACCGACGCATACCTCGAGGAATGGAGACGCGAGACGCGTTCGTGCGGTAGCGACCTCGACGCAGAGGTCGCCCAGGAGGTGGAGTGGCTCGACGCCGCCTACCCGGAACACGTCCTCACGCGTCTCGTCCAGGCAAACGGAAGGGAGACAGGTTGACCGACACGATGCTGTCGTCGCCGACGAAGGAGGTCGTGATCGGCTTCGACCAGCCGTTCGTCGTGATCGGCGAGCGGATCAACCCGACGGGCCGCAAGAAGCTCGCCGAGGAGATGGCGGCGGGGAACTTCGAGACCGTCGTGGCCGACGCGATCGCGCAGGTCGAGGCGGGCGCGCAGATGCTCGACGTCAACGCGGGCATCCCGCTCGCCGACGAGCCGGCGATCCTCGCCCACACTGTCCAGCTGGTGCAGTCGATCACCGACGTCCCGCTCTCGATCGACTCCTCGATCGTCGAGGCGCTCGAGGCCGGTCTCGGCGTCTACCAGGGCAAGGCGCTCGTCAACTCGGTGACCGGCGAGGACGAGCAGATGGAGCGCGTCCTGCCGCTCGTAGCGCGCCACGGGGCGGCGGTCGTGGCGATCTCCAACGACGAGACGGGCATCAGCGAGGACCCGGACGTGCGGTTCGAGGTCGCGGCGAAGATCGTCTGTCGCGCCGAGGACCACGGGATCCCGCGCGCGGACGTCGTCGTCGATCCGCTCGTGATGCCGATCGGCGCGATGAGGACCGCCGGGCGCCAGGTCTTTCGGATCGTCCGGCGGCTCCGCGAGGAGCTCGGGGTGAACACGACGTGCGGGGCCTCGAACGTCAGCTTCGGCTTGCCCAACCGGCCCGGCCTGAACGCGGCGTTCCTGCCGATGGCGATCGCCTCCGGTCTGACCTCCGCGATCACGAGCCCGCTGCACACGGAGATGCTGCAGGCGATCAGGGCGGCAGACGTGATGATGGGCAACGACGCACATTGCGCCGCGTGGATCGCACGGAACGGCGATGGGGACGGCACGACGAGCGCCGGGCGCCGCGGTGGCCGCGACGGCCGCAGACGGGCGGCCGCCGGGTGAGCGACGACGCCCTCCTCGTTTTCACGCCCTCCGGCCGGCGGGCCCGCTTCGAGCGCGGCACGACGGTGCTCGACGCCGCCCGCCGACTCGGGGTCGACCTCGACTCCGTGTGCGGTGGACGCGGGATCTGCGGCCGCTGCCAGGTTTCCGTCAGCGAGGGCGAGCACGCGAAGCACGGCATCTCGTGCACCGCCGCGGCGCTCGGCGACGTGACCGACGCCGAGCGGGAGTACGCACGCACCCATGACCTCGGCACCGGCCGCCGCCTTGGCTGCATGGCGCGGATCGAGGCGGACGTCTTGATCGACGTGCCGCCCGAGAGCCAGCTCTACCGGCAAGTCGTCCGGAAGGAAGCGGACGCGCGTGCGATCGCGGTGGATCCCGTCGTCCGCCTCTACTACGTCGAGGTCGAGGAGCCCGAGCTCGCATCACCGGCGAGCGACGTCGGTCGGCTGCTTTCCGCGCTGGGCGAAGAGTGGGGGCTCGAGGATCTTGCCGTCGACCCGTCCGTCTTGCGAAATATCCAACGTGCTCTACGGAAAGGCGAGCCCTGGCGCGTCACGGTAGCCGTGCACGACGAGACGACGGTCACCGCGATCTGGCCGGAGTTCCATGACGCCGCCTACGGAATCGCCTTCGACGTGGGCTCTACCACCGTCGCCGGCCATCTCTGTGACCTCCATACGGGAGACGTCCTCGCGTCGGCGGGTGAGATGAACCCGCAGATCCGGTTCGGGGAGGACCTGATGAGCCGGGTCTCCTACGTGATGCTCAACGCCGGCGCCGAAAAGGAGCTGACGCGCGCGGTCCGCGGCTGCCTCGCGAAGCTGACGGCCGAGCTCGCGAACGACGCAGGGATCGAGCGCACCGACATCCTCGAGGTGACTCTCGTCGGTAATCCGGTGATGCACCACCTGCTACTCGGTATCGACCCGACCGAGCTGGGCGGCGCGCCGTTCGCGCTTGCCGTGGACACGAGCCTCCGACTCGCGGCGAGCGACCTCGGCCTGCCGGTCAACCCGGGAGCGCGCGCCTACGTCCTGCCTTGCATCGCCGGCCACGTGGGAGCTGACACGGCGGGGGTGATCCTCTCCGAGGCGCCGTACGCAACCGACGACGTGACCCTCATCGTCGACGTCGGCACGAATGCCGAGATCGTGCTCGGGAACCGCGACCGCCTGCTGGCGGCCTCGAGCCCAACGGGGCCCGCGTTCGAAGGCGCGCAGATCTCGGGCGGCCAGCGAGCGGCCCCGGGCGCGATCGAGCGGGTTCGCATCGATCCCGAGACGCTCGAGCCCCGGCTCCGTGTGATCGGAAGCGATGCCTGGTCCGACGAGCCCGGATTCGGGGACACCCGCGTCACCGGGATCTGCGGCTCCGGGATCGTGGAGGCGATCGCCGAGCTCCACCTCGCCGGGGTGATCGCCACGGACGGCACGATCGACGGTGCGCTCGCTGCGAGATCGCCTCGGGTCGTCGCGGATGGACGGACATTCGCGTACCTCCTCCACGCGGGCGAGCCGGAGCTGCGCGTCACGCAGAACGACGTTCGACAGATCCAGCTCGCCAAGGGTGCCCTGCACGCGGGGTGCACCCTGCTGATGGAGCGGTACGGGATCGAACGCGTCCCGCGGATTCGTCTCGCCGGTGCGTTTGGCACGCACATCGACCCGGTGCACGCCCTCGTGCTCGGGCTCGTGCCGGACTGCGAGCCGGCGCAGGTCACGTCGGCGGGCAACGCAGCCGGGACGGGTGCCCGCATCGCTCTGCTCGACCGCTCCGCCCGCGCAGAGATCGAGGGCGTCGTCCGCCGCGTCGAGAAGGTCGAGACCGCAGTCGAGCCGCGCTTCCAAACACATTTCGTCAATGCGATGGCGATCCCGCACGAGACCGACGCGTACGAGCGTCTCGGAGCCGTCGTCCGCCTCCCGCCGCGTCAGGCGACGTCGGGGGCCGGTCGCACGACACGACGCCGGCGCGCGACCACAGGGAGGAGACCCGCATGACCGACATGGCCGAACGTCGAGGTCGAAGCGGCGGCCGGGCGGGGCGCCAGGCAGCCCGCCTGCAGGCGCAGATCGCACGTGAGCCGTTCCTCACGCGCACATTGAAGCCCGTCGAGGTGCTGAGCGAAGAGGGCCTCGCCCTGCTCGAGACGAACGCCGAAAGGATTCTCGAAGAGGTCGGCATCGAGTTCCACGGCGCGCCGGACGCGCTCGAGCTCTTCGCGGGAGCAGGCGCATCGGTCGATGGAGAGCGCGTCCGGTTCCCGCGAGGTCTCTGCCGGTCGCTTGTGCAGGCGACGGCCCCGGAGAAGTTCATCCAGATCGCGCGGAATCGCGCGAACGACGTCGAATTCGGCGGTCAGCGGACGATCTTCGCCCCTGCATACGGCTCCCCGTTCGTCCGCGACCTCGACGGCGGCCGCCGCTACGGCACGATCGAAGACTTCCGGAACTTCGTGAAGCTCGCCTACGCCTCGCCGTGGATCCACCACTCGGGAGGGACTGTCTGCGAGCCTGTCGACGTCCCCGTCAACAAGCGGCACTACGACATGGTGTACGCGCACATTCGGTACTCGGACAAGCCGTTCATGGGCTCCGTGACGCGGCCCGAGCGGGCGCAGGACTCCGTCGAGATGGCACGGATCGTCTTCGGCAGGGACGTCGTCGAGGAGAGCACCGTCATCCTCAGCCTCGTCAACGCGAACTCGCCGCTCGTGTGGGACTCGTCGATGCTGGGCGCCGCGCGGGCATACGCGGAAGCGAACCAGGCCGTGATGATGACGCCGTTCGTGCTCGCCGGCGCGATGAGCCCCGCGACGGTCGCCGCCTGCTGTGCACAGACGCTCGCCGAGTCTCTGGCCGGGATGGCATACGTGCAGCTCGTCCGCCCGGGCGCGCCGGTCGTGTTCGGTTCGTTCGCGTCCTCGATGTCGATGCAGTCGGGCGCGCCGACGTTCGGGACTCCCGAGCCGGCGCTCGTGCTCTACGTGATGGCGTCACTGGCGCGGCGCCTGCGCGTGCCCTTCCGCTCGGGCGGGGCGTTCACGGCGTCGAAGATCGCCGACGCTCAGGCGGCATACGAATCGGCGAACACGATGCAGCCCACGATGCTCGCAGGCGTGAACTTCGTCCTCCACGCGGCCGGCTGGCTCGAAGGCGGGCTGTCGATGGGATACGAGAAGTTCGTTCTCGACGCCGACCAGCTCGGCATGTGGCACGCGTTCGCGCGCGGCGTCGACCTCTCCGAGAACGGCCAGGCGATGGACGCATTCCTCACGAACGAGCCCGGGACGCACTTCCTCGGCCACCCGCACACCCTCGCGAACTTCGAGACGGCCTTCTTCCGCTCCCCGTCGCGGACAACTCGAGCTACGAGCAGTGGGAGAGCGAAGGCGCGCAGGACGCGGCCCGGCGTGCGAGCACGATCTGGCAGCGAACGCTCGCCGAGTACGAGGCGCCGCCGATCGACGAGGCGGTCGACGAGGAGCTGCGCGAGTGGATCGAGCGGCGGAAGGCGTCGTTCCCGGACGCGCTCGAGTGATGGCGACGGTCGACGCCGCCCCGGCCACGCGTGTGGCGGAGCTCCTCCGTCGATCGCGGTACGAGGTCATGCCGCTCGACGGGATCGAGGGCGAGGTACTCGAGCGCGTACCGCGCGACGTCACGCTGACGCTGACCGCGTCGCCGACGAAGGGCCTCGAGCCGACCCTCGCGCTCGCCGGCTCGCTCGCGCGGCACGGCTATACGGTCGTCCCGCACCTGTCCGCCCGGCTCGTCCGGGACACCGCGGAGCTCGAGGAGATCGTCGCGCGGCTGCGGGAGGCGTCGGTCCGAGACGTGTTCGTCGTGGCAGGTGATGCCCCCGAGCCGCGGGGGCTGTTCCACGGAGCCATCGACCTGCTCGAGGCGCTCGACGGGCTCGGCCGGCCGTTCGCCGAGGTCGGGATCACGGGCTACCCGGAGAGCCATCCGTTCATCGACGACGAGACGACGATCGCGGTGATGTTCGAGAAGGCGCGCCACGCGACCTACATCGCGAGCCAGGTCTGCTTCGACCCCGCGATCACCGCCCGGTGGATCGAGAACGTCTGGGACCGGGGGACGCGGCTGCCGATCTACGTCGGCGTCCCCGGGGCCGTGCCACGCGCGAAGCTCCTGCGCGTGTCGACGCGGATCGGGATCGGCGACTCGCTCCGGTTCCTGCGGAAGAACGGCAGCTTCGCCGGTCGCTTCCTCCGCGGCGGCTTCAGCCCCGACCCGCTGATCGACGGCCTCGGCCCGGTGCTCGAGAGCGGGAAGGTCGCTGGCTTCCACGTCTTCACGTTCAACGACGTCGCGGACACCGAGGAGTGGCGCCGACGGCGCCTCGCACGGTCGTGACGCGACCGTACGACGTCGTCATCGTCGGCGGCGGCTCGGCCGGCTGCGTCCTCGCGAACCGGCTCAGCGCAGACTCCGGCACGCGCGTCCTCGTGCTCGAGGCGGGACGACCGGACTCGCTCTGGGACGTCTACGTCCACATGCCGGCCGCGCTCTCCTTCCCGATAGGGAGCAAACGCTACGACTGGCGCTACGAGAGCGAGCCGGAGCCGTTCATGAACGGCCGCCGGATCTACCACGCGCGCGGCAAGCTGCTCGGCGGCTCGTCGAGCATCAACGGGATGATCTTCCAGCGCGGCAATCCGATGGACTTCGAGCGCTGGGCCGCGCGACCCGGGCTCGAGTCCTGGGACTACGCGCACTGCCTGCCCTACTTCAAGCGGATGGAGACGTGCCTCGCGGGCGCGGACGAGTGGCGCGGGGGGGACGGCCCGCTCGTGCTCGAGCGGGGGCCTGCGTCCAGCGTGCTCTTCCAGGCGTTCTTCGAAGCGGTCCAGCAGGCCGGGTACTCGCTGACGGCGGACGTCAACGGCGAGCGGCAGGAGGGCTTCGCCCCGTTCGACCGGAACATCCACCGCGGGAGGCGGCTGAGCGCCGCGCGCGCCTACCTCCATCCGGTCCGGCGACGACCGAACCTCGACGTCCGATGTCGCGCCTTCGTCACGCGCGTTCTCTTCGAGGGGAAGCGGGCGACCGGCGTCGAGGTGGTCCACCGCGGGCGCGCCGAGGTCGTGCGGGCAGGCGAGGTGATCCTGTGCGGCGGCGCGATCAACACGCCGCAGCTCCTCCAGCTGTCGGGCGTCGGCAACGCGGACGAGCTCTCGGCACTCGGCGTCGACGTCGTCCACGACCTGCCCGGAGTGGGTGAGAACCTCCAGGACCACCTCGAGGTGTACGTCCAGCACGCGTCGACGGAGCCCGTCTCCGTCGCGCCGGCGATGAAGTGGCGGAACCGGCCCTGGGTCGGGTTCAAGTGGCTCTTCCTCCGCTCCGGCCCGGGGGCGACGAACCACTTCGAGGGCGGAGGCTTCGTCCGCTCGAGCGAGACGGTCACGCACCCGAACCTCATGTTCCACTTCCTGCCGCTGGCGATCCGCTACGACGGCTCACAGCCCGCGGGCGGCCACGGCTACCAGGTGCACGTCGGCCCGATGTTCTCGGACGCGCTCGGGTCGGTGCAGATCACCTCGGCCGATCCCCGCGCCAAGCCTGCGCTCCGCTTCAACTACCTCTCGACCGAGCAGGACCGGCGCGAGTGGCCCGAGGCGATCCACTGCGCCCGCTCGATCCTCGGGCAGCCAGCCTTCGCGCCGTTCGACGGCGGCGAGCTCTCGCCCGGGCCGTCGGTCGAGACCGACGATGAGATCCTCGACTGGGTCGCCCGCGACGCCGAGACCGCCCTGCACCCGTCGTGCTCGTGCCGCATGGGGAGCGACGAGCTGGCCGTCGTCGACCCGTCCTCGATGCGTGTCCACGGGCTCGACGGGGTGCGGGTCGTCGACGCCTCCGTGATGCCGTCGATCACGAACGCGAACCTCTACGCGCCGACGATGATGCTCGCCGAGAAGGCCGCCGACATGATCGGCGGCGTGACGCCGCTCGAGCCCTCCGACGCGCGCTGGTACCGGCACGAGGTCGAGGCCCCGACCGACCTCGTGCCCGAGCGATGACGAGCGCCGACTGGGAGAAGCGCGTCTCCTCCGCCTGGACGACGTTCGCCGAGCGGTCGGACGAGGCGAACCGCAAGCTCATCGAGGCCCTCGCCGCCGAGCTCCCCGACGGCAGCGCCGAGGCCAGCTTCGAGCGCGCCTGCGTCTTCGACTCGACGGACGCCTCCGACCTCGCGGTACCGCTCTACCGCGAGGCGCTCGAGCGCGGCCTCGGGCCGGAGCGCCGCCGGCGCGCGGTCATCCAGCTCGCGAGCTCGCTGCGAAATATCGGGCGCGCCGACGAGAGCGTCGCGCTGCTGACCGAGGAGCTCGGCGCCGCCAGCGACGAGCTCGACGACGCCGTGCACGCGTTCCTCGCGCTCGCGCTGACGGACGTCGGGCGCGACCGCGAGGCCCTGTCGCACGCGCTCGGCGCGCTCGCGCCGCACCTGCCGCGCTACCAGCGCTCGCTCGCGGCGTACGCGCGCGCGCTCGTCGAGGACTAGCCGAGGGCGATCAACCCAACGCCGACGACCACGAGCGTTGCACCCGCGAGCCGTGACGGACCGACGCGCTCGCGCGCGAGCGGCGCGGCCAGGAGCGCCGCGATGAGGACGCTCGTCTCGCGCACGGCCGCGACAGAAGCCGCCGGCGCAAGCAGCAGCGCGCCGAGCACCATCGCGTACGCCGCGAACGACAGCAGGCCTGCGAGCGCGGGAAGTGGCCGTGCCGCCTCGCGCATCCGGCCCGCGCCGTCCCGTGCCACGACGAGAAACGCGATGTAGCCGAGCGTCGCCGGGATCATCCCGAGCTCGAGGTAGACGATCGGGTCGGCATGCTCGACGCCGTGCGCATCGACGAGCGTGTAGGCCGCGATGGACGTGGCGACGGCAACACCGTACGCGGCGCCGGTGCTGCGGCCGTCTCGATCCGAGCCGAGCCCCCGGACGAGAAGCACACCGAGACCGACGAGGCAGACGCCGATGACCTGCGCCGCCGCGGCGCTGGTCCCGAGCACCGTGACGCCGACGACGAGGACGATGACCGGGGCGAGCCCACGCGCGATCGGATAGACGACGGAGACGGGGGCGCGTGTGTACGCGGTCGCCAGCAGCGCGAAGTACACGAGCTGGAGCGCGGACGTGACCGCGACGAACGGCCAGACCTCGGCGTCGGCGTCCCACCGCAGGGCCGCCACGGGCGCGAACACGACGATGGACACGACGAGCGCGATCGCAGTTGCGCCCCCGGGGTCGCGCTCGCGGCCGAGGATCAGGTTCCAGAGGGCGTGGAGGAAGGCGGAGCCGAGCGCGAGGGCGAAGGCGTCGAGCGGCATCGCGGCGACAGTAGGCTCTTGCCCGGATGAGGGCTACCCGCGCGCTCGTCTTCGACTTCAACGGGACGCTCTCGCGCGACGAGCCCGTTCTCTACGCGATCTACTCGGCGCTCTTCGCCGAGCACGGGCGGCCGCTCAGCGAGGCGGACTACTACGGCCGGCTGGCGGGCAACACCGAGGAGGCGATCATCCAGGGCTGGCTCGGCGTCGAGGGAGAGGAGCTCGAGGCGCTCGTCGAGGAGCGCATCGACCGGTACGTCCGCGCCGCCGACGGGTCGACGGTGCCGCTCGCGGTCCGCGAGGCCGTGCACCACGCTGCGAGTCGTGTCCCGGTCGCGGTCGTCTCCGGCGCCTTCCGTCGCGAGATCGAGCCGGTCGTCGAGAGGGCGGGGCTCGCGGACGCCATCGGTGTCCTCGTCGCCGCCGACGACGTGATGCGCGGCAAGCCCGACCCGGAGGGCTATCTCCGCGCGCTCGAGGCGCTCGGCGGCGACCTCGAGCCGGCCGACGTGGTCGCGTTCGAGGACACGGAGGCCGGAATCGCCTCCGCACGGGACGCCGGGCTCCGCTGTGTGGCCGTTCGCGGGACGCTTCCGGACGATCGTCTCGCGGCGGCCGATGCGATCGTCGACGAGATCGACGTCGAGCTCGTCCGCTCGCTCGTCGGATGACCTGGGTCATCGCGCATCGCGGCGCCTCGGCGGAGGAGTGCGAGAACACGCTTCCCGCTTTCGAGCGGGCGATCGAGCTCGGGGCGGACTTCGTCGAGCTCGACGTCCAGGTGGCGTCGGACGGGGTGCTCGTCGTCTTCCACGACCTCGACCTCGATCGCGTTACGTCGCTCCGCGGCCCCATGCGCCGCCGGACCGCGGCCGAGCTCCGCGAGCACGGGATCCCGGCGCTCGACGACGTGCTCGAGCTGACCCGCGGACGGATCGGCGTGATGGCGGAGCTGAAGAGCGCGTACCTGTTCCGGCGCCACGACGTGATCGGCCGGACGGTCGCGGCGCTCGGTGACGAGGACGTCGTCATCTCGTTCGGCCGGCGAACGCTCCTCGACGCGCGGAGGCGGCGACCCGGGCTGCGCGTCCTCCAGCACGTCGGCTACGGGGTCTCGATCCGCGCCGCGTCGAGCTACGCCTGGGCCGTCGGCTTCCACGACTCGCGCGTCACGGCGCGAGGCGTCGCGCGCGCACGGCGCCTCGGGCTCGAGACGACCGTCTACACGGTCAACGACGAGCGGCGGATGCGGGAGCTCGCGGAGCTCGGTGTCAGCGGCATCTTCAGCGACCGCCCCGCGCTCCTTCGCGAGGTGGTCAGCTCGGCTCCTCGTTCCGATCCTCGAGGGTGAGCAACTTCGCGCTCCCGGCCGGGAAGCGAAGACCGACACGGGCGCCGATCGGCAGCGCTGCGGCCCGCTCCGCCGAGAGGTCAGCCGTCCACTCCTGCGGGCCTGCGAGGACGCGGAGCCGCGTCACGGCGCCCAGGAAGGTGTGCGAGACGACCTCGCCGACGAGCCCGTTCGCCTCCGAGCCGGCGGCCTCGACCTCCACCGTCTCGGGGCGGACGAGCAGCATGACGTGCTCACCGCGCCGCCGTCCCCGCGCCGCGTCGACGGCGATCGACGTCCCCTCGTGCTCGACGCGCCCCGTCTCGGGATCCGCGACGGTCGACTCGATGCGGTTCATCGTCCCGACGAACTCGGCGACGAACGGCGTCGCCGGAGATCCGTAGATCTCGGCGGGCGCCCCGATCTGCTCGATGCGGCCGTGGGAGAGCACCGCCACGCGGTCGGAGATCGAGAGGGCCTCCTCCTGGTCGTGCGTCACGTAGATCGTCGTGATCTCGAGCGCGCGTCTGGATGCGACGGATCTCCTCGCGGAGCTGGACGCGGACCTTCGCGTCGAGAGCCGAGAGCGGCTCGTCGAGCAGCAGCAGGCGCGGCTCGATGGCGAGCGCGCGCGCGAGGGCGACGCGCTGTTGCATCCCGCCCGAGAGCTGGTGCGGATACCGGTTGGCGGCGTGGCCGAGGCCGACGAGCTCGAGCAGTTCCTGCGCGCGGTCCCGGCGGCCGCCACGGCTCTCCTTGCGCACGCGGAGGCCGAACTCGACGTTGCGCGCGGCGGTCATGTTCGGGAAGAGGCTGTACGCCTGGAAGACCATTCCGATGTCGCGTCGGTTGGGCGGGACCCGGGTGACGTCCTTGCCGTCGATCGGCACCTGGCCCGGCGGTTGGGCGGTCGAAGCCGGCGACGATGCGCAGGGCGGTGGTCTTCCCGCAGCCGGACGGCCCCAGGAACGAGACGAACTCTCCGCTCGGGACGGCGAGGTCGATCCCGGCGAGCGCGACGACGTCGCCGAACCGCCGGTGCAGCTGCCGCAGCTCGACGCCGGCCATCTACCTCGCCCCCTGGGTGGTGGGAGCGCCGCGTCCGCGGCCGACGGCGAGGAGGGCGAGCATCGCGGCCCAGGTGATCCCGAACGCGACGAGGGTAAGCGCGGCCGCCTGGTACGCCTTGTTCTGGCTGACGTACTGGATGTGCACGGGGAAGGTCTTGAACTGCGCCAGGCTCGCGATCGTGAACTCGCCCATGACGATGGCGAGCGTCAGGAAGGAGCCGCCGAGCGCCGCAGCCTTGATGTTCGGGACGATGACGCGGAGCAGCGTCGTCGGCCAGCTCGCGCCGAGGCTCTGCGACGCCTCCGTGAGCGTGTGTACGTCGATCGCGCGGAACCCCGTGTCGAGCGAGAAGTACATGTACGGGAACGCGAGGATCACGTACGCCGCGGCGAGGAAGCCGTACGGCTCCGCGTAGAACCACGTGGGCGAGCCGCGGTAGAGGTCGAGCAGGCCGACGACGAGGATGATCGGGGCCACGACGAACGGGATGAGCGCGAGGAACCCGATCACCGGTCGCATTCGCGGCAGCTTGAGGTGCACCCAGTAGACCGTCGGGACGAGCAGCACGAGCGTGAACACGATCGTCTCGATCGCGATCACGAAGCTCAGGCGGATGGTCTTCCAGAACTCGGGGTCGTCGAAGACGCCCTGGTAGTTCGCCACCGTGCAGCACTTCGCCGTCTGGTCGTTCTTCAGGCTGAAGAGGAACGTCGCGATGAGCGGGATCAGAAAGTAGGCGGCGCCGACGAGCAGCCAGAGAACGGCAGTGGGGGAGATGAAGCGGCGCGGCGTCATCGCATCCACCGGGATGACCGGCGCTGGAGCGGGACGTATACGAGCATCATCAATCCGAGCACGACGAACATCCCGAACGCGAGCGCCTGGCCGAGGTGGGGGTCGTCCAGCACGTCACCGGAGAGGAAGAACCCGATGACGATCGGCACCAAACCGATGCCCCCGCCGGTGAGTCCGTACGCCGTCGCGTAGGCCGCGAACGAGTTGCCGAAGAGGAGCACCATCGCGCCGAGCAGCGAGGGGAAGAGGATCGGCAGCCCGACGTGCCGCCAGAACTGCCACGAGCTCGCCCCGAGGCTTGACGCCGCTTCGCGCCACTCGCGCCGGAGGCCGTCGATCGCCGGCGCGATGACCAGGATCATGAGGGGAATCTGAAAGTAGAGGTAGACGATCTCGATCCCCGTCTTCGAGAACAACGAGAAGCTCGTGTCCGAGCCGGGCGGCGTCCACTCGTAGAGGCTGAAGCCGAAGGCGTTCTGGAGGAACTGCGTGACGATGCCGATCGTCCCGAGCGTCGCGATGAACGCGAAGGCGAGCGGAATGCCTGCGAAGTTCGCGGCCACGCCCGAGAACGTCGTCAGCGTGCCGCGGATCCAGCGCGGCGTCCCGTCGCGGATCGCCGCGTAGGCGATCAGCAGGCCGAGCAGTCCGCCCAGGATCGCCGTGACGAGGCTCACCTCGATGCTGTTCTTGAACGCCGTCCGGTACGGCTCGTCGAACAGGGCGCGCACGTTGTCGAGCGTCCAGCCGCCCGCCTGGGCCTGGAACGCGCCGATCATCACCTGCGCCGCGGGCAGGAAGAGGAAGGCGGTGGTGAAGGCGAGGAACGGCACAAGGCCGAGCCACGCGAGCGGGATGCGCCTCTCCCGGCCCGTCGCTACGGGCCGGGAGAGGTCGTGAGTCGGGGCTTCGACGCTCAGGCTACGAGCCGACCTTCTTCGGCCACTCGGTGGTGATCGCCGCGCGGGCCTTGTCGACCTGGCCGACGCTCGCGAAACGGACCTTCGAGTACGCGGCCGCGTTCGGGAGCGCGCTGATGAGCGCCTTCGGGATGACCTTGCGGCCGACCATGTCCGTGAACAGGGCGGGGTGCGAGTAGCCCCGGAGCCACAGGAGCTGTCCCTGGTCCGAGTACAGGAACTCCTGCCACAGTCGCGCCGCGAACGGGTGCGGAGCACTGACGTTGATCGCCTGGCAGTAGTGAGCGCCGTAGACCGCGTCCGACGGGATGACCGTGCGGATCTTCGCGGCCGGGAAGTTCTTCCCGTAGGCGATGTTGAGGTAGTCCCAGTCGATCGTGATCGGGGTCTGGCCTGACGCGATCGTCTGCGGCGTCGCCTGCACGGGGATGAAGTTCCCCGCGGCCTTCAGCTGCTGGAAGAAGTCGATGCCGGGACCGATGTTGTTGAGGCAGCCGCCGTTCGCGATCGCGGCGGAGAAGACGCCCGCGACGGCCGATCCGGACGAGAGCGGGCTCCCGTTGAGGGCGACCTTGTTCTTGTACTCGGGCTTGAGCAGGTCCTTCCAGCTCCGAGGCACGTTCGAGACGACCGCGGTGTTGACGCCGAGCGAGACGACGCCCCAGTAGTCGCCCACCCAGAAGCCGCGGCCGTCCTTCATCGCCCGCGGGACCTTCTTGAAGTTCGTCGTGAAGTACTTGGCGTAGAGGCCCTCGTTCGCACCGGCGATCGCGAACGTCGGGCTGACGTCGAGGACGTCCGGCGCACGGGGATCGCCCTTGAGCGAGCGGACAGCCTGGTTCTCCTGGGCCGACGACGCGTCCGGATCGGCGCTCGTGATCGGGATCCCGTACTTCTTGGAGAACGTCGAGATGATCTGTCCGTAGTTCGCCCAGTCGGGCGGAAGTGCGATCACGTTGAGGCGCCCTTCCTTCTTCGCCTCCTTGACGAGCTCGGTCAGCTTGATCGAGCGGCCGAGCATCGGCGGCGTGGCGAGTGCCTTCTGACGTGCTGCGAGAGCGCTGGGGGAGAGCGTCAGGATCGTCAACCCGGCCCCTGCGGCTACGCCTCGCCGGAGGAGCGTGCGCCGGTCGAGCCGCTCCTCCTCTAGCCGTCGCAGGAACTCGTATTCCTGCTCCTGGAAATCTTCCACGGCAACTCCTCTCGGTATGCGGGGGAACCTGGCGATCGTAGGGAGCGAGGCCCCTCTCTGCAATAGGGTCACCGGATGGACTCGCCGTGGAGATCGCCGGGTGACTGGCTGCGGGCGGCGCTCCACATGCACACGAGCAACTCGGACGGCGAGCTGCCGCCGCGCGCGCTCGCCCGTCACTACGGGCGAGCCGGCTACGACGTGGTCGCGCTGACGGACCACTGGCATCGGAGCGAGGCGCCGTCGAGCGCCGAGCTCGTGGTGCTGCCCGGGGTCGAGCTGAACTGCCTCCTGCCCGAGGACCGCGACGGGCACGTCCTCGGCATCGGCATCGAGCGCGACCCGACCGAGCTCGAGGGCGAGCGCCGCGACCTCGAGGCGACGGGTGACTGGATCGTCGCGGCGGGGGGCGTCGCCTACCTCGCGCACCCGTACTGGACCGGCGCGCGGGCGGGAGCGATCGAGCTTCCGCCGTCGGTCACGGGGATCGAGGTGTTCAATGCCGGCTGCGAGCTCGAGGTCGGGCGCGGCCTCTCGTCCGTGCACTGGGACGAGCTCCTCCAGGACGGACGCATCTGCCCGGCGCTCGTCACCGACGACAGCCACCACCCGGGCTTCGACTCCGATCATGCGTGGACGTGGATCCGGGCCGAGCGCAGCCGCGAGAGCGTCCTCGACGCCCTTCGCACCGGCTGCTTCTACGGCAGCACGGGGCCGCTGATCCACGACGTCGAGACGACAGACGACGGGGTCGTCGTGCGATGCACGCCGGCGCGCTCGGTCACGCTGCTCATGGGCAAGACGAGCGGCACGGCGGTGAACGCGGGCCGGCTCGGCTACCGGTACGGCGCGGACATCCTCGAGGTGACCTCCGACGGCTGGATCGCCGCCGCGCGGCTCGACCTCCCCGACACGGCGCCGTTCGCGCGGCTCGAGGTCGTCGACCCGGCGGGCCGCCGGGCATGGACGAACCCGCTGTGGCCGCGCTAGCGGCGACCGAGCGCCGGGCCGGAGCGCGCGAGGCGCTCGCGACGAGGTCGTTCGACCTGCTCGTGATCGGCGGCGGGGTGATCGGCGCCGCGACCGCCGCCCATGCCGCGCGTGCGGGGCTTGCCGTCGCGCTCGTCGACGCCGGCGACTTCGGCTCCGGCACCTCGAGCGCGTCGTCGAAGCTCGTCCACGGCGGCCTGCGCTACCTGCGTCTCGGCGACGTCCGGCTCGTGCGCGAGGCGCACCACGAGCGCCGAACCCTCGCCGGCGGACGTCGCGCCGCACCTCGTCCACCGCCTGCCGTTCCTCCTCCCGCTCTACCAGGACGGCCCGTTCCGGCCGGCGTTCGTGCAGAGCGGCATCCTCCTCTACTCGACGCTCGCGCGGTCACGCCTCAACTGGCTCGTCCGCCCGGAGCGCGCGGGGGAGCTCGTGCCGTCCCTCCGCGCTCGACGGGCTCCGCTCGTGCGCGCTCTACGCCGACGCCTGGACGAACGACGCGCGCCTCTGCCTCGAGAACGTCCTGGCGGCGGCCGAGGCGGGGGCTACGGTGCTCAACCGTGCCGAGGTCGTTGGCGCTTCGTCTCCTCGACGGGCGGGTCGCAGGGGGCGGAGGTCGCGGTCGACGGCGACGACCGTCGACGTGCGCGCCCGCGTCGTCGTCAACGCGGCCGGGCCGTGGGTCGACGAGGTGCGTCGCCTCGAGAGCCCGCGGGCGGGCACGTCGGTCCGGCTGAGCAAGGGCGCCCACGTCCTCGTCCCCGGCGGGGAGGACTGGAGCGCGGCGCTGACCGTGCCGCAGGACGACGTCCGCGTCACGTTCGCCGTCCCGTGGTACGGGCTCCTCCTGCTCGGGACGACGGACACCGACTTCGACGGCGATCCCGCCACCGTCTCCGTCGAGCCGGCGGACGTCGTCGCAGATCCTCGACGAGGCCGGCAAGGCGCTGCCGCCGGCGCTGCTCGAACCGGGCGCGGTCCGCGCGTCGTTCGCCGGCCTCCGCGTGCTCCCGCTCGGCGACGGCGGGACGGCGACCGCGCGGCGCGAGACGGTGTTCTCCGATCGGCCCGGGCGGGATGCTCAGCGTCGCGGGCGGGAAGCTGACGACGTACCGGCGGATCGCGCTCGATGCGCTGGAGCGCGTCCGCGGCCCGCTCGGGCTCCGGCGGGTCGATCGCCGCCCGTTCGCGCTGCCGGGGGCGAACGGCGGGGAGCCGCGCTTCCCGATCGAGCTCGACCCCGAGGTGGAGGGCCACCTCCGGCACCTCTACGGCAGCCGTGCGGGGCAGGTGGTCGAGCGCGCTGCGGAGGACCCGTCGCTGCTCGAGCGCCTCCATCCGGACGGGCCGGACATCGCGGCGCAGGCTGTCTTCGCCGTCGAGCAGGAGTGGGCGACGACCGCCGAGGACGTCCTGCGGCGCCGGACGACGGTCGCGCTGCGCGGTCTCGCCGACGAGCGCGCCGTCGCGCGGGTCGACGCGCTGCTCGCCCGCGCTCAGCGCGGGCTCTCGGCGACCGACAGCACCGCCTTGACGATGCCGTCGTAGCCCGTGCAGCGGCAGAGGTTCCCGGAGAGCGCGATCCGCACCTCGTCCTCCGTCGGGCCGGGGTTCGCCTCGAGCAGCGCCGTCGCGGAGACGAGCATGCCGGGCGTGCAGAAGCCGCACTGCACGCCGCCGTGCTCGAGGAAGGCGGCCTGCAGCGGGCTGAGCTCGTCGGCCGTCGGCGAGCCCTTCGACCGTCGTCACCTCGCTGCCCTCGGCCTGGAGCGCGAGGTACGAGCAGCTGTTCACGGGCTTCCCGTCGAGCAGCATCATGCAGGCGCCGCACTCGGAGTCGTCGCAGCCCTCCTTCGAGCCGGTCAGGCCGACGCTGTCGCGAACCGCGGCGAGCAGGCTCGTGTCCGGCTCGAGCTCGACGGGGTACGCGACCCCGTTGACCCGAGAGCGTGGCCGCGACCCTCACGCGCCGCCTCCGCTCGCCGGGATCGGAACGTGCTCGCCGCGGGCGCGCGCGAGCGCGCTGTCGATCGCGCGGCGCGCGATCACCTCGGCCATCGCGCGGCGGTACCGCTCGGAGGCGCGGACGTCGGAGATCGGCGCCGCCGCCTCCGCCGCGGCGCGCGCGGCCGCCGCGACCGCGCCGTCGTCCCCGGTCGACCGGCGAGAGCCTCCTCGGCCTCCGGGACGCGGCGGATCGTGGGGGCGAGGGCCGTGATCGCGACGCGCGCGGCGCTCGACGCGTGTCGCCGTCGAGCGTCGACGACCGCGGTCGCGCCGACGACGGCGATCTCCATCTGCCGCCGGTACTCGAGCCGGACGTAGCGCTGCCCGCTCTCGAGCGCCGGCGCGGGCACGTCGACCGCGACGAGCAGCTCGTCCGGCGTCGGCGACCGTCGCGCCGGGCCCCGTGAAGAGGTCGGCGACCGGGACCGTGCGCTTGCCGCGTCGCGGAGCGCAAGCGTCACCGATCGCGTCGAGGCACATCAGCGGACCGCCGGTCTCCATCGCCGGCGAGGCGTTCATCAGGTTGCCGCCGAGCGTCCCCTGGGCGCGCGTCGCGTGCGAGCCGACGATCGCGCACGCGTCCGCGAGCGCCGTGAAGCGCTCCCGGACGCCGGGTGCGCGGCGAGCTCGGCGTGCGTGGCGAGCGCGCCGATCCGGAGGGCGCCGTCCGCCTCCGCGATGCCGCGTCAGCTCGTCGATCCGGTGGATCGCGACGAGCGACTCGGGCAGCGGCGCCTTGCCCTGCCGCGCGCCGACGACGAGGTCGGTGCCGCCGGCGACCGGCCGCGCGCCGCCCGCGAGCGCCGCGAGCGCCTCGTCGACGGTCGTCGCGGTCGCGAACGCCGTCGTCACGAGCGCCGGCCTCCCAGACGCGCTCCGGCGTCATCGGCAGCTGCCGCACGCGCGCGCCGATCGACCTTCGCGATCGCGTTCGCGATCGCGCCTGCCGTCGGGACGCACGGCGGCTCGCCGACGCCCTTCGAGCCCTTCGGCCCCGCGTTCGGGCGTCTCGGTCTCGATCCAGGCGATCTCGATCGCGCGGCGCGTCGGACGCCGTGACGAGCTTGTAGTCGAGGAGGTGCGGGTTGCGCTGGCGGCCGAGCTCGTCGAGCTGCGTGCCCTCGCGTCAGCGCCTGCCCGATTCCCATCACGACGCCGCCGTAGACCTGGCCGTCGGCGCCGACGCGGTTCAGGATCCGCCCGCAGTCGTGGACGGCGGCGACGCGCAGCACGCGCACGACGCCCGTCTCGCGGTCGACCTTGACGTGCGCGGCGTGGGCGATCAGCTGCGGCGCGTGGAAGGACTCGTTGCCGAGCCGCCCGACGCAGCCCTCCGCGGGAGCCGGCGGCGCCTCGGGCACGCTCGCCCGAGCCCTTGCCGTGGAAGGTGCCGTCGGCGGCGAGGTCGGCGATCGTGACCGCCTTCTCCGGCGAGCCCTTCACGCGGACGGCCCCGTCGGACGAGCTCGAGGTCGTCGCGCGCCGCCTCGAGCTGCTCCGCGGCGGCGTCGAGGAGCTGGTCGCGCACCTCGACGGCCGCCGCGATCACCGCGCGCCCGCTGTTGAAGGTCGTCTGCGAGCCGCACGAGCCCATGTCCCAGGGCGCGGCGTCGGTGTCCTGGTAGAGGAGCGAGAAGTCCTCGGGCCGCATGCCGAGCTCCTCGGCGACGAGCTGCGGCATGCGCCATCACCGCGCCGGTGCCGTTCTCCTGCGCGCCCGTGACGATCGTGCCGGTGCCGTCGGGGTTGAGCTTCACGTACGCGCCCGGCGTTCGCGGCGAAGCACGGCCACCAGCCGCAGGCGACGCCGATCGCCTCGTCCTCGGGAAGCTCGCTCGTCCGTCGCCGATCAGCTCGACCGCCCGCTCGAGCGTCTCCTTCATCGCGATCCGCTCGAGCACCTGGCCCGTCGCCGTACGGAGCCTTCCTCGATCAGCGTGCGGCGGCGGAGCTCGACCGGGTCGAGCCCGAGCGCCTCGGCGAGCTCGTCCATGTGCTGCTCGAGCGCCCAGCAGACCTGCGGCGCGGTCGGAGCGCGGATCGACGACGACGGCTGGTTGTTCGAGTAGACGAGCGACGACTCGATGTCGACGTTCTCGAGCTCGTACGGCCCGTGCGCGTGCATCGCCGCCATCTGCGCGAAGAAGCCGCCCTCGCCGCAGTAGGCGCCGCTGTCGAGCACGAGCCGTGCGCGTCGCGGCGACGAGCGTGCCGTCGCTCCGCGCGCCGGTCTCGAGCTCGATGACCATCCCCTCGCGGCGATGACCGACGGCGAAGAACTCCTCGCGCCGGGAGAAGACGAGCCTGCACCGGCCGCCCGGCCGCGCGCGCGAGCGCGGCGACGTGGCCCTCGAAGTGGAAGTCGCACTTCGCGCCGAAGCCGCCGCCGAGGAGCGGCACGATCACGCGGACGTCCGACTCGGGGATCCCGAGCGTGTGCGCGACGCCGGACCGCGCGGCGTACGGGACCTGCGTCGACGACCAGACGGTCACGCGGTCGCCCTGCCACTGCGCGACGATCGCGCGCGGCTCGATCGGCACGCCCTGCACGGGGTCGGTGACGTAGCGGCCGCGCACGACGACGTCGGCCTCCGCGAGCGCGGCGTCGACGTCGCCCTTGACGATCGTCGAGAACCCGAGGACGTTGTCGCGCCGGCCGAGCGCCTCGTCGCCCTCGTACGACTCCCACTCCGGATGCACCTGCGGCGCGTCGCTCGTCCAGCGCGGCCTCGAAGTCGGAGACGACGGGCAGCGGCTCGAGCTCGACCTCGACGAGCGCCGCGGCCTCGCGTGCGGCTCGAGGGTCGTCGCGGCGACGCCGGCGACGATGTCGCCCTCGAAGCGCACGGTGTCCCGCGCGAACAGCCGCCGGTCCTTCACCATGCCGCCGTAGAGCACGTCGGGCACGTCCTCGTGCGTGACGACGGCGATCACGCCCGGGAAGCGCGCGCGCCTTCGCCGTGTCGATCCGCGTGATGCGCGCGTGCGTGTGGTCGGCGTAGCGGAACGCGGCGTGGAGCTGGCCGGTGAGGGTGAGGTCGGCCGTGTACCGGCCGGTCCCGGTGACCTTCTCGTGCCCGTCCGGCCGGACGAACGTCGTCGGCGCTTCCTCGATCGCGGTCACGGCCGCAATCCAATCAGGCCCGACGAGGGCGGTACAGTCACCCGCCGTGGAGGGCTCGTACAAGCTCGTCTGGTTCGTCCCGGCGGCGCACCTCCGATCGACGCGTGACGCGGTGTTCACCGCCGGCGCGGGATGGATCGGCAACTACTCGCGGTGCTCGTGGGCGACCCTCGGCGAGGGGACGTTTCGCGGCGGCGAGGGGACGAGCCCCGCGGTCGGCGAGGCCGGGCGGGACCAGACCGTCGCCGAGTACCGGGTGGAGACGGTCGTGCCGGCCGAGAAGCTCGAGGCGGTCATCGCCGCGCTCCGCCGGGCGCACCCGTACGAGGAGCCGGCCTTCGACGTGTACGCGCGGGTCGAGCCGTGAAGGCGACGCTCTGGACCGACGGCGGCGCGCGCGGGAACCCCGGGCCGGCGGCGTTCGCCTACGTCCTCGAGGCGGAGGACGGGACGGTGCTCGACGCGCGCGGCGAGGCGATCGGGGTCGCGACGAACAACGTCGCCGAGTACTCGGCGCTCGTCGCCGGGCTGCGGCGCGCCGAGGACGCAGGCGTGACGGAGCTCGAGGTGCGCTCCGACTCGGAGCTGATGGTGAAGCAGATGCGCGGCGAGTACCGCGTCAAGAACCGCGACCTCCAGGCGCTCTTCCTCGACGCGTCGCGCGCCGCGCGCGCGGTCGGCGCGGTCACCTACGTGCACGTCCGCCGCGAGCACAACGAGCTCGCCGACCGCCTCGTCAACGAGGCGCTCGACGCCGCGAGTAGGGTTTTCCGCACCAGCCGGAGTTCGGCACGCCGGACCGCCGCGGTCGCCGAGACGGCATACGCTCGGCCCGTGCGGCTCTCGATCCTCCTCATGACCCGGCCTGCGCACCTCGCCCGCCTCGTCGCGCTCGTGGGCCTGACGGCGCTGGCCGCCGCCGTGCTCGCGCTCGGCGGGCATCCACTCGCTCTCTGGCGACGGCGATGGCGCTCGTCGTCACCGCGCTGTCGCTCGACGTGCTCGCGCCCCTCTCCGGGCGCGCGCCGCCCTCGGGCTCTGGGTCGTACGAGCAGGAGCCGTCTTCGGCGCAGGCGCGGTGCTCTTCCCGACGGAGGCCTCGGAACCGCCGTGCGGGTCGCCGCCGCGATCGTCGTCGCTGCGGGTCTCCCGCTGCTCGCTCGCGGGGGACGGCTCGGCGACCTCCCTCGCTGGGCGACGACGGCAGTCGGCGCGGGCTCCTCGGCGCGATCCTCGCGCCGGCCGTCGGCGGGTGCCTCGTGCTCGGGCTCGCGTGGCTCGCGGTTGCCGCTCTCATCCACGCGATGTCCGTCGCTTGGAGCCGCGCGGCCATGGCTCCGGCGGCCTAGTCCACCGCTCCTCGGGGTCGCGGTCGTCCACAGGCTCTCTTCGTCGATCCGTCGCGGGCGCGCGCGGTCGGCATGGTCACCTACACGCACGTCCGTCGCGAGCACAACGAGCTCGCCGACCGCCTGGTCAACGAGGCGCTCGACGAGCTCGTCCGGATAGCGGCGGCGGGTCCGCGGCGAAGATGCCGTATCCTCGAGTCAGGTTGCCGGGCGGTCGATGTCGATGCCTGCCGCACTCGCGTACCGTCCCTCCATCGGGCCGACCTTCCTTACCTGACCTTGAGGTTGCCCACCATCCCGAGCTTGACGTGGCCTGGCACGGTGCAGACGAACCGGTACGAGCCCGGCTTGCCGAAGGCCACCTTGTACGACGCGGCCTTCCCGGGCGCGAGGTACGCGGTGCCCTTCCTGAGGGTCGGGAAATCGAAGTCGTGCGGTGACTTGCCACGGTTCACGACTCTGAAGGTGACGAGCGAGCCCTTCGGGACGCTCGTCTTCGAGAGCCTGAACTTGAAGTCGACCGCCGTGACGTTGATCGTCACCGTCGCCTGGGACGCCGCCGGCGCCGTGGACGCAGCGGGTGCCGTATGCGCCAGCACGGCGACCATCGCCGCCGCGGCGCCAACCAGAACCACGATTTGCTTCACAGGGACCCTCCTCGGAGAATGGCCGAGCAACTCGACGGTTTGTGTCCCGGGTAACGCCCGAGGCAGTCGTGCAAGGGTACTCACGACGCGAGCGCGAGAGCCAGAGAACTCGAGCGGTGGTTCGGTTCTGGAACCGCCGACCATCAGATCCACACGCCAGGCCGCTCCGCGGGCCGGTCATCCGGACGTGGCCGACGCGCCTTTCGCCGCGCGTCCCGCGCGACACCGGCTTCGTGCGGACCCGGCGCTAGGTGCCTGCCAATCGACCGCGGCTCGCTGAGGTACAGGTGCCAGAGGAGCCGCGCGGCGCTCGCGCGGTGCGGGCGCCACGCCTCGCCGATCCGCTCGAGCTCGTCCGGTGACGGGCGCTCGGTCGAGCCCGCGGGCGCGCCGGGCCGCCTCCTGGAGGGCGATGTCGCCGATCGGCCAGGTGTCCGGTCGTCGAAGGGCCGAGAGGAGGTAGACCTCGGCCGTCCACGGGCCGATCCCCGGGAGCGCGACGAGCGCCGTGCGGACGCCGTCGTCGTCGAGCAACGCGACCGCGTCGAGGTCGAGCGACCGCTCGACGATCGCGGTGGAGAGCGCCCGGACGTAGCGGTTCTTCTGCCGGCTGAATCCGTCCGCGCGCAGCTCCTCGTCGGTCGAGCGCGAGGACGCCCTCGGGCGTGACCTCGTCCGATGCGGGCGGCCAGCCGGTCGTAGGCGGCCTTCGCGGAGGCGAGCGAGACCTGCTGCTCGAGGATCAGGAGGACGAGCGTCGGGAACCCCGGCTCGCGTGCCCAGAACTCGGGCAGGCCGTGCGATCGAGACGATCGCCGCGAGGTCCGGATCGGCGGCGCAGAGCTCGGCCGCGGCGGCCGCGAACGTCGCCTCGTCGAGCATCCTGTGACCGTACCCGCAGCGCGTCGCTGCACGTAGCCGTTGCGGTGGGACGCCGCTCTGGGATACGGTGAGGCCATGAGCCGCCTGCCCGAGCCCTCTCCCGCTACGCGTTCGGGCCCGGCGCTGCTCCTTCTTCTCCTTCCCCGCTAGGGGAAGCGAGCGTGCACATACACCCGCCGTGCTCCCGCACATCGCCGGGAGTGGTACGCCCCCGCCCAGGAGAAGCCCCATGCCGATGCCGTTCCATCACTACCGCCCATACGCCACCGTCGACCTCCCCGACCGCACCTGGCCCGACGTCGTCCTCGAGCCGAGCGCCGATCTGGTGCTCGACCGACCTCCGCGACGGGAACCAGGCGCTCGTCAACCCGATGGACGCCGCGCGGAAGCGGCGCTTCTTCGACCTGCTCGTCCGGCTCGGGGTCAAGGAGATCGAGGTGGGCTTCCCGGCGGCGTCGAAGGCCGACTTCGACTTCTGCCGCGTCCTGGTCGAGGAGGAGCCTGATCCCGGCCGACACGACGATCGCCGTGCTGACGCAGGCGCGTCCCGAGCTGATCGAGCGGACGTACGAGGCGATCGAGGGGGCTCCGCGCGCGATCGTCCACCTCTACAACTCGACCTCGGAGACCCAGCGGCGCGTCGTGTTCCGACTCGACCGCGACGGGATCACGCGAGCTCGCCGTCCGAGGCACCGCGCTCTGCAGGGCGCTCGCCGGCGAGACGGACACGCAGGTCGTCTTCCAGTACTCGCCCGAGAGCTTCCACCACACCGAGCTCGACTACGCGCTCGAGATCTGCGAGGCCGTCGCCGAGGAGTGGGGGCCGACGCCGGACGAGAGGATGATCGTCAACCTGCCGACGACGGTCGAGGCGTTCCCGCCGAACGTCTATGCCGACCGGATGGAGTGGTTCTGCGCGGAGCTTCACGCGGCGGGACAGCGCGATCATGTCGCGTCCACCCGCACAACGACCGCGGCACGGCCGTCGCGACGGCCGAGCTCGGGCTGATGGCCGGCGCCGAGCGCGTCGAGGGCTGCCTCTTCGGGAACGGCGAGCGCACGGGCAACGTCGACCTGATCACGCTCGCGCTCAACCTCCTGACGCAGGGCGTCGACCCGGCGCTCGACCTCGCCGAGCTCGACGAGGCGCGGCGCATCGTGGAGGAGTGCAACGAGCTCCCCGTCCACCCGCGGCATCCGTACGTCGGCGAGCTCGTCTACACCGCGTTCTCCGGCTCGCACCAGGACGCGATCAAGAAGGGCATGGACGCGCAGGAGCGCTCCGGCGCCGACCTCTGGGACGTCCCGTACCTGCCGCTCGACCCGAAGGACGTCGGCCGCGACTACGAGGCGATCATCCGCGTCAACTCGCAGTCGGGAAAGGGCGGCGTCGCGTACCTCATGAAGACCGAGCACCACCTCGACCTTCCGCGCGGGCTTCAGATCGACTTCGCGCAGAAGGTGCAGGCGATCACCGACGCGCGCGGCGGCGAGCTGACCGCGGCGGAGCTGCTCGACGCGTTCACCGAGCACTACACGGGCGTCACCGAGCCGTACGCGCTCCTCTCGTACACGCACTCGAGCGGCGAGAGCGACCGGCTCGTCGCGCAGATGATCGTCGGACGGGGAGGAGGTCGGAGGTCGTCGGCGAGGGGAACGGCCCGATCGCCGCGCTCGTGCACGGGCTGGAGGAGCGCTTCGGCCTCGCGATCGACGTCCGCGAGTACCACGAGCACGCGATGTCGAAGGGCGAGGACGCGACCGCCGCCGCGTACGTCGAGGCGGACGTGGACGAGGAGGCGTTCTGGGGGGTCGGGATCCATCCCTCGATCGTCACCGCGTCGCTCCGCGCCGTGATCAACTCGGTCAACCGCGCGACGCTCCTGCGTACCGCCCGCGACGCGGCCGCCGCGGCGTTCGACGGCTGACCTCCGTTTGGCGTGCCCGGGCGAGGGGTACCCCCCGCCCGGGCACGACCAAGGAGGGAATTCCGAATGGACACGATCTGGTGGGTCCTCATCGTCGCGGCGGTGGCGATCGTCGTCGTCGCGCTCGTCGCGCAGGCGTACATGCGGTCGAGGCGGCGTGCAGGTCTCCGCGACCAGTTCGGGCCGGAATACGACCGTACCGTCGGCTCGGCCGGTTCCCGCCGGGCGGCCGAGCGCGAGCTCTCCGAGCGCGAGAAGGCCCGCGATGCGCTCGACATCCGTCCGCTGTCCGAGGACGCCCGCAGCCGGTTCACCGACGACTGGGAGCGCGCCGAGGGTCGCTTCATGGACGATCCGGAGCTCGCCGCCCGCGAGGCGGACCGGATCGTGCGGGACGTGCTCGAGGAGCGCGGCTACCCGAGCGACGACTTCGACACGCAGGCGAAGGCGGTCTCCGTCGACCACCCGAAGGCGGTGCAGCGGTACCGCCACGGGCACGAGATGGTGCACGGCAACGGCGCGTCCGGGAGCGAGCGGACCGAGAACCTGCGGAAGGCGATGGTCGACTTCCGCACGGTGTTCGACGAGCTCGTCGAGGTCGACGAGCCCGACACCAGGGCCGAGCCCGTCGAGTCGCACGAGCCGGCGGCCCGTTCGTAGCGCGGGGCGAACCATGGCGGCGCCCGACGTTCAGCCGCGGCGGGCGCCGCTATAGTTCCGGCTCCACGCGGATGTAGCTCAGTTGGCTAGAGCGTCTGCTTGCCATGCAGAAGGTCGAGGGTTCGAGTCCCTTCATCCGCTTCAGAAACCCCCGTAAAGCGGGGGTTTTTGTTCGAGGTGCAGGCAACGTGCTCCCCGATGAGTCCCATGGATTCGATTGCAAACGGCATGCTGGGCGAAGGCTCGCGCGAGCCGTTCGTTCCGAGCGAGATCCGGCGGGGCTTCGACGCCTCCTGGTCGGGTGAGCCCACCGAGTGGAGGCGCGTCGCCGGGCTCGCGCATGCCTGCGACGTGCGGATGGCGCACCACGAGGAGCCACAGGTCGCCAGCCACCTGCTCGCGTCGATCCCGCACGGGACCTTCGTCGAGTGCTTCCATCCCGACCGCGACCCGATCTGGTGGAACCTCGTCGCGAACCGACCGCCTCTCAGCGACGGCGCCATCGAGTTGACGGAGGCGCCGGGCCTCGGCTGGGAGCTGGATGAAGACTTCATCGACGCCCACCGCGTCAGGCGGTAACCGCATGTTCCTGCCGCTCGTCGATTGGTTCGGCGACGAAGACGTCGCGCAGCTCTTCTCCGAGGAGTCACAGGTCGGCAGCGTGGCTCGCGGTGGAACGGGCGCTCGCGTCGGCGCAGGCCGAGCTGGGAGTCATCCCCTCTGAGGCGGCTGTCGCAATCGAAGCGGTCGCGGTACCGGAGCACGTCGACCTTGCGTACCTGCGCTCGCGGACGCTGACAGTCGGTTACCCGATTTTGCCCCTCCTCGAGCAGATCGGCGAACGCTCCCCCGAGGCCGCTCGGTACATCCACTGGGGAGCCACCACGCAGGACATCATGGACACCGGCCTCGCGCTTCTCGGAGGGCGCGCGCTCGATCGAATCGACGCGCTCACGCAGGCACTCGGCCAGGAGTTCGCGACGAAGGCCGAGGCGCACCGGGCGACCGTGATGCCAGGCCGCACCCATGCCCAACCCGCCGTGCCGATCACCTTCGGCGGGAAGCTCGCAGTCCTGCTCGCCGAGCTGACCCGCCACCGAGAGCGTCTCCGGGCTGCTCGCGCGCGCCTCGTCGTGGTGCAGCTGTTCGGCGCCGCCGGCACGGCAGCCGCGCTCGGAGCACAGAGCCGCGGCGTCCGCCGTCGGCGTCGCGGAGCGGCTCGGACTCGGCGTGGTCGACGTCCCCTGGCACACCGCCCGCGATTCCGTAGCGGAGGTGGGCCTCGTGCTCGCTTCTACGGCGGGTACCTGCGGCAAGCTGGCGCGAGAGGTCATCGAGCTTTCCCGCCCGGAGATCGGGGAGATTCGCGAAGGAGGGCGGTCATCTCCGGGGCGCGTCCTCGACCATGCCGCAGAAGGCCAACCCGATCGGCAGCGAGGCAGTCGTCGGCCTGAGCATCCTCTCCGCCCAGCAGAGCGGGGCCCTGCTCGCGGCGCTCCAGGGGACGCACGAACGCTCCGCCGGGGAGTGGCAGGTGGAGTGGGACGCTTTGCCGCTCACGTTCGCCGCAACGGCTGGCGCACTCGCCGGGTCGCGTCGGCTGCTGGAGGGTCTCCAGGTCTTCCCCGAGCGGATGCGCGACGAACCTCGACGGTCGAGGGCGGTCTGATCATGGCCGAGGCGGCGATGATCGCGCGTCGCCGGAGTCGTGGGACGCGCCGGCGCTCACGCGCTGGTCGCGAAGGCCTCGTCCGTGGCGCGCACAGAAGGCATTTCCCTGCGTGAGGCGCTCGAGCGAACGCTCGACCGCGAGACGCTGGACGCGCTTCCGGCCCTCGACGCCGTGCTCGATCCCGAGGCCTACCTCGGCGAGACGGACGCGATCGTGACTGCTGCGCTCGAGGGGTGGGCGGAGATCAGGACGCCGCCGCCGCCGGAGGCTGGAACAGCTCGACCGTGATCCCGTCGGGATCTCGCAGGTAGAGCGCCAGGCCACCTCGGTTCATCCCCGTGTCGACCTCGACCGGTGGAGAGACGAACGACGTCACCCCACGCTCGAGCAGCGAGCCGTAGAGCGCGCGGCAGGTCAGAGACGATGAAGCAGAGGTGCGATGCGCCGACGTTGCGCGGCTCGACGTCTGCACGGTCACCGGCGGGCGCGAGGTACTCGAAGAGCTCGATCACGTGCTCGCCGCCGGGAAGGCGGAGATGGGCCATGCGGACGTGCGCGTCGGGGTAGCCGACGATCGCAGCGAGATAGCCACCTTCCTTCTCCTGCGTGGCGAGCACCTCGCATCCGAGCAGGTCGCGATAGAAGGCGACGGAGCGGTCGAGGTCGGACACCGTGTAGTCCGGTGTGGTGGAGGCGCCTAGCTCCCATCGCTCGGCAGCGGCCAATGCCGCACGCAGCTCCACGCCGCCTTCGGGAGTGACGACGAACACGTTCTCGACCCTTGCCCCGTAGCGACCCTCGACGTAGACACCTGGCTCGACCGCGAGCACCATCCAGGGCTCGAACGGCATCGTGTCCGACGGGATGAGATGCGGGTCTTCGAACGAGGTGAGCCCGAGTGCATGGCCGCCGTGGTGGGGAAGGTCGCCGTCGGGCACGGCCGCGGTGATCCGAGCGTGCATGTTCGCGAAGACCTCGGCACCGGTCGCTCCTGGAACGAGCTCCGTCCGTGCCTGCTCGAGGACGTCGAGGAGTATCGACGCGCGCTGCCTCGGCGTCGGCGTTGCTTCCCACGATGTACGTCCCGGCCGTGTCGCCCCAGTAGCCCGCGGTGCGGACGACGATGTCCGCGATTACGGGATCTCCTGACCTCCAGCATGCGCGTGCCGGCGACGTGGATGGGGCAGCAGACGTCGGCCGTGCTCGGGCCCGACAGGAGGTCGCAGACGAACTCGATCGGCCCTCCCGAGGCGATCTGTGCCGTCGACTGCGCCGCGGTGAACAGCTCGATCTCGCTCGCGCCGGGCACCGCGCCGTCGGCGACCGCCTCCTGGCCGAGCCAGCAGAGCTGATAGCCGGCGTTGATCTTCTCGAGCTCGTCCCAGTCCTTGACCAGCCTGATCCTGTGGAGCGCCGGTCCCGCGTCGACGACGGCAGCGGGCACCGCCGCGCTCAGCCGGGCATCGGCGCCGGGAATCTCGGAGGCGACACCGATACGGCTCGCCCGCGCGACCGTCGGGATGGCGGCCAGCATCTCGATGAGTCCGGCGACCGGGTCGAGGTCGATGCCGAACCCGCGCTCGCCGAACCCGAGCACCGCGTCCGCGTTCGACAGCTTCTCCGCGATCGGCGCCTCGTCCAGCATGACGACGAGCGTCCGCTCGCCGTCACGGCCGATGACGAGCGCCGAGGGACCGCCGAAGTACCGCCAGTAGCCGCAGAGATGGTTGACGTTGTCGATACCGAAGACGACGGTGCAGTCGATCTTCTCGTCGTCCATCCAGCCGCGAAGTCGCTCGATTCGGTGCGGCGGCCGGGGCGTCGCGATGGTCAAGTCGCCTCCTCTTCGACCGGGGGAATGGTCGGCGGGCGAGTATGTCATACGCGCCCGCCGCTTCCGTGTCGGCGTCCCATTCGGCACCTTGAGAGCGGAGGGCGAACCGACGAATGGTCGGCAAGCGTGCTCCTTGACTTCGATTGGGCGCGGGGTACGATCGGCTGGCTCCATATCCAGGCCGCTCGAAGGGAGTTCTCAGGTGGGTGTGCTCGACGGGCGGGTCGCGATCGTCACTGGGTCGGGGACGGGACTCGGCCGGGGTATCGCCCAGGAGCTCGCCGAGGCGGGCGCGTCCGTGGCGGTGCTCGAGATCGACGGCGACTCGGCGCGCGTCGCCGCCGACGAGCTCGGCGCAGAGCGGTGTCGAGTCGCGTGCCTATCCGACCGACGTGGCGCAGAGCACGCAGGTCGACGAGTCGTTCGCCGCCGTCATGCGGGACTTCGGCCGGCTCGACATCGTCGTCAACAACGCGGGCATCAGTCGCGTCGGCCCACACACGCAGGATGTCACCGACGAGGACTGGCACGACTCGATCGCCGTGATGCAGAGCGGGGTCTTCTTCTGCATGCGGGCTGCCGGGCGGGTCATGCTTCCGCAGCGGTCCGGCTCGATCGTCAACATCTCGTCGATTCGCGGGTTCTCGCCGAATCCCGGCCGGATGACGTACTGCGCGCCCAAGGCGGCGGTGATCATGATGACGAGCGTCGCGGCGGGGGAGTGGGCGCGAGCACGGCATCCGCGTCAACGCGATCGCACCCGGCGTCCTGCGCACGCCGATGTGGGACACGGACGTGGCGCGCGGGGCGATCGACGAGCAGTTCTACATCGACACCGTCCCCGTGCATCGGCTCGGCCTGCCGTCCGAGGTGGGCAAGCTTGTCGTCTTCCTCTGCTCCGACGACGCGGCGTACATCACGGGAAGTGTCCACACGATCGACGGCGCCCTGACCGCCATTCCGGCTGGATAGGCTGCCGGGTCTCGGCGTGGTTGTCGGCCGGAAGGCTGGATGGGATGATCGATCGCTGTCGCCACGACGCAAGGAGGGAACGATGAGGGGTTCGAAACGGCGGATAGGTGCTCTGCTGGCTGCCGGCGCGCTCGCGCTCGCGGTGGCAGCCGTCGCCTTGGGAAGCACGGCGAGGATCGGTGCCGCGAAGGCGGAGGGTGGGTCACTGACCGTCTGGCTGAGCGGCACCTACGCGGGGGCGACGCCCGGCTCGACGTATCGGAAGTGGCTCGACGGGATCAAGGCCCGCTACGAGAAGGCGTACCCCGGGTCGACGGTGAAGTTCGTGCTCACGCCGATCAACAACGCGCAGTTCACGGCCCAGATCGCGGCGGCGTTCGCCTCGAGGAAGGTTCCCGACGCGATGCTCGTCTACTCGGGTGGCTACACGACGCCGTACATGCTGAGCTCGCTCGAGAAGCTCAACGACCAAGTCGACGAAGACCCCGGGATTCTACGGCGGGCCAGACCGCGTGGGATCTGTCGTGCCTCAACCTCGACTGCAAGGGCGGCAAGGGCGACATCTACGCCGTCCCGAACGACCAGGGGACCTACGGGCTGTTCTACAACAAGGCGCTGTTCCGCAAGGCCGGGATCGCGGCCCCGCCGAGGACGTACAAGGAGCTCCTCGCGCAGTGCGCCAAGTTCAAGGCAAAGGGCATCCTCCCGCTCGCGTACGGCGACCGTGACGGCTACTCGACCGACAACTGGGTGACGTACGACTACGCGTCGTACATGGCGCGCGGACGACATCTCGAAGGTCAACGCCGGGAAGATGAAGTACGCCGATCCAAAGCTGGTGAAGCCGCTCGCGGAGCTCGCGAAGTTCAAGCAGCAGGGCTGCGTGAACCCTGACGCCTCGACGCACGAGAACAACGATGCGAACACGTACTTCACCTCCGGCAAGGCCGCGATGGTGCAGATGTTCCCGTTCGTGATCAAGGACTTCGAGAAGGCGCTCGGGAAGAACCTCGGCCTCGCCCGGCTGCCGCAGTCCGGGCCGAACCCGGGGCGCACCGCCGCGAACTCGTTCCACAACTGGGTGATCCCGAAGAACGCGAAGAACAAGGACCGGCGCGTGGGAGTTCATCAAGTTGGCCGTCGACAACCACGGAGCGTCCGCAGCTCGCTGACGACGGTCGGCGCCCTGCCGACCAACAAGGTGGCGAGCGGAAGGATCAAGGATCCGATGACCAAGTTCTTCCTGAAGACGGCGGCGAATCCGCAGGTGCCTCTGCTCGACAGCATCGTGCCCGCTGAAGATCGCGCTGCTCTACTACCAGCAGCTCCAGGCGGCGTTCTCGGGGAAGGTCACGGCGCTGCAGGCGATGCAGAACGTGGACAAGGGCATCAAGACGCTGAACCCCTGACCGCGTCGCACGCAACCACGGCTCGGAGGAGGCCCCACAGCCCGCAGTGGCTGTGGGGCCTCCTCTACGCGGCGCCCGCGGTCGTGCTGGTGGGCACCTTCGTCGCGTATCCGTTCGGCAGCATCCTCTACCACGCCTTCACCCGCTGGGACGGCATCGCTCCCTCCCAGTGGGTCGGCCTGCACAACTTCCGCCTGCTCTGGGACGACCCGATCTTCCGCAACGCCTTGAAGAACAACGCGATCTTCGCGCTGTCGGTTCCCATCCAACTCGTCCTGCCGCTGATCGTGGCGTTCGCGATCCACCGACGGGTGCCCGGCTGGCGGCTGTTCCGCGCCACGATCTTCCTGCCCGCGGTCTACGCAACGGTCGTGATCGGCATCCTCACGGCGACGGTGCTCCAGCTCGACGGGCCGTTGAACGAGGCGCTCGGCGGAGTCGGCCTCGACGGGCTGGAGCGGGAGTGGCTCGGCGACGCAAGCACGTCGATACCGTTGATCCTCCTGATCGTCGTGTGGACGAACTTCGGCTACAACGTCCTCCTCTACCTCGCCGGCATGAGTGCCATCGACCCGTCGCTCGAGGAGGCCGCGCGCATCGACGGGGCGGGGTGGATGCGCATCCTCGTCTCGATCGTCATGCCGAACCTGCGTCGCGTGCTCGAGATCGTGCTCGTCGTGAACACGATCACGGCGTTCGCGTTCATGTTCACCTACATCTACACGATCACGAACGGAGGCCCCGGCACCGACACCTACGTCTCCGAGTTCTACATCTACCAGCAGGCGTTCACGAACCAGAACATGGGCTACGCGGCCGCGATCGGGGTGACGCTCGTGCTTGATCGTGTTCGCGATCGGCCTGTTCCAGATCCGCATCCTGACGCGAAAGGACGAGCGCTGAGATGACGCAGGCCGAGACCTGCCGCGACCGCCGCGCCCGTGCACCGGCGGCGCCGACGGGTGCGCCGGAACTCGTGGCCGCTCGTCGTCGCGATCGGGCTCTTCTGCGTCTCGGCGGTGCTGCCGCTTCTCTTCATGGCCGCGACGGCGTTCCGCACGCAGGCCGACTGGGCGAACGCGAAGATCGGCCTGCCGACGACGTTGTCCCTCGGGGCGTTCGAACGCGCATGGACGGGCGCGAACATCGGGCTCTACTTCCGCAACTCGGTGATCGTCACGTCCGCGACGGTCGCGCTCTCCGTCTTCAGCGCGACCCTCGCCGGCTACGCGTTCTCGAAGCTCCGCTGGCGCCTGTCGGGCGCGGTGTACCTGTTCGTGCTCGCCTGGATCGCGATCCCGCCGTTGCTCCTGATGGTGCCCATCTACGTGGAGATGGTGCAGCTCGGGTTGCTCGACACGTACGGCTCGGTGATCTTCCTCTACACCGCGCTCAACCTGCCATTCAACGTCTACCTGATGACCGCGTACTTCCGGTCGGTGCCGGACGAGCTGATCGAGGCGGCCAGGATCGACGGCGCCGGGATCCATCGGACGTTCCGGCTCATCCTGTTGCCGCTCGCCAAGCCCGCGATCGCGACGCTCGTCATCTTCAACGTGCTGTGGGCCTGGAACGAGTTCCTGTTCGCCCTGCTCATGCTCCAGTCGGACGGCGTCAAGACGCTGACCGTCGGCGTGCTGCAGCTGCAGGGACGCTTCATGTCCGACTACCCGGCCCTGATGGCCGGCCTGTTGATCACCTCGCTGCCGGTGATCGCGCGCCTACCTCGTCTTCCAGCGTCATCTGGTCCGCGGCATCGTCGCCGGGGCATCCAAGTGAAAGGAGCATCGTGACCGTTCGTCGGTTCGAGGAGAAGAATGTCATCGTCACCGGAGCCGGCCAAGGGATCGGGCGTGCCATCGCCGAGCGGTTCGCGGCCGAGGGTGCCGAGGTGATGCTGATCGGCCGTCGGCGCGGAGCCGCTGGAGGAGGTCGAGGCCGGGATCGCGAGCGGCTGGAGGCAGCGCCTGGGTGCACACTGCCGACGTGAGCAGCTCCGGCGAGGTCGACTGCCGCGGTCGCCGCGGCGAGCGAGCGCTGGGGCAAGGATCGACGTTCTCGTCAACAACGCAGGCATCGCCGAGGAGAAGCCTTTTCTCGAGATCGAGGACGAGAGCTGGGACCGGATCTTGGCCACGAACCTCCGCGGTGCGTTCCTGATGGCCCAGCGTGTCGCCCGCGTGCAGGCGGCGGCGGGCGGCGGCTCGATCGTGCACATCGCCTCGATCGACGCATCCGGGGGCGACGGGCCGTACGCGAGCTACAACGCGTCGAAGGCGGGCCTGCTCGGGCTGAACCGGACGATGGCCCTCGAGCTCGGCCCGTCACGGCGTGCGCGTCAACTGCGTCAGCCCGGGCTTCACGCACACGGAGATGACCGAGGTCGGCGTGCCGCCGGGGATGATGGAGTACCTCGTCAATCGCTTCGACCGCGTCCCTCTGCGCCGCCTCGTACGGCCCGAGGAGATCGCGGCGGCGTGCGCGTTTCTCGCCTCCGACGACGCCTCGGGGATCACGGGCATCGACCTCACCGTCGACTGCGGCCTGACCGCGAACTGGTACATCCTCGAGTCGATCCCGGCTGCCGATGGGTAGCTGTCGCGTCGGCGTGGGGGACGGTAGCCGGATGGCGGAGCGTCGTGCTCGAGAACGACGCTGATCCGGGTCGTCGTCCTTCCCGACAAGGGCGCCGAGATCCACCAGATCACCGACCTGCGGTCGGGAACCGACGTGCTCTTCGGGGCACCGTGGGGGCTTCGCCCACCTGGCGCACCCGCAGCTGCCCGGGAAGCGGGGACGACGAGTTCATGTGGAACTACGCCGGCGGCTGGCAGGAGCTGTTTCCGAGCGTCAACGAGGCGTGCGTCTACCGTGGCAATCGGATCCCGTTCCACGGCGAGGTTGCCTCGCTTACCGTGGGAGTACGAGATTCTGGACGGCGACGGGAGCGAGGCGCGTGTGCGGTTCTCGGACACGGTCCCGGCAGACCCCGTTCCGGCGTCGAGCGCGTCCTCCGACTGCGCGATGGACGAACCGGAGCTCCTGGTCGAGGGGGCGGTGAGGAACGAGTCGACGCGAGACCGCGCAGTTCGTCTGGGGTCATCATTGTGTCGTCGGGCCGCCGTTTCTCGAGCCGGGCTGCCGGCTGGAGATCCCCGCTCGGACGATCGTCACGTCACCCGAGCTCTGGGAGCCAGAGACGGCACGGCTCGAGCCGGGTCGTCGGGAGCCGTGGCCGTGGGCGACCGCTGCGGGCCGGAGGGACGGTCGACCTTCGCGACGTTCCCGGCCCGGAGACGGGGAGCCACGACGATCTCTACGTCACCGACCTCGACGAGGGGTGGCTCGCGGTGTCGAACCCGCGGCTCGAGCTGACCTTCCGGCTCGAGTGGGACCCCGCGGTGTTCGGCTGGATCGTCCTCTGGCAGCCCTACGGCGGCGCAGTCGCGCCTCCTCTCGCCGGGTCGTATGCCCTCGGCATCGAGCCATGGACGAGCAGGCTCAGCCTCGAACGGGCCGTGGAGGCGGGTGCGGCGACCGAGCTCGAGGGAGGCGCCTCGTTCACGACGAGTCTTCGGGCTCGCCTGCTCTACGCCTAGCCGGCGTCTGCGACGCCTTGCTCATCGCAGCCCGGACGTGCGCCCCGGGGCTCAATCGACCTGTTCCAGGACGGTGCCGTAGACGAGCGAGAAGTCCGCGCGCCAGTAGTAGCCTTCGACGACCTCCTCCACCGGTAGGAGGTACACGGGCGCCTGGGCGTTGGGGCGCAGCTCGAGCGTGGCGTGACCGACCCAGACCTCGTGGATCTCGACGTCGGCGAACGTGCGCGCGGTGATCTCCCGAACCGACGCGCCCTGCCCATCGACCGCCGGGATCTTCTTCATGTTGATGTTCGTGCGGAAGTCGACGTGGCGGACGAGACTGTCGGAGTCGCCGCGTTGCTGCTTGTAGGCCATCGTGGCGGTGGCCACGTCGATCCCGTTCCGCCACAGGCGCCCCACGAGTAGGTCGCCCTCGGAGCCGATCTCGATGCGGCCGCACTTCTTCGGCTGGCCGTAGATCTCGCGCCCGGCCGCGACTGCGCCATCGCTCTCGACGAATAGGAACGGCGAATAGACGCCGCTTGTGCTGCTCGCTCGGTGCTCGACCGGAATGTGCACGGCCGACTCCCCGTACGACCCGAACCACTCTGCGTCGTGCATGCGGTAGAGGTGGGCGGCAACGAGCGTGCCTCTCCCCTCGAGCTGCGCCGGCAGCAGGCGCTCGATAGCCTCGCGGCGTGTCCGATAGACGACGGTGAAGACTTCGGTGTCGCGCAGGCGAATCGGGAATCGCGGCACGAGCGGTGCGCCGAGGGCCGCCCTGTCCACAGATGCCGGATCGAGACTCATAGTGCGTCGCCGGTCGCGGGGTCGAAGAGATGTGCGCGCTGTGCGTCGATGCCGAGCACGAGTCGCTCGCCGGGCGAGGCCTGGGTGCGCGGGTCGAGGCGTGCGACGAGCGCGCCGCCGAGCTCCACCTCGCCCTCGCTCGACAGCTCCGCCTCGATGCCGTCGGCGCGGAAGTAGAGGAGTGTCTCCGAGCCGAGCTGCTCTGTGAGCTCGACCGTGACGGGAATCGAGTTGCGGGTCGCCTCGGATGGGACGAGACGTGGGTCGAAGAAGTGCTCGGGTCGGAGGCCGAGCAGCACCTCGCGTTCCGCTCGGTCGAGGCCGGCCAGCATTCGGTCGGGCAGCTCGAGCCGGTAGTTCGCGAACTGCGATCGCTCCGTCCGAGAGCCGGGCGCGGAGAAAGTTCATCGCGGGACTGCCGATGAACGTCGCCACGAACGTGTTCGCCGGCCGGTTGTAGAGCTCGCCGGGCGTGTCCACCTGCTGAATCACGCCGCGGCTGAGCACGGCGACGCGCTCGCCGAGCGTCATTGCCTCGGTCTGGTCGTGGGTCACATAGAGTGTCGTCACGCCCAGCCGCTGGTGCAGCTTCACGAGCTCTGCCCGCATCTGGACGCGAAGCTTCGCGTCGAGGTTCGAGAGCGGCTCGTCCATGAGGAACGACGTGGGATGGCGCACGATCGCGCGGCCCATGGCGACACGCTGGCGTTGGCCGCCCGAGAGGGCGCCGGGCTTGCGGTCGAGCAACTCACCGATGCCGAGCAGCTTCGCCGCGTCTCTCGATGCGACGCTTCCGCTCGTCCTTGGAGACGTTTTGCATCCGGAGCGGGAACCCGATGTTGTCGCGAACGGTCATGTGCGGGTACAACGCGTAGTTCTGGAAGACCATCGCGATGTCACGATCGACAGGATCGAGGTCGTTGACCACCTTGTCGCCAATCAGGATCTCGCCTTCGGTGGGGTGCTCGAGACCCGCCACCATGCGCAGCGCCGTCGTCTTCCCGCAGCCGGACGGCCCGACGAAGATCATGAACTCGCCGTCGCTGATCTCCAGGTCGAGGTCGTCGACGGCGACGGTGTCGTCGCCGAACCGCTTCGTGACCCCCTGGAACGTGATCCCGGCCATCTACGCGAGGCGGACGCTGTGGAGAGCGTCCTCGTCGAGTTCGATTCCGAGCCCGGGGCCTGTTGGCACGGCTAGCCGCCCGTCCCGCAGCTCGAACGGCTCTCGGAGGATGCCGTTTACGAGCAGCGAGTCGGCGATGGAGAACTCGGACCACGTGGGCCGGTCGAGCGTCGCGACAAAGTGCAGCGACGCAGCGACGAGGACGCCCGTCGAGAAGCAGTGCGGGACGATCTCGACAGCCGTCTGGCGCTCGAGCAACGCGATCTGGCGTGCGACGGTGAAGCCGCCACATCGCGCGAGATCGGGTTGGAGCACGTCGACGTGGCCGAGTTCGACGAGCGCGCGAAACGGGGCCAGTGTCGCGTCGGCCTCGCCCGCGGCGATCCGCGGGCGTGCCGCATCGGAGAGGCGACGATAGCCGTCGAGATCGTCGGGCGAGAGCGCCTCCTCGAACCAGTACAGCTCGTACTCCTCAACGCGCCGGAGGAGCTCGAGCGCCTGTTTGACGGTGTACGCCCGTCCGCCGTCGAGCATCAGGCTGCGCTCCGGGCCGAGCGTCTCGCGCGCCGCGCGGACGAGTGCCTCGTCGTGGGCGAGGTCACGGCCGAGCGGCCCCCAACCGAGCTTGAGCGCCGCGTAGCCGTCGCCGGCGACGCGCTCCGCGATGCGGCGCACCTCGTCGGGCGTCTGCGGCATCACCTCGCTCGCGTACACGGGAACATCGGCGATCCGTCCGCCGCCGAGCAGTGCGCTCACGGGCCGCCCAGATGCCTTGCCGGCGATATCCCAGAGCGCGATGTCGATCGCGCTCATCGTGTGAAGCGCCGCCCCGCCGCGGCCGTAGTGATCACTCGCGTTGAACATCAGTTGCCAGAGGCGATCGGCTTGTAGGGGATCCTCCCCGACGAGGACTTCCTTCAGGCCGCGCGCAATCGAATGCGAGGACGGCATCTCCACGATCGTGCGCGCCAGATAGGGCGACGTATCTGCCTCGCCGACGCCGACGATGCCCTCGTCGGTGTGGATGCGGACGAGGAATGCATCCTGCGTCCCGTCGGCTCGTGCCGTGTCGACGCGGTCGAGGCGTAGAACGATGGGCTCGACGTCGGTGATCCTCATCCGTTTCGCCGACGGAGGACTGCGGCGCGAGCATCCATTCCCGTATCGCACCATACTGGCGATTGCCATGCACGATCCGCGGCGGCACCTGCCATGACGACACGGTGTAGATGAGCTTGCTCGAGGGTCGCCGTGCGCTCGTCACGGGCGCCGCCAACGGCATCGGTCGCGCGATCGCCGAGCGCCTCGCCGCGGAGGCCGCGGTCGTGGCAGCGGTGGACATCGAGCACGTACCTGAGCTCGGCGGCGCCGTCCACGGCATCGAATGGGACCTCTCCCGCACCGACACGCTCGACGATCTGATCGTCGCCGCCGAGGCCGCCATCGGCCCGATCGACGTCCTCGTCAACAACGCCGGGATCTTCGAGGCGGCGCTCGCGGTCGATCTCACGCTTGCGTCGTACCGGCGTGTCCTCGACGTCAATCTGCACGCTCCGGTGTTCCTGGCGTCCCGGGCGGCGCGCGGGATGAGCGAGCGCGGCTACGGGCGGATCGTGAACATCACGTCGATTCACGGTCGCTTCGGGGAAGAGACCGCGCTTGCGTATGACGTCGCCAAGGGCGGACTCGAGCAGGCGACGCGGACGCTCGCGATCGAACTGTCGCGACACGGCGTGCTGGTGAACGCCGTCGCGCCGGGATTCGTCGCCACGCGCATGTCGATCGTCGACGGGAGGGACGAGCTCCAGAGCGAGTGGTTTGCGGACGTCTACGTCAAGTACGGCAAGCTCCCGCTGCGGCGCTACGCGATGCCTGAGGAGATCGCCGAGCACGTCGCGTGGCTCGCGTGCGAGCGCAACACGTACGTGACGGGCCAGGTGCTCACGGTCGACGGCGGCGTCACAGTGACCTTCTGATGGCACCACGTCGAGACCGAGCCGTCGAGATCGCGCAGCGCGCCGGCGCAGACGCCCTGCTTGCCGCAGATCCGGCAACCGTCACGTGGCTCACGGGGTATGCGGCTGATATCGAGACTGGCCCGAGCCCGTTCGCACACTCGCCACTCGCGCTGCTCGCTCCCGGTTCCTCGCCCGTGCTGATCGTCAGCGAGGACGAGGCAGCCGCGGCAGCCGCCGGAGGCTGCGAGGTGGTCACCTATCCCGGCTTCGGCCTCGGTCCGATCGACCCCGTCGGCGGTGCCGCACGAGCGCTGGCGGAGGTCATCCCCAACGGGACGATCGCGACGGAGCGCGGCGCGCTGTCAGCCACGGTGGCCTCCGGGCTGAGTACGGTCGAGGTCGGAGCCGAGCTCGCCCAGGCGCGCGCGGTCAAGGACGAGGACGAGATCGCGCTGCTCCGTACAGCGCTCGCGTTGTGCGACGCAGGACAACGCGCTGCCCGGGAGCATGCACAGCCGGGAATGACGGAGCTCGAGCTCTGGGCGCTCGTGCGTGCCGCGATCGAGCGCGAGGCGGGTGAGCGGACAGCCGTGCTCGCGGACCTCGTCGCGGGCCCGCGCACCGCTGAGGTAGGCGGGGCACCGGGCGAGCGGCTGCTCGCAGAAGGCGATCTCGTGCTGTGCGACCTTGTTCCGCGCCGACATGGGTACTGGGGCGACTCGTGCTCGACGTTCGCGGTGGGGGAGCCGTCAGTGAACGCGCGTAGCCGGCATCACGCTGCGGCCGACGCGCTGGCGCGCGCGATCAAGGTCGTTTGCCCCGGTGCCCTCGCCGGGGACATCGACGCGCTGACGCGCGCCGGCCTCGACTACCCACACCACACGGGCCACGGGCTCGGAGCGACCTTCCACGAGGAGCCACGGATCGTCCCGGGCGCCACGGCCGTGCTCGAGCCAGGCATGGTGATCGCGCTCGAGCCCGGCTCGTACGGGGGAGGCGAGGGTGTGCGGGTCGAGCAGATCGTGCTCGTCACCGACGATGGCTGCGAAGTGTTGTCCCGCCATGACCTCGCGCTGTGAGCACCCGAGCGATGAGATGTTGTTGAGGTCGGTGTCGCGGAGCGAGAAGATGACGGACCTGGGGTCAGACGAAAGGAGTGGCATGCGAAGGCGCATCTGGGGAGTGGCGGTCGCCGCCTGCGTTGCCGCAGCCGTGCTCACGGGCGCGAGCCTGGCTGCGCGCGCCGCACAGAGCGCACCCGCCGAGGACGTGAACCTCACCATGTGGTGGTGGGGCGAACAGGAAGCTGCCGGCGCCAAGAAGTGGCTGGCCGAGACGATCAAGCTGTACGAGAAGAAGTATCCGAATGTCACCATCAAGACGGTGCTCCAGACGACCGACGGCCTGATTCCCGCCTTCAAGGCCGCGGCAGCGGCGAAGAAGGGCCCGGACCTCCAGTACTTCTGGGGCGGGATCTGGTCACTCGACGATGCTTGGGCGAACAACACGAAGCCGATCTCCGACTACATCCCGCGATCGGAGTACAGGCACTACCTGAACGCGAAGGAGGACACGTTCGGCGGCAAGGTGTGGACGGCGCCATGGTACGTGCAGCCTTCGTTCCCGGTGCTCTACCGCAAGGACGTGTTGCGGAAGGCCGGCGTGGCGGCACCGACGACGTGGGCGCAGTTGCTCAAGGCCTGTGATGCTCTCAACGCGAAGGGCATCACGCCTATCGCAGGTGGCATCAAGGACGGTTGGTTCGGCGGCTGGCTGTACTCGATCATCGGTGCGCAGGGCGTCTCGTCGATCAGTGACGTGCTCGACGCCACGACCGGGAAGGCCAAGTTCACCGACGCGAAGCACGCGGCCTGGTGGTCGCGGCTCCAGGAGATGCAGCAGCACGAGTGCTGGAACGACGACATCAACTCGCTGGAGCTCTACCAGGCTCAGGAGCAGATGGTCGCCGGGAAGGCGGCAATGACCATTACCGCCGGCTCCGACGTGACGAAGTTCGTGAAGAAGGTCGGCGTCGCGAAGGTCGGCGCGATGGCGATGCCCAAGTGGGGTAACGGCCCCTACGCCGGCAAGCTCGGCTCGACGTCCCAGACAATGGGCATCACCGCATGGACGAAACATCCAAAGGAAGCCGCGAGCTTCATCATGTTCATGCATACGCCCGAGCGGATGTCGTCGTGGTTCAAGACGACGGGCGCGTTCCCGGCGGACGACCGCTTCAACACGAAGCTGATCACGCTGCCGCAGCAGAAGGTGCTGTTCGATCTCGTGCGGAAGGGCTCGCCGTATCTCGAGAACTTCATCCCGCCCGAGCTCGACGCGAAGGCCATGTTCGGCCAGTCACAGCTGCTGCTCGGCGGGAACACGACTGCGGCAAAGGCTGCTGCAGAGACGGAGAAGATCGCCCAGCGGATCCGGCGTACACAACGGAAGCTCATCGCGAACTTCCAGAAGTGGGCCGCGTCGTACCGCTAGTCGAACAGGACGTAAGCGTCTCGGGGGTCGCGTGACGACGGCCCCCGAGGCGGCTTCTCACCGCCCGGCGCCCCGCGGAGCAGGCTGCCGCGGGCCGGCCGCCTGGAGCCGGTGCTCTGGATCGGGCCCGCCGTCGTGGTGGTCGTGTTCGTGTTCGGCTACTCGATGTTCGAGCTCGTGAAGACGTCGCTGCGCTTCGACTCGGCGTGGACCCTCGAGAACTTCCGGCTCACCTGGAGCGACCCCGCGTTTCGGACGGCGCTCGTCCACAACGGACGCTTGCTGCTCGCCGTGCCGGTGCTCGTCGCCCTCGCGCTGCTCGTGTCCGTGCTGCTGTTCGAAGGGCTGCTCGGCTGGCGCTTCCACCGTTGGGCGGTGTTCCTTCCGTTCGTCCTGCCCATCCCGGTGATCGGCGTCATCTTCGGCCAGTTGCTGCAGTTCAACGGCCTTGTCAATCAGCTCTTGCGGGCATTCGGTCTCGATCGCTTCGCGCAGGACTGGCTCGGGCAGCCCCGCTGGGCGCTCTGGACGATGACATGCGTGATCATCTGGCGGGAGCTCGGCTTCGGCGTCGTCCTTTTTCTCGCGCGCCTCTTGTCGGTGCCGTCCGACATGTTCGAGGCCGGTCGTATCGACGGTGCGCGGTTCTTCCGGCTACACCGTTTCATCACGCTTCCGCAGCTGACGAGCGTGATCCTCTTCTACGTGGTCGTCGAGGCGATCACGATGGTCTCCTGGGTCTTCAACTACGTCTACGTGATGACGAACGGACAGGGCGGACCCGGCGACGCCACCCAGGTGACCGAGCTCTACATCTACCAGACCGCATTTCAGTACCAGTCGCCCGAGATCGCCGCCGCAGCCGCCGTCTCGCTGTTCGCGGTCACGCTCGTGTTGATCGCGACCTTCTTCCGGATCCAGCGACGCGCGGGGCTCGCCGGCGATGCGTAGCGTCCTGGGATCGCTCTCGAAGCACGGGCTCCTGATCGTGGTCACCGTGCTCGCGCTCTTCCCCGTCTACGTCATGGTCACGGCGGCCTTCAAGACGCAGAAAGACTTTCTCGAGCACCCGTGGTCGCCGTTCTTCCGGCCGACGCTCCGAGGGTTCGACACCGCCCTGAACGACCAGTTTCCGAGGTGGTTTGCAAACAGCGCGGTGCTCTCGGCGGGCGCGGTCGCGTTTACGCTTGCTCTCGCGGCACTCGCCGGGTGGGGGTTTGCAAGGTGGAGCTTCCGGGGGCGCGACACGCTGCTCGGAGTCCTCGTCTCGCTGATGGTCGTGCCACCTGTCGTCCTGCTCGTGCCACTGTTCGTCTTCGGCGTCGAGGTGGGGATGATCTCGACATTCAGGCTGGTGATCCTGATCTACGTCGGGCTGATGCTCCCCTTCTCCGTCTACATGCTGGCAAACTTCTTCCGCACGATCCCGCCGAGCATGATCGAAGCGGCGATCATCGACGGGGCTTCCTCGTGGAGGGTGTTCAGGCTGATCGTGCTGCCCCTCTCGGCGGCGCCCCTTGCCACACTCGCAGTCGTGAATCTGTTGTGGGTGTGGAACGAGCTGCTGATCGCACTCGTGTTCCTGCAGGACGACTCGAAGAAGACCCTCATGGTGGGCATCACGGGGTTCCAAAGCCGCTACAGCCTCGATGTGCCCGTAATCATGGCCGGCTTGACTCTTGCGACGCTGCCGATCGTGGCGGTCTATGTGTTCGGCCAGCGTTTCTTCGTGCGCGGCCTCGTGTCCGGAGCGGTCAAAGGCGGCGAATGATCGGTCGTGGCGAATGATCGGCGCCCCCGCGTAGCGTGACCGGTGACCGTGCCACCACCCATCGTCGACCCCACGTACATGCATGAGGGCGTCTCCGGCCTTCTTCTCGAGTGCGATCGGATGCGACTCACGCTCTTCCCGGACGCAGGTGCAAAAATCCTCAACCTCGTGCACAAGGGGAGTGGGTTCGATCTGCTCTGGAACAACCCACGCGTGCCGCTGCGGCGCACGTACCCCGGCGCGGCCTTCGACGACGTATGGTGCGGAGGCTGGGACGAGCTGTTTCCCACCGACAATCCCGGCGAGGTGGGTGACAACACCTTTCACGATCACGGTGACCTGTGGTTCGGTCCGTGGGACTGGTCGGTAGCGCATGACGACGGCGAGGTGGCGACCGTCTACCTCCGCCGCCACACGGTCGCGCTGCCCTGCCTGATGGAGCGGTGGCTGACAGTGTGGCGCGACGGCGTGCACGTCGAGTTTCGCTACCGGCTGACGAACCTCGGCACGCAGCCTGTGCCATTCACGTGGAACCTGCATGTAGCGCATGCGATCGCGCCTGACTCCCGCATCCACCTCCCCGCCCGGAGCGTCGACGTCGTGCCGGAGCAGGCTGGCCGTTTTGCCGCTGCGCACGGTTCTCTGGGCTGGCCCACACACGAGGGCACGGACATGGGTTCGGTGGTCAGCGCCGACAGCGGGCTGACCGAGTGGCTGTATGCGAGCGAGCTCCATGATGGGTGGTGCGCGGTCACGCATCCCTCCGCGGGCGTCGGCCTCGCACTCGCCTTCGACCTGCGGGTCTTCGGGATGGTCTGGCTATGGGGCGTCTACGGCGGCTGGCGCGGCCATTACGTGCTGCTGACGGAGCCGAGCACGAGCCCTCCCGGTGGCCTGGCTCGCGCAGTCGAGCAGGGCACGGCGGTATGGCTCGCGGCCGGCGGGACGCTCGACACCGCCGCGGTGGCGACCATCCTGGAGGACACCGCCGAGGCCGGCCGGGCAGACGAGCCGCCCCGGGGTCTGCGCAGGCTCTAGGCGGCGAGGTTCGACGAAGCAGCCAGAGGGTCCACTCTGATCGACATCGCCACACAGAGTTCGCGGTCTTCCCAGTAGTCGCTGACGAGCGCCCAGAGGAGCACGTCGGGCTCGGCGCCGTCGGCCTCGGTCCAGTACGACGTCACGGCGGTCACGCCGCGACTCCCGGAGGGCTAGGTGATGCGGGTCGTCGTCTGACGGTCGAGGTCGATCCGGGGAACCGCGAGCCGCGAGACGGGTGGTGCGGCGAGACGACGCGCGACGACTCCCGCGGCCTTGGCGTCTGAAGCGACCAGAGCCGCACTTCGCGATCTCGATGCGGCACGACGCGATCTCGCGATCGATCCGAGCCAGCCGCCACGTTCGACTCCGCCGAACGTCCTGCGCGTGCTGTGCGTGGAGAGCTGCGAATCTCGCCTCGAGCCGCTCGAACTTTCGGAGTGCCTGTCTCCTCGATCCGCTGGCGCAGCAACGCGAGTCGGGTTCGCCGGAGCTGAACCTCCGGCACCAGTTCCTTGAGCGCGGCTAGTCCGCCGACGTCGCGCATGTCGTCGTCGTCTTCATTCGCGCTCCTGTACTTCCGAGGTGCGACAGTTTTCCGTCAAGAGAACGACGACGGGCCTCACGGAGGGCGCCCGGCCGCCGGCGAATGACGGTGGGGTGCCAGTGTCTACCGCGACAACGAAGGTCGGTCGCTCGGCCGAGTCCGAGCGAGCGGCCGGGGAACCGGCCGCGCCCAAGAACCTAGGCAGCCCCGGGCTCACCTCGCGGGTCTGGAATCTCGAACGAGTCCTCTGCCGCGATTGGGGTCGCGAGAAACGTTCCGGATTGAAGGTCTTGCTCTTGCCACCACACCCGGTATCTCCCTCCAGGCAGCTTGGGAATCGGGTTCGGCTCCGGCGCCGCCGAGGTGATCTGGTCGTAGTCCGTGTCGAAATCGTTCGGGAACGTGGCTTCGATCGCCCAGACATTCGGCGGCAGTCTCGGAATATTCAAGCCACACAGGATTGACCAACGCTGTTGCGATGGATCCTCCACGATGCACATGAACGAGATCATGTGGGCCCTGCCGCTGTAGAGGCGAAGTACGACCGAGCCGTCCTCACGGAACTCGTGCGAAGCCGTTCCTGGCCCCCACGCAGGGTCGCTAGAACCCGACGCTGCAGCCGAGGCGGAGGCCACGGCGTCGAGAGCTTCACGAACGACGATGTGATCCTCGTGGCTCCATCCTTGTTCAGCGGAACGGTCGCTCAGCGCTTGCATCCCGTCCTTCGCTCTGTCGAGCTGGCGCCGCACGGTATTGCTCGTGTCGCCGTGAGAGGCACGAAGTTCCGTCCAGTCGAAGAGTCCCAGGGCGAGCAACACGGCCGCCACGACAAGAAGGGCGACCGCGGATTCGTCCTTCCACGCCACGACGAGCGCCACGACGAGCACGATGGCCCCGAGCCCGCCGGCGATCACCCTTCCGTATCCCGCCCCGCGCAGCGCGCGCGCGACCTGAGCGGTCATCCCCTTGGCAGCCGTCCAGGCGCGCGCCATGGCGGCGACCATAACAACGCCTCGTCGAACGGTTGAACCGAACACACGTTCGTGCGATGATCGGAGCCGTATACCTAGCCGGCGTCCCCTTGCGCGACGACGTCGTGCTCGAGTTCGCCGCCTGATCGACGACGCCCCTCAGTTGCCGGCTCGAGACCGCCTACGGCCGGATGGCGAAAGTGCTGGCGCTCACGATCCCCGAGCGCGAGACGATCATCCGTGCGCTCGACGACCCGCCACCGGGGCTCGAGAGCTCCGCGCGGTGCTGCTCCAAGCTCGGTGGCACCCGCCGAACGTTCGTCCTCGCTCCGGCGGCGGGGCTTGCCGCCTTACGGGCTGTACACGTTCCCGCTAGTCCTCGTTCTTGCCGCTCCTGTCAAGTGGGCTTCGAGGCAGAGCAACGCGGCGTTCAGATTCTCGTTGGCATCGGCCTGCTCGTCGTCGGGCTGTTCGTCCTTGACGCCCTCGGCACCTGGCTAGCGAAGCGCTATCCGCAGCCCGAGCTTGCATCCGCAGGTGAGAGTCGCCGTAGAGCAGAAGCAGATGCTCCGGGCCTGAGTAGGCGCGCGCCCTCATGCGCTCGTGTCACGCGCGAATTGACCCAATCGTGTCCCGTACGTCCCCCACGCCGTCACCTAGCGTTGCCCACGCGAGCCCGTTGCGGCGAAGTCATCCCCTGCTCAATGGGGGTGGAGCCGCCGGGGGGAATAGTGGCGGCACCACTGCGGCAGGCGGGGGCTGCGCGGGCTCGTGCTCACTGCGCGAGAGGCTCGACCCCAACCTCCCCCTGGGCGAGTCTCTCGCGCAGTTCTTCTCGGCGGCCGAGTCCGCGTGGAGGGGATAGGTCAGTCGGCTTCGAGTCGGCTGAGGTCGCGCCCACGATCCCGAGGAGTGACAGAGGGGGCCTCGTCGAAGTGGATCGCCGACACGGCGAGCCGATCCGGTTCGGGTCGGAGCGTCGAGACGATACTCCTGGTTGTCGAGCAGATGAACCGCAGTCTCGGCAGCATGGCGTAGCCGATACGGGGCCATCGGACGCCGAGGTCTTATCGAACGCGACCCTCCACCTCGGAGGCCGTGCCCTCCCGGTCTCCGTCAGCAGCCGCCTTGCGCCTTGGCACAGGGAGACTCCACGGCTCTCCCTCGAGACGCGGGCGGCTGCGCCTCTGATTAGGTGTGCCGTTAGCGGCCTTCGATTCATCTCGTTCATCTCGCTGTCGGCGTGCTCTCAACTCTCCAACAGCACCGGGGCCCGCTTCTCGATCCAATCGCTCACCAGATTCGGGAGACCCTCCGGCGGTGGTTCGTCGCCCGGTTACAGCGAGCGTTGCTCCGGGCCTGAGGAGGCACGCGCCCGCCATCGGCGGCATGTTCGAGATCCCAGGGCTCGCCGGAGTGAATCGGCTCATCGCAACGAGCGAAAACCGCGAGACCCGCCCGCAGTGCCTGCGGATCGTGCTCTCGTGGTAGCCGGTGCGGCGAGCGGCGAACCGGACGGTGATCGGCCGCGGCTCACCCGCAGGTGTGGCACAGCGCACACGAGCGAGTTTACGTTTTGTCTACCGAATTGGTAGGGATTAGCTCGCGGGCGCTGCTCGCCAAGGAACGCTGACAGGGAACTTCGAGGCCGCGTGCCCGTTCATGCCCCAAACAGACGGCCCGAGCAGTACCACAGTCGTTGGGGAGAGGATTGCCCGGGCCGTCTGCGGGGGAGCCGGATCGGTTTCTCTCATGCGAAAGCCGCGTCGTGACGAGGCTTCCACAGGTGGGCGTAGAAACGCCCCGCAAAGTGCGGAGATTGCCGGTCATCTGTCCACACGGGTTCCACAGGGGGCGGCCACGGCTGGGGATGGATTGCGCGGGGCCGGGTGGGCTGCCTGTGACTTTCGGCATGCGGGCGCTGCTCGCGAGGAGCCGCTCCACCGGAAGTGACGTGCGGGCGAATTCCGTATCGGCTCGACGTCGCCCGCACACCGTCGGTGATCGTCTGGATAGCGCGCACCGGCAGCTGCGCCGGCATGGCGTCCAGTTCACCCAGGACGGGCAGCCCTATTTGCAGAGCTCCTGCTCCTGCGACGCGAGTCGCGTCGTTAGCTGACTGGCGGGGGAGGGATTCTCCGGGGCTATGGACGAACGGGCCCCCGGAGTCTTCGCAGTGTGGGTTCGACGCGGACTTCCCGTCAAGTATCTCCCTGCAAACAGAAGGTTTGCCACCCCCGCACGGCGCGGCGCAATATCGTCGTGCCCCGTTCATGCCCCGAACCTTCACGGCTCGGGAAGTCTTGGCCCGTTCGCCGAGTACGATCCGGCCGATGACTGACGCGCACGCCGTCGTCGCCTCCTACTGGGCCGCGGCAGACGCGAGGGACTGGCAGTCGTTCGGTGGCCTGCTCGCCGACGACGTCGTATATGAGGGGCCGCAGACCCGGGAGCGGGTTCGCGCGCGCGACGCCTACGTGCGTTTCAACGTCGAGGGCTTCCCGGGCGAGTGGCACATCGCGGTGAAGCGAATCGTCGCCGAAGGGCCGTACGCGGCGAGCTGGATCGACTTCACCGGAGCGCACGCAACCCGGCCTTTGCTTCTTCGAACTCGACGGCGCCGGTCTGATCACCCGCATCTCGGACTTCTGGCCAGATCCCTACGAGCTCCCCGCAAGCCGCACGCACCTGGTGGAGCGATACTGAGCACCGGCGCGACGCAAGGACGCCTCGAGCGATTCGGCGGTCACGAACGGATGTGTAGAAATGCTCGCCGCGGAGCGATAGATAAGGCGTGGCTCGAACGTCCGACGAGCGACAGCAGGAGAAGCGCGAGACCAAGCTCGAGCGTTACCGCCGGCAACTGGCCTCCGGAGAGCTCGTCGTACGCCAGATGACGAAGTCCGAGCGTGCTTACTGGAACGAGCACTCCGCCACTGCGGATCGTCAGGCGACGCCCGAACAGCGCAAACGGCGCGATGCTGCGCGAGAGAACCGGCGCCGGCGATCTGAGCGCAAACTCGCAACTCGCGCTTTGAAGCGCCCCTTGTTGTCGTAGTTCGTCACGGTGGCGGCCCGACGGCCGGCTTGGTCGATGCCTTCGACGCCCAGGGGCCGTCACCGCTTCACGCGCTAACGAGCGAACTCGCCGGCAACTATTTGAAGTAAGTGGTGACCAGTCCGAAGCGGGCCAGGCTCACCAGTTAAGCGTTTGTTGCGCGATTGCCTGGAGAGCCCGCAAATAGCGCAACTCCTGGTTTGGCAGGAACCTTCCGGCGCTAGCCTCGGATAGGTAACCGTCCTCCAGTCAAAGGAGGCTTGAATGGCAGCGACGGTCACACATTCCTTGGTCCAGCAGTTCGCTTCGATGAAGCCGGCTGAGTTCGGACCGACGATCGAGCCGAAGTGGCAGGTCGGCGAGCGCCTTGTGAAAGAGGTCAAGGCATCCGTCGAGAAGCAGGACCTGACGCCGCTCGACGGTGCCCGCGTGATCTCGTCGATCACGGCGACGCTCTTCGGCTACGACGAGTTCATCTTGCGTGAGGTCTCGCCTGAGACGTGGCTCGCGTCCGCGCCGATGCGGCGCTAGGTGAACTCGTGCACGGAGAGGGAGGGGCTCCTGCGTCTCCTCCCTCTCCGGGCGTGGGCCGCATTCCCCACTTTCCGAGTAGCCGGCGTTCTCGAGAAACTCCGCTGTTACCGCAGAGGGGGCGGGCGCTCCTCTGGGCGCCCTACGCCGTCTTTGCGACCGTCTCCGCGAGTAGCTTCTCCGTCTCGGCACGCGCAGGCGCATAGCCCATCGACGCGAACAGGTCGCGCGCTTCGGCGAGCGGCGCCTCCGCGCTCGCCTCGCCGAGGGCGCGCTGGCATCGGCCCTGGCCGAGCAGTGCGTAGGCGTGCTCGGGAAGGTTCCCGAATCGCTGCCAGCGCCCGCCGGCTTCGCGGTGGAGCTGAGCGGCGTCCGCGTGCCGCTGGTCAGCTTCGGCAAGCTGGGCGCGAGCGGATGCGACGGCGTGCTCGGCCCACGGCGTGCGGGGCTCGACGTCCTCGAAGACGTGTTGGGCGAGCTGTGTGTCGCCGAGGGCGAGCGTCGTGCGCAGCGTTTCTCGGCGGCCTTCTGGGTCGTCCGCGGCACGCTCTGTAGTCGCTGCTCCTCGGCTGGCGTGAGGCGGAAGTTGCCCTTGGCGTCGGGAAGCGGATGCGGGACGCCATGCGCCCGCAGGCACTTCGCATAGGCCAGGGAGGCCGTATGAGGGTCCGGGCTTGGCGCGCCGGCAGCGGTCGCACACAGTGCCAGGAAGCCGACAACGATGACCAGCCGAGGGATCTGCATCGCCACGGAACCGATACGTCCGGACTGGCGACTCGGTTCCACGATCGGGATCGCCATGCGCGAATACGTCGTGAGTCCGCAGCCTGGCAGAGGCCGGCGTGCTCGTGCGCGTGGCGAACCAGATGTCGGGTTCCGGCGGGCAGACGCGGCTGTCGGTGACCTCAATGTGTCCGCCGGGCCCGACCACCAGCTAGAGAACGTCCGTCCGCGCGAGTGTTCGGGAATGTCCCTCGAAGGCGAGGGGCGGCCTAGGACGTCGTCATCGGGCGCGACGCGATCGCGGTCAGGTCGGCGACGATGTCGGCGAGCGGTCGGCTGGCATCCAGCTCATGCGTGCAGCCCTCCCTGAGGAGCGGCTCGACCCTGGCGAGGTCATCCAAGATCATCGCTCGTTCCACTGGAGTCTTCCCGTAGTTGTTCGTCGTTCTGCGCGCGATCCGGTCAAGGATCACGTCAGCAGGGGCGCTGAGCAGGACGACCGCGTCGAAACGGTCGTAGAACTTCGACTGATTCCTCACGCATCCTTGAACGAAGAGCGAGCGACCATCACCGGAGTCCAGCAGCCCGGTGATCCTTTCCTCGACCCAGAGCCACTCCCCGCGGCGCAGCGCGTCGGAGGACTCAACATACTCGCGGTACTCGCGCCAGCCCGGATCATCGGTGTCTACGACGCGATAGCCGCGTCGGCCAAGTTCGGCGAGCGCGGACGACTTGCCCGTTCCCGACATGCCGGTCACCAAGACCCTCGACATCGGGACGACGCTACCGAGTGTCAGGCCAGGCCGCTGTCGACCATGCCGTAGGTAACAAGCCTTGCGTAGAACACATTCCGCAGAGCCTCCTGCTGCCGAGCCGTCTGCGGCGACCGCGCCCGACGCGCCGTTCCAACGAACGTCGAGGCCCCGTAACCGAACGACCCTGTAACGACGAGAAAGATGGCCGCGTACTGGGCATGGCGAAAGATTCGAGCATCAGTCGGGTTCAAGCCGACGCTCGATCGCGTCAAGCCGTTGCTCTATCTGTTGAAGCGCATCGAGGCGGAGCTCTATCCGCTGTAGGGCACCCAGCTCCGGATCGCCGTGCACTTCGGCAATGCGCTTCTGTGTTTCAGTGATCACCGCGGATGTGATCAAAGCGGTCGTGAGGGAGACGGTCGCGATGCCGAGGAACATGACCAGCACAGCGACGATCCGGCTGAAGGGTGTATGAGGGACGACGTCGCCGTAGCCGACTGTCGTCACGGTCTGAGCAGACCACCAAACGGACTCGCCGAACGAGTCGAACTCGTCGTGTGCAAGCAGTCGCACGGCGAGCGCTCCGGCCAAGGCGATCATCGCGGTGACGAAAGCAAGGTACGGGATGATCCGTCCCGACATCACCTCTCGGTTCATGCGCTGCAGACGGCGGTCCGACAGGAGAGGCATCAGCCCGTAGCTTCGTCAGTGCGGCACGACTCCCTCCACGTCAATCAGGGTCGTCGATTGCGGATCGATTCGCGGAGTGTCTGGGCGCGAAGTACGTGTCCCGACGACCGAGGGCGCGTTCTTCGCACGACCGTTCGAGGCCGCGGGCATCGAGCTCATCCGGCCCGATGGGGCCGAGCGGGCGTGCGTCCACGAGGTCTACTTCAACGAACTCGTCCGGAGCCGATTCACTGACGAGACGCGTGCTCGTCTCGTCGGGGTCATCGAGCGGTTGAAGACCCGGCACGAGATCGACGCAGTCTGGCGTTCAGGCAGCCGATCCGGCCCCTCGATCCATCCCCAGCCGTACAGGTCCGCTGTGGAACCGTGTGGAGAGATGACCGGCAATCCCCGCACTTTGCGCGGTGTTTCTACGCCCGCCTGTGGAAGCGTCGTCACAACGCGGCCTTCGCGTGGGAGAACCGATCCTCCCCGGCCGACGGCCCGAGCGTTCCTCTCCCCAAGACTGCGGCACTGCTCGGGCCGTCTTCTCTCGCAACGTATGGAGCCGAGGCGTCCGGCGTTCAGGTAGCCCGCCCTACCCCGCGCTACGCGCTGTGCGTGTAAGGCCCGCTGGACCGCGCATCCCGCGAGTATCGCGCCACCGTCTCAGGATCTCTCTTCCTCTCTCTCCGGACGACTCATGAACGGAAGATGCCTTTCAGCCGCTCTAGCCGACGGGCATGGCGTTTTCGTGACTTGGGAGCGAGCGACCGTGCCTGCACCTCGCGCTGCTGGATGATCGCGAGGCTGGCCTTGAGCCCTTCTCTCTCGGTGTAAGGCGTCTCGCCCCACGCAAGCAGGGCGCGTATCTGATTCGCGGTGAGAGTCCCCGCAGGGCTTCGCCAGCACTCGAGGTATTCACCGAGCCTCTGTGGCGTCAGCGTCTCGCCCGGGCGTTCGTTCTCGTCCCGGTCGTCTACATGCTTTCGCATTGCCGCCACGCCATGTCCTCGAGCAGGATCGCCCGTAGGTCTTCGAGGCCGGCTGGCGGCTTCTCGAGCGCGGCAAGGATCGCTTTCCGCTCATCGACCGTAAGTCCAAGGACAGCCGCTCGATAGAACAAGGCGGTATCCAGGCGACGCGCAACCTGGGCGGGGACAACCCCGGAAAGTTGCTTGAGAAGCCGCTCATCGACAGCAACGCCGCTGACCAACACTCCCAGTTCCTCCCAACCGCAGTGACGAGAAGTTTGCCCGAAATCGGGAGGCGTAAAACGCGCTGGCTCATCCCGCTAGAGCTCCTGTTGGGGGCGAATCGGGCTTGCCCGCACGCCTGGGCGCTTCCGGCCGTAGGCCGTCTCGAGCCGGGAGCCGACGGCGTCGTCGTCGACCAGGTTGGGCGAGCTCGAGGACTGCTTCGTCTCGGAGCGGGATGCCGGCGAGATGAATCGTCACCCCGTCGACGATGGACGAACGTATGTTCCCTTTTTCAAATCGTCTGTCCGGACGTGTCAAAATCCCGCGCGGGAGGACGGGATGACGCAGGAAGAGGACACCGCGCTCATCGCGGCGCAGCTGGCTGATCTCACCGGCACGGTCGAAACCATGGCGAAGGAGCTCAAGGCACTTGGCGACCGCAGTAGCCAGCAGCAGGAGCGTGCCGAGATGCAGCAGGAGCGCATCGACATTGCAGCTCAGGAGCTGGCCGAGGTGAGTGAGCGGCTGCAGGCCGCGGCGAACGCACTCCGCCAGTCGGTCTGAGTCTGGTCACGCAGTGGCTCGTGGCGCGCGTCTGGCGGGGGTCGTCGATTCAATGGCTCCGCTCCGAGTGCCTCTCTTTGATGGAGGCGGGTCCACCGGTACGCACCGAGGGGGAATGGCGCGGCAACCGGCTCGGGAGAGGCTGGACCCGCCCCCAGCTCACGGTAGACGTCCAAGAGGACGTAGACGGTCGTCGCCACCTTTGCCGCGGTGGCGACAGCCGTTTCAGCGCGGCGTGTCGTCGTGCTCGTCGATGACCGCCGGCCTCGTTGTGACGTAGGACGACCTCCGCCCGGCGCGGTCAACGGCCAGCGGTCGTTGCCTTGCGCGTCGAACTCGCCTTCCGTGGAGATCGCGCTCGCGTCGAACGTTTGGTGGAGTGGGCGGGGCCTAGCTCCGTCGAGGCCGTTTCGAGCTCAGCCGCTCCGGCGGGCGATCCAGATCTCTTCGCTTGGCCAGCGTCGCGCCCACTCGTTGGTGACGAAGCGGTAGCGCGTCGATGCGCCGTCTGAGGGTTGTACCTCGATCAGGTCCTCGAGCTCGAACCCGTTGGCGTGCAGGACTCTGATCCAGTCGCCGTGCGTGAGGTGGAACTCGACAAACGACTGGCCGGGAAACTCGAAGCGATGCATCCCGAAGTAGTCGTGCGCGAGCGCTCTGGTCGCCTCACCGCCGTCGGCGGGGGTGCAGCTGATCATCAGCGCACCGCTGACAAGAAACACGAGCTTCCCCCCCGGTCGCAGCAAGCGCGCCGCCTCCGGCACCCACCAGTACGGATCAAGCCAGGTGCTGGCACCGTACTCCGAGATCGCAAAGTCAAAGCTCTGATCCTCAAACGGCACATCATCCGCGCTCGCACGAACGAGCTCGAACGCCTGGTGAAACCGCCGCTGGAACATGCGGGCGCTGTCGAGCTGCTCGTCGCTGATGTCGACCCCAACCGGGATCGCGCCCCGCTGCGCAAGCCAGGCACAGACGTACGCCGTCCCACAGCCAAGCTCGATCGCGTCCATCCCCTCCTCGACCCCGGCAAGCAGCCCAAGCCGACTCTCCGGCGTCGCCCAGATCCCCCACAACGGCTCCTCCGCAAGCCAGTAATCCAGCGCCACCTCGTAGTAATCCGGCGCCCACGCATTCCACGCCTGCCGATTCCGCTCCACATCCGCCCGATGCAACCGCCGCGCAACCCCATCCCCACGCGTACTCGCATTCGCACTCGAAGAGCCCGTCGCGGAAGAAGAGCGAGAGCTCGTGGTGGACAGTTCCCAGCGCCGCCAGTACGGGTCGGTGAGAAGAAGCTCTCGCAAGCCTTGGAGATCGCCCTGGGTGTCCGCAAGTGCTGCCAGGACGTCCCGGCGCTCGTGCGAAACCAGGCCCACCATCTTCGCCCTCGACAGCAGAGCGATGTCGAGCTTGCGTGCAAGGGGCCGATCGAGAATCCGTATCAAGTCTCGGACAACCCACTCGTCGACCTCGACGCCACCCAGCAGGAAGCTTGCATCCTTCTCGTCGATCGGCGCGAGCTGAGGAAGCGTCTGTGGCTGAACTTGCGGGTCGGTCTTCGGTGTCTGTTGGCGCAAACGGCTCGCGTCCCGCCTGCACTTCGACGAGCAGTACAGCTTGTTCGAGCGTCCGTACACGGGGGCGCCGCAGAATCGGCATTCCCTGTTCATCGGATCCCCACCTTCGACCTAACGGCTGTCCGGGCTTCGCTGAGTTACTTGACGGAGTGGCGCCCGGTCCTCATTTCTATCTAATGCGCTCGGCGCCGGAGCAACCGCACGACGTCGAAGCCGCGTAGGTGTCGCTCCGGGTCGGGCTAGACGAGGCCGTCGTGTACCTGGCCGACGTGCTCGAGGCGCAGAGGCTGCGCGAGAGACTCGCCGGGGGAGGAATCGAGTCTCTCGCGCAGTGTGCGCGAGTCCGTGCAGGCCCCAACCTGCTCCAGGGGTGCACCGTCGCCAACCCCCGGCGCTCCATGCACCTTCCTAGGGGAGCTTCGGCACCGGGCTCGCATGGGCGACGGTAGATGCAGGCGTCGATGCCGTGGGTGACAGAACTGGGTCAATTCCGCCCTCGAACTCTCGCGGCGGCGGTGTGTGGTGGGGCGATCGGCAGCCGCTGGATCAGATGCGTGTCATCTATCTCGACAACGGCGACTGGCGGCCGCTCCCAGACTTGACCTAATGGTGTCTATCGGGCCTTGCCTCCTTGCACCTACCGTGGCCGATGCGAGCCCGTCGCAGGAGGGCACCCCGCATCGACAGGGTGGGACTTGCCGCCGGGGTAGTTGGCGGCATCCCGGCGGCGGACGAGGCCTGGCGGGCTCGCAATACCTCGGAAGGACGGGCTTCCCGATCGGCAGGGACAGCGATGAGCGCGCCCTCAGGAATCTCTCGCCGCGGATCCGTTGAGCCCGCTAACAGCGGTCGCTACGTCGGCGCTCGAGTCCGGGGCGGGCGCCGCTCTAGCAGCCCAGTTCGCGTCTTCCGCTGAGTTGCCGGATATCGCGGCCGGAGACGGCAAAGCACTGAGCCGACCTTTGCGTGTCTGTGCCGCCGACAGCGCATCGGTGGATCGTCGAGTGAGAATCGGCGCTCGCCGTCGCACCCACCTCGGTGCACATCGCCGGCTGACCGAGCTTGTCGGACACGCGCTCGGAGACGCTTGCCGACGCGAATGGGTGCGCGCTGAAGATTCCGAGCAGTCCAAGGACGCACCCAAGCGCGAGCACCGCTCCCAGCTTCGGCGAAACCAGAAACTCTCGCCAGCCGGTCTTATCCGCGACGGGCCGAGGTGGCTCCGTGACGAGCAGAGATGGCAGGTTGACCGGTTCGGGTTGGTGGACCCGTTCGGTCACGCCTTGCCACAGCTCCTTCGTCCGGTCTTCCATGCCAACACCCTCTCGTCCCCCGCCATGCGCCACGCTAGCTCCGGCAGCGGGGCCCGACGGGACACGATCGCGTCAATTCGCCCGCGGGGCCGACTCGGCCGACGTGCGCGCGTAGCGGTACGACGTGGAGCTCCTCCGAGGCCGGGGGAGTCGACCGGACGGATTGATCGTCGCGCGCTCGGGAGCGTGAGCGCGTGCGTTACGGCATCTAGTGTTCGATGGCTCCGATGAGCCTGCCGGTACTCACACCCGTCGTCCGGTTCAGGGTGCTTTCCAGCGCGAAGCTGCCGGTTGCGTCGGCGAAGCGTCCCGTTCCGCCCGTGATGGTGTAGCGCTCGACAATCGAGAGTGTTTCGGGGGGTACCGGGATCGCCTGCCCGACGACGGTGGCGGTCAACGTATCGCCGTTCGCTGCAGTGAAGGTTGCGGACCCCATCGAACTCAGGGTCGGAACGTGGATCTGCATCGTCACGTGCTCCGTGTACTTGCCGAGATACGTGGCGGTGCCGGTGCCGTGCCGATCCACAAAGCGATTCGGGAGAGCGGTCACGCCCGTCTCGACCGCGCTGACGGTTCCCTTGAATGGAGTCTCAGCCGCCACGGCGCTGACCGCGACGCTCGCCAGCAATACCGTGAGAGCAGCTACCAGCCCGACAAACAGCGGGTGACGAATCTTCATCCCGTTCCCCCCTTGGAAGCGGTCGGCCCGCGGATGACCAGCAGGCTGCGCTCCACCGTAACCACTTGTGACACAAGAAACAAGGACGACCCCCTGCGCCAGCAAGGGGGAGGCTTCGTCCCCCGCACGCCCCTTGCGTCTCGGGCTGCCCGGAGGACGAAGCCGTGTCTGAGGCCCGGCGCCAGCGCGGTGCTAGGAGTGCTTTCTGGCCGTCGCGCGGCCGCCCTTGCGGCCGGCGGCCTTCTTCTGGGCCGTCGTCCCACCCTGTCGGGAGTCGCCGCCGGAGCCTGATTTCTCGCCGCCGTGCCGTGACGCGTCGGGCGAGTTCGCGATCCGCGCCGCGCGCTCCTTGGACATCCCCTTCTCCTTCAGGGCCTCGTACTGCTTCTCGTTCTTCACACTCGGTCGCTTGTCGGGCATTTGCTCGCTCCTTTCAGAGCATCATGGGTTTCGCCGATCGACCCTCGTCGCCGGTGTATCGGCTGGCCTATCGCAGGTGTCCTTCCGCTCAGGCGGTGGCCTTGGCGCTCTCGTTGCTGACGCGGGTCGCGATCTTCTCGACCGTGCGAAGCGCCTCTTTCTCGTCCCTCAGGTTGGCGTCGAGCAGCTCGACGGCCTCCTCGTCGCCCATCGCCTTCGCCATTCGCCGCAGTCCCTCGTACGCTGCGATCTCGTAGTTCTCGGTTCGTGCCGCGGCACCGAGATCGACGGAGTCGATCAGATGGTCGGAGGTCTCCTCGACCATCTTCTCGTGCTCGGCCTTCAAGCCCTCGAAGCCGAGGCACTTCTCGGCAGAGGGCTCCTCGCCGACGAGCTCGAACACGCGCTCGACGTTCCGCACGTGCCGCTTGGTCTGCGACAGGTGCTCCTCCAGCGCCGTTCTGAACTCGTCGTCCTGGACCTCGGAGATCAGCTTCGGCAGCGCCTCGCTTGCAAGCTGGCGCTCCACGAAGAGGATGTCGCCGAGCTCGTGGACGAACAGCTCACGCTGGGTGGTGATCTGCGACACAGCACGCTCCTTCACTCGGGTACGGGTGTCGCGTTCGGTACCCGAGGCTGTCGGGACGAAACTTCGCCACGCTCGACAGTGACCTTGGAATCCGTCCTCCATGACCGCGATCGGCGTTTGGGCTCGCGCGCGTCTCAGAAGGCCCAGATCACGGGGACGAGGAACACCGCCACGACGCCGAAGAGGAGGATCATCGGCAGCCCGAGCTTCCCGTAGTCGCCGAATCGGTAGCCGCCCGGCTCCATGACCATGAGGTTCGCGGGTGTCGCCACCGGCGTCAGGAAGCGGCCGCCGCGGCCACGCACACCGCCATCAGCACGGGTTTCGCCGAGACGTCGATCTCGAGCCGACGAGCTGCTGCCCGAGCCGGCCCGTCACCCCCGAGGCGTCGAGCGCTCGCTCACTCACGACGAACAGCGAGGCGATGAGGAGCACGCTCGGATCTCCGAACCCGGCCAGCGACTGCTCGAGCGTCAGGACGTCGGTGGCCCAGAGCGAGAGCGCGACTCCGATCGCGACGAGCGCGACGGGCAGCCTGTCCCAGACGAAGACGGCGACGACCGCGGCGAGGATGAGGAACGTGATCGTCTCGTCGCTCACGGGCGCGCGACTCCCGTGCCGCGTCTAGATGATCGATTCCGAATAGCCGCACACGTGGCTGGTGGCTGTGACGCGTCGCCTGGCGCGACGATCGGCCACGACACAGATAACCGGATATGCGCGGCGGCCGCTCCTCGCACCAGGCTCGGACACAGCCATCCCCACGCTACACGCCTATTCGGAATCAACCATCTAGTCGAGATGGACGGGCGACCCGGGGCCGAGCGGGATGCCGACCAGGTACCAGGCGATGAAGAACGCGGTCCAGATGACCGACAGGATGAGGACGTACGGCAGCATCATCGAGACGACCGTGCCGATCCCGGCGTCCTTCTTGTATCGCCTGGCGAAGATGACGATCAGCGGGAAGTACGCCATGAGCGGCGTGATCACGTTGGCCGGCGAGTCGCCGACGCGGTACGCCGCGAGCACCGTCTGCGGCGCGACGTCGAGGCGGAGGAACAGCGGGATGAAGATGGGGGCGAGGATGGCCCACTTCGCGATCGCCGCGGGCATGATGAAGTCGACGAGGAGCGTCACGAAGACGAAACCGATCAGGAGCCAGACCGCGCCGATGTTCGCCTCCTCGAGCCAGTCGCCGAGCTTGACCGCGGCCACCTGCGCCATGTTCGAGTAGTTGAAGTAGGCGATGAACTGCGCGATGAGCAGGAAGAGGAGCAGGAGACCCGCGAGACCTGCCCAGGACTTCGTGATCGACGCGAGCACCTCGTCCTTGGTCTTGATCGTCCCGGCGCCGCGCCCGTAGGCGAGCCCGGCCGCGAAGAAGATGAGCGTGATGATCAGGATGAGGCTGTCCATGAACGGCGAGTCGCCGATGATGTCGCCGGTCACGGGGTCGCGCAGCGGCGCGTCAGGGAGGGCGGTGAGAAGCGTGATCCCGATCACCACGGCGAGGGTGGCGAAGAGTGCGTAGCGGAGACCCTTCGCCTCGGCCTCCGGCGTCACCTCCGGGCCCTTGTCCGCGTCTAGCGACTCGTCGTCCGACTCCTGCGACGGATCGTGCTTGCCGAGGCTCCGCTCGACGATCCGCGTGGAGATGAACGTCATGACGATCGTGACGAGGATCGTCGAGGCGATCCCGAAGTAGAGGTTGGCCGCGAGGTCGATCGAGCGCTGGTCGTCGACGAGCGCGCTCGCGTCGTTCGTGATCTCGGTGAGGACGCCGTCGAGCGGCGTGATGAGGAAGTTGACGCCGAAGCCCGCGGCGACGCCGGCGAACGCAGCCGCCATCCCGGCGAGCGGGTTGCGTCCGACGCTCTTGAACGCAGCGGCGCCCAGGGGTATCAGCACGAGGTATCCGGCGTCCGAGGCGACGCTCGAGAGGACGCCGATGAAGATGATGATCGGGGTCAGCATCGCCGCGGACGAGACGGCGACGAGCTTGCGGATGAGAGCGCCGATCAGCCCCGCCGCCTCGGCGAGGCCGACGCCGATCATGACGACGAGGATGATCGCGACCGCCGCGAAGTTGCGGAAGTTCGCGACGAAGGACGTGAACAGGAAGCGGATCCCGTCCGCCGACAGAAGGCTCTGGATCGAGGCGGTCTCCTCGACGATTCGGTACTCGCCTTCCTGCACGGAGGCGTCGGGAAGGCCGCCGGACGGCTGCGTGGAGCCGCCCTGGACGACCTCCTCGACCGGGACGGGCGGCGCCTCCGCGACCTGGTACGTCACCTCGATGTCCGCCCACGCAAGGAGCGCGGAGAGGACGATCACGCCGACGCACAGCCAGACGAAGAGGATCGCCGGATCGGGCATCCTGTTCCCGCCGCGCTCGATCGCGCCGAGGATGCGCTCCATCAAGCCCGGAGTCGCTTCCGCCGGAGGCCGCGCAGCTGCCTCGCTCATGACGTGCTCCCGCCGAACGCCTTGGCATAGCGGCCGAAGAGCTCGGCTTCTGCGAACACGGCCTTCTCGAACTCGTCGACGAGGACGCGCTCGTTCGGCGCATGGATGTTCGCGAAGCCGTCCGTCGTGCCCATGAGAAGCATCTCCGACCGCGGCGCCGCCTGCTGGAGGTAGTTCACGAGCGGGATCGACCCGCCCGTCGCGATGCTCACGGTCTCGCCGCCCCATGCGTCCGCGAGCGCCTCGCGTGCGGCTGCGTACGCAGGCCCGCCGGTGGCTGCCGCGAAGCCGCTGCCGCTCTCGGCCGTGTGGACGACGAGCGAGACGCCGTACGGCCGCAGGTCCTCGAGGTGACGTACGAGTGCGGCCTGCGCTTCGAGCGGGTCCTGCTGCGGATGGACGCGCCCGCTCACCTTCGCGCGTGCGAACGGGACGACCGCGTTGACGGCGCTGTCGACCGGGAGCGCGTCGACGCCGGTGACGGTGAGCGCGGGCCCCGACCAGATTCGCTCGCCGAGAGCTCCGGTTCCCATGAATGGCACGTCCGGGAGCGCTTCGCAGAGCGTGCGGAACTCCTCGTCGGTGTACGAGGCACCCGTCCAGGGCTCGCGCCGGAGCCCTTCGACGGCGACGTCGCCGTTCTCGTCGTGCAAGGTCGAGAGCGCGCGGACGAGCGCGAGCAGCGCGTCCGGCGCGGCGCCACCGAACTGACCGGAGTGCTTCGGGCCGGCGAGCGTTCGCGCCTCGACCGTCACGGCCATCATCCCGCGCAGTGCGATCGTGAGCGTCGGAACCCCTGGCCGGACGCTCCCCATGTCCCCGATGACCATCGCGTCCGCGTCGAACAGCTCGGGTCGGATCGCCGGGAAGGTGGCGAACGCGCCGCCGCCTACCTCCTCCTGCCCCTCGATGACGACCTTGATGCCGACCGGCGGCTTGCCGCCCCACGCGCGGATCGCCCCGACGTGCATGAGGATGTTCGACTTCGTGTCGGCTGCGCCTCTGCCGTAGATCGCCCCGTCCCGCTCGGTCGCCTCGAACGGCGGCGACTCCCACTTGTCCTCGTCGCCCACCGGCACGACGTCGTAGTGGCTGTAGAGGAGCACCGTCGGCGCGCCCTCGGGCGCCGGGATCTCGCCCATCACCACCGGCGCCGTGTCGGGCAGCTCGAGCGGATCGAGCATCGTCACGCCCGCGTCGGCGAAGAGGCGAGAGACCTCGCCGTATGCCTGCAGCAGCGCGGGCCTCGTCTCGGCCGGGTAGTCGAGCGCCGAGATGGAGGGAACGGCGACCAGATCCGCCAGCTCCTTCTTCAGGGCGGGCATCAACTGGGCGACGTCCGACCGCGTCGGTGGGGGCAACGGCTCCTCTTTCATTCGGCGACGGCAGGAGCAACCCTAAACCCCCTCGCGAGCCCACGGCGTCCGAAGGATCGAGCGCCGTCACCGATTCGCGTCGGTCAACCGAACCTGTGCTCGGCGGCCGGGGCCAACGCCTTCTCGACCCAGGCGGCGCACGCGAGCGCGGTGGCGTCCTGTCCGTGAGGGCCGACGATCTGCACGCCGAGGGGCAGCCCCGCCGGCCCGACTCCTGCCGGGACGGTGATCGCGGGCACGCCGAGCGCGGACCAGCCCCGGTTGAAGATCGGGTCGCCGGTCGTCGCGACGTCGGGCGCCTCGCCGGGCGCGGCCGGGACGAGCAACGCGTCGACCCCGTCGAAGACGGTGCGAAGGCGGGCGACGCAGTCGCGCAGGCATCCGCAGGACGCGTCGTACTCGGAGACGGTCATCGCGGCACCGTCGTCGAGCATCCCGCGCAACGGCTCCCGGATCAGCTCACGAAAGCGCTGGTGCTCGTCGGCCAGGCAGCGGGCGATCTCGAACGTCCAGATCGTGCCCTGCGCTGCCGCGAGCCCGGCGAAGGCCTCCGGGAGGACCACGTCGGTCGATCGAGCACCGGCATGCGCAAGCAACTCCGGAAGCGCGTCGAAGAGCGCGACGGTCTCGGCCGACGCTGCGGACCACTCGTGCGTCCGGCAGATCCCGAGTCGACGGGCGGACGGCTCCTGCGGAGGCTCAGCGAGCGGCCGGACAGCGTGCCGACGACGAAGGCCGCGTCGGCGACGGTGCGGGCGATGACGCCGACGGTGTCGAACGACTCCGAGATCGCCTTGACGCCCGCCGTGGGAAGAGTCCCGTGGCTGGGCTTGTAGCCTGCGACGCCGCAGAATGCGGCGGGCCGGATGATCGAGCCGGTCGTCTGCGTGGCGAACGCGACCGGGACCATCCCTGCCGCGACCGCCGCGGCGGAGCCGGACGACGACCCGCCCGGGGTCCTGGTCACGTCGTGAGGATTGACCGTCGGGCCCGGTGGCCATGCCGCGAACTCCGTCGTGACGAGCTTCCCCAGCGGGAGCATCCCGCTTCGTCGGGCGATGGCGACGCTCGCGGCGTCGACCGCCGGCCGGTGCGCTTCGTAGATCGGTGACCCGTACGCCGTCGGCATGTCGTGCGTGTCGAAGATGTCCTTGACGCCGATCGGGATGCCGTGCAGCGGACCACGTCGGGCGGGCTCGACGAGGTCGAGCCGACGCGCGCGAGCGAGCACGGCGTCGGGATCGACATGTGTCCACGCGCGCACCGTCGGCTCGTGCGCGTCGATCCGCTCGAGGAGCCCTCGCGCCACCGATTCGGCGGTGCTGCTGCCCTCGTCGAGCGACCGGACGATCTCGGCGAGCGCGCCGGCCGCCCAAGTGCGGCTCATCCGGGCGCCCGCTCCTCGGCGAAGTCGCACCCCATCCACGGGTACGTGCGAACCCCGGGATGGCAACCCGATCGCGCGAGGGCATGTTTCTCGATCAGCGCCAGGCAGTCGTCGGGATGCTTCGTCGACGCCGCGGCACGCCTTCTGACGATCTCGAGGATCTCGGCGGACGACTCGTTCACCGAGTGGTACTCCTCGAAGACACTCGCCTGCTCGGCGAGCGATGCAAGCCGGTCGCGCGAGACACCGCACAGGGATGCAAGCGCCGTCGCGCTCGCATCGCCGCTCGGCGCCTTGGCGACGGCGGCGTCGGCCGCGACGGTCGCGCTGCTCCCGTCGGCACCGGTCGGACCGGCTGAGCGCTCGGCGCCGCCGCCCTCGCACCCGGCTGCGCCGGCGGCGAGAAGAGCCAAGTGTGACGAGAACCGTGAGTCGGCGACCCGCCGCGACGGCACGAAGGTCGACAGCGCGCTCACGCTGCCGAGCGTACCGAGCACGGAAGTTTGACGAATGGCAGCTTGGGCATCTCGCCAGCATGGTCGTCGCGGGGGTCACCCTCTCGTCGGGCGCTGTCGCGCTCCTCGCGCGGCGGCTCCATCGGGCCGGGCACGCGGACCTCGCGATGCGCGTCGGGCTCGCGGTCGACACGAACCGGACGGACCTCGCGCTGACCCGTGACGAACGCAGTGTCGTCCTCGCCGTCCTCGAGGACTGCCCGAGCACGCTCGGGCCGCTCCGCGACGAGCTCCACGCGACCCAGTGACACCCGTCAGCGCGTCGGACGCTAGGAGCCTGCGCCGGCCTCCGGCTCGGGCGCAGCACGCGGCGTCTCGTCGTCGGGCCGCCGATGCCGCGTCTCCCACCGGAAGCGAACGCGGACGAACGCGGTGAGCATGATCGCGAGGGCCAGCGCGAAACAGACCCATGCCCAGCCCGTCTGGAACTCGTTGTCCTCGATCATCTTGACGATCACGCAGACGACGATCGCAACGCCGAGGACGGCCGTCACAACGGCCGTCGGCCAGCCGCGCATCGAGAGCCTCGGCGTCAGGACGGGCAAGAGCTCCCAGACGAGGACGGCGATGACCAGAAGGAGCGCGTAGATGCCGAAGTCGCTCCCCTCCCAGGCGTAGACGCGCCCGCAGAGCGGTTCGAGGCTCGGCCGCACCTGGCACGTGCGCTGCCAGGGGGCGACGAGCATGATCACGAGCAAAGAGAGGCTCAGCAGGAGGATCAGCTTCGAGCCCAGCGGCCGGTGCCAGAACCTGCGCACGGAGCGAGTCTACGCCCGCCCTCAGGTGAGGACGGAAATCGCGACGAGCAGCGGAATGATGATCCAGCAGGCGAGCAGCAGCCCGACGGAGACGAACACGAACGTCCGCGTCTGGCCCTTCGGCGGCTGCCCGCACCATCCGATCGTGTCCCAGAGCGCCCGAGCCGGGCCGCGCGTGGCGAGGCGAATCCGACGCGACGCGAGCGCCGCCCCCCGCATGATCGTCCAGGACGCGGCCAGTGCGGCGAGCATCCCGACGACCCCGATCACCGTCCCCCACAGCGTGCTTTCGAGCAGTCCCGTAGCGCGCCCGAGCGAAGCGAGAAGCGGGACGCCGAGGCCGGCGATGACGAATACGGGCACACCGAGCTCCCTCGAGCTGAGAGCGTCGACCATCCGCTCGGCGTCCATGCGCGCGCTGCGGAGCAGGATGCGCTCGCGCGTCTGCGGCCGGGACTCGATCTCGCGGAGCCCGTAGAGGTTGCGGAGCCTCGTCGACACGTCGCGGATGTGGGAGACGACGAGGTAGCGCGCCACGAGCTGGACGCCCCAGCGGACGACGAACCGGAGCGGGCCGGCGCTCCGTCCGGCGGTGCTCCCGTGGAAGCCGTGCCGGGCGAGCGACTCGAGCGCTTCGACCATGTTCCGGTGCGCGCGCGCGAACTCGTCGGGGCGGGCGAGCGTCCGCGTGCGCGCGATCTCGTGCAGCATCTCCCGCTCGCGGGGGCTTGTGACCTCGATCGCGTCGAGGTAGCGGGAGATCTCGTCGTCGTTTCCCGAGAGCAGCTTCAACCGCTCGATCGGGTTGTCGATCTCCTCGAGGACGTCGTCCCGTGCCCCCGACGGCCCAGGCGCTTCGGACGGATCACTCGCCACGGCCCCTGCACGATAGTGCGTTCTCGATCGGCCGTCCGCGGCTCGGCGGCAACTGTGGACAGAAGGCTGCACGCTCTGAGATAGTCAACGCGATGTGCTGTTTGGCCCTGACCGCCGGGTTCCTCGGCCCCCGGATCGCCTTGTTCCTGTGGTGGATCTTCGGGGACCGCGTCGACGTCGCGTTCGACTCGTGGATCTGGCCGCTGCTCGGGCTCATCTTCCTGCCCTGGACGACGCTCGCCTACGTCGTGGTGTGGTCGCCGATCGGCGGCGTTTCCGGCGGCGAATGGATCGTCGTTGCGCTCGGCTTCCTTGTCGACGTCCTCGACGTACTCGAGCCGGGCGGCCGCCAACCGGTACCAGGCGTCCCGGGCGTACTAGCCCGGCCGACGCGTACGGCGCGCTAGGGTCAGGCGCGTGGGCGGCGCGCACGAGACGAGCGTCGGGCGCCGGCTCAAGGTCGCGTCCCGATCCGTCGCGCATGCCGTCGGTGAGGGGATCGAGCACGCGGTGTCGTCGCACCACCGGCGGAGGCTCCGCAAGGTCGGCTGGGAGCACGCGTTCGACGGCGATGAGCTCGGCTTCTCGACCGGCGCCACCTTCGAGCCGCGTGCCGCGAACCGCGTCGAGGTGCTCGTCGACGGCTCGACGTATCTCCCCGCCCTGGCCGAGGCCATTGCCGGCGCGCGGTCGCACGTCCACCTCCTGGGCTGGTGCTTCTCGCCCGAGCTCAACCTCACGCGGGAGGAGGAGCCGGTCGTCCTGCGCAACCTGCTCTCCGACGTCGCCCGGAAGATCGACGTCCGCCTCCTCGTGTGGGAGGGCGCGCCTTTCCCGGTGTTCCGGCCGACGAAGCGGGACGTCCAGTCGTACATGAAGGTCTTCACCCGCGGCACGAACATCCAGGCAGAGACCGACTCGTGTGTGCGCCTCAAGTACTCGCACCACGAGAAGATCGTCGTCGTCGACGACGAGGTGGCGTTCGTCGGCGGCATCGACCTGACGCTCGACGGCGGCGACCCGTTCGACACGCCGAAGCACCCCTCGCGCGGGCAGATCGGCTGGCACGACGCGGCGATCCGGATCGAGGGGCCGGCCGTCACCGACGTCGCGAATCACTTCCGGCTCCGGTGGCGCGGACCGGGGGAGGAGCGGCTGCCCGAGCCGGAGCCGCAGCCGGCGAAGGGAGACGTCGAGCTACAGGTCGTGCGCACCCTTCCCGAGGACGTCTTCGGCACGATGCCGCAGGGCGAGTTCAGCGTGTTCGAGTCGTACACGCGGGCGCTGCGGAGCGCCCAACGTCTCGTCTACCTCGAGAACCAGTTTCTCTGGTCGCCCGAGATCGTGGCGACCCTCGTCGACAAGCTCCGCGATCCGCCGAGCAAGGACTTCCGGATCGTTGCCGTCCTGCCCGCGCGACCGAACGACGGCGCGGATGTGTCGCGGGGCGCGATCTCGGCGCTGATCAACGCAGACGACGGGAACGAGCGCTTTCTCGCCTGCACCCTCTATGCGAGGACCGGGCCGCTCCGGGACCTCGTCTACGTCCACGCGAAGATCGGGATCGTCGACGACCGCTGGTTCACGATCGGCTCGGCCAACCTCAACGAGCGATCGATGTTCAACGACTCCGAGGTGAACGTCGTGACCCTCGACGAGGGGCTCGCGCGGGAGACGCGGCTTCGGCTCTGGGCGGAGCACCTCGAGACCGACGAGGTCGACGGCGACCCGACCCGGCTCGTGGACGAGCTCTGGCGTCCTCGGGCGGCCGAGCAGCTCGAGCACCTCGAGCACGGGCGCCCGCTGACCCACAGGCTCGTGATGCTCCCCGGCGTCTCGCGTCGCGCGCGTCGCATCTCGGGCGTCGTCAAGTCGCGCGTCTACGACGGCTGAGCCATGCCCGGTGCCGCCGCGAGCGGCGCCGCGTGTTCCTCGGGATCGGGCTTCGCCGGCTCCGTCAGGCCTGCCCGCACGGCCTCGAGCTGCGCCGCCGCCGCCACGCCGACGAGAACGGCGACGGCGGAGAAGAACGACCAGAGCTGGAGGGCGACGATGCCCGCGAGCGGCCCGTACGTGTCTCCGAACGACGAGCTCGCGCTGAAGACGAGGCCGAAGACGAGCGTCACGACCGTCCACAGCGCCACGCCGATCCCGCCGCCGAACGCGAGCCACGAGATGTTCGGCTGATGCCTCCGCGGCGCGTACTGGAGGATCCCGCTCAGGGCGAGCCCGGCGAGGGCCAGCCCGATGGGCCAGCGGACGACGACCCAAACGGTGTGGACGAAGTCGTCCTCGCGGCCGATGTCGCGGCCGAAGGCGAGGAGCACGAACGCCACGGCGAAGAGAACGCCGACGCTCATCGCGAGGAGGAACGCCCGGCCGTACTTCTCGAGGGTGGGGCGGTCTCGCTCGATCCCGTAGATCCGGTTCGTCGCGCGCTCCATCTGGCCCATTGCGGTCGTCGCGGTGACGATCGTCCCGATCAGACCGAGCGTGAGGGGGAGGAAGCGGTTGTGCGCGCCGACCTCCTGCGCCTGTCGAACGGCGTCGGTGAGCAGCTCGCCCGCGAGCCCGGGCATCGCGTTTCTGATCGTGTCGACGATCACGCGGCTGATCTCGAGGCTCCCGAAGGCCGTCGCAAAGCCGACGACTGCGATGAGCCCCTGCACGAGGACGAGCGACATCGAGAAGGCGAGCGCCCGGGCATGGGTGAAGCCGTCCGCGTATCGAAGCCTCGTGTACGCGTCCGTGACGAGCCGCAACCGGCCCGTCTCGAGCAGTGTCTCGCGAGCGTCGTCGCCGGTGAGCTCCCACGTCTCCGGGACGCGTGTCGCCGTGCTCACGCCGCCACCGGGACGCAGATCTCGATCGCAGCAGGCTCGACCTCGATCTCCATGGTCTTCACCTTCTCGCGGTCGCCGCCGTCGAGCTCGTACAGGACCTTCTTGCCGAGCGTCACCTCGATCGTGCGGGCGCGCGTGATCTGGACGAACGGCGAGCGGTCCGTCGTGCCCACCGCGGTGCGTGCGATCGTCCGCGCCCACTCCAGCGGCTTCTCCGCCGTCACGATGCCGAGCTCGAGCATCCCGTCGTCGGGTCGGGCGTCGTCGAACGCCTCGATGCCGCCGAAGAGGTTGCCGACGTTGCCGACGAGGATGCAGCTCGTCCGGTCGTCGAACCAGGTTGCGCCGTCGACGCGGATCTTCGCCCTGAAGGGCTTCGCCTGGATGTTGCGGGCGCCCGTCCAGACGTAGGCGATGCGCCCGACCCGGTCCTTCAGCCCGGCGTCGGCGTCGCGGATCATCGCGGCATCGAGGCCGGCGCCGGCCATCACGCCGAACCGCTCCCCGTTCATCCGGCCCACGTCGATCGCACGTCGCGCGCCGTGGAGCCCGGTCTCCACGGCGCCCTCGATGTCCTTCGGGATGCCGAGGTTGGTGGCGAGCAGGTTCGCGGTGCCCGCCGGGACGATCGCAAGCGGTGTCCCCGTGCCCGCGAGCACATCGAGGCAACGCTGGACGGTGCCGTCACCGCCCCACGCGAAGACGAGCTCCGCGCCCTCCTCGAGGGCCCGCTTGACCTGCTTCGGCGCCTTCCGGCTCTTCGGCACCTCGTACCAGAGGGGGTCGTCGATTCCGGCTTCCTCGAGCACGCGGCGCAGCTCGACGAGGCCGCCGCCGACCGACTTGCCCGAGTGCGCGACGACTGCGACGCGCATCAGCGGGCCTCCGCCCTCTCGCGCCGGGCCATCGTGGCGCCGGCAACACGGCAGGCGAACACCACGACGACGATGGCCGCGATGCCGATCGGCACTCCTGCGAGCGCGTCGATGGGGTGGTGCATGCCCCGGTAGATGCGGGACAGCGCGACGATGGGGGGGATCGCGATCGCGATCACCCAGATCAGCACCCGCCAACGGCCGTGCGCGAACCGTGACGTGAGGAGCAGAGCGAGCCCGGAGTAGAGGGCGATCGAGGCAGCCGTGTGCCCGGACGGGTAGCTGGCGTCGACGGGAAGCGACTCGAGCCGCTCCACCTCGGGCCGGCGCCGCTCGACGAACAGCGTCGTCACCCGGTACGTCGCGGACTCGACGGCGACGGCGAAGAGCACGTACGCGGCGACCCGCCACTTGCGCAGGATCGCCATCACGAGGCCGATGAGTGCAAGGGCGATCGGGATCAGGTAGCCGCCGGCGAGCTCCGTGCCGACCCAGGACGCATCCGTCAAGCCGTCCGTGCGCTCGCCCTCGAGCCAGTGCGGGAAGCGCTCGTCCAGCCGCTGGACGGAGTCGACGTCGAGCAGGACGTCGGTCACCAGGAGCCCGACCACGATCGACGCGGCGGCAAGGAGGACGTACCCCGACACGAGTGCGAGGAAGAACGCGAGGACGGGGTGACGGTCGCCGACGGTGTCGGCGAACCGCTCGGCGGGGCCACCCGGGCGAGGCTCGAACAGCGGAATCCTGCTGTCCTCGTGATCCGTCCGCTCGATCGCTCTCAGGTTCGGCTCCGCCGCGACCACATTGGTCTCCACGACCACTCCTTCCCCCTTCTCAGGACTCGCCGCCGTTTGAGCGGGCGAGATCCGGGTCAGAATCTCTCGAGCGGTCGTACCCTCTTTCGCCCCCGAGAGAACCTGCATGCCCATCCTCCTGCTCCTCACCGTCGCACTCACCGTCGGCGCGGCCGTCTCCGTCGCCGTCTGGCGCCTCCCGAAGGCGGCGTTCGTGCCGACGCGACCGGCCCAGGCGGCGACCGAGGCCGTCGGGCACACGCTCGCGCACCACAGCAGGCTCCGGCGGCTGCTCGTCGGGCGCCTCGACCCCGGGGTCGTGACGGGGCTCGCTCTGACACTCGCGCTCGCCGTGCTGGTCCTCGGAGGGCTCGTCCTCGCCGTGCTCGCCTACCTCGTGCGATCGAGCGGCACGCTCGTCGCGCTCGACGAAAGCGTCGCCGAGTGGGGCTTCGACCACGCCGGCGACCTCTCGGACGACGCGCTGAAGGTAGTCACGACACTCGGGGAGACGTGGTTTGTGATCGCGGCCGCGATCGCCCTCGTCGTCGCAGAGCGCATCCGCAAGCGCCCAGCCCGCTGGGTGGCTGCCTACCTCGCCTTCGTCATCGTCGGCCAGAACGCTCTCACGCGGACGATCAAGGAGCTCGCCGACCGGGTCCGACCCGACCTCAACCCGATCGCCGAGACGCTCGGCCCGTCGTTCCCGAGCGGTCACTCGGCGACGGCTGCAGCCTTCTACGCGGCGGCCGCGCTCGTCCTGGGACAGTTCCGGCCACGGTCGACGCGGGCGCTGCTCGCGGGCGGGGCGGTCGCGATCGCCGTCGCCGTCGCGGGGAGCCGGGTGCTCCTCGACGTCCACTGGCTCTCCGACGTGATGGCCGGCCTGGCGCTCGGCTGGGCGTGGTTCGCGGTGTGCAGCGTCGCGTTCGGCGGACGGATCCTCCGGTTCGGCGCCGCCGCGGAGCGTGCCGCCGAGCAGGCGGCAGCCGAGGCCGGCGCGAGCACGGCGCGCGGCAGCGTGGCCACGTAGCGTCCCGCCGGCGATAGGGTCGGCCGGGATGGCGCGGCATCCTGCGGCTCGGCTCGCTCTCGCGACGGCACTCGCCCTCGCGGCGCTCGGTGCGTCCGACGCGGCGGCGGCGACGGAGGCAGGAAGCCGGTCGACGAGGATCACGGTCGGGAGCGGCGCCGAGCTCGACCTGGCCGCCGACGCGCTTCGTCGAACGGGCGGCACGATCGTCCTACGCCCGCGGCTCTACCGCGAGCTGGTGATCCGGTGGCGATCCGGGAAGTCGCTCCGGATCGTCGGGACGCGGGGCACGCGGGTCGGCCGCGTCGTCTTCGACGGCGCCTCGCGGGTCTCGTTCGGGAAGGTCACCGTCGGCCCGATCGGTGGCGAGGCCATCGTCGACGTGCGTGCCTCGCGCCACATCGTGCTCCACGACCTCGTCGTCACGGCGCGTGGCTCGCGCTCTCGGTCGTTCGTCGCATCCCGGACTCGCGCGACGTCACGATCCGCGACAGCGACTTCTCGCACTGCGGCGACCGGTCGCGGAGGTTCGCGAACTGCGTCCTCCTCGGCGCTGGGCCCACGACGTGCGCATCGAGGGCAACCGGTTCCACGACTGCCGTGGATGCGACTTCGTGCACGGCCGCTTTGGCCGGACCTCACCATCCGGTCGAACCGCTTCGATCGCGCGCTGCCGTGCCGCATGGACGCCTACCGCTGCGGCGACAACGACCTCGTCCAGCTGTTCTCCGGTCGGCGTCTCCGGGTCGAGCGGAACCGCTTCGGGGTGTACCGTTCCGGCGGCGCGCAGCTCTACCTGACGAACGATGTGGACCACGCGACGATCGTCAACAACGTCTTCGTCGGCACCGACCCGCGCGTGCCCGGATACCACGCGCGCATGGGGATCATCGTCGGGAGCGCCGCATCGAAGCGGCTGCCGCTCTACGCGCGGATCGTGAACAACACGATCCTCACGGGCGCCCGGCGCCGCGACGGGTACGAGGGCTCGATCCGGATGAGCTCGAAGTACGGCAGCGTCCTCCACCGGAAGCGGCCGATCGTCGCGAACAACGTCATCGCCCTGTTGAAGAGGCGCAAGCACATCTGCAGTGCAGCGCAGCTGTTCGCGCGCAACATCGTCGTGCACGGCACGACCTGCTCGGCATCGGACCGCAACGAGCCGGCCGGGCTCGACGGCCGAGGGAGGCCGAGGAGGACGTCTTCGGTCGTCGACGCCGCGTTCCGTCGGTACGCACCCCGGGACGACCTGACGGGTCGTCCACGCCGCGGCGCGCCCGACATCGGGGCGCTCGAGTACCGGCGCGACTGAGACCCGGGGCGCCGCGGCCCGCCGATCTCGCGGCCGCTATCCCGCCCTCGCGGGTTCGGTCTCCCGTACGAACCAACGTCGCGAGGGGGGTCATACTGGAGGCCATGACCGGCCAGCCGGGCATACACACGTTCCTGATCGCCGACATCCGTGGCTACTCCCGCTACACGGACGAGTTCGGCGCCGAGGCTGCGGCCGGGCTGACCGCGCAGTTCGTCGAGCTCGTCACCGACGACGTGGAGACGCACGGCGGCGAGGTCGTGGAGATCCGCGGTGACGAGGCACTCGCAGTCTTCGCATCCGCACGTCAGGCCATAAGGTGCGCAGTCGCCCTTCAGGCGCGGTTCAACGCGGAGGCCGAGCTCGACCACGAGCTCCCGCTCCGGGTCGGCATCGGGATCGACTCGGGCGAGGCGGTGGCGCTCGAGGACGGGAGCTATCGCGGCGCCGCGCTCAACGTCGCGGCCCGGCTGTGTGGGCGTGCCCACGGCGGCGAGGTGATCGTCACGGAGGCGACGTACCGCCTCGCCGGCCGCATGGAGGGGCTCACGTTCAGCGACCGAGGACGCGTGCACCTCAAGAACATCAGCGACCCCATCCACATCCTGCAGGCCTACTCGGAGAGGGACGCCCCCTCGACGAGCCGCTGGGTGCTCATGTTCTTCGGGAAGCCCGGGCGGCAGTTCGGCTGGAAGCTGGCCGCCGGCGTCGTCGGCCTCGCCGCGCTGACTGCCGCCGGCGTCGTGTACCTGACGGCGGGCGACCACACGGAAGGCAGCAATGCATTTCCTGCGCCAGCTGCGGGCGGCTCGGGAAGCGAGACGCCGCTCGCCGCGAACGCGGGGCTCGACGCCCTCGTCCCGGCCGGGCTCTGGAAGGACTGCCAGGTGCAGAGCGTCGCCGAGCCGTCAGCGGTCCAGACCGCGGTCTGTCTCCCGGCCGACGGGACGCCCGATCGATGGGAGATCTCCCAGTACCCGAACGCGGCGACGCTTGCCGCCGCGTATGAGGCGGAGCTGAGGCGCCGCGAGGACGTGCCCCGCGACAAGGGCAAGTGCAACGCCTACTCCTGGGGTGGCGAGCGCCCCTGGCTCCACGGCCCCGACAAGCCGGGTGGGCGGGTCTTCTGCTACTTCGACGGGAACGACGCCGTCATCGTCTGGACGCACGAGCGGCTGGGACAGCCCACCCACAGGGACATCCTCGTGATCGCGCGCGAGGGTGGGAGTGACCACCCAGGGCTGACGCGCTGGTGGCGACCCGCGCACCACGAGATCGGCAAGGCGACCTGACCCGCAAGCGCGGGCCTACTTCAGCAGCAGCCTCGCGAGCCGCCGGTCGGCGAGCACGAGGAAGATGCCGGTCATCGCGACGAGGTAGGCGATGTCGAGGAGCACGGTCCAGCCGACGTCCCCGAGCGTGAACGACCGGAGCATGTGGACGCCGTGGTAGAGCGGCGTCAGGGGGACGATCCACTGCGCGACGGTCGGGTACTCGTCGAGCGGGACGAACGTCGCCGAGAAGAGGAACATCGGCAGCGTGCAGAGCTCGACGAAGGCGAAGTCCGCCCATGACCGCATGAGCGTCACCGCGTAGACCGCCGGCGCCGCGAACGCGGCAGAGACGAGTACCGCGCCCGGTACGGCGAGGAGCGCCCACGGCGAGTCGACGAGCCCGAGCGCGAGCATCACGGCGACGAAGCCCACGGCGTAGACCGCACCGCGCATGAGCGTGTAGATGAGCTCGCCGATCGCGACGTCACGCACCGTCATCGGCGTCGCCAGCACGCCGTCGTACGTCTTCGCGTACTTCAGCTTGTAGAAGACGTTGCCGGACTCGTAGACGGCCCCGTTCATCGCAGACGCGGCGAGGAGCGCAGGCGCGACGAACTCGCGGTACGAGACCGACTCGCCCCCGAGCTCGAGCGTCCCGACGAGCGCGCCGACGCCGACGCCGAGAGCGAGTAGGTAGAAGAGCGGCTCGAAGAAGCCCGAGACGACGATCGAGCCAGCCGTCGCGCGAGCTCGTCAGGTTCCGCTCGACGAGCCGGAGCGAGCGGTGCGTCCCGAACGGAACCCGGGGGAAGATGCGGAGGGCGGAGTCGAGGGTGCTCACTTGCGCAGCCTCTGCTCGCATGCGCGGACGGCGAACACCGCGCCGACGAAGGTGAACGCGACGAGGTAGACGACGTTCACCGCTGCGAGCGAGCGGATCGACGTCCCCCGTCGCGAGGCTCCGCGAGAGCTCGACGCCGTGCCAGAGCGGCGTGAGCCACGCGAGCGGCTGGATCCAGTCCGGAAGCTGCTCGATCGGGAAGAACGTCCCGGAGAAGAGGAAGAGCGGCACGAGCACGAACCGGAAGATCGCGACGAGCCACTGGTCGCTGTCCGCCCCCGAGCTGACGGCGGCGAGCCCCGCGGCGAACGCGAGGCCGCAGAGGAGGCCCGCGAACGGAGCGAGCGCGGCGAGAGGGGAGGTGAACGCGCCGCCGACCGCCGCCACGAGCACGAACAGCGCGCAGGCGACGATCACCCGGACGCCCGCCCAGACGAGGACGCCGGCGACGAGCTCACGGACGCGGACCGGCGTGGCGACGACCGCGTGGTACGTCCGGAGCCACTTGACGCCCGGCCTTGACGGGGAACGTCGTCACGCTCGCCGCCGTCTGCATCGCGGTCGCCGCGACGAGCGCCGGAGCGACGAACTCGAGGTAGCTCAGCCCGCCGAGGTCGGGGTCGGAGCGGTCGACGAGCGTGCCGAGGAGCACGCCGATCGAGAGGAGGAAGAAGATCGGGTTGAGGAACGAGACGGTGATCGAGCCGCGCCACATGCGCCGGTACGCCTGTGCATGCCAGCCCACGACGCTGAGGATGCGGCCCGCCGAGTTCATCAGTCGTTCAGGCTCCGCCCGGTGAGGCGCAGGAAGACGTCCTCGAGCGTGCTCCGGCGGACGAGCACCGTCTCGGGCTCGAGGCCGCGCGCGTGCACCTGGTCGACGACGGAGTCGCCGTCGTCGGCGCCGATGACGATCCGGTCCTGGAGCACCTCGACGTGGCTGCCGAGGTCGTCCAGCCCGCGGCTCCCGTTCGGCGTCGCGAAGCGGAGCTCGACGACCTCCCTCTCGACGAACCGCTCGATCAGCTCGCGCGGGGAGCCCTCGGCGACGATCTTCGCCTGGTCCATGATCACGAGCCGGTCGCAGAGCTGCTCCGCCTCGTCCATGTAGTGCGTCGTGAGGACGAGCGTCACGCCCTGCTGCTTGAGCCGGTAGAGGCGGTCCCAGAGCGCGTGCCGCGCCTGAGGGTCGAGGCCGGTGGTCGGCTCGTCGAGGAGCATCAGCTCGGGTGAGTTGACGAGCGCGCGGGCGATCGTCAGGCGCCGCTTCATCCCGCCCGAGAGCGAGTCGACGCGCGCGTCGCTCCGGTCGGCGAGCTGGACGAACTCGAGCAGCTCGGCCGACCGGCGGCGGATCTCGTCGCGCGGCAGCCCGAAGAAGCGCCCGTAGACGAGGAGGTTCTCGGCGACGTCGAGCTCGAGGTCGAGGTTGTCCTCCTGCGGCACGACGCCGAGTCGCTGCCGGATCAGGGGCCCGTCGCGCTCCGGATCCCGGCCGAGGACGCGCAGCGTGCCACCGCTAGGCGGCGAGACCGCGCCGATCATCCGCATCGTCGAGCTCTTGCCCGCGCCGTTCGGGCCGAGGAAGCCGAACGTCTCGCCACGCTCGACCGCGAAGTCGATCCCGTCGACGGCGGTGAAGTCGCCGTAGCGCTTCGTGAGTCCCCGCGCCTCGATCATCGGCTCGTCCGCCACGGCGACGGACGGTACCGGCGGGCGCCGGAACGGAGGGTGCGGAAAACCCGCATCTCCTCGGCGGCCTCCGCCCGATGGCGGCGGAACCGCCCGGACCTATCGTGGTGAGCGATGACGAATCTCACGGCTTCGAGGAGGACCAGATGAGCACTCACACGGCGTCGGGCACGACGCGCATCGGCGGTCGCAAGGAACGCGGGAGAGGTACGGGTCCCTTCGCGGCCGTCCTCGTGTTGCTGCTCGCGTTCGCCGTCGGCGCGCTCGTCATCGCCGCGATCGTCGCGGCCCAGGCGGCGGACGAGGCGCGTGACGACGTCAGCTCCGGCGCGGCTGCCACGGCGGCGCCGGCCCACGACCATTCGTCGCACGACGCGACGGCCAACCAGGCGCTTCCGCTCGAGAGCTTCGCCGGCAAGACCGGGGCGAACGCCGAGGCGCTCGCGAAGGCGCACGTCGCCTACGACGCGACCCTGCCGCCCGTCCCGCCGGGCGACCTCGTGAAGATCCACATGACCCTCAAGGACATGGTCGTCGAGATCGCGCCGGGCGTGAAGTACAACACGTGGGCGTTCGACGGGCACGGCGCGCCGGGTCCGATCCTGCACGTCCGCGAGGGGCAGACCGTCGAGATGACGCTCACCAACGGTGGCTCGATCCCGCACTCGATCGACTTCCACGCAGCCCGGATCGCTCCGAACGTCGCGTTCAAGGACGTCGCTCCCGGCGACTCGTTCACGTTCCGGTTCAAGGCGAGCGACCCCGGCGTCTTCATGTACCACTGCGGCACCAAGCCCGTGCTCGCGCACATCGCGAACGGGATGTACGGCGCGCTGGTCGTCGATCCGGCGACGCCGCTCCCGAAGGCCGACCGATCGTACGTCCTGGTCGCGAGCGAGTGGTACCTGAACGGTGACGGCGTCGCGACGCCCGCCTCGCTCGACATGGCGAAGGCGCGGGCGATGATGCCCGACTGGACGACGTTCAACGGATACGCGAACCAGTACGTCACGCATCCGCTCACGTCGAAGCCCGGCGAGACGGTGCGGCTCTACGTCGTCGCGGCCGGCCCGACCCTCGACACGAACTTCCACGTGGTCGGGACGATCTTCGACCGGGCCTGGATGAACGGCGACATGACGAAGTACCAGCGGGGCGTGCAGACGGTGGGCGTCCCCGCCGGGGGCGGTGCGGTCTTCGACGTGAAGATCGACGACGTCGGGCTCTATCCCTTCGTCAGCCACGCCTTCGCGCACGTCGACCTCGGCCAGGTCGGCCTGCTGAAGGTCGGGAACCCGAAGGGGACGATGAGCCACTGATGGCGGCCCTGCCCCGCACGATTCTCGTCGGCTACGACGGCTCGAGCGCCTCGCGGCGGGCGCTCGACGCCGTCGCCGACCTCGCGGGGTACGGCTCCACGGTCGCGGTCGTCGGCGTCACGGGGGGAGCCGAGGACCCGGTCGCGGCACGGCGGCGCCTCGTCGACGAAGCGCGCGAGGCGCTGCTGCGACGCCACGTCGCAGCACGGTGCTTCGCCGCCGACGGCGACGCCGCCGAGTCGCTGCTCGAGGTCGCGGGTGAGCTCGACGCCGACCTCCTCGTCGTCGCACGGCCGAGCCCGGCCGCCGCCGGCGTGATCGACGGGGCGGCGTGCGACGTGCTTGTCGTCGCGTAGGCAGCGCTACTCGAGCAAGCCCTCGCCCAGCGCGTAGCGCACGAGCTCGGCGCGGCTCGAGAGGTCGAGCTTCCGCATGATGTGCGCCCGGTGCGTCTCGGCTGTCCGCACCGAGATGTAGAGCAGCTTCGCGATCTCCTGGTTCGTGTGGCCGAGCGCGAGGAGTCGCAGGACCTCGCGCTCGCGCTCGGACAGCGGGTCCTCGGCGGCGCGACGACGCTCCTCCGACTCGGCTGCGAGCAACCGGGCGCCGAGAGTGGGGTGGAGGTATCGCTGGCCCGCGGCGACGGCGCGAACCGCGTCGACGACCTCGTCGTCCGCCGCCTCCTTCATGACGTAGCCGCTCGCGCCTGCGTCGAAGGCCTCGCGGACGTACCGCGGGTCATCCTGCATCGAGAGGACGAGCACCTTCGTTGCCGGCACCGCCTGGAGCACGGCCCGCGTGGCCTCGATGCCGCTCTTGCCCGGCATGACGACGTCCATCAGGACGACGTCCGGCTCGAGCTGCATCGCCTCGAACACCGCCCGCTCGCCGTCCGGTGCCTCTCCGACCGTCTCGACGTCGTCCTCGGCGTCGAGGATGCGGCGCAGTCCGGCGCGGACGACGGCATGGTCGTCGACGACGAGGACGCGGATCGTCACAGCGGCACCTCGACGGCGATCGTCGTGCCGCCGTCGGGCGACGACTCGATGCGGAGACGCCCGTCGACGAGCGCGACGCGCTCGCGCATACCGGCGAGCCCGAGTGCGTCGTCGCGGGCCGACGCGGGGTCGAAGCCGGCGCCGTCGTCCTCGATCACCGCGGCAACTGCGTCTCCGCGCCGGACGACGAGGATCGAGACGCGGGTCGCCCCGGCGTGCTTGGCGACGTTCGTGAGCGCCTCCTGCACGATCCGGTAGAGCGCCGTCTCGGTCTCCGAGGGCAGCCGCTCGACGTCCGATCCCGCCTCGAAGTCGACCGCCATCGCCGTCTGCTCGCAGAACGTCGACGCCAAGCGCTCGAGAGCCGGGACGAGGCCGAAGTCGTCCAGTGCGGATGGCCTGAGCTCGACCGCGAGGGCCCGCACGTCCTGGAGTGTCGACGCCACGGTGTCGCGTACCCCCGCGAGCGCGTCGCGCGCCTCGTCGGTCGCGACCGCCCACTCGACCCCCTTCAGGCCGAGGAGAATCGACGTGAGCGCCTGGCCCGTCTCGTCGTGCAGCTCGCGTGCGAGCCGCGCCCGCTCCAGCTCCTGCGCGGCGACGACCCGCCGCATCGCATCGCGGCTGACCCGCTCCGAGAGGTCGACGGCGACCGAGGCGCGCTGCGCGAGCGACTCGGCGAGCCGGAGGTCGTCGTCGGTGAAGGCGGGCGTCGGCCCTCTCCGGTCGTGGGCGATGACGACGCCGATCGCCCGCCCGCGGGCGACGAGTGGGACGTAGAGCGCGGCGTGGACGCCGAGCCGTCTCGTTGCCTGGTGGTCGATCTCCGGGTCGTCGAGCACCGAGTCGACCCGCTCGCTCCGAATGCGCTCGAGCACCTTGCCCGCCTTCGACCCGGTGAGCGCAAGCTCGGTGCCGACGATCCCGTCGACCTCCTCGCCGTCCGCCGCCGCGACGCGGAGCTCGCCGTCGTCGGGGAGCGCGATCAGGACGAGTCGTGCATTGACGAGCTCGCGGAGGTGCCGCGCGATGAGCCCGAGGAGCGGCTCCAGCTCGAGCTCGGACACGAGCGCGTCGCCGATCTCGTTCAGGGACTGGAGCTGGCGGAGCCAGCGCGTCGAGCTCTCATACAGGCGCGCGTTCTCGATCGCGACCGCTGCCTGCGCGGCGAGGAGCTGGGTCAGCTCGGCGTCGTCCTCCGTGAAGCCCGCGCCCCCCTCCTTCTCAGTGAGGTAGAGGTTGCCGTACGCGACGCCGCGCAGGAGGATCGGAACGCCGAGGAACGAGCGCATCGGCGGGTGCCCCGGCGGGAAGCCGACCGACCGTGGGTCGTCGGCGATGTCGTCCAGCCGCAGGGGATGCGCGTCCCGGATGAGGACGCCGAGGATGCCTCGGCCGTGCGGCGGGTCGCCGATCTCGCCTCGCGTCTCCTCGTCGACCCCGACGGTGAGAAACCGCTCGAGTGCCGTGCCGGAGCTGTCGATCACGCCGAGCGCCGCATACCGGGCGTCGGTCAGCGTCGCCGCCGTCTCGACGATGCGCTGCAGCAGCGCGTCGAGCGAGAGCTCCGAGCTCAACGCGATGCCCGCGTCGACGAGGACCTGCAGTCGGTCGGGGAGGGCAGAGCTCGGCATCGAGGTGCATTCTCGCGGTCGCGCCCCCCAAAGCGCGACCACGAAAAATGCCGAACCCCGCGACTCCGAAGAGCTACGGGGTTCGACGGGGACGATCCAATCACGTCCCCCGGGCGGTGTCAAGCGCGAACCGTCAGGGGCCGATCGCGAGCGGCAGCGCGGCCCGGACGCACGTCCCGCGGCCCGGCGGGCTGTCCACCTCGAAGATCCCGTCGAGGGCCTCCACGCGGTCCTTCAGGCCGCCGAGGCCGGATCCGTTCGCCGGCAGCGCGCCGCCCCGGCCGTCGTCCGAGATCTCGACGGTAAGCCGATCGTCTCGCGTGAGCACGCGAACCGTCGCCGACGTCGCCTCCGAGTACTTGAGGACGTTCGTCAGGGCTTCGGCGACGACGTAGTACGCGGCGCTCTCGACGAGGGGCGACCAGCGCTGCGTGTCGTCCAGGGTGATGACCGTGACCGGGATCGGCGCGCGCCGCGCGAGGGAGCGGACGGCGACGGCGAGACCCTGCACCGTGAGGATCTGCGGGTGGAGGCCGCGCGCGAGCTCGCGGAGCTCCTCGTGAGCCGCATTCAGCTCGACGAGGGCGCGCTGGAAATGCTCCACCGCGCGCTGCGGATCGTCGTCGAGTAGGCGCAGGCCGAGGTGCACGGCGTGCGAGACGCTCACGAGGTGCTGCTGGGCGCCGTCGTGGAGGTTGCGCTCGAGGCGCTTCCGCTCCGTGTCGCTCGCCGAGATGATGCGCGCCCGCGAGCGGCGGATCTCCTCCTCGACTCGCTTCCGCGCGGTGACGTCGAGGCCGCAGAGGAGGTACCGGAGGCGATCCTCGGCGTCGTGCACGACCGTCGCCGTCCAGTCGACGACGAGCCGTTCGCCGTCCGGGGCGACGTGCTGGTACTCGACGACGCCCGGCGGGTCGTCAGCCCGCAGCCGCACGAAGTCCTCCTGCGCCCGCGGCACGTCCTCGGGGGCGATGAAGAGCTCCCAGAACGGCTTGCCGAGCCAACTCTCCTCCGCGAGGCCGCCTGCCTTCTCCAGGGCTCGGTTGACGCCGAGCAACGTGCCGTCTTCGTCCACGAGCGCGAGGAAGCTCGGCGTCGAGCGCACGACCGCATAGCTGAAGTCCCGCTCGCGCTCGAGCTCGCGCGCCTGTCGTCGCTGTGCGGTGAAGTCGCGGACGATGAAGACGAACTCGTCGGGCCCGCACGCGACAAGCCGTCCCTCGTAGTCGCGGACCTCGTCGCCGACCTCGAGGGAGTACTCGATTCGCTGCAGCTCGCCCTCTGCGACGGCGCGCCGGCCCGCGGCGAGCACGGATTCGGCGATGTCCGCCGGCAGCCGCTCGTGGACCGTGCGGCCGATCACGTCGTCGGGCGACGTCAGGAGGTCTCGCTCCGAGTCGACCTTGAAGCCGCGGTAGACGCCGTCCGTCCCGATCCGGAAGATCGGGTCGGGGATTGCCGCGACGAGGGCCCGCGCGGTCGTGTCGCTCGTTGCCGGGCGGTCCAGATGCGGGTTTCGCGGCGGTGCCGTCACCTGCTCCTTGTAGCACGGACCGACACCGTTTCGGCCGCGGCTGTCCGATCATGACGAGGCAGTTGCGACCGCGACCCAGGCGCCTCCAGAAATGTGGCCCGCCCGAAGGGCGTGGATCGAGCGGCGGGAATCCGCATCTGCGGATTCCCGCTCGCGGACAAGCTCAGTCGAGGAGGAAGTTGACGCGCATCGTCACCCGGTACTCCGTCACCTCGTTGTTCTCGACGGCGACCTTCTCCTCGGACACCCACGCTCCCGTGATCCCGTGGATCGTCTCCGACGCCTTCGCGATCCCGACCTTCACCGCGTCCGCGAAGCTCGTCGGGGACGACGACGTGATCTCGATCACCTTCACGACGCTCATACGCGCTCCTTTCGCCAGGGGTCAGCGATCTGCATACCCCGTCCGGCGACAGCCGACGCGTGTCTCTCTCCAGCCTCGATTCAGCGGACGTCCAGCGGCCCGTTCGACCATTCGCGCGACCGAGCGGCGCGGTGCCGCAGGCGAAGGAGGAGAGATGAGGCACATGCGAACGGTGTTGGCCTTCGGCGCGGTCGTCGCGGCGGCAGCGCTCGCGGGCGTGGCCGGTGCCGCAGGGACGGCGCAGATCGACGGAGTCATGCGCGTCGTCGACATCGGCGACCCCTTCGACGTGACCGACGACGTGACGGAGGTGCGGGGAGACCTGATCGGCTACTGGTGGACCACGACCTTCGAGGTCGGCGTCGCCACGAAGTCGGGCGTGCTCACCGCGAGCGGAACCGAGCGGTTCGACGGCTGCCTCGACGCGAACGACAACGGCGTGTGTGACGGCTCGGACACGTCGGGATCGCTGTACGCGACGTTCACGTACTCCGGCAAGTTCGACCCGGTGACGTTCGCCCTGCTCCATGGGCGCTGCCATCACCCGATCACGGGCGGCACGCGCGGCTTCGCCGGAGCGACAGGCGTGATCCAGATGCGTGACGATCCAGAGACGGGGTGCACCTACTACCGCGGGCACCTGAGGATCGGGTAGCCGGGGGAAGGCGGCCGGGTCACTCGCGGGGCCCGGCCGCCGTCATTGCAAGCGACGACGGGTTCGTGCAGTCTGACACGAGCGGCAGAGGTGGGGCGATGGCGGTGGAAGGGCACATCGCGACGGGCGACACGATCGCCGGGTACGAGATCGAGGAGCTCGTCGGGCGGGGCGGCATGGGCGAGATCTACCGCGCCCGCGATCCGCGGCTCGAGCGCCGCGTTGCGCTGAAGCTGCTCGCGGAGCGGTTCTCGGAGGACGCGGAGTTCCGCGAGCGCCTCCTGCGCGAGTCGCGCATCGCCGCGTCGCTCGACCATCCGAACGTGATCCCGGTGTACGAGGCGGGGGAGACGGACGACCGCCTGTTCATCGCGATGCGGTTCGTGGAGGGGCCTGACCTCGAGGCCCTCCTCCGGAGCGACGGGCCGCTGGAGCCGGCCCGGACGATCGCGATCGCGTCGCAGGTGGCCGACGCGCTCGACGCGGCGCACGCGCGCGGGCTCGTCCACCGCGACGTCAAGCCCTCGAACATCCTGCTCGACCGCCAGGACCGGCGCGAGCACGTGTACCTCGCCGACTTCGGCTTGACCCAGAGCATCTCCGACCGCGGGCCGACCGACGGGCATCTCGTCGGGACGGTCGACTACGTGGCGCCCGAGCAGATCCGCGGCGACGACGTGGACGCGCGCGCCGACGTCTACGGGCTCGGATGCGTGCTCTTCAAGGCGCTGACGGGATCGGTTCCTTTCTCGGGTGTCTCCGACGTGGCCGTTATCTACGCGCACCTCGAGACGCCTCCGCCACGGGCGAGCGAGCGGCGCGACGCGCTCCCCGAAGCGCTCGACGACGTTTTCGTGCGGGCGATGGCGAAGAACCCGGCAGAGCGCCAGCCGACGTGCGGAGCGCTCGTCGACGAGGTCCGCATGACGCTCGGGCTCGACGCTCGTCCACGCACGTCGCGTGTGCTCCTCGCCGCCGCGGCGGCCGCCGTCGTCGCGCTCGTCGCGGCCGCGGTCGGTGCCGTCCTCGTCCTGCGCGAAGACACAGCCTCCGCGTCGCCCGGTGGCGCGATGGTTCGGATCGACGGAACCACCGGCAAGGTGCTCGCCACGACCCCGACGGGCTCGACGCCGACACAGGTCGCCGTCGAGAGCGGACAGGTCTGGTTCGCTACGACGGACACGATCTGGCGCCTCGATCCTGCCGTCGGCACACCCGTCAAGATCGAGGCGGTCGGCTACGTCCACGACCTCGTCGGGCTCAGCGGCAAGATGTACGTCTCGCGCGACGGCGAGAAGCTGCTCGAGGGCTTCGTCGTCCCGTACGACGCGCGCGTCGGCACACGGGCCGACGGCGTCTCGATTCTCGCCTGCAGCATGGCGGCCTCGCCGGCACTCGGCTTATGGGTGGCGGGCTGCCCGAACGTCCTGCAGCTCAGGATCGAGCCCAACCGCCTCACGAAGGGCCATCTCGTGAAGTTGCCGTTCCTCGAGCCGACGACCGCGGCGAACCTTCGTCAGTGCCTCTGCGCGATGACGACCGGCGCGGGGTCGATCTGGGTCGTCGGCGACGCGTCGGACCGGCGGGTGTTCCGTATCGCCCCGAGCGGCCGCGTCATCGCCGTGGTGAGGCTTCCCGTCGCGCCACGCGGTCTTGCCTTCGCAGGCGGCTCCCTCTGGGTCGGGGCTCCGCTCGACGACATTGTCCTCCGCGTCGACCCGGTCACCAACCGGGTTGCCGGGCGGGTCGAGGTCGGCCGTGCTCCGGCCGGGCTAGCCGCTGGGCCGGGCGGCCTCTGGGTGGCGCTGCACATCGACGGCCAGCTAGCCCGCGTCGACCCGAAGCAAGGCCGGGTCATGGAGAGGGTCGACGTCGACGGGTATCCGGACGAGATCGCCGCGGCGGGCGACGAGCTCTGGGTGGCGATCGATGCGCGCTGATCACCGCGTGTCGGCGGTTGTTGCCGCTGCCCTGGTCGTCGCACTTCTCGGCGGCGGGTGCAGCGCCGAGCGCGAGCCCGTTCGCGTCGGTGTGCTGCTCGAATGCACGGGCCTGCTCGTCGGCTCGCGCGACTCCGTCCTCGCGGCTGTATCGCTCCCACTCCTCGAGCGCGGGGGCCGTCGCACTCCCGAGCTCGTCACCGGAAGCGCGGGCGGGCGGCGCATCGAGCTCGTCCCGACGTGCACGGAGTTCACGTACCCCCACAAGGTCATCTTCGCGACGCGTCGACTGGTCGAGGTCGACGGCGTCGACGCCGTCGTCGGCCCGATCGGGGGCGGCGAGAACGTCGTGTTCCGCGACCTCGCGAGACGGTTTCCGGACGTGACGTTCCTCGCATCGGAGATGGGGGCGCAGGAGACGACGCTCCGCGACCCGCCTTCGAACTACTTCCGCTACGCCCCGACAGGCGCGCAGACGACGGCGGGACTCGGGACCTACGCGTACCGCGACCTCGGCTGGCGTCGCGCGGTGGTCGTCGCCGAGGACTGGTACCCGGGATGGGAGGGCGCGGCGGGCTTCGTCGCAGAGTTCTGCGCTCTCGGCGGGAACGTGGTCGAACGCGACTGGTACACACTGTTCGGCTCCGATCCGAAGAAGGCGGCTAGCCGTCACGCGGCGAAGGCGGACGGCGTGCTCCTGATCGCGACGTCGGGATACCAGGTTCCCTACCTGAAGGCGTACGTCGGAGCGGCAAAGCCGACCCGCGAGCGGCTGCTCCTGAGCGGCGCTGCGTTCCTCGGACCCGAGGGCGCTGCAGCCGCGGGGCGTCGACCTCTCGGGCGTGGTGATCGGCGGCGCAGCGCCGCGCGCGACCGGATCGCACGTCATGCGGCGGTATCGCGAAGCGTTCGCCCGGGAGTTTCCGGAGCTGCCCCCCGGGGCCGGAGAGGGAATGGTCGAGCTGCCCGCCTATGCCGCCGTCGAGGCGCTGGTCGAGGCGCTCGACCAGGCGGACGGCGACCTCGGGCCCGGGCAGGCAGAGCTCCGACGGAAACTCGCGGGGCTGGTCCTCGACGTGCCGCAGGGCGCGGTCCGGCTCGACCGGAACCGGCAGGCGTCCGAGGCGATCTATCTCGAGCGAATTCAGCCGGCCGCGGCCGGCGCGTTACCCCGGACGTCGCCGCTGCGGAGACTCGACGGCGTCGAGCAGACGTTCGGCGGCATCTTCGGTGCGACGTCCCCGTCACCGTCGAAAACCGATCCGAGCTGCGAGCAGCGCCCCGCGCCGCCCTGGGCCTCCTAGCTCAGCCGACAACCGTCCACGTGAACCGCGTTGCTGCCGAGTCGGGCGCCAGCCCGCCGGGCCGGAGCCCGCGCCGCACGAGCAGCGTGGGGTGGTCGGGCGACGTGGCCAGGGCCGTGCGGGCCTGGCCGATCCCGTCACGGCGCCAGCGCTCTGTCAGCCCGACGACGACGAGGCTCGCGGTGCGTGCCGCATCGACGAGCGCCGCCGCGTCCGGCTCGACGAGGAGCGGCTCTGCGTGCACGCCGAGTGCACGCTGGACGGCGAGGGACGCGCTGGCGAGGAGCCGGCTCGCGTCGCGGCCGTCGGCAGAGGACGTCGACCCTGCGAGCACGAGGTCCGTCTCGTGTGCGCGCGCGAGCCACGCGCCGAGCTCGATCGCGCACCAGTCGTGGTCGGCGCCGCCGAACGGAACGAGCACCGGGCCGGGGCGTGAGGTGCCGTCGACGAGCACCGCGACGTCACACGCCGCCTCGTCGAGCAGGCTCAGGAGCCGTGCGTCCTCGAGGAGCCCCGCGGGCGCATCGACGAGCAGCAGCTCGGCATCCTGCTCGCGTGCGAGTCGCGCGAGGTCGGCGCCGGGCGTGAGCGAGGTGAACGCGGCCGCTCGTACCGTCACGCCACCGAGAGCGAGGCGCTCGCGATGCGTCCGAAGCCCGGCTGACGCGGACGCGAGCCCGGCTGGATCCGCGACCGTCGAGGCGATGACGAGCTCGCGATCCGCATCCCGCACGAGCGGGTCCGCGAGCGTCACGAGCGAGTCGGCGGCGCCGATGTCGAGGACGGCGACGAGGATCGTGTGCGCCGCCCGCCTCGGACGTGGGCGGTTGCGATCACCCAGGTCGAGCGACGCGTCGTGCCGGAGGATCGCCTGCTCGAGCTCCTGGAGCGCCGCGCCGGGCTCGAGACCGAGCTCGTCGACCAGCCGCCCGCGCGCCGACCGGTACACCTCGAGGGCCTCGGCCTGCCGGTCGCACCGGTAGAGAGCGAGCATCCGCAGCGCGTGGAACCGCTCCCGGAGCGCGTGCTCTGCAGTGAGCGTCTCGAGCTCTCCCACGAGCTCGGCCTCGCGACCGCAGGCAAGGTCCGCCTCTATGCGACGCTCGAGCGCGACGAGGCGAAGCTCGTCGAGCCGCGCGGCCGCAGGACGCAACACGTCGCCCTCGGCGACGTCGGCGAGCGCGTCCCCGCTCCAGAGCGCGAGCGCCTCCCGCAGCTGCTCCGCCGCAGCCGGCGCCTGTCCGTTCTCCAGCGCGCGGGCCCCGTCGGTCGCGAGCCGCTCGAAGCGATGCAGGTCGAGTGCATCGCGCCCGATGTGGATCGCGTAACCGGGCTCGCGGGTCTCCACGAGGTCGCGCCCGAGCGCCTTGCGGAGCTGCGAGACGTACCCCTGGAGGATGTTCCCCGCGGTCGCCGGTGGGTCGTCGCCCCAGAGCCCGTCGACGAGCCGCGCGGACGGCACGACCTGGCCCGCCTGGAGCAAGAGCATCGCAAGTACGGCGCGCGGCTGCGGGGCGAGTCGCGCCGAGACGCCGTCGACGCGCGCATCGACGGGGCCGAGCACCCGGAACTCCCTCGCCACGCGGCGACCGTACCACCCTCGCGAGATGCGTCACGAACGGCTTCAGCGAGCGTTCAGCGGGCTCACAGCGCCGTATCGGATCGTGGATCGCGAGGACGCGGCACCTGGCCGCGTCGACCGAGGAGGTGCGGTGATGAGAAAGCTCTGGGGATTCGTGACGGCAATCTGTGCGGTCGCCCTGGTGACGGCCTCGGTTGCAGCCGCCGGTGCGGGCTCGGCGGTGCTCACCCTCCGGGGGACGCAGACGATCGTGAACGAGCAGAAGGGCCAGTACGAGATGCACGGCGGCCTCGTCGGCGCCTGGAACATGACGGCGTTCACGCTGCACTACGCCGGGGCAGACGGCAAGGTCGTCGGGAGCGGCAAGGAGATGTTCGTCGGCTGCAGAGACACCGACCGCAACGGCACGTGCGACGCCGGCGAGCCGACGGGGACGCTCCGGTTCAGCTTCGTCTACTGGGCGCAGTACAAGCCGGGCACGAAGATGCTCGTCAAGGGACAGTGCGTCCATCCGGTGGTCGGCGGCACCGGCGCCTTCGCGAAGGCGAAGGGCGTGATCCACATGACCGACCGTCCGTCCGCCGGCGGCGTCCTGACGACCTACACGGGGACGCTGGACGTGCCCGGGATCTCGGCGTCGTCCGCGACGGCGCCGCCCGAGCGGGCACCGCAGTCGGTGAGCCACGTCGTCCGGGGCGGCTGCGGCCGTTGAGGCATCCCGCCGAGGCTGCGGGGTCGGGTCGTCGCCGGCTCCGCCCCCGGCGGCGATGCTCGATCGAGGCAGTTGCGACCGCGACAGCGGGCGCCTCCAGGGATGTGCCCCACCGTAGGCGGGGATCAAGGGGCGGGAATCCGCTTGCGGATTCCCGCTTGCGCAAGCAGGACTAGTGCAGGTACGGCCGCAGGACGTCCCGCGCGATCAGGAAGCCGCGCTTGACGAGGTCCTCGGTGCGCTCGAAGGCGCGGTCCTCATGCTCGACCGAGACGACGCCGTCGTAGCCGACGCCGTAGAGCTGCGAGATGAACCGGCCCCAGCGCACTTCGCCGAGGCCGGGGAGGCGCGGGATCTGCCAGCCCATCCCCTGCGACGCGGTGCCGTGCCGGTACAGGCCGTCGCGGTCGATCTCCATGTCCTTCGCGTGGACGTGGAGGATGCGCGACGCGTAGTCGCGGACGACCCGCTCGTAGTCGATCTGGAGCCAGACGAGATGGGACGGGTCGAGGTTGAGGCCGAATCGCTTCGACGGCACGAGCGAGAACATCTCGTCCCACGCGGCCGGGGTGGAGGCGAGGTTCGTGCCGCCCGGCCACTCGTCCCAGCTGAAGATCATCGGGCAGTTCTCGATCGCGATGTTGACGCCGCGGTCCTCCGCGTGAGCCACGAGCCGCGGCCAGACCTTCTTGAACTCGCGGAAGTTGTCCGGCACGTTCTTCGTCTTGTCCCGCCCGACGAACGTGCCGACCGTCGGCACGCCGAGCTTCGCGGCCGCGTCGATCACCTTTCGCACGTGGGTGTTCGCGGCGCGCCGCTCGGCGGCATCCGGGTGGAGGTTGTTCGGGTAGTACGCGAGCGACGAGATCTCGAGCCCGTGGCGGTCGAGCGCGTCCTGCACCTTCCCGGCGTCGAGCTTCGCGACGTCGACGTGGGAAACGCCTGCGTATCGCCGGCGCTCGCCGCCGGCCGCCGGCCAGCACGCGATCTCGAGCATCTCGAACCCGTTGCCGGACGCCCACCTCGCGACTCGCTCGAGTGAGAGCCGTGGGAACGCCGCCGTCAGGAGCCCCAGCTTCATCCCTCGACCGCCACCCACCGTCGTTCGGCGTTCGAGAGCGCGATCGCGTCGCCCAGCACGTTGGCCCGGTGCCCGTCCGCGAACGTCGGGTAGCCGGGGTCGCTCGCCGGGCCGCCTGCGGCGACGTCCTCGTAGACGCTCCGGTAGAGCTCACGGAACGTCTCGACCCAGCCCTCGGCGTGACCGGCCGGGAGGAAGGTATGCGCCGCGGCGGTCGGCTGCATCAGTGCCGCGTTCCGCAGGAGCACCCCGCTCGGCTCGTCCCGGTTCCCGAGCCACAGTTCCTCGTGGCGCTCCGCGTTCCACGCGAGCGCCGACTCCGATCCGTCGACCTCGATGTGCAGGTAGTTCTTGCGTCCTGCCGCACCCTGCGAGACCTTGAACGCGCCGCGCGCGCCGCCGTCGAAGCGGACGAGCACGTGCCCGATGTCTTCGGTCGCCATCGGCGCGTCCTCGCGCTCGACATCGTCTGCCCGCGTGAACGTCTCGACCTCGCCGAGCGGCCGCCGCCGGACCGGGATCGTCGTGTGCAGGTCGGCGCACACCTCGACGATCTTCTGCCCGCTGACGAACTGGGCCATGTCCATCCAGTGCGAGCCGATGTCGCCGATCGCGCGAAGCGCGCCGCCCTTGTCCGGCTCGAGCCGCCAGTTCCAGTCGGTGGGGTACAGGAGCCAGTCCTGCAGGTAGCCGCCGTGCACGTTCCACACCTCGCCGACCTGACCGGCGCTGACGCGGGCGCGGATCTCGTGCACGAGCGGAAAGAAGCGCAGATTGAAGTTCGTGCAGTGGACGAGGCCGCTCGCCTCGGCGAGCTCGAGCAGCTCGGCCGACTCCTCCGACGTCATCGCGAGCGGCTTCTCGCAGACGACGTGCTTGCCCGCGGCGAGCACCTGCTTCGACTGCGGGTGGTGGAGGTGGTTCGGGGTCGTCAGGTGGACGACGTCGACCGAGTCGTCGGCGAGCAGCGCCGCCAGGGACTCGTAGACCGGCGCGATGCCCTTCGCCGCGGCGCGCTCGGGCGACGACCCGACGACGCCCGCGACGTCGACGCCCAGCAGACGGAGGGCGTGCACGTGCACGACGCCGACGAAGCCGGTCCCGACGACGCCGGCGCGAAGGGGCGTGAAGCCGGTTGCCAAGGGTGCGTACGCTACTCGCGCGGCACGATTCCGGCCGCAAGAAGCTCGTCGACGGAGGCGGCGAAGACGAGCTTGAAGCCGGGCCGGCCGATCCCCACAGGCATGCGGTCGCCCGTCGGGTGAAAGCCCGCCTTGAGGTAGAGCGCCTGCCCGCCGACGTTGACCTCCTGCACGAAGAGGACGACGCGCCGCGAGCCGAGGTCGCGTGCCCACATCGCGACCTCCCGGATCAGCGCCTGCCCGACTCCCAGGCCGCGCACCCGCGGGTCGACCCACATCGAGATGAGCTGGACCTCGCGCGGGTCGTGGCGGCGGAAGCCTCCGACGACCCCAGCCCAGCCCTCGTCGTCCTCCGCGACGAAGATGACCTTCTCGACGGCCTCGGATGCCTGCGCGGCCCAGTCCTGCCAGGTCGCGTCGGGCTCGCGGACGGCATCCTCGTAGCGCGACGAGAAGTACGAGGCTTCCTCACGCAGCAGGCGGAGTCGCGTGTCGCGCCACCGCTGCCACTCGTCGGCTCGTATCCGGCGCGTCTCGATGCGACGAGGCTATCCCGAGCGCGGTGGCGCGGACTCGCGGCACTCGCCGGTGATGCCCTCGCAGCAGCCGATCTTGAAACGGCAGCGCGGGCACTGGAACGTCCCGTGGCGCCACTCCATCGCGGCGCCGCAGCGCCAGCACGGCTCCGTCGTCGGTTCGCTCGCGGCCGTGGGCCTCGTCACGGGGCGAGCGTACGTCCGGCGACGGATGGAGACCGGGCGCCCCGGGTGGGGCGCCCGTCTCCGTCGCACGGACCGCGGGCCGGTGCAGCCGCGGCCCGGCCCTGGTCAGCGGCTGAGGCTCACCGGTTGAGATCGACCGGGAACGACACGAGCCGCCGTGTCGAGATGCCGCCGAGGACATTCTCCCCCTGCTTGCGTGCGCGCACGAACGAGACGAGCAGCTGCTGCTTGTTCGACGCGGGATAGCCCTTCAGCCGGTTCAGGCGAAGCTCGGCCCAGCCGTCCGACCCGGTCGTCGCCTCGGGCGGGATCGAGAACTGGTTGTACGGCACCGCGGTGACGTACACGAGCGCGCCCTGGACGGGCTTGCCGTTACAGGCGGTCACGCGGTAGCGCATCACCAGCTCCTCGGTCGAGCGGCCGACGACGCTCGGCGAGATCTGCTGCCCCGCGACGTTCAGGCGCTCCGGCGGGCTCAGCTCCGCGACCGGGATGGTGCCCGTTCGAGCGCAGCCGGTCGTCGAGGGCGGCGTCGGCGCTTCGCGGATCACTGCGGTCGGAACGGACGTCGCCGTCGTCCGGCCGTCGGCGTTCTGCGCCGTCACGCTGGCGCGCAGCGTGTTGCCCTGGTCGACGGCCTTCAGCACGTACGTCTTCTCGGTCGCACCGCTGATCAGCGAGCAGCTACCGCCGTCGGTGTCGCAGCGACGCCACGCGTAGTCGAAGCCGGTCGGGTTGCCCGTCCACGTGCCCTCGCGGGCCGTGAGCGTCGAGCCGACCTGTGGCGTCCCCGTGATCGTCGGCGGGGACTGATTCGTCGGCCTCGCGGTCGATGCCGCGACGCCGGTACCCGTCCCGCCGAGAATCACCCCGACCAGACCCGAGGCGATTGCGAGCGCGACGAATGGTGTGAGCTTGCGTGCTGTGCGTTTCACGTTTGGCCCCTTTCGGTCTGTCCCAGTGCGGGACGCCGTGGGAGTACCCGCGCGGGCACATCGAGAACGCGGTCCTCACGGTTCCCTTACGAGGCTCACCGTGTCCTTACCCCGTACGGGGTAGCCGCGCTGTCAGAAGTCGATGCGCATGACGACGCGGCGGGGCGTCGGATGACCGACCTGAGTGAAGCCCGCGGCCCGGAAGAACTCGCGGCTGCCGACGTGGATCTCGTCCCAGCTGATCTTCTGGCCGGGCGTCGTCAGCAGCGGGTACCCCTCGATCGCACGGGCGCCGCGCTCGCGTGCGTGGTCGACCGCGGCCCGCACGAGCGCGTGCGCGATGCCGCGACCGCGGAACCCGGCGCGCGCGAAGACGCAGGTCACCGCCCAGACAGTGTCGTCGCCCTTGTCTTCCGTCCGCCCCTCCCACGGAACGCGGTTGTTGCGCACCAGGCCCTCGTACGCACTGCGCGGCTCGACCGCGCACCAGCCGACGGGCTCGCCGTCGAGGGAGGCGACGAGGCCGCTCGTCGTTGCCGACCGCGAACGGCCGCAGTTCGTCTGCTCGCGAAGCCGGTGCGCGCGCTCCGCGACCGGGAACTTCGCGAACGCCTCCCGCCGCCCGAGCTTGTACCGCTGGCACTGGCAGTAGGCCGCTGCGCCCCGCGTGCCGAACACGGTCTGGAGGTCCTCGCACCGCGCCTCGTTCGCGGGGACGATCGTGAGGTCGGCCGGCGTCGCCTCGGTCACGCAGGACACCGTACTGCGTGCCCGGATCTGGATGCACGAGCCGTCTCGGCTGTGCGAATGTGCGGGAATGCCGCCCCAAACCTCTGACTCCACCACACGCGTGCACGTGGTCGGCGCAGGGCCCGTGGGCCTCCTGCTCACGGCGCTGCTGCAGTCGATGGAGGGGTTCTCCGTGCGCCTCTACGAGAAGCGGCGCGAGTACACGCGAACGCGCATGGTCCAGCTCGCTCCGTACGTCGTGGCGGATTCGGTCGAGAGCTACCGAGCCGATGCCATCGACGGAGACAGCGTCGAGGCGATCTTCGATCCACCCGAGCTCGACCAGGGCCTCGCGTTCAGACAGTCCATCCCTCCCGACCTGAGTGCGCTCCTGCAGAGCTGGTCACTGGGGTTCTGCCCGCTCAACTCCATCGAGCGCTCCATCAGCGACCTGATCGACGCGCGCGGGAACGGGGTGGAGCGCACCGAGGCCGTCGTGACGGCGGAGGACGCGATGGCGATGCTCGAACCGGGAGACGTCCTCATCGACTGCACGGGAAGCAATTCGCTACTTCGGGATCACATGGTGCCCGGCTCCGGCGAGGTGGATGAAGGCGCGAACACGCTCAAGGTCCGGCTCGAATACGCCCTCGTCATCACCTTCCTCTACGGGCAGCCGTACGACTGCAACGAGCACTGCAAGTACTACAAGAACAAGGAGAACCCGCACTACAAGTTCATCCCGATGGTGCACCGCACGCACTACGACGGCAGTGTCAGCCACGTCACCGGCATCGTCAACATCAGTGCCGAGGAATACGAGGCGATGCCCTCCCGGTTCGACGGTGAGTGGCTGCGCGGCAACTTTCCCGGCGTCGCCGAGTCGATGGACAGGTTCATCGACAACATCAAGGAGGAGACGCACGGGGAGCTACTCGGCGACCTCGAGGTCGTCCGGATCCCGCTCGATCTCTATCGCGCGCGCAACGCGACCAGTCGGCCGTGGCTCGTCGAGGGGCCGAGCGACCATCCGTTCGCCCGCTCTCCGGTGTTCCTCGCCGGCGACTCGGCCATCGGCTCGCCGTACTTCCAGTCGATCTCGCTCGGCTTCGAGTGCGCGATGTTCCTTGCCGGGCTCGTCGCGCAACGAGACCTAGCGCTACGAGACATGCTCGATCGCTACGAGCTGTACAGCTACAAGCAGTGGCTTCGCGTCTACATGCGCAGCAAGATGATCAAGCACAACAAGGACTTGTTCGAGTCGCTCGACGACCCGCTCGCGCTCCTGGACAAGTTGCACATCTACTAGGGATTCGTCGAGCTCGCTGCTGACGCCCAGGGCGGCTCCTGCGGTCAGACGGAGAGGCTGACGGGCGAGGTCGCGATCCAGATCGCGGTGCCGATGAAGACGGCGCAGCCGATGCAGAGCATCACGACGCGCAGCCTCGGTGTCGTCAGCTTGGTGCTCATGCCCGCGAAGAACAGGGCGGAGGCGAAGAGGACGACGCCGAGCACGTAGTTCGACGCGCGCTGGATGTTCCGGCGCGCCTCCGCGGCGTTAACCTCCGCCTCAGCGTCGAGCCGGTCGGCCTCGGTGCGGGCCGCCAGCTTGTACTCGGGCATCGCGAAGGGGGTCAGAGGCGCGTCTGTGTTCTCGAGCGGCCGGGTCGCGACCCAGGCATCGACCGCAGGCCTGAACTCCTCGCGGAAGCGCTTGAAGTAGAAGTCGGCGAGCTCCGTCTGCTCCTGCGCATACGCGTTGACCCACTGCGTGAACGTCGCGACGTCGATCTCCGTCTGAGTGTTCGCCAGGCCGGCGGCCTTCGCCGACTCGATTCGCAGCGCGTTCGTGCGGGCGGCCGCCTTTGCCTGCTCGCCGTTCCACCGGGTCGACTGATAGCCGCTCCACGCGGTCGCGACGGTGGCGACGGCGAGGAGCACTGTCGCCACGAGCTCGACCCAGTTGCGCCCCCCGTCCCTCGTCACGACGTCGGCGTCCCGACCGCGTCGCACGGGAGCTGAACCTGCGTCTGGACCGCGCCGAGGGCCTCGTCGATGATTCGCAGCGAGCGCTCCATCGCGACCGGTTCCAGGCCGCCCACGCCCGGGTGGAACGGGTTGTCGAGACCGTTGAGCAACAGCAGCAGCACCGTCAGCACCGCTACGACAGACCCCATCAACATGCTCTGGACGACCGCGCGCTCTCCGCTGTCCGCGAAGAACAGCATGTACACGAAGATCACGGCCGCGATGAAGAAGAGCACGATCCAGAGCTGGCTCGGGATCACGCCGACCGCGCCGTGGATGCGGTCGAGCCGCGCTTCCTCGCGCGCCGATGTCTGATCGAGCCACTTGTCGTAGGCGGATTGCTCCACCGCCGTCTTCGGCTCAACGGTCTGCAGGGTGCGGAACATCCGCACCCCCCAGGGATTGATCGCGTCTCCCTGCGTGCCGGCACGCATCCTCTCCCACTCGCCGTTGACGACCGAGCGCCCGTAGCAGACGAGCTGGCCGGTCAGCTCGGCGGCGGCCGGCCGCGAGAAGAACTGTGCGTTCTCGACCTGTTGCACAACGACCAGCGCCTCCTGCTCGGCGCCGCTACGCGACTGGTCGTAGCTGGCGAAGGCGAGGAAGATGATGAACCCGAGCAGCACCGAGAACCCCGTCGCCAACACGCCGAAGACCCCCGACGCACGATCGCCGTCCTCGAAGTAGCTGCCCTCGGGCGCCGTGCGACGGACGAACAGCATCGCGGCCACGGCCACCGCCGTCACGGCGACGATGATCACGAATCCCCAGACGATGTTCATTGCGGCATGCTCAGCGTCACCTCTGCAGTCGACGGTGGGTCAGTGTGGTCGTCCATCCCGGCTCGCGGGGGAGTATGGGTGTCGAGAGATCCGTGCTCCTCATACCGATCGTGTGAAATCGCCGGAGCTAGTCGTAGACGACGACGGTTCCCGCGAGGAAGTCGGGCAGGCCGCGGCGCCGATCGGTGAAGAGGACAGGGATGAACCCAGCGAACATCGGCACGATCGCGAGCACGAGCCCGACGACGCGGACGAGCGAGCGACCAACCGACGGGATCTCTCCGCCAGGCCCGCGCACACGTATGTGCAGCAACCGCATCCCCGGTGTCTGACCCGCCGTGCTCCAGAAGAGAACGAAGTAGGCGCCCGCCACGAGCGTCCAGCCCGCGCCGAGCAGGACGCCCACGAGCCATTCCGGACGGAGGCCGCCGACGAGTGACGCGACGAGCGAGGCGATGCCGACGACGGACGTGAACAGGACAACGATCAGGAGTGCGTCCGTCGCAAGCGCGATCGCGCGCGTCCCGATCCCGCCGTAGGGCGACGGCACGCTTCTCGGTGGCCGACGCAAGACGTGCTCGGCGCGGTCGTCCAGCCGCACAGAGGAGGCACGGAGACCGCCGACCATCTCGTCGGCAAGACCGGTCGTCTGCCGCGCGATCGCGTCTCGGAGCTCGGGGCTCGAGGCGACATGCCGGATGGCACTCTGCATCTCGTCGCTCGCGAGCACCTTGTCGGTGACCTCGAGCGTCTGCGGGCTCCGCAATGCCTCGGCCACGAGGCGCTCCAGCTCGCCGCTGGAGGCGAGCTCGGCGGCGATGCGCTCGAAGACGCGGTGGCGGACGAGGGAGCGCGCCAGCTCCTCCGGCAGCGATCCAGCGAGCGCCCGGTCGATGACCCGCGCGATCTCGGGCGCGGAAAGGACCTCGTCGACAGCTTCTTCTATCGGCCCACGCCAGGCCCGTGCGGCCGCGCGCGCCGGGAAGATGGCGGCGCGCCCGGCCGCGTCCGCCAGGCGGGGCTTGCGCTCGTTCTTCGGTGCCTTCACGAGCGGTGGCGCTCGGCGCATCCGCGGGGCATGCCCCTACCCTGGACTACCCACCGGTTGCTCGGCAACCTCTGTCTTCGACTGCGGCTGCTCCGTCGCGCTCGGCCCCTGGAGCTGTCGCCGCCACCCCGAGAGGATGCCGTGGACGCTGGCGGCGCCGAGGATCGGGCCCTGTGGCAGCTCGAGGTGGGTGGGGTGGAGGATGAACGGGCGGGTCTGGAGGCCGCCGATGCCGCCGTGGAAGGAGATCAGCTCCTCGAAGGCGCAGCCCTCGTCGAGGTTGGGGTCGTAGAAGCTGCCGACCATGAGGTCGCCGACGTGCTCGAAGCCGTCCGTGCGCAGCAGGTGCGTCGGTGCGTGGGGCGAGAAGTGTGCGAGCGGGTCCTCGCCTTCGACGCGACCCTGCGCGAGATAGTGGGTGCCCTTCGCACCGAGAGCGACGGCGCCGTACTCGGAGGAGCGCACGAGCAGCCAGCCGACGTGCGGGTGGCTACGGAGCGCAGGGATCAGCTCCGGGTGACGCTCGTCGATCTCCTCGAAGGTCAGCCGGCGGCGCTCCTCCATCAGGTAGATGAGCCCGAGGTTGCCCGAGCCGAGCACGACGACGTCGCGGTCGGAGACGTCGTTCTTCGGCCGCTTCTTCTTCGCCGTCGTCCCCGTCGCCTCACCGATCGCGTTGCCGACCATCGAGCTCTGCTCGTCGCCGCCCGCGATCCCTGCGACCTCGCCGCTGGCGAGCGAGCGCTCGACCAGCTCGTCGAGCCCGTAGCCGTTGCGCTGCTTGAAGGTCGCCCCCTGTGTCTGCCCGTGGTCCGAGAGGACGACGATCTCGTACGGCCGCGGCGCGTACCGGCAGGCGCGCTCGATGTGACCGAAGGCGTCGTCGAGCTTGCGAAGCGCCTCGAGCGTGTCGGCCCGCTCGAGGCCGGAGTGGTGCGCCACCTCGTCGTAGCTCGAGAACGTCGCGTACACGGCGGGCCGGCCGCGCATGACGTCCGTGAGGACACCGGAGACGATCAGGTCGCGCACGAAGACGCAGAGCGCGCCCCGCATCAGCGGGTAAATGCCCCCTCGATGGCCGCGCGGCTGCACGTCCCGGCGTCTCGCGCGCAGGGCGGCAGTCCACTCGAGGATGACCTCCCAGCCGAAGAGCACGAGCGTGCGGGTGGCGTTGTCGCCGTTGGCGAAGAACGCGCGGTAGCCGGGGTTGGACTTCTTCTCCTCCTCCATCCGGCTCACGGTGAGGATCACGGCCTCCGCCTCGCCGGAAAGGAGGTTTCCGCGGCTCGCGCCGCCTTCGACGAGGAGGCCGATGCCCGTTGCGCGCCGCCGTTCGATCTCGGCGCAGTCCGGCGGCGCCGAGCAGGTCATCATCGTCGCCGTCTCCTTCTCGACCCAGCGGAACGCCGAGATGTCCTCGTTCGACCCCAGGAGGATCCCCGCCTGGCTCGCTCCCGTCTGCGAGGAGAGATCCGTCTCCCACTCGGCGAGACGGTGCGTGTCGCGCGCCCAGCGGGCCATGTTCGGCGCGTTCCCGTCACGCATCGCCCGGCGCAGGACGGGCGCCGCGAGCCCGTCGATCTCGAGGTAGACGATCCCCGGCACGTCGGTCGAGGCGATGATCCCCTGCCGACGCGCGATCCGGTGCGCGATCCGGATCGACGACATGTCATCCGATCCGAGCAGAACCGCGAGCACCACGCTCACGGCGGCCACGACGAGCGATGCGAGGAGAGCCCAGCCGAAGTTGTCGACCGTGAGGATGCCGTCGGTCAACGCGTCGGTCGCCAGGAGGATCAGGGCGTCCGCGACAAGCACGAGCAGGAAGCCGAGCACGAGCGTCAACGGCAACCGGAGCGCTGCGAGCACCGGCGGGATCACCGCGTTGAGCGCCGAGACGATCACGGCGACGAGCAGCGCGCCCCAGAAGCTCCTGATGTCGACACCCGGAAGGACCCAGGCGGCCACCATCAACGCGACGCCCGTGGCGAACCACGAGACGACGAGCGGGAACAACCGCAAGCGGGGACGCTCGGGCTTCCAGGCGGTCGAGTGGCCGTAGCTCCGCTCGGGTTCGCTAGACGTCATGGTCTCCTCCTCGGGACGCGGCGGAGGCTCCATCCCCCGTGCCTACGTGATTATGGCGGCGATGGAACCGCCCTTCTCCTGTCTTTGCGCGCTCCGCTTGCTTCGTCGCCTTGTCAGTCAAGCGGGCCGGGATTACGCGGACGCGGCCTTCAGCCGCTTGGAGAAGAACTCGAGGGCTTTGCGCGTCTTCGTCTCCTGCTCACCGCCGAGGTCGACGCCCCTTCCCGCCAGGAATGATCTTGTCTCCGCCGCGACCTGGAATGCCTCGTCGGGTGCGCACTTGGTCGAGAGCTCGAGAATCCGGGAGCCGTCGGGGTAGAGCCACATCTCGGCGACCAGTCTGCGGTCGAACGCCTTTGGCAAGTACTTGAGCTTGAGCACGAAGATCGGACCGAGGACGGAGAGGTCGTCGAGCTCGATCCCCTCGGGGGCGTGCTCGGCGTAGAACGCCCGTTGCGCCTTCGAAAAGAGCTTCGATTTCCGCCGTTGGCCCGTGATCGTCTCGCGGACGTCTTGTCCCGGTATCCCTTTCATCGAGCCGGAGCAGACGAAGCCGCCGGGCATTGCGTCCACCTCGACGCCGAACTCCGGCAATTTGCGGATGCGGCCCGGTAGCTGCGACGGCACGACGGGCCGGAGCTTGACAACCGAGTCGTCGCCCTTCTTCTGCACGCGGCGGGCGCGAGCGACAACGCCGTGCTCGTACAGCGTGAGGTCCGGGGTGTCGAAGAAGAACACCTGACGGATCTGTGCATCGAGTGGGTCCATCTCGAGCGCCGCAACGGTCGCGCTGTGCTCGATGTCCGGCACGGTGAGCTTCAGCTCGACGCTGTCGGACCCTTTGATCAGCCCGATCACCTTCGCTACGTCCTCGTCGGAGAGACGTGGTTCGCGCGTAGGGGTTGCAGCCATCTTGGTCCTCCCTCGATCTAGGTGACAAGCTCGATATCGCTCAGCCCGCCGAGTCCTGTCGAGCTCAGCGGTAGCGCTGACCAGCCATCTCCAGTGGTCGCATGGTCCCGATCCATCGAGCGGGGTCCGAGCACCGTACGTGCGTTGCCTTTCGATCGCGTCGCCCGGATCGTACGAACCTCGGCGAGCTCATCATGGCACTGCGTGTGGGGAGCGAGGGCAGCAAATCTCATCCGGTCTGGATGATGTAGTAGCACCCATGGCTCGGCCACGCTCTCGCTGGATGAGCGGCCACAACGAAAGCGTGGTGGTGGGATGAGTGTTCGCCGGGCCGACCTGGGCCGATAGGTGGGCGGCGCTCGGCTCGGGGACGGCATCGGCCTCGTCGCTTCTGATCGGCGCCCTCGTCGCGCTCCGCTTCCGCAACAGCTTGCCCGTGATCGGGCTGATCATGGGTTTCGGCGCGGGTGTCCACATCAGTGGCGTCGCGTTCGATCTCATCGACGAGGCCGCCGAGAAGTCGTCCGGTCAGGGGCCGCGAGTGCCGCTGGCATCTTCACCGGCGGCGCGATCTTCTTCGGTGGCGACTGGCTTATCGACCGCATCGGCAGAAGCGAGCGGAAACCGTCGCGCTCGCGATCCACACGCTTGACTGACGATCGGAGGGGACAGTGACAGCCGGCGCAACACCACCCGAGGCACCTCACGAGACGAGGCTCGAGCGACGGTTGGAGAACGCGGTCGGCCGGGCGACCACGCCGCGCGGGGCCGCAGTCGTCATCGCGAGTGCGTCGATCGCCGTCACGGTCGCGTCCGCCCTCCTGATGACTCTCGTCGACCGCGAGAACTATCCGTCCTTCGGGTCGGGGCTTTGGTGGGCAATCCAGACGACCACGACCGTCGGCTACGGTGACAACGTCCCGACGACGTTCGCCGGACGGTCCATCGCAGCGGTTGTCATGATGTTCGGGATCGGCTTTCTGACGGTCATCACGGCCTCGATCACGAGCACGTTCGTCGCGCGTTCACGCCTCGAGCAGCAGCGCGTGGACTCCGAAGCTCCTTCGGCGGAGCAACTACGCCGCCTCGACAACCGGCTCGAGCGCATCGAGGCCGAGCTGTCCGAGCGGTCGTCATCGGAAGTCGACTCGCCGACGGCGGGGCACTTCCGTCGGCTCGAAGAGCGGCTCGACCGTATCGATGCCGCGTTGACCCGCTCGTCGTAGGGCTCGACGCGAGCCCCCTCGACCACACTGCGCAGCGCTGCCCCTCCTAGCGCGCCGGAGGGCCAGCGCTGCACGGCGCGCGGCTCAGGCCTGCTGCTCGGCGAGTTCCGCGAGGCTGAGCTCGATCCCGAGCGCGCGAATCATCTTGCCACCCGCGGACGCGACGCGGGCAGAGCCCACAATCGGGGCGATCGCGGCGAGCATGCCCTCGATCTGCTCGCCGTCGACGTTCACGTCGCCTGCCATCTCCATGTTCAGCATGTAGGAGACGGGCGGTGCGTCTACCGCCACCAGAGCGGCCAGCCGCACCAGCATGAGCGACTGCGCATCGAGGGACGACGCCTCGATCCCCGCCCGGTTCATGGACGCGAGAAGATCGAGGATGGGCGAATCAGAAGCTTGGTCAGCCATTGAGGCTCCTTGTTCCTCGCTGAATGGACGGCCCCGATGCTGACAGACTCAACAGCGCCCCGTGGTCGAATGGCCAATCCGTTACCGCGCCGTAACGAACGGCATCCGACTGTCTCGTTCGGCTCCCAGGAAGTCTCCCGGCCGTTGCCTAGATGCGTTTGGCGCTCGCGCTCGGGTCGTGCGCGTCGCTCGGCACTGGTTTCCAGGTGCAGACGTGCTCGACGGCAGCATCGAAGTTCCGGTAGCCGAACACGGCAGCGGCGCACGGCGGGCAGAAGATGAGGACACCCGGCGTGTCGAGCGCGGCGTCGTCCTCCCCGGGGTAGGCCACCCACCCCTTCTCGTGCTTGGGGGAGTAGCAGCCGCAGAAGTCGCATTCGAGCATCGTGGCCGGAGGGGCGCAGCCGCCCTGCGACTCGAGGGATGGGGGTCTCCCTGTAGTGAAAGGCGCAGGACGGCTGCTGGCGGAGACCAGGGGGATGGGGGCGGTCTCCGATGTGGCGGGTCGCGTCCGATAGAACCTCGGCGTCCGATGGACGAACTGACAGTTCACGGACGCCGGCGCGAGACCCGAACAGAGCCTCAGCGTCGAAGCGCACGCCTCACGCCCGACGGTCCGACCCCTTCCCGAGCCTGAACGCCGTGACGCACCCTATCGCCGCCCACCTACGAGTTCAACTTGGTTTGCCATCCGCGCTCGATCCGTCCCGCTCGAGCAGAAAGACCTCGAGCGCCACGTCCGGGTCGTGCGTGACTTGCGAGAAGAACGCTGCGACCGTGCGGCCGGTAGCGCCCTCCACGATCTCCGTAAAGCGCGGGCGCATCCAGTCCTGGAACATCGTGCGCGTCTCGCGCACCTGCACAAACGCGCCCTCGGCGATCATCTTCTTCTCGACCGTCGTGTAGCAGTCCTCCAGCCTCGTCATCACGACGTCCTGATGGATCAGCGTACGGGTGCGGTCAGCGCCGCGCCCGTAGTGCTCGCGATGCATCGCCGCGATGCCGTCCGAAATCGCAGTCGCCTGACTCTTGAGATCGCTCGCGCCGACAGAAGCATCCACAGCGCTCTCCTTCCGATAAGGCTCAGACCTGGCGCGACCCACGAAGAGCGCAGCAGCGGAAGGAGGGAGCTAGGTGAGAACCAGTATACGCCGCGATGTGCGTTGGCCCGGCCACGTCGCACGTCCTCGCGACATTTGGCAAGCCAGTGACTCGCTCGGGCTCGGCTGAAGGCGACGAGCGGATTCGAACCGCTGTACGAGGCTTTGCAGGCCTCTGCCTAACCACTCGGCCACGTCGCCAGGGAGCACGCATCGTAGCCCCGGTCGACCGAGACAAATCCGGCCGACGCAACTGCTTGCTGTTGCATAGGATTGCGCCCGTCTGACACGATACGTCCTTCGGCGCGTTGGGTGCGCGCCGCTGTGGTACCGACAGGGAGGGAGAAACATGAAACGCACGCGTTGGCGTCTGATGGTCGCGTGCCTGGCAGTCATCGGCGCTGCGATCGCGGTCGCCGGGGGTAGCGCGGGCAATCGAGTGCGACTTCCGGGACATTAGAGCGTCCGGGCGGGAAGCGTCACGTACGGCGAGACATCGCGTACACGGCGACGTTCGAGAACGACAGCAAGGCCAACTTCACACAGGTCGAGTTCCGGCAGAACCGTCCGGTGGCGACCTTCGAACAACGTATCTATCCGGCCGATCTCCGCGCCTGCGGCATCGCTGTGCGCGATCACCGGACGACAAGGTCGACGTGACCTGAGCAACGACGAGCTCGTCTGCAAGTTGGGCAGCTCGTACGCCGACGCTCCCGAACCGGTGACCATCGTCTGGCAGGCGCCGACGATCCCGTCGACCACGGGTTGTGCCGACTGCCTGAGTCGCGAGCGCGCGCTGGCTCATCAAGGAAGGGAAGCTGACCAACGGGAACGAGAGCTTCCCGTTCCGATCCGTCAGGCCGCAGCTCTCGGCGAGCACCGGGACCGGAGGAGAAGCTCCGGGCGAGCAGTACGAGACTGCCGGAGTCCGGCCCAGTGCGACGAGCGAGGGCTCAGCCTGAGCACGAACCAGGCGCTCAGCCAAGGACGACCCGGTCTCCACGGTCGTTCTGCCTGCCGACCGTTCACGCGCGACGCGATCCATCCGGGGCTCGCCACGACGATCACCGAGCTGGCCGGCAACGCCGCGATCAGTCGACGGTCTGCATCGCCGCGCTCGGCAAGGACTGCGTCGGGCCCTCACTACGTCGCAACAGATGTTCGGCCTGAACGTCGTCAAGTCACGGTTCAAGGTCTTCCGAGACGCTCACGGCGCTGAAGGCCGGCCACAAGATCACGGCAGGTCTCCCACAACGGCGAACCCGATGACCGCACGGCGACGTGCGACCGTGCAGGAATCCGGAATGCGTCGCTGAGTCGTCTACGACCAGTCAGAAGAGAGGTCTACACGATCAGAGCCATCGTCGAAGACGAACGGGCCGTTCACGCTGGTGACAGTAAATCCCTATATCGTCGCCGAGGCGGCGTCGAGATCCTCGAGGCGGCGGAGCACGCCGCTGAGGATCACGACGCCGCCTTTCGTCTCGGCGAGCTGCCGCGCCGCCTCGAAGGCCTGCCGCGCCTCCTCGACGCGGCCCGCCGCGGCGAGGGCCTCGCCGAGCGCGACGTTGCACTCGATCTGGTAGACGATCGCGTCGGTCGGCGCGAGGTACGCGAGCGCCTCGCGCGATGATCTCCTCCGCCTCCGCGTACGCCCCCTGCCGGGTGAGGATGCGGCCTCGGACGTAGCGCCAGAGGCCCTGCGTCGCGATGTCCGCCTCGATCGTCAGCTCGCGGCTCCTGTCGCAGACGACGCTCGCCTCCTCGAGCGCCCCCTGCTCGAGGAGCGTCTGGGCGAGGAACCCCGCGACCGTCGAGAGGACGTACGTCTCGCCCACGCGCGTCCAGCGCGTCGTAGGCGGCCCGAAGCTCGCGCACGGCACGCTCGAGGTCTCCGGCGAGCCGCTCGATGCCCGCCGCCTCCATCCCGAGCCGCGCCTTCTCCATCTCGAGCCCGAGCTCCTCGAACAGCGCGCGACCGCGCGCCACGAGAGAAGCGCGCGTGGTCGAACTCGCCCTGCATCGCGTAGAGGGTCGGCCAGCACGGACAGGACGATTCCCTCCGACTGCCGGTCGCCGCCGATCGCCTCGATCGCCATCTCGCACCGTGCGATCGCCTCGTCGACGAGTGTCGGGCCGAGCGAGACGGACGCCGCGTACGCCGCTGTCGCACGCCGCTCCTGACGGACGTCACCCGCTCGCCTCGCGTGCTCGATCGCGCGTCGATTCGCCTCAGCGGCGTCGCCGAAGCGGCAGGCAGTTCCGGCGGCCCACGCGAGGAGGCGCCATGCCATCGCGAGCCCCGCCTCGTCGGCTGCCTGCTCGAAGATCGAGATGGTCGCCTCGATCTCCTCCTCGACCGTGTCCGGGCGCCAGCCGTCCGGCCCCCGTCCGGAGTCGGACGAGCAGGCGGACGAGGGTCGCGCGCGCCGCGTCCGCAGGCGCGACGCGCCGCCTTGCCGATCGCCTCCTCCAGGACGGCCGACGCCTCGTCGAACCGTCCCGTCAGGAGCAACGCCTCACCGTGCTCGGGCAGGATACGGAGGCGCTCGGGGTGGTCGGCCGGGAGAAGCGCGGCAGCCCGTCCCAGGAGGTTCGCTGCGGCTGGGACGTCGCCGCGTGCAAAGGCGCGCCTGCCCGCCGAGGCGAGCCGGCGCGCGCCGTCCTCCCCGAGTCGCGCGGCCGTGGTCGTCGAGCGGGCCGAGCTCGGACAGGTACGTCGACGCCTGCTCCAGGTGGTAGCCGAGGATCTCCTCGAACTCCGCGCCGCGGTCACGGTTGACCTCGTCGGCCCAGACGACGAAGCGCTCGTGGAAGTCCGCCCGCGCCCGCTTGAGGATGCCGTCGTAGGCGGTGTCGCGGATCATGATGTGCTGGAACCGGTGGTGGCTCTCGTCGCCCTCGTCGACGCGGCTGACCAGGTGCTTCTGCGCGAGGGACGTGAGCTCCGTCCGCACGCGCGGGGACACCTCCGGCGGCGTCAGCGCCGACACGGCTGCGTCGGCGAACACGTAGCCGACGACCGAAGCAGGCTCGATCACCGAGCGCTCGCCGCCCGCGAGGGTGTCGAGACGGGCGGCGAGGAGGGCCTGGATCGTGGGGGGGACGTGCAGCTCCGAGATCGGGCCGGTCGCGCGCCATGAGCCGTTCGACCGCTCGAGGACGCCCTCGTCGACGAGCATCCGCAACAGCTGCTCCGCGAAGAGCGGGTTCCCCTCGGCCGCGGTCACGACACGGTCGAGGACCTCCGGGTCGAGCGATCCGCCGCCGAGCAGGCTCTCGACCATCGAGCGGCTCGCCTCGGCGCCGAGCGGCTCCAGCTCGATCCGTGTCGCCCGCTGTCCCGTGCTCCAGTCCGGACGGTCGTCGACGAGCACCGGCCGCGCGGGGCAGAGGACCAGCACCGGCGCGTCGTCCAGCGCCTGGACGAGCTGCTCGATGAGCTCGAGCAACGTCTCCTCCGCCCAGTGGACGTCCTCGACGACGAGCGCCACGGGACGGTCGGCCGCGGCCTTCTGCAGGAACCGGCGCATGCCCCAGGAGAGCTCCTCCATGGAGAACAGCTCCGGCCGCAGGCCGATCATCGCGGCGAGACGGTGGGTGACGTCCGCTCCTGCGGCGTCCGTGAGCGCGGCCAGCTTCGCGAGCGCCGCCTCGGCGCCGTCGTCGTTGACGATTCCCGAGGCATTCTTCAGCGCCTCGGCCAGCGGCCAGAACGTGATGCCGTCGCCATAGGGCAGGCACCGGCCGGAGAGGAGGAACGCCCGCGCCGAGATCCCCTCGAGGAACTCGGCGGTGAGCCTGGACTTGCCGACGCCTGCGTCCGCGACGAGCGTCACGAGCCGCGCCGACCGCGTCGTGACGGCCTCGTCGAGAATCGACTCGAGCGTCGCGAGCTCTTCCGCGCGGCCGATCATCGGCGCGCCGCGCCGGAGCTCGACATCGCCGCTCTCCTTCACGCGAACGAGCTGGTACGCGGGAACCGGCTCGGCCTTGCCCTTGAGGGCGAGCGGCTCGACCTCCATCACCTCGACGCTGTCGCGAACGAGGCGATAGGTCAGCTCGCCGAGGAGGACCTCCCGCTCGCCTGCGGCCTGCTCGAGGCGCGCCGCGACGTTGACGGCATCGCCGGTCACGAGCCGCTGGCCGGTCGACGGGTCGCCGGAGACGACCTCGCCTGTGTTGACGCCGGTCCGGTTCGAGAGCTGGACGCCGTAGTGGCGTTCGAGCTCGACGTTGAGCGCCTCGAGGGCCGCCTGCATGCCGGCGGCGGCGCGCACGGCCCGGAGCGCGTCGTCCTCGTGGAGGCGGGGGAGCCCGAAGACCGCCATCACGGCGTCGCCGATGAACTTCTCGATCACGCCGCCGTGGCGCTCGAGCTCGCCGCGCATCGCGTCGAAGTAGCGCGTCATCACCTCGCGCAGCGCCTCGGAGTCGAGCGCCTCGCCGAGGCTCGTCGAGCCCTTGAGGTCCGAGAAGACGATGGTGACGACCTTCCGCGTCTCCTGCGGCGCCGGCGCATCGGCGAGCTGCGAGCCGCAGGCGAGGCAGAACCGCGCGATGTCCGGGTTCTCGGTCCCGCAACTCGCGCACGTTTTCATGCGTCGAGTCTACGAACCGCGCCACACGTCGCCCTGCGAGAATGGGGGCCGTGGGTGCCGACACGGCAGCGGAGCACCTCGCGCACGCACGCCAGCTCGCCCGGCGCGACGAGGAGCTCGCACGTGAGCTCGAGATCGTCCGCGACCTGCACGAGCGGGCGGCCGCGATCCGTGCTCGAGCGCGGGAGATCGAGGACGGGTTGGAGCGGATCCCTGCGGAGCTCGCGGAGCTCGAGGCGCTTCGGCAGGAGACGGAATCCGAGATCGCAGGCGCGCGGACCGAGCTGGCAGCTGCCGAGGCGCGGCTCGCCGGGCTCGAGACGTCGCGGCGCGCCAAGCCGGACGAGGTCGATCGTGCCCGCAGCGAGGCGGAGACGGCACGCGAGCGGCTCGCAGACGCCGGCGCGCAGCTCGAGCGCCTGGCGGCGTCCGAGCAGGAGCTCCGCGCCGAGGAGCGCGCGCTGCGCGAGGGCGCCGAGGCGCTTCCGCGCGAGGCGGGCCGGGTCGCCGACGACATCCGCGGTGTCGCGCGCGTCGCGGAGAGCGCGCGCGCCGATCCCGGATCGTCGATGGAAGAGCTCGAGGAGTGGGGCGCGCGCGTCCGCTCGGCGCTCTTCGTCGCCCGCGGCACGCTCGAGACCGAGCGCGAGCGGGTCGTCACCGAGGCGAACGCGCTCGGAACGGCCGTCCTCGGCGAGAGCCTCGGCGCGTCCAGCGTCGCCGTTGTGCGGCGGCGGCTCGAGGAGCGGTTCGGCGCGGCAGGCTAGGCGCCGATCATCTCCCTGAACGCCGGCTCGTCGCGAATCGCGTCGAAGTCCGAGTCCTCCTTCGCATACGCGCGGACCCGGTCCGACTTCTCCACGGCCTGGCGCAGGTGCGCGAGCGCATCCTCCTTCCGGCCCGCGAGGCTCTCGCAGCACGCGAGGTTGTACAGCGGAAGCGAGTACTGGGGATTCGCCTCGATGAGCTCGCGCCCGCGCTCGATCACGGCCTCGTAGTTCCCCTCCTCGTAGAGGTTCCTGACCCGGAGCCCACACCTCCCACCCGGAGGGCTCGTACGCCTGTCCGGGGACCCCGCCGATCGAGACGATCGTCGTGCCCGGCTCCTCGGCGAACGCCGTGCGCTTCACCGCCGGCTCGACGAACACGTACGTGCCGGCCGGCGCCTCGCGGCGCACGCCGTCGAGCTCGAAGACCGCCCGCCCGGTCGTGACGATGTAGAGCTCCTCGCTCATGTCCTGCGGGTCGCTCTCGTCGTGCTCGTTGATGATCCGGTCGCCCTTCGCCCGACCGGTCCAGGCGTTGATGCCGAAGGACGTGATCCCGAAGTGGTGCCGAATGGGCCGCCACGGCTCGCGGCCGTCGTCGTATTCGTCGATCTCGTCGAGCCGCGCGATCGCGTATCCGCTCATGGAAGCCTCCCGTGTTCGCGTCTTGCCACGCTAACGCAGCCGGCGCTACGGAAAACGCGGGTCGTCACGGCGGAGGTCGAGCGAGCCGCCGTCCTCGCATCCCGTCGGCAGGGCGTAGGCGGCCCGGATGACGCTCCGCTCGGCAAGGCGCCGATCGAGCTCCGCTCCCATGAGCGCGCGCGCCCGCCGCTCGTCGAGGCCGAGCCGGACGCCGAGCCGGACGCCTTCCTGGAGCGCGAGGCATTCCGTGACGCCCTCCCGCCGCTCGCCGCGGAGGTGGACGGCCTCGTGTGCGAGGACGACGATCGCCTCGCCGGTCCGCTCCCCGCGATCCTTCCCGTCGAGGGCGAGGTCGTGGAGCGCGCGGCAGATGCCCTGATCGAGGTACGCGATCGCCGCCCGCGGAAAGGCGATCCCGAGGGTGTCGCTCCCCGCGCCGGTGAACGCGTACTGCTCGTCGCAGCGGATCGTCACGGGCCGTGCGGCGACGATGGACGCCTCGGACGTGAGCCGCGACACCGTCCGCGCCCGCTCATCGTCCGCGAGCGACTGCCATGTCGCCGCGCGGTCGGCGCGCGCCGCCAGGACGAACAGGACGAGGACCGCCGCGACACCCCCGAGCCAGGCAAGCCTGCGTCCGCGACTGGGACGAGGGCGCATCGGCGGCGGGATGTAGCGGTACCCGTCCTCCTCTTCGACGAGCTCGCCGAAGCCGAGGTCGGCGTCCTCCGGGCCCGGAGGGATCCGCCGCCGGCGCGGGAGCGGGACCTCGCGACGGCCCCGTACGACGAACTCGACCTCCGCCGCGAGTAGGACGACGAACGGCAGCCAGAACGGCACGACCTCGCGCAGCGCCGCGACGAACAGCCACGCGACGACGAAGACGACTGCGGCCACGCGGACGGCGGTCTGGACGGCGGTGCGGTCGACCATGCGACGAAGTGTTCCTTCCCGCCTACGATCTGCCGATGCTCGACCCGCTCGAGCGGTGGAAAGCCCTCGGGCTTCCGGACAAGCCTGACTACGCCGGGCTCCTCACGTTCGCGGGGATGCCGTACACACAGGATCCCGCCGGGCTCGACGGCGTGGACGTGGCCGTGATCGGCGCCCCGACGGACGACCTCGTCTCCGATCGTCCGGGAACGCGGTTCGCGCCGCGCCCGATCCGCGCGGCGAGCTGTCCTCCGGGGCCGCATCTCGAGGCGCGTGTCGACTGGGCGGAGGGGCTGCGGGTCGTCGACTTCGGCGACGCGCCGGTCGTGCCCGCCGATCCCACGGGGACGCAAACGTCGATCGAGCGGCTCGTCCGCGAGGTCGTCGAGGCGGATGCGCGGCGCGGCCCGGCGACCGATTGAATGCTTGATTCCGAATGGGCGTGTGCGTGGGATGGCCGTGACCGAGCGATGGTGCGAGGAGCGGCCGCGGCGCGTATGCGGTGATACGTGTCGTGGCCGATCGTCGCGCCAGGCGATGCGTCTCGGCCACCAGCCACGTGTGCGGCCATTCGGGATCATTCATCTAAAGTCGCGCCGTGCCGGCGACGCTCATGGACGGGAAAACGCTCGCCGCACGCATCCGCGCAGACGTCGCGCGCGAGGTCGAGGAGCTCGGTCATGTCGGGCTCGCGACGGTGCTCGTCGGCGACGACCCGGCCTCGCACGTCTACATCTCCGGGAAGCACAAGGCCGCCACCGAGGCGGGAATCGAGGCACGCGACATCCGGTTGCCCGAGGACACCTCGGAGGCGGACGTCCTCGCGCTCGTCGACGAGCTCAACGCCGACGACGCGGTCGACGGGATCCTCGTGCAGCTCCCGCTCCCGGGTCACATCGACGAGCCGCACGTGACGTACGCCGTCGCGCCGCACAAGGACGTCGACGGGTTCCATCCCGTCAACGCGGGCAACCTCTACCTCGGAACGCCGCTCCACGTCCCGGCCACGCCGGCCGGCTGCATGCGGCTCCTCGCGGAGCACGGCATCGACCCGGCTGGCAAGGAGGCGGTCGTGATCGGCCGCAGCGAGATCGTCGGACGACCGGCCGCGATGCTCCTCCTGCAGGCAAACGCGACCGTGACGATCTGCCATTCGCGCACAGCCGACCTCGCCGCGGAGGTGCGGCGCGCGGACATCGTCGTCGCGGCGGTCGGCCGCCCCGGCATCGTCACCGCGGAGATGGTGAAGCCGGGAGCCGCGGTCCTCGACGTCGGCCTCGACGCGCACCGACGAGGGGATCCGAGGGGATGTCGACGCGGGCGTCGCCGACGTCGCCGGGCACCTGACGCCGATGCCGGGCGGGACCGGCCCGATGACGATCGCACTGCTGCTCGAGAGCGCCGTGAGGGCCGCGCGCTATCGGCGCGGAATCCTTGCGTACCCAACCCTGTAGCGCTAGCGTGTCGCCGTTCATTGCATCTCGCGTCGGCACTCCGCCGATGCTGCTCCTAGGAGGACGTTCGTTGTCTGTAGAGACGGGCACCGTGAAGTGGTTCTCGAACGAGAAGGGCTTCGGGTTCATCGCACGCGAGAGCGGCGATGACGTCTTCGTCCACTTCTCGGCCATCACCATGGACGGCTACAAGTCCCTCACGGAGGGTCAGAAGGTGGAGTTCGAGGTCGTCCAGGGGCCCAAGGGCGCCCAGGCCGCGAACGTCACCGCTGCGTCGTAGCGAGGGCGGTCACCGGTTCTCGCGGCGGGCCCCACGAGGGCCCGCCGCCTTTCGAGGGTTCTGGAAGGATGGATCGAGATGGCAATCAGCCGTGAGCAGGTGCTCCACGTCGCGAAGCTCGCGCGGCTCGATCTGCGCGACGACGAGGTCGAGCGCCTGACGGACGAGCTCGGCGCGATCCTCGACGCCGTCTCGAAGGTCGCGGAGCTCGATCTCGCGGACGTGCCGCCGACGTCGCATCCGCTCGACCTCGTCAACAGCTGGGGCGCCGACGAGCCGCACGCGTCGTTGCCGCTCGAGGACGTCTTCGCGAACGCGCCCGCGCGGGAGGGCGACCTGTTCCGCGTGCCGCCCACCGCATGACCGTCGCCCGCCTTCGACTCGCCGTGGGGGAAACCATGTTTCCGCCACGAGCCCCCTTCTTCCGGAGAGCCTGGGGAACCTCCCGGTTCCCCACACCCCTCCGCCGCTCATGGGCCAACCGAGGTTGGCCCATGAGCAGCGGCATCGACACCCTGCGGCTGACCGCCGAGGAGGCAATCGGCCTCGTCGAGCGGGGGGAGGTCTCCGCCGCCGAGCTCCACGCGGCGTACCTCGACGCGATCGGCGAGCGGAACGACGAGCTGCACGCATATCTCCGCACCGTCGACGACGCGGACGGCGCGAGCATCCCGATCGCGCTCAAGGACGTCATCTCGACGCGCGGGGTCGAGACCACGGCCGGCTCGAAGATCCTCGCCGGCTACACGCCCGTCTTCGACGCGACCGTCGCCGCACGCTGCAAGGCGGCCGGGCTGACGCTCCTCGGGAAGACGAACACGGACGAGTTCGCCATGGGCTCGTCGACGGAGAACTCGGCGTACGGCCCCTCGCGGAACCCGTGGGATCCCAGCCGCGTCCCCGGCGGGTCGGGCGGCGGCACCTCGGCCGCCGTGTCCGGCGGCCTCGCGCCATGGGGCCTCGGCTCGGACACGGGCGGCTCGATCAAGCAGCCCTCCGCGCTCTGCGGGAACGTCGGCCTGCGCCCGACCTACGGGACGGTGTCGCGCTACGGCGTCGTCGCCTTCGCTTCGAGCCTCGACCAGATCGGGCCGGTCGCGAAGACGGTGCGCGACGTCGCGCTCCTCTACGGGATCATCTCCGGCCCGGATCCCGCGGACTCGACGACGGTTGCGCTCCCGGCTCCGGTCGCGCTCCCCGAAGGCGAGCGGCTCGACGGCGTCCGGATCGGCGTGCCGCGTCAGGCCGTGGCGCTCGAGGCGATCGAGCCCGGCGTCCGCGCCGAGTTCGAGAAGACGCTCGCGGTCGCCGAGGGACTCGGGGCGGACGTCGGCGAGTGCGATCTGCCCTTGTCGTTCGACTACGGGCTGCCGTGCTACTACCTCATCGCGCCGGCCGAGGCGTCGTCGAACCTCGCCCGCTACGACGGCGTCCGCTACGGGCCGCGGAGCGAGGAGGACACCTACCGGCACATGGTCGAGCGGACGCGGGACGAGGGGTTCGGCGCGGAGCCGAAGCGGCGGATCATGCTCGGCACGTACGCGCTCTCGGCGGGGTACTACGACGCGTACTACGGCCAGGCGCAGAAGGTCCGGACCCTGATCGGACGGGAGCACGCGGCGGCCTTCGAGACGTTCGACCTCATCGCCACGCCCACGTCGCCGACCGTCGCGTTCCCGATCGGGGAGAAGGCCGCCGACCCGCTCGCGATGTACGCGTGCGACCTCCTCACGATCCCGTCCTGCCTCGCGGGGCTCCCCGGCCTGAGCGTCCCCTGCGGGCTCTCCGAGCGCCTGCCCGTGGGGATCCAGCTGATCGGCCGCCAGTTCGCCGAGAACACGCTGTTCCGCGTCGGCCACGCGCTCGAGCGCGCGCTCGACCTCGACCTCGTCCCCGAGCGCCTCCGATGAGTCTCTCGCGCACCTGGCCGCCGTCGGCTTCCGCCGCGCGAAGCCCGGCTCCGCCAACGGCTGCCGCCGCTCGCGGCACGCTGCCTTCCGGGGCCGTGCAGAGCACTGTCCCCTCCGGCCTCGCACCGCGAGCGACGGCCCAGGAGAGCGAGAGATGAACTGGGAACCGGTCATCGGCCTCGAGATCCACGTCCAGCTGAAGACGCGGACAAAGATGTTCTGCCGCTGCCCGGTAGGCTTCGGCGCGGGGGAGAACACGCAGACGTGCCCCGTCTGCCTCGGCTTCCCCGGCGCGCTCCCCGTGCCGAACCGCGTTGCGATCGAGTGGGTCGTCAAGCTCGGGCTCGCCCTCGGATGCGAGGTCGCGCCGCGGGCCGTGTTCGCGCGGAAGCACTACTTCTACCCCGATCTGCCGAAGGGATATCAGATCTCGCAGTACGATCTTCCATCTTGCGTTGACGGCAGTGTGCTAGTACCACTGCCGGAAGGCGATCATGCAGTAGGAATCGTGCGCGCGCACCTCGAGGAGGACGCGGCCAAGAACGTCCACGTCGGCGGCCGCACCGGGCGCATCGGCGGGGCCGACTACACGCTCGTCGACTACAACCGCGGCGGGACGCCGCTCGTCGAGATCGTCACGGCGCCGGACATCCACTCCGCGGAGGAGGCGAAGCGCTTCCTGCAGCTCCTGCGGCAGACGATCGTCGAGCTCGGCATCTCGGACGCGGAGATGGAGAAGGGGACGCTCCGCGTGGACGCCAACGTCTCCGTGCGCCCGGCAGGGTCGGACGAGCTCCGCACCCGCTGCGAGATCAAGAACATGAACTCGTTCACCCACATCGCCCGGGGGATCGAGGCGGAGGTCGCGCGGCAGATCGCGGTCTGGGAGTCGGGCAGCGAGGTGGAGCAGCACACGTACGACTTCGACGTCGCGACCGGGACGCTGACGCCGAGCCGCGCGAAGGAGGAGGCCGACGACTACCGCTACTTCCCCGAGCCGGATCTCGTCCCGGTCGAGCCGTCGGCGGAGCATGGTCGAGCGGCTCCGGGCCGAGCTGCCAGAGCTCCCGGCGGCGCGGATCCGCCGGATCGGCGCGGCGCTCGACCACGAGCGGGCGCTCGTCCTCGTGACCGGCGGTCTCGAGCGCCTGTGGGAGGGGACGGTCGCGGCCGGAGCGGACGGCATGGCGGCGAGCAACGTCATCGCCAACCAGCTCGTCGGTGCCGGCGTCGATCCCGGCGCGGTCGACGCGGCCGAGCTGGCCAAGCTCGTCGGCGCGCGCGAGCGGATCCCGCGGAAGGCGTTCGACGAGGCGATCGCGCGGGTTGGAGAGCCGGGGTTCTCGGCCGAGCCGTACCTCGCACAGGAGGCGGTCTCGGACACCTCTGCGCTCGAGCCGATCGTGGACGCGATCCTCGCTGCGAACCCCGCGCAGGTCGAGCAGTACCGCGGCGGCAAGGATGGCCTCCTCGGCTTCTTCGTCGGCCAGGTCATGAAGGAGACGAAGGGGCAGGCCGATGCGCGGGTGGTCAACGAGCTCGTGCGCACGAAGCTGTCCGCCTGAGATGGACAGGCCCGGACCGCGGTTGTAGCGTCGGGGCGTGGCACTCGCGAGCGATCCAGGGATCACGCTCGACGAGCTGCGCCTCGCCGCGCGCAACCACGCGATGCCGCTCGAGGCGCTCCGCTGGGCGATCACGCCCGTCGGGCTGCACTACCTGCTGATCCACTACGACGTCCCGCTCGTCGAGCCGGAAACGTGGCGGCTCGAGATCGGGGGCGCCGTCGAGCGTCCGCTGACGCTCGGCCTCGACGAGCTCCGCATGCGCCCACGGGTCGATCTGGCCGCGACGATGGAGTGCGCCGGCAACGGCCGCGCGCTGCTCGAGCCGCGGCCGATCAGCCAGCCGTGGCTGATGGAGGCGGTCGGGACCGCCCGGTGGGGAGGCGTGGCGCTCGCGCCCCTGCTCGAGGAGGCGGGGCTCGCGGGCGATGCAGTCGACGTCGTCTTCGGAGGCCTCGACCGCGGGATCGAGGGCGACGTCGAGCAGAGCTACGAGCGCAGCCTGCCGGTGGACGAGGCACTCGAGAGCGGCGCCGTCCTCGCGTACGAGATGAACGGCGCCCCGCTGCCGCCGCAGCATGGCTTCCCGCTCAGGCTCGTCGTCCCCGGCTGGTACGGCATGACGAACGTCAAGTGGCTGTCCGCGATCACGGTGACGACGGAGCCGTTCGCGGGATACCAGGTCACTGCCGGGTATCGGGTCCGCCGGAGCGAAGACGAGGACGGGCGCCCGGTGACGCGCATGCGCCCGCGGTCACTGATGGCGCCGCCCGGCATGCCCGACTTCTACTCGCGCGACAGGATCGTCGACGCGGGACGCGTGCGTCCTCGAGGGCCGCGCCTGGTCCGGTTGCGCCCCCATCGCTCGGGTCGAGGTGAGCACCGACGGCGGCTCGACCTGGGCCGATGCGGAGATCACCCGCGAGCTCGAGGGGCCGTGGGCATGGTGCGGTTGGTCGTTCGCCTGGGACGCGTCGCAACCGGGCGAGCACGTGCTCTGCTGCCGCGCGACGGACGAGGCCGGCGACACGCAGCCGCCCGAGCCGGAGTGGAACCTCGGGGGCTACGAGAACAACGCCGTCCAGCGCGTGCCCGTCGTCGTCCGCTGACACGCGTTGGAGCCGCCTCGTCGGCGGCTCCAACCCCCCGGTGCGATCGGTTCAGCTGCCCGCGACGCGGACGGCGGCCGTCCGCGTGTGCACGCCGAGCTTCGCGTAGGTGTTCTCGAGGTGGTGCCCCACCGTCTTGCAGGAGATCCACAGCCGCGCCGCGATCTGCGCGTTCGTCAGCCGCTCGGCGACCAGCTCCAGGACCTCGCGTTCCCTTCGCGTGAGGCCGAGCACCGATCGCTCCCGCTCGGCCTCCCGGCTGATGCTCGTCGCGCTCTCGATCACGATGCCCCCTTCCGACGCACCGGGGCGCCGTCCCTCCCCGGCGCGTACTCGCCGAGCCCGTACTGCCGGTTGAGCGCGTCGCTCCGGGCGTTCAGTGCGGCGAGCCAGTCGGGCGTCGCCGAGCGCCGCGCGCCCTGCCGCGCGTACTCGCCGAGGCCGTAGTAACGGTTCATCGCCTCGCCCCGCGCCTGCAGTGCCTGGAGCCAGTTCGGACCGGGCGCCCCGAGCGCTCGCCGCTCGGCGTAGTCGCCGAGCTGGTGTTGGCGGTTGAGCGCGTCGCTCCGCGCGTTGAGCGCGTCGAGCCACGGCGGCGTCGTGCCCGTTGCGGCTGCTCCCGCGCCGATCGCGACGGCGACGGATGCGACGGCGACGACGGTGATCCCGAACCGCTGAGCTTTCATCTCGTCCCTCCTTCGTCTCCCGCTCGCCCCCGCGGCGATCGGACGCTTCGGAGGGTGCGAGACGGCACCCAGAAAGGCGTCAGGCCCGGTAAGGACCCGGTAAGGCACGAGCCGAAGCCGGTGCTACGCTCGGCGTCCGGGAGGTCACGTGGAGCTCAGGATCCTCGGCCCGCTCGAGGTTTGCGACGATTCCGGGCAACCGGTGAAGCTCCCGGCCGGTCGTGAACGGGCGTTGCTCGCGGTCCTCGCGCTCCAGCGCGGCGAGGTGGTCTCGACGGACGTATTGGTCGACGCCCTGTGGGGCGAGCAGCCGCCGCCTACGGCGTCAAAGGCCCTGCAGGGGTACGTCTCGCACCTTCGCCGCCTCCTGGACTCGTCGGGCGCAGACGGCATGCTCGTCACCCAGCCGCCCGGCTACGCGCTGCGCCTCGATGGGAGTCGCGTGGACGTACGGCGGTTCGAGGTTCTCGCGGCCGAGGGCTGGAGGACACTCGACCACGACACCGCCGCGGCTGTCGCGACGTTCGAGGAGGCGCTCGCCCTCTGGCGCGGCCCGGTGCTGGGCGAGTTCGCCTTCGCCGAGTTCGCCCAGCGCGAGATCCACCGCCTCGAGGAGCTCCGCCTCGAGACGGTGGAGGGCCGGATCGAGGGGCTGCTCCGGCTCGGGCGGCACGGCGCAGTCGTGGCCGAGCTCGAGGCCCGCGTCGACGAGCACCCGCTTCGAGAGCGGCTGCGCGGCCAGCTGATGCTCGCCCTCTACCGCTGTGGCCGCCAGGCGGAGGCCCTCGAGGTGTACCGCGACGGACGGGCGCTGCTCGCCGACGAGCTGGGCCTCGAGCCGGGCACGGACCTCCAGCGGCTCCAGCGGGCGATCCTCGAGCAGGATCCGTCGCTCGAGGCGCAGGAGCGGGCGCCGGCGCCGAGCACGGTCGCACCCCCTGTGCCGGAGAGCGGCGGTGGTCGTCGGCGACGCCTCCGGATCCTGGTCGCGGGACTCGTACTTCTCGCGGTCGCGATCGCGGGCGTGACCGTCGGGTACCTCCTCGTTCGTGACGAGGGGCCGGCCACCGTGGTCGTTACTCCGCCTGCGCTCGTCGTCGTCGACCCGGCGACGAACCGGGTCGTCGCATCGATCCCGCTCGGCTCCCGGCCGGTTACGGTCGCGGGTGGCGCGGGTGCCGTCTGGGTGGGGGACGCTCGCGACGGCACCGTCACCCGCATCGACCTTGCTACCAGAACAGCCGCGAAGACGATCGGCATCGGGTCACCCGTCGTCGACCTCGCAACGGGTGTCGGGGGAGTCTGGGCCGCGACCGGTGGGTTCGGCGAGATCGTGCGGATCGATCCGGAGGTCGACGCCGTCGCGCGACGGATTCCGCTCGGCGACCCGGACGACCCGGTCGTCCCGACCGTCTCGGCGATCGGCGCGGGGGATGGCCGCGTGTGGGCGGGCGCGTTCGACGGGCTTGCACGGATCGATCCATCGACCGGCGACGTCGAGGCGATGGTCGACCTGGGCCGGACAGGCGCGCTACAGCTCGCGGTCGGGGACGGCGCCGTGTGGGCGACGACGATCGCGAGCCGCGCGAAGCGGGTCGAGGCGCGATCCGCCAAGGAGACGGCGGAGTTCTACGCGGGAAGCTGGGTGTACCCGATCGCCTTGGGGGGTGGTGCGGTCTGGATCGGAGGGACGCCCGGGCCGGGCTCGAGCCCCTCGTCGAAGGCCCAGGTGTGGAAGGTCAACGCTGTCACGGGGTCACAGATCTTCTCGACACCTCCGCTTACCGACGTCTCCGGGATCGCATACGGCGAAGGCGCTGTCTGGGTCACGTCATGGGTGGACTCCGAGGTCGCCCGAATCGACCCCCAGACGGGGGACGTCCTGGCACGGATCCCGATCGGCGGACCGTCCGAGGACGTCGCCGTCCATGACGGACTCGTCTGGATTCCGGTGCAGAGGGCCTCGTAGCCGCTACTGCGCCACGCCGGGGACATGGATCTCCCCGGCGATGATCCGGCGCCTGAGCGTCTCGAGCTGCCGGACGAGTGGGCGGGGCACCTTGGGGCTGATCTTGCCGAGCCCGACGGCACCGTCCCGCATCGTGAGGATCGTGTCCCGGCCCGTGCGAACCCGCCCCGACCGGACCTGCCGCAGGACGGCGACGAAGCCCTCCTCGAAGTGCTTGAGGACGCTCGTGAGGACGTGCGGGCCCAAGAACGCCTGGTCGCTGTCGACGCCGACCCCCCAAACGTGCGCGACCTTCGCGGCCTCGAGGGTGCCGAGTCCGCATGCGCCGGCGACGTTGAAGACGGTCCCTGCGCCCTGAGCGATCTGTCGACGGGCAAGCGCAGCGCATTTCGTCGGATCGGACCAGTCCCCGGAGAACGCTTTCAGGACGGTGATCCCGGGTGCGGCGCGCCGTGCGCCGGCGCCGTATCCCACCACGAACTCCCGTACGGAGGGGACCGCGAGGCCGCCGACGACACCGACGACGTCGCGACCCGGACGACGTTGCTCGAGCTTGCCCGCCAGCCACCCCGCGAGGAAGGCAGCCTCGCTCGACCGGAACACGACACCTTGCACGTTCCTCGGCCGACTGGGCACGTCCCGCCACGAGGCGTCGAGCACCGCGAACCGGGTATTGGGATGCCGCTTCATGACGGCCGGGACCCCCGGCTCGAAGTACAGCCCGAAGATGATGACCGCCTCGTAGCGCTGACGAGCGATCAGGCCGAGGAAGTCTGTCGTGCTCTCACGATACGTCGGCGACAAGAGTCGTCCGCCGACACCGGTACGTCGCGACGCGTTCCGGAAGCCGTCGCAGAGCTTGAGCGTCGCAGCGTCGCCACAGCCCCCGCGATCGAGCACGACGACGACGCGTTGTCGCGGCGCTGCGGCCGAAGACGTCGCCGACGCGGCTGCCAGCGCCGTGGCGAGGAGCACGGCAAGTGCGATCGTGAGCCGCCGCCCGCACCAGGACATCGAGAAAAAGTAACACTCGATACAAGCGAGGAAAAGCTCGCCATGGGCTTGCGCACCGCCCGCTGGCATCATCCCGCGTGATGGCACGGCGCATGCTCGCGTGGGGTCTCGTCACTCCGGTGGCCGCCGCGGGCATCCTCGCCGCCCACGCTCTCGCATATCGCCTCACCGGAACCGCTCCGGGTCCGGTCCACGGCTACCTCGAGCACGGGCCGCAGGTGCTGGCGATCCTCGCGACGATCGGCCTCGTAGGGCTGGCGTTCCAGGAGCGCAGCGTCGGCCGCCGCTCGCCGTGGGCGTTCGCGCTCGTCGCGCCTCTCGGCTTCGTCGCGCAGGAGCACGTCGAGCGGCTCGCGCACACGGGCGAGCTGACGTGGCTCTTCACCACGCCGACGTTCCTCCTCGGGCTCGCGCTCCAGGTTCCGGTCGCCCTTCTGTGCGTCCTCGCCGCGCGACGGCTCGCCGGGACCCTCACCGGCGCGCGGCGCGCTCCAGCCACGGCTCCGGGCGAGGCATGGCTCCCGCTCAGCGACAGGCCCCAGCTGCGGCCCCGGGTCGTGCATCTCGCCCGGCCGACCGGCCGTGGGCCGCCGCTCCTCCTCGCGTCCTGAGCCCTTTTCGCAGGTCGCTGCGCCTGCCATCTGACCGAGGAGAGATCAATGAGAGTCATCAAAACCCTGCTCGCCGTCGCGGCGAGCGCATTCGCCCTCGCCGGCTGCGGCGGCGACGACACCGACGCTGCCACCCCCGAGACCGACTCGTCGACCCAGCCGACGATGACGGCCACGACGCCCACCGAGACGCCCACCAAGACCGAGACCACGCCGACCGAGACTGCGCCCACGGAGACAACGACGCCGGCGAAGCCGGCCCCGAAGACGGTGACGATCCGCGTCGTCGGCGGCGTGCCGCAGGGCGGCATCGCGCGGCCGAAGGTGAAGAAGGGCGACCGAGTCGTGATCGTCATCCGCACGGACGCCGGGGAGGAAGTCCACATGCACGGGTACGACGTCGAGCGCACGGTGACGCCGGGCAAGCCGGTGCGCCTGCCGTTCACCGCCACGATCCCGGGTCGGTTCGAGGTCGAGCTCCACCACCCGGACGCGCTTCTGGCGGTCGTCGAGGTCAGGCCCTAGATGGACATACGGCTCGTCGCGCACGGGATCAGCACGGTCCAGGACCTTCCGATCCCGACGTGGCTCTTCTACTGGGGCGCGGGAGTGGTGCTCGTCGTCTCCTTCGTCCTGCTCGGGGCGCTGTGGAAGCGGCCGCTCCTCGAGGCCCACGCGGAGGGCCGTCCCACTCGGAGCGGGTTCTCCGGCTTCGTGCTCGGGCCGCTTCGGATCGTTCTCCAGGTCCTCTCCGTCGCGCTCTTCGGGCTCGTCTGGGCTTCGGCCGTCTTTGGCGACACCGACCCCTTCCGGAACCTCGCGCCGACGTGGGTGTACGTCGTGTTCTGGCTCGGGGTGCCGCTCCTGTCCGTGCTTCTGGGAAACGTCTGGCGCGCCCTGTCGCCGTGGCGGGCGATGGCGGACGCGTTCGTCTGGATCCGGGAGCGGGGCGGAGGAGAGGCTCAACCCCTCGCCGAGTACCCGGAGCGGGCGGGCCGTTGGCCCGGGGCGGTCGTGATCTTCGCGTTCGCTTCGCTCGAGCTTGCCTACTCCGACCCGTCCAGTCCGCGCGCGCTCGCATTCGCGATCGCGCTCTACACGTACGTCGCGCTGTTCGGCATGGCGGCGTTCGGACGCGACACATGGGAGCGCACCGGGGAGGGGTTCGCCGTGCTTTTCGGGCTGCTCGCGCGGTTGGCGCCGCTCCATGCAGAGGACGGGAGCATCCGGTTGCGCTGGCCGTTCACGGGCCTCGCCGGTGCAGAGTCGGTGCCCGGGACCGTCGCCTTCGTCTCCGTGATGCTCGGATCGGTGCTCTTCGACGGCTACAGCCGAACGAGCACCTGGCAGAACTGGATGGCCGAGATCGAGCAGCCGTACCTCGTCGAACACCCGAACCTCGGCGAGTTGCTCGTCACCTTGGCGAGCCTCGCTGGGCTTTTCGCCGCGGTGCTGCTCGTGGCCCTCGCGTACGAGGGGGCTTGCGCGCTCTCGCGCGCGTCCGTCAACGCCCCGCGGTCGCTCGTTCCCGACTTCCTGCGCTCGCTGCTCCCGATCGCCTTCGTCTACGTCGTCGCGCACTACGTGACGACGTTCCTCGTCACGGGGCAGTTCGCCGTTCCGCTCCTCTCGGATCCCCTCGGGAGAGGATGGAACCTGTTCGGGACGGCACATGTCGTCCCCGACCTCACCGTCATCTCGCCGAACATGACCTGGTACGTCCAGGCCGCCGCTCTCGTTGCCGGGCACGTGGCCGGGCTTGCGGTCGCCCATGATCGGGCGGTGACGATCTTCCCGGACCGGCGGGATGCGCTCCTGTCGCAGTTCGCGTTCCTCGCTCTGATGGTGCTCTACACGGTCGGTGGCCTGTGGGTGCTGTCCCGCGGCTGATCGCCCATCACCCCGACGGGCTCACGCTGGCGGTCGAGCTGATCGTCCTCGGGCTCGTCGTCCTCCTCTTCGCCGGGATCTGGGTTCGCGAGCGTCGCCGCCGGGCGGATCGAACGCGACGGATGGCGGAGATGCGCGAGTAGCGACTAACGCGGGCTGACGAACCCGCCGTACAGCAGCCCGGCCGCGAGCGCGGCGAAGACGGCGCCACCGCCTTCGCCGAGCCCCGCGATCGCGCTGCCCGCGGCCGCGACCGCGACGCCCGCGATGATCAGCGCGTTCCCGATCGGTCGTCGCCGTAGCCCGGTGAGCGCAACCCCGATCGCGGCGACCGTGCCGGCGACGTTCCCGACGAGCGCGAGCGCCCGGGCGGGGAAGAACGCCAGGTGCTCGGCCGCGTCCGGGATCTCGCTGCCCGTCACGGGGGGGTCGATCGGCACCGAGACCGCGACTCCGATCGCGAGGCCCGCGTACACGAGCGCGACGGGCCCGGCGGTCCTAACGCCGACGCGCAGGAGCGATCCGGCTCCGAGCAGTGCCGCCGTGAGGAGGCCGCCGAAGAGGTAGAAGGCTCTGAACGCGCGATCGTCCCAGCCCGCCGCGGCGCCCCAGGCGAGCGCCCCCGACGCTGCCGCGAATGCCGCGAGCGACGCGGCCCAGACGAGAAGCTCTGGCGCCCGCCGGACGCGCCACTTCCGGACGAGCTCCGCGGCGAGACGCAGCGTGACGAGGGCGGCCGCGAAGGCGAGGAGCACGTCCATCAGCCGGCAAATCTACGTCTCATACGTACAGTTCCCGCTTTCGTCCCTTCCGACAACGGAGGAGTCGGCTTGCTTCGGGCGTTGGTCGCAATCGGTGTGGTGGTCGCGACCGCGGCGACGGCGACCGCGCTCGGCGCGACACCCAACGACCACGCGACGCAGGCCTGGAACGTCCTTCCACCCGGTCAGGCCGGCGGGGTCGCGTTCACGAAGAACGCGACCGACCAGATCGCGCTCTACGAGGGGCTGACGAGGCTCCGCGACCGCGTGACCGATGCCGACCTCCGCCGGTACTTCAAGCGGGAGACGCTCGGTCTCGGATCGGAGCGGGCCGTTCGCACCGAGCGGCCGCGGAAGGGAGTCACGATCACCCGTGACCGCTGGGGCGTGCCGCATGTCAAAGGCAATACGGCGCAGGACGTTGCGTTCGGAGCGGGCTGGGCGACCGCTGCGGATCGCCAGCTGATCATGGAGCTCCTCCGCGGTCCGGGGCGCATCGCGACGCTCGACGCACCCGGCGTGAACGCGTTCGCCTTCGCGCTCTCGGGGCGCACCTTCCGGCCGAGCGCAGCCGCGGAGGCCCGCCTCGCACAGCAGTTCGACCTCCTTCGCGCCCAGGGCGCCGACGGCCGTGCCGCGATTCGGCTGATCGACGCGTACGTGGCGGGGATCAACGCGCAGTACAGGAAGGCGGGCCTGCCGCTCGCACCCTGGACCCGCAACGACGTCGTCGCGGTGGGCGGGCTCATCGGGTCGGTGTTCGGCTCGGGCGGCGGGCAGGAGGTTCGCCGGTCTCAGTTCCTCGCGTCCCTGCAGCGCAAGTTCGGCGCGGAGCGCGGGCGGCAAGTCTGGGAGGACCTGCGGCAGCGGGACGATCCCGAGGCGCGCACCGCGGTGCCCGGCCGCTTCGAGCGCACGATTCGGCAGACGAGCGAGGTCGGCAACGTCGTCGTAGACCCGACGAGCTTCGCGCCGGCGGGGCTCTCCGCGGACACGACGACCCGGCTGCCGATGTCGAATGCGCTGCTCGTCGGCGCCCGGCGCTCGACGACGGGCAAGCCGCTCTTCGTCGCGGGCCCGCAGGTCGGCCATTTCTACCCGGGCATGCTCCTCGAGCTCGACCTCGAGGGGGGCGGGTACAAGACGCGCGGCGCCGCCTTCCCCGGCGTCTCGTTCGGCGTCCTCCTCGGGCGCGGAATCGACTACGCGTGGAGCGCGACGTCGGCCGGCTCCGATCTCGTCGACGAGTACGTCGAGACTCTCTGCGGCGACGGCGAGACGAGCTACCTGTACCGCGGCGAGTGTCGCCCGATGGGAACGGTCGATGCGGGCATGATCGTCGGCCGCCCCGGTGAGCCGGATCGGCCGCTCGTCTATCGCGAGACGATTCACGGGCCGGTGAAGGGGTACGCGACCGTTGAAGGCAAGCGCGTTGCGATCACCTCGCGACGCTCGACGCGCGGGCGCGAGCTCGCGTCGCTCCGCTTCTTTCTCGACCTGTCGATGAACCGCGTCCGCTCCGCCAAGGACTTCCTCCGCGCTGCGTCGCGGATGGAGCTGACGTTCAACTGGGTCTACGCGGACAACAAGGACATCGCGCAGTTCACGAGCGGCCGCCTCCCGGTGCGCCCGCCGACCGTCGACCCCGGCCTCCCGACGAAGGGGACCGGCGACTACGAGTGGCAGGGGTTCGAGCCCGCCGCGGCGCACGCGCAGGTCGTGAACCCGCCGAGCGGCGTCATCCTCAACTGGAACAACAAGCCCGCGCGGGGCTACGTGGCGGCGGACGACGAATGGACATGGGGGCCGGTGCAGCGCGTCGACCTGCTCTGGGCGGGCATCGACCGCCAGCGCCGCCACACGTTGGCCAGCGTCGTCGGCGCGATGAACGGCGCCGCCACGCAGGACCTCCGGCTCATGCGCGTCTGGCCCGTGGTTCGAGACGTCCTCGCCCGCGGGACCGGCACGCCGCGTGCGGTCGCGGCCGCCGCGCAGGTCGACACGTGGCATACGGCCGGCGGGAGCCGGCTCGACGCCGATCTCGACGGCAAGATCGATTCCGCAGGTGCCCCGATCCTCGACGTCGCGTGGCCCAGGATCGCGAACGCCGTGCTCGGCGGCGTGCTCGACACAGAGCTCCGCCAGGAGCTCTCGGTGCTCGTCCCGAACGACCCGGCGATGCAGACGGACGGTTCGAGCGCGTACAGCGGCTGGTGGGCGTACGTCCAGAAGGACCTGCGGACGCTCCTCGGCCGGCCGGTGGCCGGGACGTACGCGACCCACTTCTGCGGCGGCGGCGACGTCGCACGCTGCGCTGCGGCACTGTGGGCGGCGCTCGATGACGCAGTCGGCGAGGTCTCCGCGACGCAGGGCGCCGACGCGACAGCCTGGCGCGCCGACGCGACGAAGGAGCGGATCGTCTTCGCGCCCGGCATCCTCACGCGGACGATGCGCGCCTCGAACAAGCCGACGTTCCAGCAGGCGATCACGTTCGCCACGCATCGGTAGGCGGCGGCGCGGAAACGCAATCCGCCGGCACGAAGTTGCCACGAAGGCGTGACGCTCGCGTCGCGACTCCGCCGATACCGTGACATCAGGGACACGGGAGTGCCCCTGGGGGCCGTTGACGATCGTTGTGCGCCAGTGCGCGAGGGAGCCGCTGTACGCTCAAGGCGTGCCCCGCCCACAGCAGCTCCTGACGCCCGGCCCGACCGCCGTGCCGCCGGAGGTGCTGAGCGCGCTCGCGCAGCCGGTGATCCACCACCGCTCGCCGGACTTCGCCGCGGTGTTCGCGCTCGCGCAGGAGCAGCTTCGCGCCGTCTTCCGCACCGAGCGGGAAGTTCTCGTGTTCACCTCGTCCGGCACGGGGGCGTTCGAGTCCGCGATCGTCAACCTCCTTTCGCCCGGCGAGCGCGTCCTCGCGGTGTCGCAGGGCGAGTTCGGGGAGCGCTGGCAGGCGATGGCGCGCGCCTTCGGCTGCGACGTCGTGCCGCTCACGTATGCGTGGGGCGAGGCGCCAAGCCCCGAGGACCTGCGCGCGGCGCTTGCAGAGAGCGGCGCGACGACGGTGTTCCTCGTCCACTCCGAGACCTCGACGGGCGTCGTCTGCGACCTCGAGCTGCTGCTCGCCGCGTGCGCCGAGGCAGAAGCGCTGTCGGTCGTCGACGCGGTGTCGAGCCTCGGCGCCGTGCCGCTCGAGACGGATGCCTGGCGAGCGGACGTCGTCGTGACAGGCTCGCAGAAGGCGCTAATGACGCCGCCGGGCCTGGCGTTCGCGGCCGTTTCGGACCGCGCCTGGGCGAGAACCGGGACTGCCACGCTGCCGCGGTTCTACTGGGACTGGCAGCGGCAGCGGCGAGTCCAGGAGAAGGGCTCGACGCCGTTCACGCCCGCGACGTCGACCGTCGTCGCGCTCACCGCTGCGCTCGGCCTCGTCCTCGCCGACGGGCTCGAGGCCGCGTACGCACGCCACCGGGCGCTCGGTCGCGCCTGCCGCGCGGGCGTCAAGGCCATCGGGCTAGAGCTCTATTCGCCGGACGACGACAGCGCCGCGGTCCTCACGGGGGCGCTCACGCCGGAGGGCGTCGACGCAGTTGCGCTCCGTCTCGCGCTCCGCGACAACCACGGGATCACGATCGCGGGCGGGCACGGCGATCTCGTGTCACGCCTGTTCCGCATCGGGCACATCGGGCACGTGACGGTCGAGCAGATCGCCGGCGCCCTCACGGCGATCGAGGTCGAGCTCGCGGCTGCCGGCGCCGACGTCGAGCAGGGCAACGCCGCGTCGGCGGCGCTCGAGGCGTTCGGCACCGTCGCTCCCGCTTGACGAGCCGATGAGCCTCCGCGTCCTCGTTCGCGAGCCGATCGCCGAGGCGGGCGTGGAGCTGCTCCGCAGCCGCTTTGAGGTCGACGTCGACCCGGACTCGCCGCTCGAGGAGATCATCGACCGCTACGACGGGATCGTCATCCGGTCGGCGACGAGGCTCACACAGGATGTGATCGAGCGTGCCGAGCGGCTCAAGGTGATCGGCCGGGCGGGCGTCGGGATCGACAACGTCGACGTCGCCGCAGCGACTCGGCGAGGGATCGTCGTCGCGAACGCGCCGGAGTCGACCGTCGTCTCGGCCGCCGAGCAGACGATCGGGCTCATCCTTGCGCTGGCACGGAACATCCCGCAGGCGCACGCCGCGATGAAGGACGGGCGCTGGGAGCGCTCGCGCTGGAGTGGCGTCGAGGTGGCCGGGAAGTCGCTGGGCGTCGTCGGCTTCGGCCGCATCGGCCAGCAGGTTGCGCGACGCGCGCTGGGACTGGGGATGACGGTCGTCGCGTATGACCCGTTCGTCGGGGAAGACCGCTTTCGCGACCTCGGCGTCGAGCAGGCGGACTCGGTGGAGGATCTCCTCGCAGCATCCGACATCGTCACGCTCCACTCACCGCTCACGGACGAGACGCGCTGCCTGATCGACCGCGACGCCATTGCGCACATGCGCGACGGCGCCCGTCTCGTGAACGCGGCGCGCGGTGCGCTCGTCGACGAGGCCGCGCTCGCAGAAGCGATCGGATCGGGCAAGCTCGCCGGCGCGGCCCTCGATGTGTTCTCGAAGGAGCCGTACGAGGGACCACTGCTCGGGCTCGACCAGGTCGTCGTCACGCCGCACCTCGCGGCGTCGACCGACGAGGCCCAGGACCGGGCGGGTGTGATCGTCGCCGAGCAGATCGTGGCCGCCCTCGACGGCGGGGTCGTGACGAACGCGGTGAACATCCCCGTCGTCGACCAGGAGGACCTCGAGGTCCTGCGGCCGTTCATCCCGCTCGCGGCGCTCCTCGGGCGGATCTCCGCGAAGCTCACCGCGGGCCGGCCGCGGAGGATCACCGTCGCCGCGCACGGGCCGCTCTCGCAGTACGACACGCGGCTGCTCACGGCGGCCGCGCTCAACGGGACGTTCCAGGAGCGCGTCGACCAGGTCGTGAACGTCGTCAACGCGCCCGTGCTGGCGGCCGAGCGCGGCATCGAGGTCGTCGAGGAGCGCAACCGCGCCTCGCGCGACTACACGAACAGCGTCGAGGTGCGAATCGTCTCCGACGGGGAGGAGGCGACCGTCTCGGGGACGACGATCGGCCCCGAGCCGCGGCTCTTCCTCGGCGGCGCCCTCGGGTTCGCGATCGACATCGAGATCGCGCCGCACATGGTGTTCGTGCGCTACGCCGACCAGCCCGGGGTCATCGGACGCGTCGGCTCGATGTTCGGCGACGCCGGCGTGAACATCGCGAACATGGCCGTATCGCGGACGAAGGAGGGGGGAGAGGCGCTCATGGTCTTCTCGATCGACACCCCCGCCACCGAGGAGCTCGAGGCCGCCCTGCACGCGATGGGATTCGACGACGTCCGCTTCGTGGAGCTCGCGTGACCGACGACGCGAACGGCGCGGCCGCCGCCCTCTGGCCCGAGCCGGTGGAACGGGTCGCCTCGTTCCTGCGTGACGTCGGTGCCGAGGCGAGGCTCGAAGAGCTCGAGCGAGACACGCCGACCGCCGAGGGGGCCGCGGACGCGATCGGGTGCACGCTCTCCCAGATCGTCAAGTCTCTCGTCCTCGTGTGCGACGGAGCTCCGGTGGTCGCGCTCGTCCCCGGCGACCGCAAGGCTGACACCGGAAAGGTCGCGCGGCTCCTCGGTGTGAGGCGCGTCGCAGTCGCGAGCGCGGCGGAGGTGCACGAGGCGACGGGCTTCAAGCCGGGCGGCGTTGCGCCGTTCCCGCTCGAGAACGTGTCAGCCGTTCTCGTCGACCGCGCGCTGCTTCGGCACCGGATGGTATGGGCCGGGGCAGGCTCCGACCGCCACGTCGTCGGGCTGACGCCGCAGGAGCTCCTTCGGCTCACGCGCGGTCGCGTCGAGGACCTGGCGCTCGAATCACCGTAGAGACAGCGTGGGTGTCAGACTTAAGTCTGACACCCACACGATTTCTATTGGCTGGCGAACGGAGGACACCGATGCAGGAGACCGCGAAGATCTGGATGAACGGCGAGCTCGTCGACTGGGCGGATGCGACCGTCCATGTCGGCGTCCACGGGCTCCACTACGGCACGGGCGCGTTCGAGGGGATTCGCGCGTACGAGACGCCGCGTGGCCCGGCCGTGTTCCGCCTCGCCGACCACCTGCAGCGGCTCCACGACAGCGCGAAGCTCCTCTACATGGACGTCCCGTACACGGTCGAGGAGCTCCGCACGGCGACCCACGACCTCGTGCGCGCCAACGGGCTGCCCGCCTGCTACCTGCGGCCGATCGTCTTCTTCGGCTACGGCTCGCTCGGCGTCCACACGCGCGGCAACCCGGTCGAGTCCGTGATCATGAGCTGGCCGTGGGGTGCCTACCTCGGCGAGGACTCGCTCGCAAAGGGCATCACCGCGAAGATCTCGTCCTGGACGCGGGTCGGGCCGAACGTCATCCCGCACGTCGCGAAGGCGACGGGCATCTATCTCAACTCGATGCTCGCGACGACCGAGGCGCAGCGCGCCGGCTACGACGAGGGGATCCTGCTCACCGACGGCGGCTTCGTCGCGGACGGGCCGGGCGAGAACATCTTTGTCGTCAAGGACGGGAAGATCACGACGCCGCCCTTGTCGACGTCGATCCTGCCCGGGATAACGAGGGACTCGGTGATGCAGCTCGCGCTCGAGCGCGGCTACGTCGTGGAGGAGGCGGACCTCATCCGCACCGACCTCTACCTCGCGGAGGAGGTCTTCATGACCGGGACCGCCGCCGAGGTGACCCCGGTGCGCGCGATCGACGACGTCGAGATCGGCGTCGGGCCCGTCACCCTCGAGCTTCAGGGCGCGTACCTCGACGTCGTCAACGGCCGTTCCGACGACTGGAGCCACTGGCTCGACGTCGTCGAGGTCCGCGACGAGGTCGCGAACGTCTAGCGCCTCCTTGCCCGCCGCTTGCTCCCGCCGAGGCGGGGGCACGCCCCTAAAGGCGTCGGCTTTTCGCCGCCGCAACGACCTCGCTCTCGCGAGCGGTGTCCGACTTCACTCGGACACCGGCTCCGCTGTTGCCAGCCTTCAGCCAGGCAGTCTGCTGTTCCGTGCCGCGAGCACTCCCGCGATGACGCGGTCCTGATCGGCGTCCGTGAGCGCCGAGCCACTCGGGAGGCAGAGCCCGCGCCCGAAGAGCCGGCCCGAGACGTCGCCGCCGAAGGTCACGTGCGATGCGTAGATCGGCTGGAGGTGCATCGGCTTCCAGAGGGGACGCGCCTCGATGTCCTCGGCCTCGAGCGCCAGCCGGATCGTCTCCCGGTCGGCGCCGAACTCCTCGGGGTCGACGACGATGCACGTGAGCCAGGCGTTCCCGTTTCCGTACTCCGCTTCCGGCATGAACGTGATCCCGGATACGCCCGCGAGCAGCTCGCGGTAGCGGTCACGGATCCTCCGCCGCGTGACGACGCGATCTCCAAGCGACTCGAGCTGTGCGCGGCCGAGCGCCGCGAGGAGGTTGCTCATTCGGTAGTTGAAGCCGACCTCCAGGTGCTCGTAGTGCGCGAAGGGTTCGCGGGCCTGCGTCGAGAGCTTGCGGGCGTGCTCGACAAGGTCGCGGTTCTCCGAGACGAGCATGCCGCCGCCGCTCGTCGTGATGATCTTGTTCCCGTTGAACGAGAACGCCGCGAGGACGCCCTGCCCGCCCGCGGGTGCGCCGCGGTACGTCGCTCCGAGCGACTCTGCGGCGTCCTGGATCAGCAGGACGTCGTGACGGGTGCACACTTCGCGGACGACGTCGTAGTCGCAGCACTGGCCGTAGAGGTCGACCGCGATGACGGCGCGAACGTTCGCGCCCGCTGCACGCCGCTCCGTGATCGCGCGGTCGAGGAGCGCCGGGTCCAGCGTCCAGGTCGCCTCGTCGCAGTCGACGAAGAACGGCGTGGCGCCCGTGTAGCCGACCGCGTTCGCGCTCGCCGCGAACGTCAGGTCGGAGCACGCGACCTCGTCGCCCTTGCCGATTCCGAGCACGACGAGCGCGAGGTGGAGCGCCGCGGTGCCGCTCGAGAGGGCGACCGCGTGCTCGACGCCCGCGACCGCCGCGAGCTCGCGCTCGAATGCGTCGACCTGCGGCCCGAGCGGCGCGATCCAGTTCGACGCGATCGCCTCGCCGACCAACTCGGCCTCGCGGCCGGTGAGATGGGGAGGGGAGAGGAAGATGCGCGGCACCGCCGGGCGAGCGTACCGTCACGTCACGGGGACTTGCGTCGGCGGCGATACTTCGGCCATGAACGGGCACGGCATGGTGTTCCTCGGGTTCGGAAAGTACGTCCGCGCCGACCGCATCTACGCTCTCGAGCCGATCGTCGGCGGCGATCGCGGCAGCGGGAGCAGGACGCTCGTGTGGGTGGAGGGGATTCCGGACCCCGTCGTCGCGTCGCGGACGCAGGAGACGATCCTCGCGGAGATCGAGGCGACCGCAGATGCGTCGCCGCAGCCGCGGCGTGGGCGCTCACGGCGGGGTGCCGTCCGGATCCATCCGCAGCTGTTCGAGGAATGACGTTCGCCGAGCTCGTCGGGGGGAGCGTCCACGACGCGGCGCCGGCGCTGATCGGCTGGACCCTGCTCGTCGACGGCGTCGGCGGGCGGATCGTCGAGGTCGAGGCGTACGCGGCCGACGACCCGGCGAGTCACTCGTACCGCGGGCCGACACCCAGGACCGCGGTGATGTTCGGGCCGCCCGGGCGGCTCTACGTCTATCGCTCATACGGTCTCCACTGGTGCGCGAACATCGTCTGCGAGGAGCCGGGTCGCGGTGCCGCCGTGCTGCTTCGGGCGCTCGAGCCGACGCACGGCCTCGACGAGATGCGCGCGCGGCGCGGGCTCGCAGACGTGCGGCTCCTCTGCGCCGGCCCCGGCAGGCTCACGCAGGCGCTCGGCTTGACGCGTGAGCACGACGGCGCGGATCTGACGCAGCCGCCGTTCGCGCTCGTTCCCCGCGCGGCGGCCGCGAAGATCGAGCGGACGCCGCGGATCGGCATCACGAAGGCCGTCGAGAAGCCGTGGCGCTACGTCGAGGCGGGCTCTAGTTGGTCGAGCCGCGCCCGACGAGCAGCGTGATCGGGAGCCCCGGCCGGATCGCGATCCCCGGCTCGAGGCTCTGCTCGAGCACGGTCCCTGCAGGCCCGTCGCCGTAGCGAACGCGGAGGGCGAGCTCGAGCTTCCGGCTCCGCTCCTTCGCATCGAGCAGGCTCGAGCCGACGAGATTCGGGACGAGGCCGTCCTGGGCGGTCGACACCCAGAGCCGCACGCTGCCGTTCGCGGAGAGAAAGCCGCCGCGCGGCTGCTGCTTCACGACCTGGCCCGGGCGTGTCCGCACTTTCGCGGGGACGTAGATCACGTCCGCCGCGAGCGGGACGGATCCGAGCGCGACGCGCGCCGACTCGACCGAGCGGCCGACGACGACCGGCACTGAGACCTCGTTCGCGTAGCACGTCGCCGTCTTCCCCGGCACCTGGCCGGCGAAGTACGAGATGACCCGGGTGCCGGGGCAGTAGCCGTTGTCGAGCCGCCATCCGCCGCCGCGGTTCACGACGCGCACGTCGTAGGAGGGAAGGTACGGCGGGGGCGTGAACGATCGCGGCTCCTCGTCCGCCAGCGCACGCGTCATGAACGCCTTCCAGATGAGCGCGGGGAGCGTCCCGCCGGCGACCGGCTCGCCGTGGAACTCCGTCTCCATCGGCTTGAGCTCGTTGGGGTAGCCGACCCAGACCGCGACGGCGAGCTCCGGCGTGTAGCCGATGAACCAGGCATCGCCGTAGTTGTCCGTCGTCCCCGTCTTGCCGGCCGCGGCGCGCCCGATGAGCTGTGCGCGCCGGCCCGTGCCCTGCTGGACGACGTTCTCGAGGATCGCGGTGAGCGTCTCGGCCTGGCCGGGGGAGAGGACCGTCTTGCCGACGGGCGCGTTCTTCCGCGACTTCCCGCTCTTGCGGAAGCGAACCTCCTGGACGACCCGCGGGACGTTGCCCATGATCGACCCGTCGACGCGCTTGCCGTCGTTGGCGATGGTCGCGTAGGCCCGGGTCATGTCGAGCGGGTTGACGGCGACCGCGCCCAGCCCGATCGAGAAGTAGGCCGGAAGCTCGGAGCGGATCCCGAGGCGGTGCGCCGTGTCGACGATCGACTTCGGGCCGACGACCTTCGTGAGCTGGGCGTAGACCGAGTTGTCCGAGGAGACCATCGCGCGCGCGAGGTCGACGGCGCCGAGGTAGCTCCCCTCGTAGTTCGAGACCTTCCAGATCCGGTCGCCTGCGTCGATCTCGACCGGCTTCGAGACGAGCCGGGTCGACGGCGCGATCCCCTGGCGGAACGCGCTCGCGAGCACGATCGGCTTGAACGACGAGCCGGGCTGCCTCTCGGCCTGCGTCGCGAGGTTGAACTGGCTCCGTCGGAAGTTCGTGCCACCGAACATCGCGCGGACCGCCCCCGTCCTCGGATCGATGGCGACGAGAGCCGCCGCGGGGCCGCCCGGTTGACTGAGCACCTTCTGGATCGCCTCGCGGGCACGGTCCTGGAGGTCGAGGTCGATCGTCGTCGTCACCTCGAGCCCGCCGCCGAAGACGCGCTCTGCGCCGTAGCGGGCGACGAGCTGGTCGGTCACGTACCCGACGAAGTAGGGCGCAGGCCCACGGGTCCCCGGCAGCCGGACGTTCTCTGGTTTCGGCATCGGCGCCTCGTCCGCGAGACGCAGCTCGGTCCGGGTGATACGGCCCTGCTCGTAGAGCTGCTGGAGCACGAAGCTTCGCCGCGCGCGCGCCGCGGCCGGGTGGCGGACCGGGTCGTAGCTCGCGGGGCTCTGTGGGATGCCGGCGAGCAGCGCCGCCTCGGGAAGCGTGAGCTCGGCGGCGCTCTTGCCGCGGAAGTACGTCCGCGCCGCCTGGAGGATCCCGTAGGCGCCGTTCCCGAAGTAGACGGTGTTGAGGTAGGCGGTGAGGATCCGGTCCTTCGACCAGCGCTGGGTGAGCTGCCAGGCGAGCGCCGCCTCGCGCACCTTGCGCGCGATGGTCTGCTCGTTGCGGCTGTACGCGTTCTTCACGTACTGCTGCGTGATCGTCGAGCCGCCCTCGACGACGCCCTGGCTGCGGATGTCCTGCCAGAGGGCGCGCACGATGCCGCGCAGGTCGACCCCGTTGTGCTCGTAGAAGCGCTTGTCCTCGACGACGACGATCGCCTGCTTCATGATCGGCGCGATCGCCTCCGAGCCGACGAGCACGCGGCTCTCGTCGCCTCGAAGGATGGCGAGCACGCGCCGTTGCCCGGACGCGTTCGGCGCCGAGTAGACGACCGTGTCGACGTCCCGCTGCGGGCTCGAGGGATCGAGCGCGGCGAGCTCGCTCCGGATCGCGGTCACGAGTCCGAAGCTGAATGCGGCACCCGAAAGCGCGAAGAGGACGAGAAGCAGCGCTGCGAAGCGGCGCTTGCGGATCCGGCCACGCTTCGTTGCCGCGGGCGTACGTCTTCCCAGCCGCAAAGCCGCAAAAGTGTACCGCCGATTGGGCGGCGGTCAGCCGGCGGCGAGCAGCTCGAGCAGGTCGTTCCCGTAGCGCTCGAGCTTCGTCGGGCCGAAGCCCTTCACCGCCGCGAGCTCGCTCCGCGACCGCGGGCGGCGCGCCGCCAGCTCGTCCAGCGTGGCGTCGTGGAGCACGACGTACGCCGGGACGCCGTCCGCTCGTGCGCGAGTCGTCCGCCACGCGCGTAGCTCCGCGACGAGCGGTTCGTCCGCTGCCGTTCGCTCCGGCGTCGCGAGCGACGGCACCGAGGCAGTCGCGTCGAGGTGGAGCACACGGAAGCCATCGCTCTCGACCTCGACGAGGGCGCCCGATGTCTCGAGTGCGCGGACCCAGCGCGTCACCTGGGCGTCGGTCGCCGCCGCGAGCGAGCCGAACGCCCGCGAGCGGCGCGCGGTCGGCGGCGCCTTCACGGAGCCGCGGAGGAGGGCGACGAGGCTGCGCCTCCCGAGCGGCCACGTGAGCCCACGGACCGCCTCTACGATCGGCCCGGGCGGGGTCGTCCGGAAGCGGTGCCGTGGCAACGGAGCGGGGCGACTCGGTCGCCCGCGGCGCGCAGACGTCGCACGCGCCGCAGGGCGTGTCGATCGTCTCCCCGAAATGCTCCGCGACCTGCAGGTGGCGGCAACGGCCCGAGTCGGCGAAGGACACGATGCGCTCGACCCGCGCGGCGGCCTCGCGCGCGAGGCCCGCGAGCAGGCCGTCGACGGCGCCGGCGGCGTCGCTCTCGACGGGAAGGAGCTCGACGCGCATCGCGCGGCCCGCGTCGTAGCCCCGGCGGACGATGTCGGCCTGCTCGAGCATCCCGACGAGAACGCGCGGGTCGTGGTCGTCGCCGAGCGCCTCCGCGACGAGCGCGGGGTCCGCGATGCCGCCGTTGTCGCGCAGAACGCGGTAGACGCGGCGGAGGAGCTCCGGCGTCGGAACGTCCCGCAGCGCGAAGCGTCGCAGGGCGGCGGCGTCCGCATCACCGGCGAGGAGCACTGTGTCGCTCGGTGACCCGTCGCGCCCGGCGCGGCCGACCATCTGGACGTAGCTCTCGAGCGAGTCGGGGTAGTTGACGAGCGCGACGAGCCGCACGTCGGCCTTGTCGATGCCCATGCCGAACGCCGTCGTCGCGACGACGACCGGCGTGCGGCCGGCGACGAACGCCTCCTGGACGCGCGTGCGCTCTTCCGACTCGAGCCCGGCGTGGTAATGGGCGGCGCGGACGCCGTGACCGACGAGCGTGCGCGCGATCTCCTCGCAGGAGCGACGCGAGCGCGCGTAGACGATCGCCGGCGCGTCGCCCAGCGCCCGCAGTCGGCGGAGGAGGGCGCGGAGGCGGTCTTCGCCGTTCTCTGCCCGCTCGACGTCGTAGCGGAGGTTGGGCCGGTGGACGCTCGTGCGCACGACCTCGAACGGCCGGCCGAGCGCCTCCGCGATCGCCTCGGCGTTCGCGGGGGTCGCCGTCGCGGTCATCCCGAGGACCGCGGGATCTCCGAGCGTGTCGAGCGCGCGGCGGATGAACAGGTAGTCCGGGCGGAAGTCGTGCCCCCACATGCTCACGCAGTGCACCTCGTCGATCACGACGAGGCCCACGCCGATCCGGCGCAGCGTCTCGACGAACGCTTGCTGGCGGAGCCGCTCGGGCGCCGCGTAGAGGAGTCGCGTCTCGCCTGCCGCGACCGACGCGAGGCGGGCGCCGGCCTCCTCGGCGTCGAGGGACGAGTTGACGAAGGTCGCAGTGGCCGCGGCACGCGGCGGAAGCTTGTCCACCTGATCCTTCATCAATGCGATGAGCGGTGAGAGGACGAGCGTCGGGGACGGGCGCAGCATCGCCGCAAGCTGGTACGTGAGCGACTTGCCGGCGCCCGTCGGCATGAGCGCGAGCGTGTCGCGCCCGTCGAGGGCGGCGCGGACGACGGCCTCCTGCCCGGGGCGGAAGTCGTCGAAGCCGAACAGCTCCCGCAGGGCGGGGCGGAGGTCGGTCACCGACACCCGAACGAGTGTACGGCCGCGACCGGAGGGCGTTCGTGCCTACTCCGTACCGGTTCGGCCGAGGATCTCGTCGATGAACGCGACGACGCGCGGGTACGCGTCGAGCCGGTTCGCGAGCTTCTGCAGGCCGTGGCCCTCGTCGGCGTACACGATCAGCTCGCTGCGGACGCCTCTGTCGACGAGTGCCTGGTGGATCTGCTCGGCCTCCGAGAGGGGGACGCGCGGGTCGTTCGCGCCGTGGACGAGCATTAGCGGCGCCCGGATCCGGTCGACGTGGGTGATCGGCGACACCTCGAGGAGGAAGTCGAGATCGTGCACGAGCGAGCCGTACTCGCGCTCGCGGAAGGCACGCCGGTATTCGGACGTGTTGCGCAGGAACGTCACGAAGCTCGAGATCGGTACGACCGCGACGCCGCCCGCCCAGCGCTCCGGCTCGAAGGCGAGGCACGCCAGCACCATGTAGCCGCCGTACGAGCCGCCGTAGAGCACGGTCCGGTCGGCGTCGAAGCGCTCGTCCGACCGGAGCCGGTCGTGCAGCGAAGCGACGTCGCGAACCGTGTCGAGCCGCAGGCGGCCGTCGTCGAGGTGCTCGAAGCGCTTCCCGTAGCCGGTCGACCCGCGCACGTTCGGCTGCACGACCGCGAGCCCCTGCCCGACGAGGTACTGCACGAGCGGGATCCACATCGGGCGGCGCTGCGCCTCCGGCCCTCCGTGGATCTCGAGCAGCACCGGCGCGGGGTCGTTGACGCCCGGGTGGTAGGTGAGGAACGGGATCGACTCGCCGTCGAACGATGAAAACCGATCGAGCGTCGCGTCGGCGAGCTCGCCTTCCGCAACGCCGGTCGGGCTGTGCGTCAGCTGCACCGGCTCTCCCGCCGGGGTGCCGACGATCCATGCATCCCATGTCGTCCGCGGAGACGACAGCCCGAACGCCAGCCGCTGCCCGTCCGGCGAGGCGACGATCGTCTGGATCATCCCTGGCTCGGGCAGCTCGACGCGACGTCGAAGCGAGGCCGTCCCGAGGTCGTAGAGGTCGAGACGGGAGTACCCGTCCACGTTGGCGTGAACGGCGAGGAGCCCGCCCTCGCCGTCGCCGACGCATTCCAGGTCCCAGTCGTCCTCGATCACGAAGCGCCACTGGCGCGTGACGAGCTCGAACCGCGCGACGGCGACGGTGTCGCGCTCGCTGCTCGTCGCGAACAGGAACGCGCTCGAATCCCAGGTCCAGACCGGCGGCCCGAACACCGCGTCGCGCTCGTCCGGCGCGACGAGGATCTCCTCGCCGTCGACCAGGCCGATGAGATGGAGGTCGTTGTCGCCGGTGTTCTCGGTCAGCCGGAGAACCCCGAGCCAGCGTCCGTCGGGGGAGAACCCGCCGACCTCGCAGTAGCCGCCCGCGGCGAACACGCACCGTTCCTCGCCCGTCTCGAGCATGCGGACGTAGACGTCCAGGTCGCGCCCGTTGCGGCGGTTGCACGCATAGGCGAGCCGGGTGCCGTCGGCGTCGAACCTCGGGGTCTCGTGGAGGAACTCGGGCTCGACGACGAGCGGCTCGGGCGTCGCGCCCGGCGTCGGGTCGAGGAGATAGAGCTGCGCGCGCTCGTTCCCGCCCTCGTCGACCGAAAGGAGAATGCGGTCGCTTCCCGGGACGAACCGGCCGTTCACCGGCTCGCCGAGGTCGGTCAGCTGGACGAGCTCCTCCCCGGGGCGTGCGAGGTAGAGCTGGAAGCTCCCCGGCACGTTCCACCGGACGAGCACGGTGCCGTCGTCCGCGACGTCCGCGGGGAGGCCCCAGGCGACCTCGAGCAGCTCCTGGAGCGATGCCACCGCGCGGGACGCTACCTCACTCGCGGAGCAGGTCCGCCACGCGCTCCGCGACGGCGATCGTGCTGAGGTTCGTGTTGGCGCGAGGGATCGTCGGCATGATCGAGGCGTCGGCGACGACGAGCCCGTCGAGGCCGAGCACGGCGCCGCGCGGATCGACCACCGCCCCGATCGCGCACGTGCCCGTGGGGTGGAAGATCCCGCGAGCCTCCCGGCGCAGGTAGGGAGCGAGGTCCGGTCCCGGTTCCGGGCCGGAGCTCCGTGCCCGCGCCCGCCTCGGCGGCGAGGCGGCGCATCAGACGGACGCCGCTCTCCAGCCGGGTCACGTCGCGCGCCTCGGCGAGGAAGCCGTGGTCGATGACCGGCGGCTCTCGCGGGTCGGTCGATCGCAGCGTCACCGAGCCACGGGAGTCGGGCTTCAGGAGGTACACGACCGCCGTCGTCCTCCAGCCGTCGTCGCCGTCGAGCCACGGCAGGACGTGGAGGTCCCAGTCGTCTTCCGCGCAGAGATCGCTGCGTCCACGAACGACCACCGAGACGCTGAACACGGGACCGCGGCCGGGGACGTGCGCCGCCGCGGGCTCCCATTCCATCCCGACGCCGGGGTGATCCGCGAGGCCCTGCCCGACCGGGAGCTCCGCGAGGACACCGATGCCGAGGCGCGCGAGGTCGCCGCTCGGCCCGACTCCGCTGCGGAGCAGTGTCGCGGGAGATCCGTAGGCGCCCGCTGCGACGACGACCAGCTCGGCCGTCAGCGCGCCGCGATCCGTCGACACCCCGCGCGCGCGACCGCCCTCGATCGTCACGCGATCGACGAGGGTCTCGGCGAGGATCGTGAGATTCGGCCGCGAGCGCGCCTCGTCGAGGAAGGCGAACGCCGTGTTCCAGCGAACCGCTCCCCGCGCGTTGACCGGCGCCGCCGCGATTCCCGCCGTCGCGTCCAGGTCGTTCAGGTCGCCGAGCCGGGGGAGCCCGACCCGGGGGCCCGCGTCGAGCAGCGCGAGGTGATACGGCGACAGCTCTCCCGCGCGGTCCGCGCGTGTCCCGATCGCCGCCTCCGCGCTCCGGAGGTACGGCTCGATCTCGGCGAACGTCCAGCCCGGGCCCCACTCGTCGTAGTCTGCGCGCGAGCCCCAGACGACGAGACAGGCGTTGTGGGCGGAGCAGCCGCCGATGATCCGCGCACGCGAGGCCGAGCGGTCGTCCGCGTCACGCTCCCACAGGTGCGTCATGGGGAGGATGCGCGCGTCGAGCATGTCTGCGGGCCAGCGATCGTCCGCGAAACGGCCGTAGTCGGGACCGGCCTCGACGAGGCAGACCGTTCGCCCGGGCTCCTCGCTGAGTCGGGCTGCGAGGACGCAGCCGGCCGTGCCGCCTCCGACGACGACCACGTCGAAGGCGCTCGACATGCCGGGCACTCTACGCGGTTGCGAGCTGCGGTCGCGCGACCGTCACACAGGTCGCGACGCGACGATCGGGTCGGCGGTCGGCGCGTCGACGCCGCCGTCCTTCTCGACGGTGACGAGCACCACCGAGCCCGGGTCGACCGCGCCCTCGACGGGAACGACGTCCCGTGCGCCGGCGCCGTCGAAGACCCCGGCGCGAACCGGTGCGCCGCCGTCCGACACCCAGACCTCGTATGTCTTGCCGGACGGGGCGGGCTCCATCCCGTCGAGGACGAGCACCGCGGCGCCGTCGTCGCCGACGACGAGGCGACCGTCGCCCGCTTCGAGGTCGACGGTGCGGGCGTCGGGGTCGGCAAGGACGGCGGCAGCAGCCTGCTGGCGCTCGAGCGCGGCGCGCGTGTCGTCCAGGTCGTTCGAGGCGCTCACGCCCCAGAGGCCGAGCGCCAGGGCTGCGACTGCCGCGATCGCCGCGACCGCGCCGAGCACGGGAACCATCCGGGAGCGGCGGTGTGCCTCGAGGGACACGACGTTCGGGGGCTCCGCGCGGGCCGCCTCGAGGATCCGGCCGCGCAGCGCGGGACGCGGGCTCGGGCCCGACGTCGCGGTCGCCATCGCCGCGGCGACCTCCGAGAGCGCGCGGAGCTCCTCACGAGCCTCCTCGGACGTCGCGAGCAGCTCGTGCACGCGGGCCTCGTCGTCCGGGTCCAGCGCGTCGAGCGCGTAGCCCGCGATCAGCTCGTGAGTCTCGGCGTCCACGATCCCTCGGATTCGGTGTCGTCCAGGAGCTCTCGCAGGCGTGCGAGGCCGGCGAACATCCTGCTCTTGATGGTACCCAGCGGGACTCCGAGCTTCTCGGCGAGCTCGGATTGCGAATAGCCGCCGTAGTAGGCGAGCTCGAGCGTCTCGCGCTGTGCATCGGGGAGCGTCCGCAGAAGCCGCTGGACGCGCTCGCGCTCGAACCCGAGCCATGCCTCGTCCTCGGCCGAGCCCGCGGGGTCGGGCGCGTCGCGCTGCTCGAGGTCGAGCGGCTCCGCACGGCGGCGCTCCTCGCGGCGGACGAGATCGACCGCGCGGCGATGGACGAGCGTCACGATCCACGTGCTCGCCTTCGCGCGATCGGCGCGGAACGTCGCGGCCGAGCGCCAGACGCCGAGGAAGCCCTCCTGGACGGCGTCCTCGGCGAGCCGGTCGTCCCGGACGACGCGGAGCGCGATGCCGTAGGCGATCCGGCCGACGCGGTCGTACAGCTCCCCGAAGGCGGTCTCGTCGCCGCGCGCGACCATCGCCACGAGGGCCTCGTCTGACAGGTGCGCGAGGTCTTTCCTCATCGACCGGACGGGCGGCGGAGCCGGCGCGGCGGACCGTAGCACGGGTGTGAACCCCTCCTTCATCGGCCTGATTCGCCGCGAGGCCGCCGGCGGTTCGGTCCCGGTGGAGATCGAACCGCTTCGCGGGGCCGGTCGAACAAGGCCAGTCCTACGACCATCCGATCGAAGGAGACCAACGATGCGAAAGCGCATCGCGATCCCGGCGCTCGTCGCCGCGCTCGCAACGGCCGCCGTCGGCGCGGCCGTCACGCTCGGTCCCGGCGACGGGACCGCGTCCAGCCACCGCGAGGCCCCGCTGATCGCGGACGACCCGGCGGCGGACATCACGGACGTCTACGCGTTCCGGAGCCCGGACAAGCCGAACACGGTCACGGTCCTCGCGAACGTGATCCCGGGCGAGGACCCCGGTGCAGGGCCGCTCTGGTACACGTTCTCGCCCAGCGCTCGGTACAACCTGAAGATCGACACGACCGGTGACGTGAAGCCGGACGTGATCTACCGGTTCCAGTTCCAGCGCAAGACCGGCCCGTTCTTCCTCGGCGACACCGCCCAGCCGTACACGGTGACGCGGATCGCGAAGGGAAGGACGACCGTCGTCGCCCGCGGGGTCACCCCGCCGAACAACATCGGCAAGCGGTCGACACCGAACTACCGCAGCCTCGTCACGAAGTCGATCGTCGACTTCGACGGCGGTGCCGCAAAGGCCTTCGCAGGTCAGCGCGACGATCCGTTCTTCGGTGACATCGGGGCGATCTTCGACCTCGTCGCGATCCGCAAGGGCACGGGCAACATGGGCGGCGGGAAGGACTTCTTCGCCGGCTACGGCGTCCACACGCTCGGCGTGCAGATCCCGATCGCCGGGCTCGCCGCGAAGAACGGGACGATCGGCGTCTGGGCGTCAGTCGACCGCCGCAAGGTCACGACCCGCGGCGCCACGACCCGCGACAGCGGGGCGTGGGTCCAGGTCAACCGGCTCGGGAACCCGCTCGTCAACGAGGTGGTCATCCCGACCGGCCTCAAGGATCGCTGGAACGCCCTCCAGCCCTGGAGCGAGAGCGAGTTCCGCAAGTACTACACGGAGCCGATCCTCGCGGCCGTGATCAACAAGCTGTACAAGCTCGGCGCGCCCGAGAAGAACCGAGACGACCTCGTCGCGGTGCTGCTCACCGGCGTTCCGAAGCTCAACTACACCGGGCCGAAGCTCGCTGACGTGCTCCGGCTGAACCTCACGATCCCGTTGGCGAAGAGCCCGAACCGGCTCGGCGTCCTCGGCGGCGACACGCAGGGCTGGCCGAACGGCCGGCGCCTCGGCGACGACGTCGTCGACATCGCCGAGCAGGCCGTCGGCGGCTTCCTCAAGGACGTGAAGCTGCCGCTCGGAGACGGCGTCAACGGCGACGACGTCACGCTGCTCGACGCGTTCCCGTACGCCGCGGACCCGAAGGCCGGGTTCGACAACACCAAGGGGCTGCAGAAGTAGCCGTCTCCCGTGTGGGGCCGGTCCGAACCGGATCGGCCCCACCGGGCGAACACGCCAGGAGGCATCGACGTGCGCACACGGACACAGCTGCTCGCCATCGGAATCGTCGCGGTGCTCGTTGCTGCCGCGTCGCTCCTCGGCGGCGTCCTCCGCGACCGGGGCGGCGCCGTTGCGGCCGTCTCCCGTGCCGATGCGGGCGTCGCGGCCGACCAGGTGCTCGCGGGCATCGCTACGACACGGCACCGACACGCGGGAGCTCGAACGTGTCGTCCGTGCCGACCCGGACGACGCCCGCTCGCTCGTCCTCCTGGGCTACGCGTACCAGCAGCGCTGGCGGGAGACCGCCGACGCCTCGAACCTGCCGCGCTCGGAAGCGGCGCTCCGCCGCGCAGCGCAGCTCGACCCGACCGATGCGCTCGCTGTCACCGGTCTCGGGTCGCTCGCCCTCATCCGACACGATTTCCGCGCGGCGCTCCAGATCGGGCGGCGCGCGCAGCGCGTCGCGCCGTCGAGCGCCCGCACGTACGGCCTCATCGGCGACGCGCTGCTCGAGCTCGGCCGCTACGAGGAGGCGTTCCGAGCTTTCGAGCGCATGGTCGCACTCCGGCCGAGCGTCGCCTCGTACGCGCGCATCGCCTACGCACGGGAGCTGATCGGCGACCTGCCGGGGGCGCGCGCGGCGATGCAGCTGGCCGCCGATGCCGCCTCCGGGCAACGCGAGCCGGCCGCCTGGGCGAGCGTCGAGCTCGCGAAGCTCGACCTCCGCGCCGGGCACCTCGCGCGCGCCGAGGGCGAGCTCCGGCTCGCCCTCGAGCTGCTGCCGGGCTACGTCTATGCGCAGGAGCAGCTCGCGCGCCTCGAGGCTCGGCGCGGCAACCTGCCTCGGGCGCTTCGCCTCGCGCGGCGGGCGGCCGACGCGGTCCCGCTCCCGCAGTTCGTCGCGCTCCTCGCAGACCTCGAGGCGCGCGCGGGCGACCGAGGTGCGGCGCAGCGCCAGATCGAGACGGTCCGCGCCATCGACCGGATCCTCGCGGCCAACGGCGTGCGAACGGACGTCGAATCCGCCGTCTTCGACGCCGACCACCGGATCCGTACCGCGACCCTCGTCGCGCGGGCTCGCGCCGCCCGCGCTGCGCGTCCGTCCATCCTCGGCGACGACGCGCTCGCCTGGGCCCTCGCACGCACGGGGCACTGCGACGAGGCGCGATCCTGGTCGGACCGCTCGCTGAGACTCGGCAGCCGCGACCCGCTCCTGTACTTCCATCGCGCCGAGATCGAGCGCTGCGCTGGCAACCCGCGCGCGGCCCGGTCGTGGGCGCGCAGGGCGCTCGCGCTCGACCCCGTCTTTTCCGTGCGCTGGGCGCCGTACGCGAGTCGGCTCACCGCCTGACCGCCCCGCCGAACCGCGAGCGCGCGCGCGGCGAACAAGCCCCGACCGCCACGACAAGGAGGGACGCATGACGGTTCGGAGAGGTGGGCTCGCGCTCGCGCTGATGCTGGTCGCCGGCGCCGCGATCGCAGCCCTGTTCGCCGGCCGCGCCGCGCCTGACGGCGCGGGTGCCGCCAGCCACCGGGAGGCGCCGCTGATCTCGCTCGACCCCGCAGCGGACATCAGCGACTTCTTCCTCTTCCGCAGTTACGAGCCCGGCAAGGCAGACCGGGTCGTGCTGATCATGAACGTCAATCCCGGCGAGGAGCCGAGCTCGGGGCCGAACTACTACGCGTTCGACCCGAGCGTCACCTACTCGATCGGGATCGACAACGACCGCGACGGCAAGGCCGACGACGTCCGCTTCGACGTGCGGTTCGCGAACGAGATCCGCGGCTTCACGAAGGACCTCGGCCTTCCGCTGCGCTACATCGGCGGTGGACCGCTGCCCGTCGTCGACGACGTGGACGACCCGGGCAACGGCCTGCGGCAGACGTACCAGGTGACGCTGAACGGGAAGAGGCTCCACCAGGGCTCGCTCCCCGTGCTCCCGGACAACGTCGGGCCGCGGACGACCCCGAACTACGAGGCGAACCTCCTCTCGGAGGGCGTCAGGACGCTCGACGGCGGGATCCGCGTCTTCGCGGGGCCGCGGGACGACCCGTTCTACATCGACCTCGGCGGCGCCTTCGACACGCTCAACCTCAACCCGTTCGTGCGGGGCTCCGGCATCGACATGCTCGCCGGGCACAACGTCCACACCATCGCGCTCGAGGTGCCGATGGCGATGATCTCGAACGGCTCTGGCACGATCGGCGCCTACGGGTTCACGTCGCGGCCGAAGGTGACGGTCCGGAACGACGACGGCACCCAGCAGTCCTCGGGTGCCGCGCAGGTTCAGGTTCAGCGCCTCGCGAACCCGCTCGTCAACGAGCTGATCATCGGCACGAAGGACAAGGACCGCTGGAACGGGACGGAGCCCGAGGACGAGTCGCAGTTCCTCGGCTACTACCTCAAGCCGCGGTTCGCGCTCGCCGAGCAGCTCGTGTTCAACACGCCCACCGGATGCCTCATCGCGGTCCCCGGCTGCACGCCGGCGTCGCCGGCGAACACGGGCCTCGACCTGGCCGGCTTCAATCGCACCGATCTGCAGGCCCTGCTCCTGCAGTACAACCCGATCGTCTATGGGTCGGGCCAGGGCGGAGCGAACTCCGACCTGCTTCGCCTCAACCTCGCGACGCCCGCGACCCCGCTCGGGCAGCAGTCGAGCATCCCCGGCGCGCTCGGCGGCGACCCCGCCGCGTGGCCGAACGGCCGGCGTCCCAAGGACGACGTGACGGACATCGCAGCCAAGGCCGTGGGCGGTCCGAACTACCTGCCGCTCCCGACCGTGGACGGCGTCGAGGGCAACGACAGGGCGTACCCGGCGGCGTTCCCGTTCCTCGCCTCGCCGCACGACGGCGTGACACGGGTGCACCAGAACCGCTAGCTCGATCCCGGTGGACGGGCCGGTCGTTGCCGGCCCGTCCACCGAACCGATCAGCGCTCCCCGACGAACACGCCCTGTCGGAAGGAAGGAGCCCCGTCGATGCTTCGCAGGACCGCTGGAGTGCTCGTCGCCGCGATCGCGCTCGGCCTGGCGATCGCCGGGACGGCGAGCGCGCACCCGCTCGGCAACTTCACCGTCAACCACTACGCGGGGATCGAGCTCGCAGGCGATCGCGTCTACGTCCGCTACGTCCTGGACCTCGCGGAGATCCCGACCTTCCAGTTCGGGGACGAGGTGCGGGCGCCCGGCTTCGCGACGACGGTGGCGAAGAGCCTCGAGCTCCGTCTCGACGGCCGGCGCGTCGCGCTTCGGCCGTTGAGCCGGCGAGTCTCCTCGCGCGATGGCGCCGGGGGCCTGAAGACGCTCCGGTTCGAGGTCGTCTACACAGCGCCCGCCACGGGCGGGTCACTGTCGTTCACCGACCGCGCGTTCGCGTCGCGTATCGGCTGGCGCGAGATCACCGTCACGGCGCGCGACGGCGCGCGGCTCGTCGATGCGTCCGTCCCGGGCGAGAGCCGCTCGGACGAGCTCCGGGCGTACCCGGGCGACCTGCTCAGCTCGCCGCTCGACGTCCGCTCGGCGGACGCGCGCTTCACACCTGGCATCACTCCTGCGTCGGCGCCCACGCTCGACGCCACGACGGCCCCGGCCCACCCTGGCGGTGGCTTCGAGGCGTTGATCGAGCGCGGCGACCTCTCGACGGGGGTCGTCCTGCTGTCGCTGCTCGTCGCGGCGTTCTGGGGTGCGGCGCACGCGCTGACGCCGGGGCATGGAAAGGCCCTCGTGGCCGGATACCTCGTGGGCACGCGCGGCCGCCCCCGCCACGCGGTGGCGCTCGGAGCGACGGTGACCGTCACGCACACCGCCGGCGTGTTCGCGCTCGGGCTCGTGACGCTCCTGCTCTCGCGGTTCGTCGTGCCCGAGCAGCTCTACCCGTGGCTGACCCTGGCGTCTGGGCTGCTCGTCGTCGCGGTCGGGCTGGGCGTCCTCCGCCAACGGCTCCGGGGCGGCTACGGCCACTACCACGATCACCATCACGACGATCACGCCGACCACCACCACGATCACGAGCACGGCCACCACCACCAGACCACGACGACGACCGCGCGCTGACCTCACGCGGCATCCTCGGCGTCGGCATCGCGGCCGGGCTCCTCCCGTGCCCCTCGGCGCTCGTCGTGCTGTTGAGCGCGATCGCCCTGCACCGAGTCGGCTTCGGGATGGCGCTCATCGTCGCCTTCAGCCTCGGGCTCGCCCTGACCATCACGGGCATCGGCCTGCTCGCGGTCCTCGCCCGGAGGGCGTTCTCGCGCGTCCGCTTCGACGGCCCCGTCGTCCGGGCGCTTCCTGCCGTCTCGGCGGCCGTGATCGTCCTCGTCGGGCTCGCGATAACGGTCAAGGCCGTGCCCGGCGTGGCGTAGGGCGAACCGAACCGCATCGACGGGCGAACAACGACGACACTGACGCGACGGAGGAGGAGACGAGATGTTCGGCCTCGACGACTGGCTTGCAGGGCTCTCACAGGGCGGCTCCGTGCTCGTGGTGATCCTCGTCGCCACGCTGCTCGGGCTCCGTCACGCGACCGACCCAGATCACCTCGCCGCCGTGACGACGCTCGTCGCGTCCGGTCGTGAGCGGGCGACCCGGTCGGCCGCCCGGCTAGGGGCCTGGTGGGGCCTCGGACACGCCGTCACGCTCGTCGCTTTCGGCCTGCCGATCCTCCTCGCCGAGCGGTTCCTTCCCGAGCGCGTCCAGCAGGGCGCAGAGACCGCGGTCGCGGCGCTGATCGTCTTCCTCGCGATTCGGCTCCTCGTCCGCTGGCGCCACGGGATGTTCGCCACGGTCGACGCGGACACGGCCGCCGCGGGACACCGCCACGGCGTCCGGACGCGTTTCGGCGCCTTCGGCATCGGGCTCGTGCACGGCATGGGTGGGAGCGCCGGCGTCGGCGTGCTTCTGCTCGCCGCGATCCCGGACGAGACCGTCGCGGTCGCGGCGCTGCTCGTCCTCGCGCTCTTCACGGCCGTCTCGATGACGATCGTGACGACCGGCTTCGGAGCGACGCTGTCGATGCCCGCCGTCGCCCGGTCGGTCGCCGGGGTCGCGCCCGCGCTCGGGCTCGCGAGCCTGGCGTTCGGCGTCTGGTACGCCGCGGCCGCCTGGAGCCTGGCTCCGTACCCCTTCTAGAAGTCACGCCGCCCCGAGCGGGATACTGCGCGTGTGACGACGCCGGGTCAGGTTCGCGACCGTGACCTGCGCGTTGTCGCCGGAGCGATCTGCCTCTCTGCGCTCGGCGACGGCGTTGCGCTGATCGCGCTCGCGCTTCGCGCGAAGGACCTCTCGGGCGACGGGATGGGCGGCGGCATCGCCGTCGCCGCGATCTTCATCTGCCTCTGGGCGCCCGTCGTGCTCCTCGCCGGGTACGTCGGGCTGCTCGTCGACCGCGTCGAGACCCGCGCGCTGCTCGTCGCGGTGTCGGCGGGCCAGGCGGTGGTCGCCGTCGCGCTCGCCTTCGTCGGCTCGCCTGCGGCGCTCTATGCCCTGGCAGCGCTGCTCGGGGTCGGGATCGCCGTCGCCCAGTCGGCGGAGTTCGCCCTCGTGCCCGCGGTCGCAGGCTCGAGGTCGCTGCAGAGCGCGAACGGGACGGTCGAGACGGCACGCGCCATCGGATTCACCGTCGGCCCGCTGTGCGGCAGCCTGCTGGTCGCCGGGGGCGGGACCAGGGCTGCCATGCTCGTCGACGCGGCCTCGTTCGTCGTCGTCGGACTCGCGGGGCTCAGCCTCGCCGTGCGACGTGCCGGGACGCAGCGCGTGGACGGCGAGCGGCGCCGCGCGCGCGACGGGATCGGGTTCCTGCTCGCCGATTCGACCGTCGCGCTCATGGTGGTCGTCGTCTTCGTCTCCCTGCTGTTCATGTCCGCGTCGATCCCGGCGGACCTCGTCTACACAGAGGACGTGCTCGGCGTCGAGGACATCGGGATCGGCATCGTCGTCAGCGCCTGGACGTTGGGGATGCTCATCGGCTCGAACGTCGTGGGGCGCCGCATCCCGCTCGGTGCGCTCGCGGCTGCCGCGATGGTCGGGGTGACGGTTCAGGGGCTCGGCAAGTTCATCGCTCCCTTCTGGCTCACGTTCGGCTTCATGATCGTGATGTACGTCTTCGGCGGCGTCGGCCACGGGATCAAGAACGTCGCGTCGCGTACGTTGATCCACGTCCGGATCGCACCCGAGCGCCACGGCCGTGCGTTCGCTGCCTGGAACGGGATCCGGAACGCAGCCGAGCTCGGCGCGCTGGCTGTCGGCGGTGTCGTCGTCGGCGCGCTCGGCGCCCGCGAGACGTTGTGGCTCGCCGGTGGTCTCTCCGCGCTGGCGGGCCTCGTCGGTCTCGTCGTGCTCGCGGGACGCCGCCGCCGCGCCCCGATCGCGGAGGCCAGCGCGGGTACGATCGGCTCCCCGTGAGCACCGATACGCTCGTCTCCACTCTCGCGCGGAACGCGGTCCACGTCCTGCCGGAGAACGGGCTCGCCGAGAAGCTGAAGCTCGGCCGGCCGCTGCGGGTGAAGCTCGGGATCGACGTCACCTCCCCCGACATCCACATCGGTCGCGCGATTCCGCTTCAGCGGATGCGCGCGTTCCAGGACGCCGGCCACGTCGGCGTCCTGATCATCGGCGACTACACGACGCGCATCGGCGACCCCTCCGGCAGGTCGGCCGAGCGGCCGATCCTCGACACCGGCGAGATCGACCGGGACGCGCAGACCTACATCGACCAGGCGATGGTCGTCCTCGATCCCGAGCGAACCGAGGTCCGCTACAACGGCGAGTGGCTGGCCGGGCTCGACTTTGCGGACATCCTGCGGCTGACGAGGACGACGACCGTCTCGCAGATCCTCGAACGGGACGACTTCTCGAATCGTCTCGGAGCGAACGAACCGATCTCCGTGTCGGAGCTGCTCTACCCCCTGATGCAGGCGTACGACTCGGTCGCCATCGAGGCCGATGTCGAGCTCGGGGGCACCGACCAGCTCTACAACCTGCTCGCCGGACGGACCGTGATGGAGGCGTACGATATGGTGCCGCAGGTCGTCCTGACGACACCGCTGCTCCTTTCCTGGGACGGGGCGAAGATGAGCTCCTCCGTCGGGAACAACATCCCGCTGACGGCGGCCCCCGAGGAGCAGTTCGGGCGAGCGATGCGGATCCCCGACGACATGCTGGAGTCGTGGTGGGCGCTCGTTGCCGAGCAGCCCGTTCCCGCCGTCGAGCCGATGGAGGCGAAGCTCGAGCTCGCGCGGTTCATCGTTCGCCGCTCGCACGGCGACGTCGCTGCGCGGGCCGCCGAGGATCACTTCACCCGGGTCGTCCGCGAGGGCGGCGCTCCCGAGGACGTCCCGGAGCATCCGCTGCCCGCCGACGACCCGGTGCACCTGCCGGCGGTCATCGCCGCTTCGTTCGGCCTGTCGACGAGCGAAGCCCGGCGGATGATCTCCCAGGGAGGCGTCAAGCTCGACGGGGAGACCGTCGCGGAGCTCGACGTTCCCCGCTCGGACGTCGTCGGGAAGGTGCTCCAGGCGGGCAAGCGGCGCTTCGCGAGGCTCGCGGATCCCGCAGCTTGACAGGCCTCAGGGGCCTGCTACACTCCTTCGGCCGCCCGAGAGGGAGGCACCGAAAGCCCTGCGACACTGGAGCGCCTTCGTTCGATTCGGATACGACCTGTGTAGCCCGTCGATTCGGAGGCCTCTAGCGTGAGCGGAGGCCTTTTCGTTGCCCGCCCTCCCCGGCATCGGTCCTTGAAAACTCAACAGCGTGCGTGTGCGACGAGAAGCGACGTCGTGTCGAGCCCAACCGGTCCGCCGGCTGGAGGAGACTGACGTCGTTACCCGTCAACCTCGCTTCCACCTCCCGGTGGTTGCGAGGACTGACGCCTTTTGAGCGACGTTCCCTGTGTTTGCTTTTCCGGCCTTCGGCCGGCACGCAGGAACGTCACAACGAGCTCGAAGGGAGACAACAGTTCGCCTGGTTCGCCAGGCAGCCTGTTTCTTCACGGAGAGTTTGATCCTGGCTCAGGACGAACGCTGGCGGCGCGCCTAACACATGCAAGTCGAGCGAGAACCAGGGCTTCGGCCCTGGGGACAGCGGCGAACGGGTGAGTAACACGTGGATAACCTGCCCTCGGCACCGGAATAGCCCGAGGAAACTCGGATTAATGCCGGATAGCCCCACATCCCTGCGGGGAACGTGGGAAAAGGTAGCTTCGGCCTCTGGCCGGGGATGGGTCCGCGGTGGATTAGCTTGTTGGCGGGGTAATGGCCCACCAAGGCGACGATCCATAGCTGGTCTGAGAGGATGATCAGCCACACTGGGACTGAGACACGGCCCAGACTCCTACGGGAGGCAGCAGTGGGGAATCTTGCGCAATGGGCGAAAGCCTGACGCAGCGACGCCGCGTGCGGGAAGAAGGCCTTCGGGTTGTAAACCGCTTTCAGGAGGGACGAAGCCACTCGGGTGAATAGCCCAGAGGGTGACGGTACTTCCAGAAGAAGCCCCGGCTAACTACGTGCCAGCAGCCGCGGTAATACGTAGGGGGCAAGCGTTGTCCGGATTTATTGGGCGTAAAGAGCGTGTAGGCGGTCAGGTAGGTCGGTTGTGAAAACTGGAGGCTCAACCTTCAGAGGTCGACCGAAACCCCCTGGCTAGAGTCCGGGAGAGGAGAGTGGAATTCCTGGTGTAGCGGTGAAATGCGCAGATATCAGGAAGAACACCCGTGGCGAAAGCGGCTCTCTGGAACGGTACTGACGCTGAGACGCGAAAGCGTGGGGAGCGAACAGGATTAGATACCCTGGTAGTCCACGCCGTAAACGATGGGCGCTAGGTGTGGGAGGTGTCGACTCCTTCCGTGCCGAAGCTAACGCATTAAGCGCCCCGCCTGGGGAGTACGGCCGCAAGGCTAAAACTCAAAGGAATTGACGGGGGCCCGCACAAGCAGCGGAGCATGTGGTTTAATTGGATGCGACGCCAAGAACCTTACCAAGGCTTGACATGTTCGAGAAAGCCGGAGAAATTCGGCCCTCCTTCGGGACTCGATCACAGGTGGTGCATGGCTGTCGTCAGCTCGTGTCGTGAGATGTTGGGTTAAGTCCCGCAACGAGCGCAACCCCTGTCCCATGTTGCCAGCGAGTTATGTCGGGGACTCATGGGAGACTGCCGGTGACAAATCGGAGGAAGGTGGGGATGACGTCAAGTCATCATGCCCCTTATGTCTTGGGCTACACACGTGCTACATTGGCCGGTACAAAGGGCTGCAAAACCGCGAGGTTGAGCGAATCCCAAAAAGCCGGTCCCGGTTCGGATTGGAGGCTGCAACTCGCCTCCATGAAGGCGGAGTTGCTAGTAATCGCGGATCAGCAACGCCGCGGTGAATACGTTCCCGGGCCTTGTACACACCGCCCGTCACACCACGAAAGTCGGCAACACCCGAAGCCGGTGGGCTAACCCCTTTGGGGAGGCAGCCGTCGAAGGTGGGGTCGATGATTGGGGTGAAGTCGTAACAAGGTAGCCGTACCGGAAGGTGCGGCTGGATCACCTCCTTTCTAGGGAATCCGGAGCTCTTACTCCGGAGGCTGCTGGACTCGTTGATGACCCGAGCTCATGCTCGACGTCGTCCGATGATCCAGTTCGCCTAGAACAACGTCGACCTCGTTTCACGTGTCGGTCCTCTCGAGGGCCGGCCGCACGCTGTTGAGCTTTGAGGGACTGTGTCATCGCGGACATCGGCTCCTGCCTCGTCCGGGTGAGCGGCCTTCGTGAAGGGCGAGCTCGAGCTCGCGCGCACCTTGAAAACTCCATAGCGACATCTAACGTGTTCTTTCCGAATCAAGAGAACAAGGGCACACGGTGGATGCCTTGGCGCCAAGAGCCGATGAAGGACGTGGGCGGCTGCGATAAGCCTGGGGGAGGTGCTGACCGACCTTTGATCCCGGGATCTCCGAATGAGGAAACTCACGCGTGGTAATGCGCGCGTACTCCTGTCTGAATCCATAGGGCAGGTAGAGGCAAGCTGGGGAACTGAAACATCTAAGTACCCAGAGGAAAGGAAAGAAACCTCGACTCCCTGAGTAGTGGCGAGCGAAAAGGGAAGAGCCCAAACCCGACCGACGTGATAGACGGCAGTCGTTGTCGTTCGGGGGTTGTAGGGCCTGTCTCGATCCGTCTGCCGGCGGGTCGGCGAGTTACAAAGTCGCGTCGTAGCGGAAGCGGATGGAAAGCCGCACCACAGCGGGTAAGAGTCCCGTACGCGAAACGGCGTGGCCTCGCTGGACAGGTACCTGAGTACGGCCGGGCACGGGAAACCCGGTCGGAATCCACGGGGACCACCCCGTAAGGCTAAGTACTCCTTGGCGACCGATAGTGAACTAGTACCGTGAGGGAAAGGTGAAAAGTACCCCGCGAGGGGAGTGAAATAGCACCTGAAACCGTGTGCTTACAAGCGGTCGGAGCGGCCTCGAGCCGTGACGGCGTGCCTTTTGCATAATGAGCCAGCGAGTTGCTCTTCAACGGCAAGGTTAAGGAAACGGAGCCGTAGCGAAAGCGAGTCTGAACAGGGCGTTCAGTCGTTGGAGGCAGACCCGAAACTGAGTGATCTACCCATGGGCAGGTTGAAGCGGGGGTAAGACCCCGTGAAGGACCGAACACACGTCGGTTGAAAACGGCGGTGATGACCTGTGGGTCGGAGTGAAAGGCTAATCAAACTCAGAGATATCTGGTTCTCCCCGAAATATATTTAGGTATAGCGTCGCGTGTTTATTTCCGGTTGTAGAGCACTGTTTGGTCTAGGGGGCCTACCAGCTTACTGAAATCAGGCAAACTCCGAAGGCCGGAAATCCAGAGCGCGGCAGTCAGACTGCGGGGGATAAGCTCCGTGGTCAAAAGGGAAACAGCCCAGACCGTCGGCTAAGGCCCCTAATTCCATGCTAAGTGGGAAACGATGTCCGATTGCACAGACAACCAGGATGTTGGCTTAGAAGCAGCCACCATTCAAAGAGTGCGTAACAGCTCACTGGTCAAGTGGTCGGGCGCGGACAATTCAACGGGGCTCAAGCATGGAGCCGAAGCCACGGACTTCAGCGCAAGCTGGAGTGGTAGGGGAGCGTTCCCATTGCGGTTAAGCGGCGGCGGAAGCCGGCCGTGGAGCGATGGGAAGTGAGAATGCTGGCATGAGTAACGAAAGAGGAGCGAGAAACTCCTCCGCCGAATGCCCAAGGGTTCCTGAGTAAAGCTAATCTCCTCAGGGTTAGTCGGGACCTAAGCCGAGGCCGAAAGGCGTAGGCGATGGACAACAGGTTGATATTCCTGTACCACGTACCGTTCGCTTGACCGAAGGCGGGACGGGGTAGGCTAGGGAAACCCAGGCGATGGTCGACCTGGGGTAACCGCGTAGGCCGGGTGATAGGGAAATCCGTCACCCATTCAAGGCTGAGACGGGATGCCGAGCCCGCATGGGCGAAGTTCCTGAAGCCATGCCTCCAAGAAAAGCGTCTAGGGAGAACGGGCGTGCCCGTACCTAAACCGACACAGGTGGGCAGGTAGAGAATACCAAGGCGATCGGAAGAACCCTCGTTAAGGAACTCGGCAAAATGGCCCCGTAACTTCGGGAGAAGGGGCGCCTCGGTAGGGTGAAGATCCCTCGCGGATCGGAGCTCGAGGAGGCCGCAGAGAAACGGCCCAAGCGACTGTTTACCAAAAACACAGGCCTCTGCTAAGTCGCAAGACGACGTATAGGGGCTGACGCCTGCCCGGTGCCGGAAGGTCACGAGGAGAGGTTAGCCTTCGGGCGAAGCTTTGAATCCAAGCCCCGGTAAACGGCGGCGGTAACTATAACCGTCCTAAGGTAGCGAAATTCCTTGTCGGGTAAGTTCCGACCTGCACGAATGGCGTAACGACTTGGGCGCTGTCTCAACGAGGGATCCGGTGAAATTGTAGTCTCGGTGAAGATGCCGAGTACCCGTGGCTGGACGGAAAGACCCCGTGAACCTTTACTGTAGCTTTGCGTTGAAGTCTGGTGTTCGCTGTCCAGGATAGGTGGGAGGCTTTGAAGCGGGGGCGTCAGCTCTCGTGGAGCCAACCTTGGGATACCACCCTTCGGATTCTGGGCTTCTAACCCGATGCCGTGATCCGGGTCGGGAACAGCGTGAGGTGGGCAGTTTGACTGGGGCGGTCGCCTCCTAAAATGTAACGGAGGCGCGCAATGGTTCCCTCAGCACGGTTGGAAATCGTGCGTAGAGCGCAAAGGCATAAGGGAGCCTGACTGCGAGACTTACAAGTCGAGCAGGGACGAAAGTCGGCCTTAGTGATCCGGCGGTTAAGAGTGGAATTGCCGTCGCTCAACGGATAAAAGGTACTCCGGGGATAACAGGCTTATCCTCCCCAAGAGTCCACATCGACGGGAGGGTTTGGCACCTCGATGTCGGCTCGTCGCATCCTGGGGCTGAAGCAGGTCCCAAGGGTTGGGCTGTTCGCCCATTAAAGCGGCACGCGAGCTGGGTTCAGAACGTCGTGAGACAGTTCGGTCCCTATCCGCCATGGGCGTTGGGAACTTGAGAGGAGTCGTCTCTAGTACGAGAGGACCGAGACGAACGGACCTCTGGTGTATCAGTTGTCCTGCCAAGGGCACTGCTGATTAGCCACGTCTGGATGGGATAACCGCTGAAAGCATCTAAGCGGGAAGCCCACCTCGAGATGAGGTTCCCCATCACCTCGAGTGAGTAAGGGCCGTGGAAGACCACCACGTCGATAGGCGGGCGGTGCAAGCGCAGCAATGCGTTCAGCTGACCCGTACTAATTGCCCGAGGTCTTGATTTTGAACACGTAAGGGTTGCTATGGAGTTTTGAGGGTGAGCGCAGCCTCGAAGGCGCGCCCCTTGACAGTTCGGCGGTCATAGCGACGGGGAAATACCTCTTTCCATTCCGAACAGAGAAGTCAAGCCCGCTCGCGCCGATGGTACTTGGGGCGCAAGCCCCTGGGAGAGTAGGATGCCGCCGGTTTTACTTGGTGGGGGCCGAGTGGCTCCCCCACCTTTGCACGGGCTCGGCGAGTCCCAGTGGCTCCCCCACCTTTTTATTGCACGGGCTCGGCGAGTCCCCGGAGCCTCGACACCCGGTCGGCGAGCGGCGGATGGGTCGAGAACATCCGTGCGACCTTCTCCTGGTGATCGAACGGTGAGACGGTCCAGAGCGGCTCGGTCGCCGGCGACGCGTTGAACTCCACGAGCTCCGCTGCGCGATCGAGGCGGATCAACGCGTCCGCGAGGTCGTGCGGGTCGACGAGCTGCGCCGCGATTCGGTCGGCGCCGAGCTCTCGCTTCGGCGACAGCATCAGGTGCGTGAAGGCGGCCGCAATCGGCGCGAGGACCGCGAGCATGAATCGCGAGAGGAAGCCGCCGATCCGCGTCAGCTCGAGAAGCGTCGTACCGAGCAGCACGGCATACGTCTGCGTCAGCACGTCACGCGTGCGGACGTGTGCAAGCTCGTGCGCAAGCGTCGCCTCGAGCTCTCCCGGCGTGAGCGCAGTGAGCAGCCCCGTCGACACGGCAACCGTCGCGCTCCGCGGCCCGCGCCCGACGACGCACGCTCGGGGAAAGCCGTCGTCGATGAGCTGAAGCTTGGGTGGCAGGACGTCGAGTTGCGCCGAGAGTCGGTCGACTGTCGAGCGGAGCAGCGGGTCCTCGGCCAGCGCGAACGGTCGCGCGCCGAGCATGCCGAGCAGCGCCCGGTCGCCGACGCCGTAGGCCGCGCTGGCAGCCAGTAGCGAGCAGAACGCGAACAGGATGGCGCCGCGCTCGTCGGCGAGCAGCCAGCCCACGCCGGCGAAGAGCCCTGCGAGAAGCACGACGAGGATCCACGCCTTGAAGATGTTGCGCGCGGCCGCGGCGCGCACGCCGCCGACCACCGTGGTCAGCTCTCGTCGTCCTCGTCGTCCGGACGGTCGTCGCGGTCGAGCTCCTCGAGACCGCGCGGCGGCCAGTCGGGCTCGGGCGCGTCGCAGCGGCTCGAGCAGTGGAGGCTCGCGACGTTCTGGAGCGGCACGAGGATGTGCCCGTTCAACTCGACGTGGGGGACGTCCTCGATCGAGCAGTACGCGGTGAGCACGCCCTCCTGATACTCGCCCCCGAAGAGCGCGAGCTCGACCTGCTCGCCCTTGTACTTGTTCGTGTAGTCCTCCACGGCCCGCAGGCTAGCGGTTGCCGTTTGAAACCGCGGTCGTAGATGTCGCTCCTACCGTGAAACGCCGTGCTGGTGTGGTCTCGGTGTGGTCTCGAAACCGTTGTCTGATCGGGACACGCCCACGCGGCCACCTGTCACGGCAAGTCGGGCGGCAGCAGGTCGTCCGCGAGGATCAGATACAGCTCTTCGCGGTCGAAGGCGACCTGAACGGCGACGATGTCGCCATTCGGCTTGTGGATCTCCCCGAACCATGCGCCTGCCTCGTTTCGCGAGAAAGTGACCTGCCTCGTGAACGTTCCCTCCCGCTCGGCGAGCTCGACAGCCGCGCTCGCCGGCAGCGCGACCGCTTCTGCGATCCCCGGGGGTGTCTCGATGATGGTGCCCGGTTGCCCAAGGTGGTACTCACGCGCCGTGGATCCACACTCCGGACAGGGCATGCGTGGAGGCTGGTGAGAGGTGCACCTCGCAGGCATCCCGGTGACCGACGGCGCTGTCCTCGAGCTCGCCCGCCTGGTTGACGACGAAGCACTCCGCCGGCCGGCTCGAGACCGCCTACGGTCGAATGACGAAGGTGCTGGCGCTCACGATCCCCGAGCGCGAGACGATTATCCGGGCGCTCGACGATGCGCCGGACGGGCTCGAGGAGTTGCGGGCGGTGCTGCTGCAGGAGCACGTCGGCCGGAAGCGCGAAGGGCTTTCCTAACCGCCATCGTCGCGGAACTTGAATCGCGTCTACTTCCGACCTAGAGTCAGACGCGCGCGGGGAGGGTTGACTGCGGCGAGCGTCTTTGCGGCTGCCGTCATAGCGGCAGTATTGGTGCTGCCCGCCTCTGCAGCGACACCACGGTGGGAGACGATCGGACCGGTCACATCGGGCCGCCGGCGTCACGCTTCCTCCCAAGCGGGCGGCAAGGCGAAAGCCACGTGGTTCCGAGCCGTGGGCAGCTACGAGCCGCGGAACATGAGCCTCACCTACAAGGGCCCACTGTGCCGATCGCGAACCCGGCGATTATCCGCGACTACGACGTCGAACCCAAAATTCAGTACTTCCTCAGCATCCCCGTCAAGAACGCCCTCACCGGGCCGTTCAAGGTTGGATCCGGCACTGGAACGCTCAAGTTCACCACGTACGTCAGCGGCACCGTGAGCATCCGCGTGCCGATAAAGATCACGCAGCGCGACTAGGACACCACCAACGGGCAGAACGGTACGCCTTGGCGACCGCAGATCAACGGACGTCCGCCGCGTCTCGCGGTCAGCACGATGACGGTCGTCAAGCTGTAGCCGATTCGCGTAGTCGCGCCGATCACGTAGACGGCGTCGGGCGCTGCCAACTGTTTGAAGCAGCCTGGTCGAAGGAACACAGTGGCGTGCGGATCGTGCGGACCTTCGTTTGGAACGACGAGCGCCCCGACGACATCGACGAAGTCCGTGCCGCCGGAGTCGATCATCACGTCAGGCATCACGGCGTCTTGTTCCAGTTGCGCACCTGGGAGATTCGGTACCCGCCGGGCCAGCGGCGCGTCACCCAAGCGATCTATGACGAGGCGGTTCGGGAAAACGTCCGCGTCCGGTCTGCCTAGACCAGAACGCACCGCGCTCGGTTTGGTCAGGACCTGTCCCAATGCCGAGCGTTTGGCATTCGGCTCCCCGCACGACGGTTGACGCATCGGTTTTGAACCCGCTTCGCCAGGGCACGCCACGTGGATGGCTGAAACCGATCACGAGCACCGGAAGCGGCTTATGCAGGTCGCGCTCAACGAGGCAGCGCTCCGCCAGGTCAACGAGCGGATCTACGGGCCCGGAAAGAGCGGCAGTGATCTTCCCCAGTTCCCCATCGTGTGCGAATGCGGCGCCGCCTCCTGCGAGACAACCCTCACGGTCGACGCCACCCTGTACAGCAGCGTGAGAGCTGACCCCCACCGATTCTTGGTCCAGACCGGCCACGAAATTCCACAGGCCGAAACAGTCGTCGTCCGACACGGCGACATCGCCGTAGTCGAGAAACACCCCGGCGAAGCACGCCTCGTGACCGAGGCAACCGACCCACGCTAGGACCGCTCGAACTAGCCGGGCTCTCACGGTCCAGCCGCTCGGCGACGCTAGCCTCGAGATCCCGCTCACCAGATCCTCGAGTGTCCGAGGTCGACCGAAGTCCGACGCCCCTCACGCTCGACCCGGTGCCGGGCCGTCGCACGGTTCCCACCTTTCGGGCAGTCAACCGACCGGGCGTGTTCGGGGCCTACATACCGGCGACGATCAACGTCGTCATGCCCGAGGTCCCGCGGCTGCCCCGGCTCGATTCGCAAGCCGCAACGAGCGCACGTGTCATCCAACGGCTGCCATTCGCCGTTGCCGAGAGAGATGACCTGCTCGTCGCCGTAAACGATGGTGCCGATGGGCGGGTCGTCATAGAAGCGTCGTGACCACCGGTAGGGCCGCTCGATGTAGGGGTCTGGGGGGCGACGTGCGTTGGTCTTGTTGGCGCCGTCGCTGAATCGCATGTGGCGTGGCTGACACCGAGATAGCCGTCGCGGGTGTCGTCGTGGTCGAATGTCATTCCTCCCCGGCGTGGATCGGTTCGTGGCAGCGGGCGCAGGTGGCTTTGCCGGCGTTGACGATGGGAGCGATGGCGGCGCCGCGTCGTTGGTGTGCGCCTCGGCCGCCACGTGTGGTTGCGCCAGTTGCTTGCGTCGGCGCTTTGGGCCGTTCACGGATCTATCGCCTCGAGTGGAAGAACGCGGGTCGCTCAGTCGTCTTGGTGTAGACGCCCTGCGGCACGAGCAGCGCCCTCGCATCTCGGGGGCGCTCTCGTTTCCATCAGCATCTACCGGACGCGGAGCACGTGCTTCGATGTCGTCGCCTGGGCCGATCTGGTTCGTGGAGTACAGCTCGCTGCGGTGGCGGCGCGGCATCGGTAGATAGACGACGACCTCGGCTCCCGGCTCGAGACCGCCTACGGTCGGATGACGAAGGTGCTGGCGCTCACGATCCCCGAGCGGGAGACGATCATCACGGCAAGTGCGTTTCCTCGACGGCCAAGGCAAAGGCCGAGAAGCGCGAGGATGCTGCGGGGGCGAACGCGGCCGCCGACTGCAAGAAGCAGAGGGCCGACGACGCGGCGAAGTTCGCGGAGCGTACAAGAACCTTGGCCAGTGCGTGAAGGCGCAGAAGAACGACTAGGCTGACCTCGCCCTCCTTGGGTGGATCGATGAAGGGCGTCCAGCGGGCGCCCTTTGTCATTCAGGGCTCGAGGGAGCTGGTTCCGGCGGGCCGCCCCAAAGGGGGCGCTTTCGCGTTCATGCTTTCCTTCGGCGTCGCCGCTCGCGCGGGCGTGTGTGTTTGGCGCAATCGGACTTGGGAGAGAGAGGGGCGACACAGCCGCTTGCTTGGCGTCAAGCGGCACTGCGGCACTAGGAGGGTGGGGTAATGAGGACGAAGTTGCTCATCGCGACAATTGCGGCGGTCGCGGTCGGTTTCGTGCTGTCCGGGCTCGCTACGGCGGCTCCCAACACGATCTACTGTGTCAACGGCGTGACGACCACGCTGCCTACGGGCGTGAGTTTCACAGGAGGGAGCGCAACACTCGGCGAGGGTGCGGCGACATTCGCCATCGCCAACACGGGAGGGCTCTTCTATGCCGGGACAATCGGCGGGCAAGCATTTGTGTTTCTCCCGGACTTCCCGGGCCAAGTGCCACCGCTCGATCCGGGTTTCTCGACGAATTTCGTAAGCCTGGGAAGCTGCACACTCTTCGTTCCTTCGATAACGCACGTAGCTGTGTGCAAGTACCTGACCCGCTCCGACGGACAGATCGGGCTCTTCCAGCAGATCAGGGTTCCCGACTGGAACGAGCCGAAGGGGCAGTACTTCGACGCCCCGGCCGCCAACTGGGTCGATGGCCTCGGCCTCACGTGTGATGACCCTGTCGCGCTCGGTTACAAGGCGACCGGGACGTTTGTCGCGTGGGGTGGCAAGCCCGCGCCGGATCACGACGTCAAGGGCGTTCGTGGTTCCGGCTTCAACAACATCTACCCGTACTTCACAAAATAGGCGAGTCCTGTATGGGGAGGGCGTGCCCTTGACGCCCTCCCCGCTAGTCCAAAGACCGAGAGGCTGTCGTCGATCGTGGTGCGTTGGGCGTCCCGGTTTCGGGCAGAGTGTTCTTACTGCGGCGTGGGAGGAACTGGGAGTGTGGGTCAGCGGCGTCGCCGTCGATGAGCGGCTTCTCAAGCAACTTTCTGCGTCGCGGCGGTGTGTTCGGCAGTTCTGGCGCTCGCGTTGGTTGCCTTGCTGTTGGTTCCTGGGGGGCACATCCCGGTCGTCGTGGGTCGGATCGTCGTCATCGTGTTCGTGGCGCTCGCACCGCTGGTGGCCACTCGGATCAAGGAGCCACCGTTATGACCATCCCTGACATCGGCCACTGCGCAGGAAGCGGAGCCGAGCCTGTACAAGGATCGATCAAGTCCAGCGGAGAGGGAGCGTCCACCGCCGTCTGTCCGGCGTGCTCGGGAAGGTTCGAACTCCACCCGAGCGGAGTGCTGGTGCTGCACGAGGCCGCAGAAGTCGAAAAACGCGAGGTGCTCGACGATCGGGCGGGTGGCGCCAGAGGCTGAGCCACGGCACTAGGCCAGCAGCCGCCTGGGAGCGAGTTCCGGGCAACGCGGACAAGAGCTCTGCGATTGGGCCGGCTATGGCAGGCGATCTCGAAGCCGCCAACCGTGTCGATCCTGAGGATTCCTCGGTCTCCTGGATTTCCGGCGCTGCGTGCTCTACGGACTTCTTCGTTTTTCTGTTGAAGCGGTTATCGGACGTCGTACTCTCCGTGCTTGCGGAAGACGGGCTGGAAGCGGGTGGATCTGGTTTGCGGCGACTCGGCAGGGGCTATGGCCAGTGGACCACACCCGAAGGAGAGGCGATGGCTGCCTTCGAGAAGTCAATCGACGTCCGTGTGCCGGTGCCCGTGGCGTACGGACAGTGGACACAGTTTGAGGAGTTCCCGCGGTTCATGGAGGGCGTCAAGGAGGTCACCCAGGTCGACGACACGCACGTCCACTGGGTCGCGGAGATCGGCGGTGAGCGTCGCGAGTGGGACGCCGAGATCGTTGAGCAGCAGCCCGACCGGGTAATCGCGTGGCGTTCGACCGAGGGAACGCCGAACGCGGGCCGCGTCGAGTTCAGGCCGACCGATGATGGCACGCGGATCTCCGTCCGGATGGAGCATGAGCCCGAGGGATTCAAGGAACGCGTGGGTTCGTTCTTCGGCGCCGATGAGGGGCAGGTCGAAAAGGATCTCGAGCGGTTCCGAGAGCTGGTCGAGGGCCGCGAGACACCGACCGGCGAATGGCGCGGGCGCATCGAGTCGGGCCAGGTCACCGACGACAAGACCCGCTGACCTACAGGGTTCGTCGAGCCGTGGATCCAACGCACCCACGGGTACCCCAGCGGGCTATGGCGTCGTTGGTGCGTCTGCCCGTCGAGGCAATGAATCGACCTGCCCCCGGCTCTATACGAGCTGGTGGTCGCGCCGACAGCCGGCGGGGAGTCGTTGGCCGCGGTCTCGGTCCAACCTCGAAGGGGCGTTTCTCCGCATGACGATCCTGCCAGGCGATTCCTCTGAGACCCGCGAGCGACGGGACGTGATGGGACCCCAGCCGCGTATCGTCATGATCCGCCCGGCGACCGTTCTCGTGGTACTGGGGATCGCGGTCTTGGTCGGGCTGGGCCTGCTCCTCGTGTATCTCGCCTGGCAGGTGCTCACATGGATTCTCGTCGCGGTGGTCCTCGCGTGCGCGCTCAATCCTGCGGTCGAGGCGCTTGAACGGAAGGGGCTAGGCCGGGGGTATGCGGCCGGCATCGTCTTCATCCTGGCCCTCTTGCTCTTGACCGGAGTCGGATTCCTGATCGTCCCCCCACTCATTGCCCAGGTGTCAGAGTTCGTCGATTCGGTGCCGGACTTCGTCGACGACCTCACGCGGGGACGGGGGCCGCTCGGCTGGCTCCAGGACGACTACCAGATAGTCGATCACATCCGCGAATCGATCGAGGCCCAGGGAGCAAGTGGAGTGCTCGGGCTTAGTTTGCCGGTCCTCGACATCGTGCGAAGCGTGGTGACTGCCGTCGTTGGCGTGATCACGATCGTGTTCCTAACGTTCTTCATGCTCCTCGAAGGCCCGCGCACGATCCGAGGAGCCCTCGACCTTCTCCCCCCGCAGGCCCGCGTGCGCTACGAGCGGGTGGGCTACGACATCTACAGGACGATCAGCGGCTACGTGACAGGCAATCTCCTGATCAGCCTCGTCGCAGGAGTGACCTCGACGGCGGTGCTCTTCGGCGTCGGCAGCGAGTTCGCGATCGCCCTCGGACTGCTCGTCGCAATCCTCGACCTCATCCCGCTCGCAGGGGCGACAGTCGCCGCAATCATCGCATCGACGGTCGTTCTCCTCGAGACCGACTGGCTCCGCGCAATCATCGTGATCGGCTTCTTCCTGGCATACCAGCAGCTCGAGAATCACGTCCTGCAACCCCTCGTCTACGGCAAGACGGTGGAGCTCTCACCCCTCACGGTCTTGCTCGCCGTCTTGATCGGCGCCCAGCTCGCCGGCGTGCTCGGCGCGTTGATGGCGATCCCGGTAGCCGGGACGCTGCTCGCCATCGGCCGAGAGCTCCTGCACTACCAGCGCACGGCGTCCATCGAGACACCTCCCGGTGTTGACCTGGTGACCGACCCGCCTGTCGCCGAGAACTAAGGCCGAAAGAGCGCGGTCACGCCGGGTTCACGGCCTCGCCTCTCCCTCATCTTGCACGCAGGCCCGGCGTCTCGGCTGTCAGACCGAATCGAGGCGCTCGGGATACTACGGGGATGCTTGAAGGCGATGAAGGCACTGGGGCACTCGTACCCCACGGACAGACCGTGCGGATCCGCGTCGCCCGCGTCTGACGCCCCGGCACGCATGACCTCGTTTGAAAGTCTGAGCCGCGGTTAGGAGGACCGGCCTGGCGGCCCCGGGCGAGACTGTTCTAGCTTGTGGGCCGCCAGAAACGTTTCGTCGCGACGAAGGGCTGTCTAGGGCGGATCCATAACCGCAACGAACAGTCCCGTTGTTTAGCGCCGGTTGTGGGAGTCAATACCCTTATCGGCGCACCCGAAGATTCCGAACGAACAGGGGCATTTGCTCTCGGGGCAGGTTGCGTACACGGAGGACTCAGCCGAGTTCTCTTCCGCACCATCTATGCACCGAGGAGGAATCTTTATGGCAACTATTGAGTCCGAGCGTCCGCGCACGGAATCTGTCGTGTCTCGGAGGGTGTCGAGTCATCAGACGCAGGACGAGACGAAGCTGTCGCTCAAGACGACTGAGTTCTGGGCGATGGGTGGCGTGATCGCCGCGATCCTGATCGCCGCCGCGGTTTCCGATTCGCTTGACGACGTTCGCGCGTGGACGCTGGTCACCGTCGTGGCTGCGGCGTACATCCTGAGCCGCGGTCTTGCCAAGGCTGGCAGCAGGTACTCGGGCGGCGACGATCCGCTCAACCGCGACGACCGCTAACAGCCCGCTTCCCTCCGGCGCGACTGCGACGGCGCCATCCCAAACGAACGTCGAGGGCAGTCCACTCGGGCGGCCCTCTCCATTCCCAAAGACAGGAGAGTCATGAGTACTCAGATGAATGATCCGCGCGAACTGTTCCTACACGAGCTTGGTGACGTTCTGTACGCCGAGCAGACGCTGGTGAAGACCCTCCCCAAGCTGCAGGAAGAAGCTGCGGACGACGAGCTCGCACAGGGCTTCGGCGAGCATCTCGAGGAGACGCGTCAGCACGTCACGAACCTCGAGCAGGCGTTCCAGACGCTCGGTGAGAAGCCCAAGGCGGAGAAGTGCCCGGGCATCGAGGGGATCAAGAAGGAGCACGACGAGTTCGTCTCCAACGAGTCGCCCTCCCCGGAAATCCTCGACGCGTTCCTGACGGGCGCAGGCGCACGCACCGAGCACTACGAGATCGCCGCCTACGAGGGGCTCGTGACGATGGCCAAGGCGATGGGAGAGGACGACGTCGTACGCCTGCTCAACGAGAACCTCGAGCAGGAGAAAAAGGCGCTTAGCAAGATGCAGACGATCGGCAAGCGCCTGGCTGAACAGGGAGCAGCAACCGCCGCTGCTTAGCGGCCGAGATCGGAACGGCGGGACGCAGCAGTGACCCGCGAAACGGGGGCCGGGTGAGGGACGCATTCCCGAATCCAGCGCGAACGTCTTCGGCCGCTCGCTTCTTGTTTCGCGTGCTTGCGGCTGGGTAACGGCTCCTCTCACTTGGAGCTCCACACGTAACTGACAGACCAACGACCGGAGGGTGACATGAGTGATGTTCGAGCCGGAACAACCGGCGCGCAGGAGGGAAGCGGCGGTATCACCGAGACCGTTTCCGAGCAGGCAACACGAGCGAAGGAAAGCGGCCGTCGTGAGCTGCGAGAGCAGCTCGACGAGCGGACGACCCAGGTGGGTCGACAGGCGCGCTCGCTGGCGGAGACGCGGTGCGACGCTCGGGTCAAGAGCGCTGCAGTCGCAGGGGAACGACGAGGTGGGTGTCGAGAGGATCACGTCGGGTGTCGCGGATCGGCTGGAGCGGGCCGGGGGCTATCTCGAGCGGGCGCGGGGCGAGGAGATGCTGCGGGACGCGGAGCGGTTCGTCCGCGACCGGCCGTGGCTCGTGACGAGCGCGGCGGCAGCGGCGGGCTTCGTCGCGTCCCGGGTCTTCAAGGCATCGTCGGAGGGGCGGTACGAGGGATCCCCCAAGAGGTCGTCGACGATGCGCCGCAGCTACAGCGAGGTCGGGAACGCAGGACGTCGCTACGACGAGTCCGGAGTTGTCGGCACCGGGCTCCCGCCAGACCGCCGGAACGGCCAACTGAGAGGAGGGGCCATGTCGAGTCACCAGGCGAACGATCTCCATGACCGGCCGATGGGTGAGGTGGCGGCCGCTCTGACTCGTGATCTCTCGCTGCTGGTTCGTCAGGAGCTGGAGCTGGCGAAGGCGGAGATGCGCGAGAAGGGGAGGATCGCACTTCCCGGGCTCGGGATGATCGGGGCAGCAGGCGTCGTCGCGCTGGCCGCGGCCGGCGCGCTCACGGCCTTCCTCGTCTTGCTGTTGAGCCTTTTCCTCGATGCGTGGCTGGCTGCCCTCATCACGGGGATCGTGCTCGGCGCGGTCGCGGCGATCCTCGCGATCACGGGCAAGGAGCGCGTCGAGGAGATCGGCACACCACTACCGGAGCAAACAATCGAGACCGTCCAGGAGGACGTCCAATGGGTCAAGGAACAGGCGAGATCAGGCAGGACATAGAGCAGACACGTGCGCGCGTCGGCGAAGAGGTGGAAGCGCTCTCCTACAAGACCGACGTCGGCGCCCGGCTCGACGACTACGTCGACGAGAAGAAGGAAGCGGTGACGTCGAAGGTGAGAGGAGCCACGGAGGCGGTGGCCTCCGCCGCATCAGCGGTCGTTCCGAGCAAGCAGCGGCTCCGGTCGATGCGGGATACCGCCGAGCGGAACCCGCTCGGGTCTCGCCGTCGGCGGCGCGGCGGTCGGGTTCCTCGCCGGCTTGCTGCTTCCCTCGACGAGGCTCGAGGACGAGCACATGGGGGAGATGGCCGGCCAGATCAAGGACACGGCAAGAGAGGCCGGTCACGACGCGCTCGACCGCGGAAAGGAAGTCGCACAGAGCGCGATCGAGACCGTGAAGGAGGAGGGAGGGCAGCAGACACGCGAGCTGGCCTCCGAACTCAAGGAGCGCGTGCAGCCAGACGCCGCCGACGAGCCGGTTGCGTCCTGAGGAATGACCGGACCGAGGCGCCCTGGGCAACGAACGACTGCCCGGGGCGCCTCACCCGCGCGCGAAAGAACAAGGTTCGACCAGCAAGGCTTCGGCATCCTCGTGTCCGCGGGCTCGCACAGCGTTGCGACGCTGAGCTTTGCGCTCCGCTCGGTTCTGAAACCGCGGTCGGGCGACGACCGTTCCGCCTGTCCTCCGGAGCCCAACACTTTCGGCCCAGCGGCGAACGCCCATCCTCTCTGTCGCGCGTTCCGCGTCATCGACCGTGGTCGTGGTCGTCGAACTCAGGATGAGTCTTCGAAGCGCGCCTAAAGATGCGTCAGTCTCGCGCGACCTAAGGCGCAGCAGCTCCGAGTCCTTCGCGGTCCGGATCGAGCGCCCGGCGGACGTCCCGCTCGTCGTCCATCGCCTCAACCGTCGCCGTGCGGAGCAGCACGAGCTGCTCGTCTAGCACGTCGATGCGCTCCGGAAGGGCGACTCGACGGAGGTCCGTTAAGGCGGCGACGAGGCGTCGCGAGACCTGGGGCGAGCCCGCGCCGGCCATCCGGATCTCGTCGAAAGCCAGATGAACGTAGTTCTCCCAGGTCATCGTCTTCACGAGCAGTCGGACCTCGCCGTCCTCGTCAGGAACGCGACCGTCGGAGAACGGCCGACGCGCGAGCTGCCTGAGAATGTCGTGCAAGCGGTCGATCGCCTGCACGGCGGTCGTCGGGTCCTGAAAGGGCGACTCAGACAACGAGCGCTCCGCGATGTCGACCAGAAGCCGCATCCCGTAAGCGACGTCCTCGTCGAGAGTCGGCTCCAGCTTCAGGCTCAACGCCGCAAACAGTTCGTTCTCGTCCAGGTCGTCGGGATCGCCGTGAACGATGAACAGCGGTCCACCCGCGGGAACAAACGCGCCAAGAGCCGGGACGAGCTCAAGCACGCAGTCGGCCCGTTCGGCCTCGGCGACGAGTGCATGCGTTCCAATCATTGTCACGACGCCCGACTCTCGCGCAGCGACAACGCGCGGAGCCTCTGGATCGACGGGCGGCCGCGAACCGGCATCGGGATACCGGCGGTCGACGAGCTTACGCGTGTCGTGACCGACCAGCTCAATCAGCGCCGATACGCGCAGCGACTGACCGATGTGGTGCACGTAAATCACCAAGGCGGCGATACTCGCGAGCACGAGGAGGTACGACGTCGTCACCGCGATGCCCGGAACCTGCCCCGTGCCGTCGCCCCGGTCCACAACCTCGCGGATCGTCAGTACGGCATGCACGAACGTCGCGACGAACAGCCCGATCGCGAGCTGGCTCGGCTTGTCGCGAAGGATCCGCTGCACGATCCGGGGCGAAAACTGCCCCATCGCCAGCTGGACGACGACCATCGTGATCGTCAGCACGAGCGTCGCGAGGCTAACCATCGAGACCGCGATCGTGGTCAGGATCGCCGTCGCAGAGGTCGGCCGTCCGACGAGCGGCTGCGGGATCGCCTGATAGTCGAAGGCTCGGTCGAGAGCGATCGTGCCAAAGGAGATCGCCGCGCCCGCGAGGACACACATGACCGGCACGAACCAAAGACTCGATCCCACGCTGACCGCGAGCTTTCGCAACCGCATGACCGGGGGCTACCCACTTACCCTCGTCGCATGCGTCGGCTGACTGCTCGATCCTCAGGTAGCCGCTACACGACGCTGCGCCCTTAGACCGCGGGTACCACTGCAGCTTCCGGCAGCGCCACAACGACGAGACACTCCCCCGGTTGGGTGGCGGCGCCCGTCGCGCACGCTCCAATGTCATCATGCGCGCCTCCCCGAGCCTCCAGCGCGAAGGATGTCGCCTGCGCTCGCCGGGCCAACGGACCAAAAGCACGAAGGGGCTCACCGTCGCTGGCCACCTAGGCCCTCCGAATGAGCCGCCAGGGCGCGAGTTGTGCACGCATGACGAGGACCGGTTGCGGGTACGACCTCCTTCCCTGATTGATCACAAAGCCGGCGGATGTGCTTAGCGGTGGAAGAAGAAGGCGGCGCCTAACGTTGGCAGCCTGGCTGTGGCTGACTGCAGCGGGCATCGCCACGGTCGTCGCAGCCGCCGCGCTGATCGCTCAGATCTAGGCGCCTGTTTTGGTCGACGCAAACCCGATCGACAGGGCGAATTGCCTTTACGGGCCTACGACGGGGGCTCTGACGGTCGTCCCGATTGCCGTGTTCATCGCGCGGCAGCCATATAACGCACCGACTGACCCTGAATTCCGACGAGTGCCGCGTCAGGAGGCAGCAGTTTCCCGAGTCGCCGCAACCGACCCAGAGGAACAACCCGATTCCCGAGATTGCCCTTTACTGCCCGCCCTGCGCGGCCGGCGAGTTCGGCTACCGGCCAGACGTCGCAGACGCGTACATCCGCATCTGGGAGCCGTTGCCGAGCGAGCGCGACTCGAGGCGTTAGGAACGCAACACCCTCAACGGTTGAACAACGCCCCCTCCCGAGTTAGATGCGATTGGGGAAGGGGGAGAGATGCTGCAACGACGCCCAACCCACCTGACGTCGTGTTCTACTGCCCGCCGTGCGCTACCGCCGAGTTCGAGCACCGGCCCTGGCGGGTTGCCGTGGCCAAGCGCCCTCCGCAATATTGCTGGATGGAACTTGCCGGCATGGCAGTCGACCGGATCGCTGTCCTCGCGCTCGCCGAACGTCTGACGCACGCCGGTTATAAGGACACCGCTGCGCTGCTTCTCATCGCCGACGCCTCCCGGTGACGAACGGGTCGGGCTCAGCATCAAAGACCGCGAAGCGATCATCGATGTCCTCGACGACACGCCAAAAAAAGGCACCCTCACCGAACTCCACGGCGTCCTCATGGCCGAGCACACGAGCCGCACCCACGACACCATGGCGTAGCCCGCCGGTCGCGTTGCAGACTTGAGCGCCGGATGCTCGCGCTTTAGAGTCGAGGACGCCGTGAGACCGTTTGACTTGATGTTCGTTTGGGCACTGCTCCTCGGATGCGCGGCCTTCTGGTTGGCGATCGCCGACCTGCTCATCTGAACCGCACTACTCACGACTCGGCCCGCTTCCGCCCCTGGTAGGCCTTCACGGCCGCGAGCCTTCGCGCTCAGATCAGCGCGTCTTCGGACTCACACGAAGAGACCAGTCCGGGATTGTGACCGCGCTCAACAACCCACCGGCAGAGCTCGAAGGCCTCCGTGAACAGTTCGTCTCATCGTGGCGACCTTGTCGAACGACTCCCGACGACCCCCGAATTCACCCGCAGGGGTAGAAGCTGCGCTGTGCAACGGTAGGTGCGTATGAGGACGCGGTACGGGACACGACTGACTCATTCGACTGAGTTTGAAGGCTTGCGCGGTGGGGCAAGTTCCGCCCCGGTTGACGATGGGGGTTGGCATGGAACTCGCTGGCATCGCGGTCGATCGGCTCGCGGTTCTCGAGCTCGCCGAACGCCTCACCAATGCTGGCTACCGCGACACCGCGGCGCTTCTCCGAATCGCTGACGCCGCCGGTGACGAACGGGTTGGGTTCAGCATCAAAGACCGAGAGGCTGTCCTTGACGTTCTCCAAGACCCTCCTGATGGCCTCTGCGAACTCCGTGGAGCCTTGATGTCCGAACGTGTCGGCCGCGTCCGCGGCCTCATGGCCTGACCTGCGGTCACAACAGCTGAGTAACCCTCAAGAGCCGCTGTTCTCGCACGTCAGGTGGCGGGCACTGGCCCCGAGGCGCATCTGTTCCTGCCCGTGTTTGGCTTCCTGCGAAGTGCGCATACGGGCGCCATGCGTGTCTTCGACGTTCCGCTCTCGACAGGCGCTGTGGCAAAGCTTGTCATGCGTCTCTATCAAGGCGGCAACCCAGACCTCGCTTCGCGCATCTGGATGGCGCTGAACGCAAACCAGCCGTACTTCCCGTTGAGTCGCGCTGATCGAGACATCATCCGCGAGCTGCTGTTCGAAGACACGCCGCAGCGTCTGAGTGAGCTGCGCGACGCACTGCGCCGTGAACAGGCGCGAACAGGTTCACCGAGGACCGCTCGTCCCCCCAAGACCGCAGAGACACGACGCGGGCGAATACGCCGCTGAGCTGCACAGGGGACGGAGCTTCTTGAATGGGGCGAAAGCGTCCCGAAGCCGCCCGCCGGCGAGGGGGGCAACGCCTGGAACGCCGCGGTGGGATTGATGTCCGCCATTTGCGGGTATTTCGTCGCCGGTTCCTCGAGCGAAGGAGCATGAGATGGCGGAGGGATTCGTCCACACCCTCCACGCCGATGGGAGTTGGCGGAATACGATCGAGGGGGCGGCACCGCTTCCCGGGACGTACGCGATAAAGGAAGAAGCGGTAGAAGCCGGTCGAGCGCACGCAAAGCAGCGCGAAACCGAGCACCTGATCCACAATGAGGACGGATCAATCGGAGAGCGCAACTCCTACGGCGGCGACCCAGCCCATCGCCCGGGCTGACGCGATGAACAAGCTGCTCACCGGGGAATGGATTGTCGACAAGACCACTGCGCAGCAACGCCGAGTGATCCACTACTGGGCCACAGTGCTGTGGTTCACCGTTGGGCTCGTGGTCTGGATCGTTCTGCGAGACGCCTTGTGGTTTGTGGGGTTCATGTCGCTGTACGCGATCTGGATCACCCACCTCGCTGGCTGGGCCGCTGAAACCCCCGTGGAGCCCGAGGACGACATCGCCGCGGCCGATCGCGGTTCCCCTGGTTCCGCCGAAGTTGACACAGCGGACTCGTTGGCACAGGCCGAGCCGTACTGACCTGTTTAGGCTTGCCCCGCTAGGGTCACTATGCCGGCGGCGGCTCCGAGCTTCGGATCCCGCTCTGCGGCTGTGGAGGCTTGTGGGCCGACAAGCTCCTCCTGGGACAGCTCGGGGCGAGTGGGGCACGTGAGCCGCCTCACAGTGTGCGGTAGGGCGAGTTGGTTTGCGCGTCTTCGCCAGGGGTATCCGCCTGCGCGCAAACGGCGATCCGCGAGGAGGCGAGATGACTGACCGCACAACAGATCCCCAGCTTGACTCGACAAAGGACGAGAACGCCAAAAAGGACGAATCGGTCGTCGAGAAGGCCAAGGACAAGCTGTCCGAGATAGTCGACGCCCCCGAGGGCGCGGACTATGACGAGTCAAAGACAAATCCCGTGACCGGGCAGCGGCGTCGCTAGCTGAGCTAATCGGATGTCAGACGCCGCGCTTCCAGGCACAGCTCCATGCAACGCGAGTTCGGAGGCGTTTCGAGCTTGCTGAGCGGGGGCGGAAGGCCGCGGCGACGTCGCAACCTGGCAGAGCGGCTGTGGCTCGTGGTTGCCGGACTAGGCGCGTTCATCCTCGTTGCGGCATTGGCACTCAGGCTGTAGTCGCAGAAACTCCTTCGCTCGCCTCGCCACAGGTTTTTGGAGGGCTGCGGCGGGCTACAGGCTGGCCGGGGGTATGTAGTGGTGCGTATGAGGGAGATCATGCTGGCGGTCGTCATCCTGGCCGTGCTCTGCCTGGGGGTGACGCACGCTTCCGCCGGAGAGTCGCCTCCGCCGGTCGTCTGTGTCAGCGCGGTGGGGCCGGTGGACGCAAATGGCCACGGTGACACCACGCCGGTCGAGAGCGGCGACTGTCCCTAGACGTCAGACGGGATAAGCCGGGCGGCCCGACGCCCGTGGAGGGAGCAGGGTGCGGGAGACACGATCGCTTCCGGCGCAAGACATTTGGGGAGCAGAGGAATCCCGTCAGCCGCAGCCGGAAAGCGACGGCCTCCCGACCACGCCGTACCGCGCACCAATCCCGAGCAAACCATGGCCGCCTGCGGTGAAGGTGTGTTTGGAAGGCAGCTGGCGTGGTACCAACCGCGCACTGGCGGCGGCTCCGTCCTCCAAGACCGCCGACACACACGGCGCAGGCGAGCGTAACGTAGAGCGGCACAGGGGACGGAGCCTGAAATCGAGCGCAGCATCCAACCCTTGAACGGCTCGCCCTCGCGGAGTTAGATGCGGTTTGGGGAAAGGGGGAAGGGTGTTGTTCTGCGTCGTATGCGGCTGCTCTAGTGGCGATGAGGTCGAGGGCTGGACGGCGGTGTGCTGCAACGATCCCGAACCGGGCGAGGCACCTGACATCGCGTTCTACTGTCCGCCGTGCGCTACCGCGGAGTTCAAGCACCCGCCCGAGACGAGGGTTGGCGTTGCGACGCGCTCAGCGCGATATTGCGCTCGCATGGAACTCGCCGGCATCGCGGTTGACCGACTCGCTGTGCTCGAGCTTGCCGAACGCCTAACCCGTGCTGGCTACATGGACACCGCGGCGCTGCTCCTCATCGCGGACGCCTCCGGTGACGACCGGGTTGGGTTCAGCATCAAAGACCGAGAAGCTGTTCTTGATGTTCTTGACGATCCTCCCGCCGGCCTCTGCGAGCTTCGTGGAGCCTTGATATCCGAACGTGTCGGTCGCGTCCGCGGCCAAATCGCCTGACCACCACGCAGCCTCGGTGAGCAGAGCGCCCCGGAGCGCCCGCCGTCCGAGGGGGTGGGGGCCGGCGTAACACAACTCCGGGGCGCTAGTTTTCCCCTTCAGTCCAGCGGCAGCCAGTCCTCCCCATGGGCATCGCGTTACTTCGCCCTCGTCAGGGGAAAGAAACGCGCCGGCTTCGTCTTCCGGCTGCTGGAACAGGGACAAGCGCCTCGCGTCGCTACGCCTCGCGGTGCGACGCCCAACAACGGCGCGGAAGACGAAGCCTCATGCCGACGACGCGGTTTTGACAGAAGCGTGGCGGGGTAACCGAACGGCCCTGTGGCAGAGGGGGAGGAACCCGTTGAAGCTGGCCGCGAAGAGGCAGATGCTGGTGCGGGCGCGGAAGTCGATGGCTGGCCGGTGCTCTCGGAACTCGAACTCGAAGTCTGTGTGTCCGACACGACCGTTCCGGGTGTGAAGCTCCCCGCTACCGATTCGGGGGAGGCGTGAACGTGCTCACGGGGGGCCGGAAAGCACGGCGACCGAGTCTGGCGCACCGCCTCTGGCTCTTCGCCGCCGGCCTGACCGGATTCGTTGTTGGCGCAGCACTGATCTTCCGGCTGTAGCCGCAGCACGCTTTATCCCTTGCCCCGTAGGGAGCCTTCAGCCGACGGGGGCCTCCTTTCGAGGCCCCCGGTCACTGCACGGCGACTATCTCGCTGCGCTCAATGGCCGTCGTTGTCGCTATCACCCGGGATGACGTCTTCAACAGCGTCCGTGACGCGGTCTGTGAGCGACTTCGGGCCCTCCTCGACCTCATCTGCGCCTCTTTTTTTGCGTCCCCGAGGTCGTCTGCGCCTTCGCGCACGTCTTCGGTGACTGAATCGTCCCGCTCGTAATTCGACATCTGCTACTCCTCTACTCGGGGCCGGAAGGTCCCGGTGCGGCGATGTACCCGCACGGAAGCTCTTCCATGCCTACTCCGACATCGGACGGGTTGTCTCGGAGTCCATAGCCGGACGGTCGAGCACCTCGCGCTGGGCGATCTCGGCGGCGTCGTGGAGCGCCATCACGCCGTTCGGGTGGAGCTCGAATCTGCCCGAACAGGCCGGGCAAACGCCGGTGGACGCTCCCTCTCCGGTGGTTTGGATCGATCCATGTGCAGGCTCGGCTCCGCTTCCTGCGCAGTGGCCGATGTCAGGGATTGTCATGGCGTTGGCCTTTCGATCCGTGTGGCCGCTTCTGTTGCCTGTGCCTTGCCCCGCTGGACGCCGGTTTGAACGTCGCGGATCACATCGTCCTTCGCGCGTTCGCCTTTGGTGTAGGCAGCCTCGAGAATCCGGCCGGCGACGTCCCGGCCGCCAAGCCCGAACGCGAGCGCCATACCGAGCGCAAGCGCTCCTATGAGCGCCGCGTAGGTGATGACGACGATGTTGGTCGCGATCTGGAGCTGATCGAGGATCATGAAGACTGCGATCGCCATCACCAGCACCGGGGCGACCGCCTTGACGATTCCCCCGGTGGGTGTGTCGCCCATCGTTCGATCGACCAGCTCCACCAACGCGGTGGCGATCAAGCTCGCGACGAGGAAGATCAGGAGCGCTGCAAGGACATTGGGAATATAGGCCCAAACGGCGTGCACGAGATCTTCAAGCGCCGCTACCCCGAGCACGTCGACAGCGATAGAAAGTGCTCCGAGGAACACGGCCCAGAAAGTGAGCGTGCCGAGCAACCCGGAGGGGCTCCTTATGACGCGCATCACATAGCTGCCACCGGTGCCGCGTTGGAGGAGGCGATCGAAGCCGCCACGCTGAAGCAATCGTGTGACCATCCCCTCGACGAGCTTGGCCACGATGTAGCCGATAACAAGGATCGCGAGAAAGCCGACAAGGCGGGGGAGCCAGATGAAAAACTCATCCCAAGCACGGTCGATGCTGTCGGAGATGTCCGCGAGAAGGAACAACGCAGGCCCTTTCATGAGTTGACGTCGATTGCGAGGCGTCCCCGACCTGCGACGGCACTAAACCGATCCCACACTGGCCAAGCCACACATTCGGGATGACGTTGCCGGACGTTGCCGGCCGCACCCGGTGCGCGGCTATTTCAACGACCCGCGTATCTCGGGCAGCTCGCGAGCGTTCCATTTCGGGATCGACATCTCTGCCCCGAACGCAACGCCGGTGTACGCCGTGCGCGGTGGCGTCGTGCATCTGCACGGGCCGCAGGCGCTGTCGGTGCTTGATGGCGAGGTTTCCTTTGGCACTGGCACATCGTGCCGGCGGTACGCCACCGCCAGCGAAATCAATCGGCATCAGGTCGTCGGTCATGTCGCTGCACCGTGGCTTCATGTGCACCTCGCCGAGCGCCGAGCCGGTGTCTATCGCGATCCGTTGCGGCCGGGAGCGCTGACCCCGTGGAGCGACACGACGAAGCCTCGGATAACAAGAATCGTCTTCTCGCGCAACGGCCGCGTGCTTTCTCCGGCAGCGATCTTCGGGTCGGTGGACGTGATCGCCGAGGCACACCAGATGCCGGCCCGCAAGGTGCCGCCACCGTGGGACGGGCTCCCAGTGACGCCAGCCCGGCTTCGCTGGAGGGTGAGTCGCGGCGATCGCACCGTTCGGCCGTAGCGCACCCCGATCGACCTCGGCAAGAAGCTGCTGCCGCCCAAAGACTTCCGGCGGATCTATGCCCCCGGCACTCGGCAGAACAGACAAGGGAAACCCGGCCTCGACCGCTTCTACCTGGCCCACGCTTGGAGTACCACGCTGCTCGAGGACGGCCCTTACCGGCTCGAGGTCGAAGCTTCCGACCTCAGCGGCAACGACGGTCGGTTGCAACTGCCCTTCACGATCACGAACGAACTCTGACCCGGGGGGCCGATCCAAGAGTGGGCCGGGCCGTGCGACCGAGCGCCGCGTGTCGAACGCGCACCTAAGCCCGATGGTCGCGGGCTTGACCACGTACAGGCGCTCGATCGAGACGAAGGCTCTCTCGTCGCAGGGCGGTTCAGGCCAGCCGGGTTGTGGTGGCCGATCTCAGCCAGCGGCCTACGATCCCGCTGATGGCGTTGCGAGACGAGGTGCGCGTCTGGACGGTTCGTTACCGCGCGCACAATGGTCTCGCTCGTCCGGCGTACGTAGCGTTGCCAGGCGACCTGGGGCCTCGTCGCAACCCGGCCGTCCCGCTCGTGATCTCGCCGCATGGGCGTGGGTTGACGGGGCTTGCGAACCTCCGTTTCTGGGGTGATCTGCCGGCGCGCGGGCGGTTCGCGGTGATCAGCCCAGAGGGTCACGGGCGTGTGCTGCCGCTGCATTCTTGGGGGTGGGAAGCGCAGATTCGCGACCTCGCGAACATGCAGTACGTTGCGAAGGCGACGCTGTCGTGGCTTCGGGTGCGTCCTCACGGCGTGTACGCGATGGGTGGGAGCATGGGCGGACAGGAAACCCTGCTCCTGGTCGCGCGACACCCGAGGCTGCTCGCCGGTGCTGCGTCGTTCGATGCGCCGACGGACATCGCACGGCGGTATCGCGACTTCCCGAGGATCCCGGGCGGCCGTCATCTGCAGGAGCTCGCAAGGCGCGAAATCGGCGGAACACCCGACACGCATCCCGGTGCCTATGCGCGCCGCAGTCCGCTCGCGCACGCCCGCGCGATCGCGTTCTCGCGCGTCCCCCTACAGCTTTACTGGAGTGTCGCGGATGAGGTCGTGCTCGACCAGGCGCGCCACTCGGCGCTCCTGCATCAACGTCTCACGCGCCTTAATCCCGAGGCGCCGATCACTGCCGTCTCGGGCGCGTGGACGCATTCGGGCGGGATGCCGCAGCTCTTGCCTGGCGCGTTGCGTCGTTTCGGTCTGCTCGGCGAGGATGATTGAGCGTGCCGCCGCTCGAGCAGCGCTACAACGACGCCTTCCGCGGTTGGCCCGTGCGACCGCACGACCGGCAGCATCCGATCCGCGGCTCCTTCCTCGACCCGCGACCAGACCCCGCGCTGGGGGCCATCTACCACACCGGCGTTGACATCGCGGTACGCGACGACCGGCCCGAACGAGGCGCGCCCAAGGGGCGCACTCATCGGGTCTACGCGATCGAAGGCGGCGTCGTCGAGCAGGCAACCCCACGTGGGGTCTGCGGCAACGTGCGTGTCGGCCACTTCGGCTACGGGCATGTGGACGCGCTGGTGGCCGTCGGCGAGCGCGTGCGCGCGGGGCAGCACATCGGTTGGACGTGCCGCGGCTGGTGGCATCTGCATCTGACCGAGTGGGTCGTTGTTGGGGAGGAGCGGCTGCTCGTCAACCCACTCCGGCCGGCGGGAAAGCTAAAGCCGTTCCGGGACACGGCGCCACCCGTGATCCACGAGGTGCGCTTCCACGCACCGGCCGAGCCGGCCTGGGGCAGGCGCGTCCGGAGCTTCGCCACGCTGCCGCACGCCGGTCGCCGGCTCAACCGGACGAGGCTCGCCGGCCTCGTCGACGTCCGAGCACGCATCAGCGACCCGCAGTCGTTCCTCGGCTGGTTCCGCGACGTGCCCGCCCTCGCCGCACCGCACCACCCGTACCGCGTCGGGCTCCTGCTCGTCGATCCGCGCCGCAGTCGGGTCGTCTACCGCCGCACCGCGTTCCTCTCGCTCACCCAGCCACCGCTCGCGACGGGACAGCACTACGCACCCGGGACAACGCAGAATCTCTCCGCCCAGGCCTGCCTCAACAGTCACCGGCCCTGCGACGGCGTCTACTGGTTCAGGCTGTTCCCACGTCCTTACTGGGACACGAACCGCCTGCCGAACGGCCCCTACATCCTCGTCGTCCGCACATGGGACGCGGCAGGGAACCGTTCCCGCAAGGATGTCGAGATCCAGATCGCCAATCCGCCGCTCTGAGGGAACGACCACCGGCGGTACCTTTGATCAACAGCGCGCGCCGGGACCGCTGCTCGATCCACTTGAAGCTGCGCCGCGAGGCCGAGCAGCGGTTCTCCCCCGAAGGCCCCTAGACGTTGGAATGCCCCTAGACGTTGGGGGCGGCGGTGTGCCGCCCCCCGTCTTGCAACTGGCGCGAGTCGTTAGGTGCGCAGAGTACGTCCGTGGCCGCCGCGATCCACGACGAGGCGGTAGATGACGAGCAGCACGATCGCCCCGACGATGGCAGTCAGCCAGGTCGAGACGTCGAAGAACTCGTCGAGCGGGTGGGCGTCAAACAGCGCTGCGGCAAGGAAGCCGCCGATGAGTGCGCCGACGATGCCGATGATCGCGGTGACGATGTATCCACCTGGGTCGTCGCCCGGCATGATCGCCTTGGCGATCGCTCCGGCGAGCAGGCCGAGGATGATGAACGCGATGATTCCCATGCTTCCTCCGTGTTAGAGCGACGCGGCGGTCTTTCCCTGCTCAGATGCCGGTGAAACCCGAGTTTGGAGTTCTCTTGTCGGCCGGCGCGTTGCTCGTCCTCAGTGCTAATTGGTCTCGGCTCGTCAGTGAAATGCGTGGCTCTCGGAGAGTGATGGATCCGAGCGTCAGCGAGATCGGCAACTGCCCTGCAGCGTCTGCCCGCCGCCGCTTGCCGACGGTCACAGTACGATCCGCGGCTGCGCTCGGATCAGCCCACCGGGTCGCGCGACCGTCAGCATGCTGCTCACGATCCTCGAAGGCTCCACATTCGCGATCAGCGACGACCTCGGCGACATGGTCGACGGGGTACATGGCTTCTTCACCGACGACACCCGCCTGCTCTCGTGCAGCAAGCTCACGGTCGACGGGGCGTCACCTCTTCTGCTCACGTCCCAGGTTGTCGAGTACTTCGATTCCGCTCACTACCTTCGGAATGCGCCGACGGACACCCTCCCGGTCGATGCGATCTCGGTCGCCCGCGAGCGCTTCGTGGGGGAGTCGCTGACCGAGCGCTTCGTGTTGCGGAACGAGACCTCGACGCCGCGGACGGTGACCGTCGGCCTGGATCTCGCTTCGGACTTTGCCGACATCATCTCGGTCAAGGCTCACGACTTCGCCCTGGGTGACCCGTCCCGTGCCGAGCCGCTCCCGCCGCGGGTGTACCCGGTGCAGACGGCTCCGGCGACCCTCGAGCTCCACGATCCCGCGAGCCCGTGGTCGACTCGGATCACGTTCTCGCGTCCGGTCGAGCTGGCGGGCAACCGCGCCTCGTTCGCCGTTGCTCTTGAGCCGCGTGGCAGCTGGGAGCTCGTCGCCCGGACCGCGCGCGGCGACCTGCTGCCGCGACGGCGTGTCGGGAAGCCGCGCTTCGGAAGCGAGCTCGAGCACGTCCGCAGGTCGCTTGGTGTCTGGCGCGTCCATGTCCCGCGGCTCCGGTCGGACTGGTCGGGGCTCGAGCGATGCTTCGAGCGTTCGCTGGCCGACCTCGCGTCGCTGCGGCTCAAGGGGCCTGAGTGGTCGCGCGACCTGCCTGCGGCCGGCATGCCGTGGTTCATGACGCTGTTTGGTCGCGACACGCTGATCACCTCGCTCCAGACGATGCTGTTCGGGCCGGAGCTCGCCACGGCAGCGTTGCGCGCCCTCGCCGCGCTCCAGGCGACCGAGGACGATCCGACGATTGACGCCGAGCCCGGCAAGATCCTCCACGAGCTGCGGCGTGGCAAGGCGGCGGAGTCGTGGTTCCCGATCTACTACGGCACGGTCGACGCCACGCCACTCTTCCTCGTGCTGCTCTCCGAAGTCTGGCGCTGGACGGGCGACGACGCGCTCGTCCGTGAGCTCGAGCCGGCCGCCCGGGCGGCGCTCGGCTGGACGGAGCATCACGGTGACCTCGACGGAGACGGGTTCGTGGAGTACGCGCGGCGGGCGCCAAATGGGCTCGCGAACCAGTCCTGGAAGGACTCGGGCGACTCGCAGCAGTTCCGCGACGGTCGCCTCGCGGACGGGCCAATCGCGCCAGCCGAGGTCCAGGGCTACGTCTACGACGCACGGCTCCGAGTGGCAGAGCTCGCGCGCGAGGTCTGGCAGGACGCCGCGCTGGCGGTCGAGCTCGAGCGAGGCGCCGAGAGCCTTCGCGACCGCTTCGACCGCGCCTTCTGGCTCGAGGAGCGTGGCGCCTATGCCCTGGCGCTCGACCGCGACAAGCGTCCCGTCGACTCGCTGTGCTCGAACAACGGCCACCTCCTCTGGTCCGGAATCGTCCCGGAGGCCCGGGTCGCATCCGTAGCCGCCGCGCTCGCGTCGGACGACCTCTGGTCGGGGTGGGGCATCCGCACGATGGGCGGGGGCGACGCGGGCTACAACCCGCTCGGGTACCACACGGGCACCGTCTGGCCGCACGACACCATGCTCGCCGCCTGGGGCCTCGCGCGGGCGGGCGCGTGGGAGCAGGCGTGGCAGCTTGTGCGCGGCCTCCTCGAGGCCGCGCGTTTCTTCGACCAGTCGCTGCCGGAGGTGTTCGCGGGCTATCCCCGCTCGGAGACAGCGTTCCCCGTCGCCTACCCGACCGCGGCGCGACCCCAGGCCTGGGCGGCGGGTGCTCCGATCCTCGGCCTGCGCCTGCTACTCGGCCTGCGCCCGGACCCGTCGCGCCGAGCGCTCGTTACCGACATCGACGGCCCCCTGCCCGAGTGGATCGGCGACCTCACTCTGACCGGTGTCGCAGCCTTTGGGTGTTTTTACGACGTGAGGATTCGAGATCGGAAAATCGAGGTAATCCCGGCGGCGTGAGAATCGCGATGTTGAGCCCGGTGTGGTTTCCAGTCCCACCGGACCGCTATGGGGGGATCGAGACGGTGGTCTCTCTTCTTACGGAAGGCCTCGTGCGACGCGGCGTCGACGTAACCCTGTTCGCCTCGGGTGACTCCGTCACAAGCGCGCGGCTCGTGTCGGCGTTCGAGCGGGCTCCAAGTGAGCGGATCGGCGGGACATTCTGGGAGCTCGACCACGCCCTGTCCGCCCTGACGCGGCTAGACGACTTCGATCTCTTGCACGACCACACTGGGCTGCTCGGCCTGACACTCTTCGGCCTCGCGTCCATCCCCGTCCTGCACACAGTGCACGGCCCGCTCGAGCCCGACCCCGCGCGGATGTATCGCGCCGCCTGCAGCGTCGGAGCCGACATCGGGCTTGTCTCCCTCACCCAGGCTCAGCGCCGTCCACTACCTGCTCTCCCGTGGATTGCCAACATCGAGAACGCCATCGATATCGACCGATACCCCTTCGCCCCGAGGCCAGGCGATGGACTGGTGTTCATCGGACGGATGAGTCCCGAGAAAGGCGCCCACCGGGCGATCGAGGTCGCTCAACGCACGGGACGGCCGCTTCGGATTGCAGCAAAATGCCGCGAGCCCGCCGAGCAGGCGTACTTCGACCGGGAGATCCGGCCCCACCTCGGTGACAAGATCGAGTACGTGGGTGAGGTCGGGCATGCGGAGAAATGCCGACTTCTCTCCGAGGCGCACGCGCTGCTCGTCCCGATCGACTGGGAAGAGCCATTCGGCCTCGTAATGATCGAAGCGATGGCCTGCGGGACCCCGGTAGTCGCCCTACGGCGTGGCTCGGTGCCAGAGGTGATCGATCACGGCCGCACCGGTCTCGTCGTCGACAACCTTGCCGAGATGGCCGCCGCCCTCGACGACGTGGGGTGGCTTGACCCACGCGAGCTCAGGCGAGAAGCCAAGCAGCGCTTCTCTCCGGAGCGTCACGTGAGCGAGCATCTCGAGGCATACGGGCGCCTGCTCGATCAATCCCGGCGCCCGGCCACCCCCCTCGTTCCCGTCGCAAGCGAGCTCGCACTCCAGCCCGCCGATCGAGCGCCTGATGCGGTCGCCGAGCTCGGGGCGTCCGCATAAGGACGTTTCGGCTTTCGCTTCTCCCCCACGGGCGCCGCGGGTCTGCGGCGCTCTTGGTTCGTCTTGCGGGCACCTGCTCGCCACGATGCTCGTCGATGGTGTTGACCGTTCTTCCGGGGAGGCGTGGCTTCTTGCACAGCGCCTGTACCAGGCAGGACGCACGGAGCTTGCGGCGGAACTCGGACCTGCGGTGGATGCGGGTTGCACTCACTTCCTGCCCACCTGGGGTGAAACACGTTGTTGTCCTGGTGACGCTTGAGCGCGATTGTCCCGCGGAGCTGCGGCCGCTGCGTGACGCGCTGTGGGAAGCGGTCACCCGCCGCCGCGAACTACCCCATGAGCGAGGGTTTGCCGGGTCGATGACCGTGCAAGAGCTTCTTGCGCGAAGCGATGAAAGGAGTGCGACGATGGCGAAGGGGTTCATCCACACGGTTGCCGCCGGGGGGCTTTGGCGTAACAGGGTTGAATCTGGGGAGCTGCTGCGTGGTGGCTATGTGGAAAAGGCGGACGCGATCGAGGCGGGCCGCAGGGAAGCGAGACGCCGCAAGACCGAGCATGTAATCCACAGCCGCGATGGAACGATTGCGGCGCGCAACTTCTATGGCCGCGACAAGCTCCACGTCACGGGTTACCCGGGGGCTTGATGCGGATGTTTGGTCCCGAGGTGTTCGTGCCAAAGCCCCCGGAGCGGAAAGGGGCGACGAGTGGATGACAATGATGTCGATCAGCCGAGGGGATTCCCCGTCATGGCGGTCGGCTATGTGGCGGTAGCTGCGATCAGTGCACTGGCGGGCATGCTGCTTGTCTGGCTCAGCGGTGGGTGACCAACACCGGCGCGGAGATACGGCGAACGGCCGAGAGGCCGAGACGCGTCTTAAGGAATGATCCTGTGGATCAAAGAGGCGAGCGCAGCCAACCAGGCGACCTCCAGCGCGGCCAGCGCGAACAGCGCGGGCCACTTGATGCGGCGAGCGAACCTGTCCGCTGCGCACTCCTCGGTCGCCTCCTCCTGCGACTCGGCTTCCGGATAGGCGACGTATTCACCAAAAGCTGGCTGCCCGAGGCTCCGAGCCGAAGACGCAGCCACTTCCGCCCGAACCCCGAGGGCGGTTGCCTCAACACCTACCCCCATGACCTTGGCTCCCCTGAGTCGAAGGCTGAGACCACGTCATTTCCCGCTTAGCTCGAGGCGAAACGTTTGCTACGCGAGGCAGACGCAACACCGCAGCGGGCGACCAGATCGCGGATAGAGGGGGAACTTCCCCGCAGGTGCCTCGCACGAACGCCTCGCCTCCCGCTACGCCGGTAGCGCCGTACTAACGAATGTCAAACGCGAACGAAGTCACGGCCCACAACGGCGAGTGGGGCCTGATGGCCCCACTCGCTTCCACGACGTGATGGTTGACGTGCGTCGCTTACTGGTCGTCCCAGTCGCGATAGCCAGCCCCACCCGGCCCGTAGTACGAGCCGAGCCGGCCACGGTACTCGTCATCCCGGAGTCAGCGTGTCATCGAGCTCCGGGGCGTTCTTGATCTGCTCCTTCGTCCGATTCACGAAGATCTTTTCTGCGTCAACATTGACGTCACGGATCACGCCAGCCGGCAACATCACCTTCTTGCCGAAGATCCACGGGCCGGTATCAACGACAATGAACGAGCCGCTGACGTCATATGTCGCGTCGTCAACCTTGCCGATCGAGCCGTCAACCGCTTCGACCCCATAGCCAACGACGCTCCTACCGGACACCTGCGAATCGATGGCGCCGGGGTACGTCCAAACATCATGAGTCGTAGACATGGTGACTCCTTCCGTCGCTCACCTAACCCCTACCGCCATGGACGGCCGATAAACCCAGCTGGAGCGCACGGGAACAATCAAGCGGTTCATGCTCAGGACTTGCGCCCGGGCACGGAGCTCAATCCGGGAGGACGGAAAGGACGTCACACCCCTTGCGCCTACATTCTCGTGGAGCCAACCGGCTGAGTTTGGAGGCTTGCGCGGTTGGCAGGTTCCGCGCACCGAGGCCGCTCCCCCAAGCCGCGAAGGACGCCCGTGGTGGCCCATGGCGAGCGGCTAAGGGCACGGAGTCCTCGAATCCTGGTCGGACGTCCCGGTCCCGTTCGTTCAGAGCGGGCTTGCGGCACTCAACGTCGCGAATCCCGATCACGGCCGTCGTGCCGGTCTGCTCGAAGTCGATTGCTTCGACCACGTGGGGAAGCCGGCGCATGATGAGGGCCGCGTTGACGCGCGCAGCGTCCACGACGTCGTGCGCTTTCTGCGCCACGAGCCGTCCCCCGGCGCGTCCTCTGCTTCGAGCAAGGCTCGGTTCATGTCCAGAAACGGCCAACCGAGAAGACCGGCGAGGCGGGTGCGGTCGCCGAGGAACGGGATCCCAGACAAGAGGAAGAGATAGTGCGCACGGGTTAGACCGCGCTGCGAGTAAGCCACGGCGATAGATATAGGAGGCCTTAAGGTGTCCGGGCAGAGCCTTGTCGATCAGGTCACTGCGATTTTCGAAGAGCGCCGCGAGGAAGCTCTTTAAGCTCGGTGGCCAGGCTTGTGAGAAGCAGGTCGCCACGGCGCAGGCCGCCGAGGAGTCGCTGACACTGCTCGCGGCTGAGCTTGATCGGTCCGAGCTGAGCGCAATAGCTGCACGCCCGCAGCGGACGCCCGTCCTTCCGGATGAGTTCCCGCAGCGGGTCGTGCCGGTGACGGCTCGTCCGGCGCCCACCGCACTCGCTAAGGAGCTTCGGGGCGGTTCAGGCAGGCTGTTACCCGAACCGCACCGAGTGCTCCACGCAACGGAGCACCAAACGGGCCGCATCCGTCTGACAGTCACCGTACGCCTGTCGGCCTCGCATGTACAGCGAAACCGTCAGCGCAGAGCGGGCTCGTCTGAGCGTGAATCGTTATCGGTCAGCCAGTCCTCTGTTGCCGGCGGCCGACGCACACAAACCCAAGAAGGCGGGACTTGTGTGAACCGCTCGCGGTGCCACGACCGGTTCGCCCAGCGTCTCGGAGGGGAGAGGAAAGCCGAGCCACCGTGACGTCCCTCGTTAAACGGTTCGTCGCGCTTTCGGCCGACGTGCTCCTGCAAGAGAACACCCGAAGCGCTCAATCACCGACAGCGCCACCCGCCGCCTTCAGTGTTGGGCTCACGCTTCGCTCGCCTCTGGCACGCAGTGTTCAGGGGGCGGCTACTCGCCCCGGGCTGTGATCGCGACGAACTTCGCAACGTTGCGAATCTCGCTGTTCGACAAGCGACCCGCAAAAGAGGGCATGTCTCCAGGGCCAGTTGTCACGCATGCGACCACCGTCGAGAAGTCGGGCTCGTCCTCATCCAAGCTCGGACCCCGTGTGCCGGTCGCACTGGCGGCGCGAAGGGTATGGCACTCGCCGCACCCCGAGGCGAGGAACACTGCTTTCCCAGCAGTTGCGTTTCCCTGTTGCGGAACGCGGCTGTCAATCGTTTCGGGAGGCGGCGTTCCCGCGCCCCCGTTCTCTACCGGCGCCACACTCTCTCCTTCGTCGCTGTCTGCGAGGGCCTGTGCGCCCAGCACAATGGCGAGCGCGACGAAGACCGCGATTGCGATCGCCGAGCCGATGATGCTGATCAGCCGGAACGGTGTTGACGCCGCGCGACCGGAAACAAGATCGCCCTCGGCCGTCGCCTGCCTAGACCCGCGCATCGCACGTACGAGAAGCACGGTGACGGGCACCGTCGGGATCAAGACAAGGAACAAAACGAAGATCAGCGCTTTCGCAGCGCTGGTGAGGGCGACAATCATCGCCCTGCTCTAACCCGAGGCGGGCACCGTCAAACGACCAGGCTGGCGAGTAGGTGGCAGTTGTGCCAATGAGCGTGTAATCCCCTGTTTAGACGAAGCGGATGCTCGGCAACAGTGCTCGCATGCGGCGCGGAAGCAGGTTGCTGGCCACTTCCCTCGCGGCGATGGCAATCGCGGGCTGCGGAGGAGGTGGCAGCGCCGAGACGACCGAAGAGCCGGGAGAGGTGTCGTTCGACTTAGCGGCGGTGGGCGACTCGAATGTGGCCGGCGCACGTGCCGTGCTCTCCTACCTGGATGCCGACCGAAGTCGGATTCTCGTCGACGGGATTGGCGAACAATCGGGAGGGGGAGCAAACCCTGTCCAGCTGCGTAGGGGCTCGTGTGACGAACCCGGTGAGGTCGTGCTCACGCTTCCAAAGCTCCAGGGCTCCAGCACAGAGGCCGAGGTGCAACTCGGGATGATCGAACTCTTCGAGGGCGACTACGCCGTCGTGGTGGCGCTCGCCGGAGGCGCGAAACCGATCGCCTGCGGGAATGTCCCTGACGAGTCCACCGGCTAGTGAACTCGACAAATGGGGCCTGCCCAAACTCGGGTAGAAGAACGGCTACGACGCCGATGTCAGTGCGCGTCGCTCGGCGCGCTCAGCATAGTCACGCTCAAGCGCGGCCATCTGGCGTTCAAGCACCGCGATTTCTCCGCTCAAGCTCCGCCAGATACGCAGGCTCGCCTCTGATCGCGGGCACCTGCAGTTAGCCAAGCGCCGGCGATGCTGCATCGTCTTGCACTCACTGGGGAGGACGGGCCTTGAGCGCCATCGTCGCGTGGCTGCTACGAGGCGGCCCGTTTCTGGGTTGCGAAGGACGACCCAGAACTGGCTGGCCTCCTGGACTAGACATCCTCGCCTTGCCCTCGCTCCGGGACGTCATCACCCCACTCGTCCGTATCGTCCAGTTCGCTAGGCGGGTCGGGCTCAGGACGCTCTTGCATCTCATCCGGGTCGCTTTGCCGAGGATCCAAAGCATCGTCTTCTTCATCGGGCTGCTGCGTTCGGCTCTGCTGTTGTTGCTCGCTCATCGCAACTCTCTTCGCTTGGATGAATGCGCCAAGGGTCTCCCCCGGGGACGACACGCAAACCAGGCGCGGCCGAGCCGCAAAGTCAAGCTCTGGCCGGGCCCACGCGTGTGGCCCACACGTCTGCCAGCCCGAGAGACCTTCACGAGTCTCACGCGGAGGGCGAACCCGGAGCAGGTGCCCGCCTGCTCCAGGGGTACCACCTAACCAGCCCCCGGCGGCAACGGGCTCGCTTTGGCGATGGTTAGATGCGGGCGGCCAGGCGGCACGGGACACGATTGGGTCAACTCTCATAGCGGCTGCCATTCGCGTTGCCGAGAGATGACGCCTTCGTGCGCGTCCGGGCTGGAGGCGAATTGACCCACATCCGTGTCCCGTGCGGCGCCGATTTCGGCGCACACCGGCGGCCATGCGAGCCCGTTGCGGCGACGTCATCCCCCCGCGGGCATCAGACGGGATTGAGGCGGCCGAGGTCACCCACGACCCACTCGCCGTCGTCGTGGAGGTCCGCGACGCCGTGCGCCTGGGCGATGGCGATTCCCGGGCCGAGCTTGGCGACACGTTCGGAACCGAGATCTGCTTGTGCTTGCGCTCGCGATCCCCGAAACGGGCATCCGTGCGCTCGACGAGTTTCTGCCGGGCGGGGTTGGAGGAGTTCCGCACATCGGCGATGCCGGGGTGATGAAGCTCGGGTTCGGGGAGCTCCGCCACCGGGCTCGAGTTGCTGCCCGACCTAATGCGAAGCGCCGTGCGTGCCGATGCCATACCCGATGCGACCCACCACCATGCTCCGCGTCAACCTGTCGCTGGCGGCAGCAGCCGTCGCGATATGGGCGTTCGCCCTCGTTCTTCGGTAGCGACGGTCCCCGTACTCCGAAGCGCGGCTCGAAGCCTGCTGCAGTCCCCACGGCTGGATTCCGCGGAGGCGTCGGGCTGGCCCCAGAGCCATAGGGTTGACGACGTGCCCGCCCCGAGTGGACGGAGGGGAATCGCTCCGATCCAGGAGTGACGCTGCTGGAGTTGTTCGCGTTTCTCGCGTGTGCCCTTGTGTGTTTGGGACTAGTCCTCGAGCGGCGGCGTACGTCCCGGTCGGACCCTTGACGGTCACGAGATCGGCGCGCTCGGCACCCGGCCGTCCGCTGTTGGGCTATCCAGTGGTGAGGAGAGTCCACACGATCGAGAAAGGAAGACCAGCGCGAGAAACCCGAGACAGAGGTGTCTCTGCAGCAGCATTGCCGAGGACAGGCGGGAGTCTCACGTCCGTCAGGTGAGACTCATACGCTGCAGCGATGTCGTCCGGAGCGGAGAAACCCAGCGAGGACGTCCCGCTCTCGATTCGCGCGCAACTGCTGGCGACCGAGCATTGGAGCCTGCTCGCCTCTCGGAGCACGACCCAGAACGAGCTGCTCGTGCGGATCGCGATCTTCCTGACGCTCGTATCTGCCAGCGTTGTCAGCCTCGCGCTGATCGGGCAGGCAACGGACTTCGACGATCGCTTCGACGGCTTTGCGATCGTCCTCTTCTCGATCCTGCTTCTCGTCGGCTCGCTCACGCTGCTTCGTGTCATCAACGGCAGCACGGAGGACGCCGCCTATGTGATCGGCATGAACAGGCTTCGGGCTGCCTACGCCGAGCTCGACCCCGGGATCGACCGCTACTTCATCACGTCCAAGCACGACGACGAACGAGGAGTCGGCCAGACGTACACGTTCTTCGCACCTACGAGCGACGAGCTGCAGTTCTTTGCGAGCAGCACGATGTTCATCCTCGTCGTCGACGCCGTCGTGGCGGGCACCCTCGCAGGGTTGGTGGCAAACGCAGCCGGTGCCTCAGGCGCGGTGGTCGCGATAGCGGCAGCGGTCGCGGGCACCAGCTACTTCGTCGCGTGGATCTCGTACGTCCTTCGTCGGATCAGGCCCGAGTGGCGTCGGTACGTCGCGATGTTCCCGCACCCGGAGGAGTGCGCTCGCGCGAGATGCACCGCGACCTCGAGCCAACGTTGCCCGCGCGGACACTTGCGTTCCGCCGCAAGCGACGTAAAGTGTGTGCGGGCGCTCACGGTTGGGGGATCGTGAGCTTGTGGAATGGAGGGTGACAGGTGAGTCGGACCGTATTTGCGTCGTCCAAGGACGTCGAGCAGGCGGCGGTAGCAGGGGGGCCGGTCCTCACGCCTCAACCGGTCGAGGGTTGGCGGGCGTTCCTCGTCTCGTGGCGCATGGCAATCGTCCTCGTGCTCGGCTGCGTTCTCGGGATCGCGGCCATCATCAGCACAAGCCCCTTCGGCTCGCAGAGCGTCTCCGCCCAGGTGTCCGATGTGCTCGGGAAGAGCGCGACCTGCACCGCGGTCGAGTCGACCGACGGGCCGAGCAACGTCTACCGCTGCGCGGTTGTGTCGGGCTCGAGCTCGAAGAGCGTCACGCGCTGCTTCATCGTTGCGAACGGCGACGTCAAGCAGTACGTCGGTAGCCGGCGCGGCTGCTGACCCGACGCCCCGTGGCGGCGCGGTTCAGGCTGCGCCGCCCGGCTGAGCGTTCACGATCAGGACGCCGTCCACGCGCTCGAGCGCCACGGTCCCGACAGTTCTCGATCGCGTCCCCCGGGTCGCCTGCCGCGTGGCGGCGGAGAGCCCGTATCGCTCCCCCGTGCGTCACGACGAGAATGGTCTCGCCCGAGTGCGTGCCGGCGATCCGCTCGACGGCCTCGACGACTCGCTCGGTGAGCTCCTCGCGTGTCTCGCCGTCGTGGCCGATCTCGCCCGCCTGCCAGCGCGCGAACCCGTCCGGGAAGCGCTCGGCGACCTCGGCGCGCGTGAGCCCCGACCACGAGCCGACGTCGATCTCGCGGAGCGCCGCATCCTCGACGATCGAGAGGTCGAGGCGCTCGCCCACCACCCGCGCCGTCTCGGTCGCCCGCTGCAGGTCGCTCGTGTAGATCGCCGTGATGCCCTCGTGGGACAGGCGCTCCGCCAGCTCGACTGCCTGGCGCCGGCCGAGCTCGTTGAGCGGCGGGTCGGCATGGCCCTGCCAACGCCCGATGTGATTCCAGTCCGTCTCGCCGTGACGGGCAAGGAGGATCCGGGTCGCGGGCACCGCAGTAGGCTAGCCCTCGTGGATCTCGGGCTCGCGGGGAAGGTCGCCGTCGTCACCGGCTCGAGTCGGGGGATCGGCCGCGGCATCGCTACGCGGCTCGTCGAGGAGGGCGCGGACGTCGTGTTCAGCGCCCGCGGCGCCGAGGCACTGGAGGACGCCGTCACTGCTCTGGAGGGTCCGGGCCGCGCGCACGGAATCGTGGCGGACGTCTCGACGCCAGCTGGTGCCGCGGCGGTCGTCGACGGAGCGCGATCCGCGTTCGGCGGCGTCGACGTCGTCGTCAACAACGTCGGCGGCTCCGGCGCGAGAACGATCGACGCGATGGACGCGGAAGACCTCGACGCGGTCCTTCACCGGAACCTCTTCCCTGCCCTCCATGTCAGTCGCGCCGCACTCCCCGCCCTGCGCGAGCGTGGCGGCGGCGTGATCGCGCTGATCGCGTCGATCTGGGGGCGCGAGGGGGGAGGCAGTCCGAGCTACAACGTCGCGAAGGCCGCGGAGATCAGCCTCGCGAAGGCGATGGGCGCCGATCTCGCGAAGGACGGGATCCGCGTCTTCAGCGTCGCGCCCGGCTCGACGATGTTTCCCGGCGGGAGCTGGGAGCGCCGTCAGAGCGAGGATCCCGAGGGTATCGCGGCGTTCGTCGAGCGCGAGCTTCCCTGGGGGCGATTCGGCACGGTCGACGAGATCGCGGACGTCGTGACGTTCCTCGTCTCCCCCCGCGCGTCCTGGGTCGTCGGCACGTCCGTAACGGTCGACGGCGGCCAGTCGCGTTCGTTCTGAGGCGCGCGTCCCCGTACGAAGAGAGAGCCGCAGCGGCGATTACTCTGGAGCGATGGAGGCCGTCGACAGCGCATCTCGAAGCTTCGAGCTACTCGTGCGGGAGCACGAGGAGGCGTGGCTGTCTCCGCACGCGGTCCGCTCGTACGGGACGCGTGGTCGGATCTTCCCGGAGGAGCCGTGCGGGGTCCGCACGCCGTTCCAGCGCGATCGCGACCGACTTGTCCACTCGAAGCCGTTTCGCCGCCTGAAGGGGAAGACGCAGGTCTTCATCGACCCCGAGGGCGACCACTACCGCACGCGGATGACCCACACACTCGAGACGACCGCGATCTCGCGCGTCGTCGCCCGGGCCCTCCGGCTCAACGAGGATCTCGTCGAGTCGATCGGCCTCGGCCACGACACGGGCCATACGCCGTTCGGGCACGCGGGCGAGCAGGCCCTCGACGAGGCGCTTCGCGAGCGGTTCGGGACAGGGTTCAGGCACAACGAGCAGTCGCTCCGGATCGCCGAGGCGCTGAACCTCACGCACGAGGTGCGGGACGGGATCCTTACGCACACCGGCCCGCAGGAGCCGGCGACGCACGAGGGGAAGATCGTCCGCATCGTCGATCGGATCGCGTACGTGAACCACGACATCGACGACGCGCTTCGATACGGCCTGCTCTCCGAGGGTGACCTGCCGCACGAGGAGATCGCGCTCCTCGGAGCCACGGGCTCGAGTCGCATCGACACGCTCGTCCACGACCTCGTCGCGGCCTCCGAGGCGGCCGGCGACATCGGCCAGGGCGAGGACGTCGGCGAGGCGATGCTCTCGCTGCGGGCGTTCATGTTCGAGCGCGTCTACCTCGGGCCACAGGTGACGCCGGAGCACCAACGGGCCGAGACCGTCGTGCGGTCGATCTTCGACCGGCTCTGCGCCGAGCCCGAGCGACTCCCGCCGGGCGATGGCCCGCTCGACCAGCGCATCACCGACTACCTCTCGGGCATGACAGACCGCTTCGCGCTCACGTACGCCGAGAGCCTGGCGTAGGGTCGCCCCGTGGCGCGCATCAAGGACGCCTCGCTCCAGGCGGTCAAGGAGGCGGCCGACATCGTCGAGGTCGTCTCGCTCAGGACCTCGCTGCGCCGGGTCTCCGGCTCGCACTACTCGGGGCGCTGCCCGTTCCACGAGGAGCGCACACCGAGCTTCTCGGTCGACCCGCTCAACAAGCTGTACCACTGCTTCGGCTGCGGCGTCGGCGGCGACGTCATCAAGTTCGTGCAGGAGACCGAGAATGTCGACTTCGTCGGCGCGATCGAATGGCTCGCGGAGCGGTTCCGCGTCACGCTCGAGTACGACGAGTCGACGCCGCGCGAGGACGAGCAGCGCCGCCGCCGCGACCGGCAGACGAAATTGCTCGAACAGGCGACCGCCTATTTCGAGCGCGTCCTGTGGGTCACGGAGGCGGGTGCGCCGGTGCGCGCGTATCTCACGGAGCGTGGTCTCAGCGAGGAAATCTCGCGGGAGTTCCGGCTCGGGCTCTCGCGGGGAACCGGGCTCGTCACGAAGGCGCGGGAGAGCGGGTTCACGGTCGAAGAGATCCGCGCGGCCGGCCTGGCGAACGCGCGCGGAAACGACTACTTCCCCTTCCGTCTCATGTTCCCGCTCGCGGACGCGCGTGGCCGGATCGTCGGCTTCCAGGCGCGGAAGCTCCGCGACGACGATCCGCTCCGCGGCAAGTACGTCAACACGCCGGAGAGCGACCTCTTCAAGAAAGGGAACGTGCTCTACGGCCTGCATCTCGCCCGGCCCGCGATCGCGAAGCAGGACCGCGCGATCGTCGTCGAGGGGAACACCGACGTGATCGCGCTCCGCCAGGCCGGGGTCGAGCCGGTCGTCGCCTCGATGGGGACCGCGCTCACGGAGCACCAGGTGCGCGAGCTCGGGCGGCTCACGAAGCGCCTCTATCTCTGCTTCGACGCAGACGCGGCGGGGCAGGAGGCGACGCTGCGTGGCATGCAGCTCGCGGTGGGACAGGGGTTCGACGTCCGTGTCGTCGCGCTTCCGAAGGGGCAGGATCCCGCGGACGCGCCGGACTCGTTCGCCTCTCGCCTCGGGAACGCCGAGAGCTACCTCCATTACCGCGTGCGGATCGCGATCGAGAAGACGGACGACCGGCAGGAGGCGTTCGTGCGGGCGCGCGCGATCCTCGCTCAGGCCGAGGACTCACCCGAGCGACAGGAGGCGCTTCGCCTGCTCGCCGATCGGCTCGCGCTGCCGACCCAGGCGCTCGCGGGGCTGGCGCCTGCGCGGCCGGCCGTCGGCCCGTCGGTCGCGGCGCGGCCCGAGGCCGCGACGCCGCGACTCCTCGAAGCCGGACGGCAACGCGAACGTGACCTGCTCGCGGCGGTCGTCGCCAACCCCGCGCTGCTCGACGAGCTCGCCGCGCTGACGCCGGAGCATTTCGACGAACCGCTGCACCGCAGGTTCCGGGAGCACCTCGTGTCGGGCGCAGGGGGAGAGGACGAGGAGCTCGTGGCCTTGCGCGCGGAGCTCGGCGCGCGCGCCGAGCGGGACGCGATCGACGAGCGAACGGGTCGCGAGCTCGTCCTCCGGCTCCACGAGCGGCTGTTACGGCGCGAGCTGCAGGGCGCCGACCTCGCGCGCGCGACGGAGCTCCAGGCGCGACTGGCCAAGGTGCACACGGCGCTCGCCGAGCTCGTGTCCTGACGCGGTACCCTCGCTGCACGGACGGCGTGCACGACATGGGCGGGATGCACGGTTTCGGGGCAGTGGTCACCCCGGGCTCCGACGCGGTTTCCCGCGCGGCGTGGGAGCTCCGCGTCTTCGCGATCTCGACGCTCGTCGGCATAGAGGGCCTCGGCACGGGCTCGGGGCGGGCGATCCGGGAGGAGATGGAGCCCGCCGAATACCTGCGCGCGGGGTACTACGAGCGCTGGCTCTGGAGCACCGAGCAGCGGCTCCTGCGAAGCGGCGCGATCACGGAGGACGAGGTCGACGCCTGGGTCGCGCGCCTCGAGGGCGGCGATTCCCCGCCACGGCGCGACGATCCCATCGCGGCCGAGCGCGTCGTCGCTGCGACGACCGAGGCCGATCCGCTCGGAGCCGCGGTCGACGCGCGATTTGCGCCTGGTTCTCGGGTACGTGTGCGGCGGATGCGCCCAGCAGGCCACACCCGCTGCCCGCGCTACGTTCGTGGCGCCGCCGGCATCGTCGAGGCGGTTCGCGGTCTCGACGCGTTTCCGGACATCGGCCCGTACGCTGGCCCAGAGGAGCCGGTCTACGCCGTGGCGTTTGCCTCCGACGACCTCTTCGGGCCCTCGTCCGAGGTTCGATGGACGGTGATCCTGGATCTCTTCGAGAGCTACCTGGAGGCGGCGTGAGTCACGACCACGACCATCACCACGATCACGACGAGCTGGCGCTCCGCGCGGCCGCGCTCGAGGCGGTCCTGGTCGAGAAGGGGCTCCTGTCGACCGACCAGATCGATGCGATCGTCGAGCGCTACGAGCGCGACCTCGGGCCGCAGAACGGTGCGCGAGTCGTCGCTCGGGCGTGGATGGATCCGGAGTACCGCGAGCGGCTGCGCTCGGACGGTGCCGCCGCGATCCGCGAGCTCGGCTACGGAGGCTTCGAGGGGGACACGATGGTCGTCGTCGAGAACACCCCGGATGTCCACAACGTCGTGGTGTGCACGCTTTGCTCCTGCTACCCCTGGCCCGTCCTCGGGCTTCCGCCCACCTGGTACAAGAGCCCGGCGTATCGCGCCCGCGTCGTCGCGGAGCCGCGGGCCGTGCTTCGCGAGTTCGGCGTCGAGCTGCCGCCCGACGTCGAGATCCGGGTGTGGGACTCGACGAGCGAGGTGCGCTACCTCGTCCTGCCCGAGCGCCCGTCCGGCACGGAAAGGATGAGCGAGGAGGAGCTCGCCGGACTCGTGACACGCGACAGCATGATCGGCACCGGGCTGGCCGCCTCTCCCGCGTGAGCGGCGTCGATCCTGTCGTCGCCTCGGCGGACGGGGCTGCGGCGCCGCCTCGCTCGAACGGCGAGCTCGTGTTCGCCGAGCCCTGGGAGAGCCGTGCCTTCGGCGTCGCGGTGGCACTCGACGACGCGAACGTCGTCGACTTCGAGGCATTCCGCCAGCGGCTGATCGACGAGATCGGCGCGTGGGAAGCGTCACACGGCTCCGCCGACGCGAGCTATCGGTACTACGAGCGCTGGCTGACCGCGCTCGAGCGGACGCTCCTTGCGGAGCGGGTCGTCGATCCCGGCGACCTCGAAGTCGCACGTGCGGCGATCGAGCGAGAGTGGCACCACGACCATGATCACGAGCACGGCGACAACGACTGAGAGGGCGCCGGAGCGCTAGACCCAGGCGACGTTGACGCGCTCGCGGTCGCGGCGGGAGGTTGCGGCCTCTATCCCGCGTGGGCGCCGCGGCGGCGCGAGCCCCTCGCGTCGCCAGTTGAGCTCGTCGAAGAGCACGCGGCGGAGCTCGACGAGCGACGTCGTCCGCCGGCTGAGCGCGGCGAGAATGTCCTCCCGGTCGTCGAGTGTCAGTGCCACGAACTGCTCGCCGTTCGTGAGCGCCTCGAGCACGGCGCGCGCCGCCCGGTCGAACCCGTCTCGCGTCAGCATGCTGGACAGCGCGAGCGCCTCGTCCCGACTCAATCGGATCCCGGCGACGACCAGCATGGCGTTCCGATTTTACAGGGTATGTATGCGGGCGTGCGGCCCGCGTGCCCGAGGACAGGTCGCCGTCAGGCGGCGTTCTCGGCGGCGGGCTCATCCCGCTTGTGCCGCGCCTGGGCCTCGACGAGCGCGTCGCGCACCGCCTCGAGGCCGGCAGGCGAGTCGTCGAGCGCCTTCAGGAGATCGGCCTGCTCGTCGGCGTAGAGCCGGACGACGATCAGATCGCGCTTGACGTCCTGCTCGAGCCGGCGCGCAAGCTCGGGATCCTTCACGCGCGCAGCGAGCGCGAGGACAAGGCTGCTCTCCACAGGGACGCCAGCGAGGAACACCCTCTCGACCCTATTCACGCGGATGGGGGTTGCCAGTGGCCGAAAGGGGGATACCGAACGGGGGACACGACGGAGGCGATCGGAGCTGCCCTCACCGACCGCGTGGAAGAGAACGCGTCTCCCGGCCGTCCAGTGGCAAGAGAAAGGTGGCCGTGGCCGAAATGGGGCCGAGGACTATCGGTGGGTCGGAATCGCGAGGAAGGGAGGTGTCGGGACGTGGTATCGCAGGTCTCCGGGGTTCGCGACCCGGCCTCGAGCTCGGGATCTCCGATGTCTCGACATCCCGTCAGCGGACGCCACAGGAGGCCACTCGTGATGAGCCTTGTCGTCACGCTCGTCGCCGTCTGCGCGCTCTTCGTCGTGAACGCGATCGCCGCGGGAAACCCAGCCGAGGCGCCTCGCGTGTGCGTTTCGTCTGCGGCCGCATCAGTCGGCGCTGGCGGCGAGGTCATCCAGACGACGAACGCGATCGACTGCGGCTAGACCGACGGTTGACTTCGGGGCGGGGCGTGACGGGCCGGCTGTTCTGGGTGTGGATCGCCATGACATGCGCCTTCCTCTAGTGTCCGCCCGATGTCTCGCATCGTCATCTGGACTCTCGTGGCGCTGATCGCGCTGGCCGGAATCGCCTGGGCTCTACGCGAGTGGAGCGATCTCCCGTCTCCGTGAGGCGTTTCTCGGCGCTCGGCTCATAGCGGCGTGCAGTCCGGCTGATCGCCACCCCTGTTCTCCGTCGGGCTCGTTCTGCGCATTGACTCCGGCGCGCAGTGAAGTTCCTGAGGCTCGTCGTGCCCTGCGCTTGCGCCGATCGGTGGGCGTTGAACTGCGGGCAAATTGACCCGATCGTGTCCTGTGCGCCCCCGCCGCACGCACCTAACGTGGCCCGCGGCGATGCTGGAATGCGACTTCTGCGGGTGCTACTCCCCCAAGCCCCGCAGGGGCTGGGTCGCTCACTACCGGGACGACCCTGAGGGGATCCACGAGCCGCGCATTGCGATCTTCTGCCCGCCGTGCGCCGCAGCAGAGTATGGCTTCAGGCCCGACGTCGCCGGCACGTACGAGTGCATTTGGGAACCACAGCCCCCCACGAGCGGCGACGCGCCCTGACTTCGCTCGTGTCCGTGCTCGGCGAAACCGAGCTACGGCCGGGGTCGGAGCGTCTCGGACAGGGCGCAACGTGTGCGGCTCGGACGAGCCTGACCAGATGCATGTCCCATCCGCTTGCAGCAGGACGGCCGCGCACCCTGACGTGAACGTCTCTGGCCCCGCCGGCCAGCGGCGGCGTTTGCTCACAAATACCCGAGTCCCACGTTTCTGCTTTAGCGGTTGCATCGTCCTGCACGCGGATCGTGGTCGTTCCTTGCGGCTCCGAGCCACCCGTGCTGCTTGTGCTCGCGCATGCGGTTGCGGAGATGGCAACGTATCCGAGCACGAGCGCACCTATGACGTGTACTCGTCACACGCGTTGGACCCTACGGAGGACCGGGGATTTGGCACGCCCGCCCAGCTCAGTACTTGCCACGCGGCGGCGGGGCTGTTCCGACGTCCGCCCGCGCCTCCGATCGCGCCTATCGGTAGGTCAGGGCTATTCGCGCGGGTTCCGAGGATGTGTCCGCTCGACGCTGGCGTAACGTGCGGCCCTCGGGATGCTCCACGCCGCGATCCAAGTGGTCCTCTACGGTCTCCTGGCGGGCTTCACCGCGCTCGGATTCGCCGCGACGCTGACGGTGATGCCATCCGGACGGCTGAAGGCGTTGGGCTTCGGCGCCGGTTTCGTCGGAGCGCAGAGCCTGACCTGCTCCGTGCTCGTGATCTTCGGCATTGCCGTCGCCAGCGGGAAGAGCCACTCCGATCTTCGGGCCGTGCTGGAGGCTGCGCTCGCGCTCGTGCTGATCGCGCTCGCCCTCGTGGTTCACCGCAGACCCCCGACTCCGAATGACAGCCCAACCGCGCGCGAACGCTCGAAGGCGCGGACGCAGGCGCTGCTCGAACGGCTCAGGCGGTTGCGTGTTCTCACGACTGTCGTCGCCGGATTCGTGCTCGGGATCGGTGGCCCGAAGCGACTTGTACTGACCAGCCTGGCCGCCACCACGATCGTCACTGCGGGCCTCGGAGACGCTGACCAGGCAACGCTTGTCGTCGTGTACGTCACGCTCGCGACCGCGCTCGTCTGGGCTCCCTTGATCCTCTTCCTGCTCCTCGGCGGCCGCGTCATCGCGCTCATGGAGGGTGCGGAGGGCGAAGTCGGTCGCCGACAGCCGCAGGTCACCGTCTACGCCCTCCTGATCCTCGCCGCGCTCCTCGTCCTCGACGCAGCCAGCGTTCTGCTCACCTGACACGGCCGCGTAGGTGGCCGAGGCGCTCGAGGGTTGCTCGGCCTCCTAGAGCGGGCTGCAACTCCTGCGCTGTACCCGATCCTCAGGCGGCAGAACGAGATTCTTTCCCTCGGTTACGTCACCGTTCGTCTCGTCGAGTGCGCCTTCATCGGGGCCGGGATCATCTTTGTGCTCGGAATCGTGAGCTTGCGCCAGGATTCTCCGGACGCGGCGGACCTTGCCGTGTCGCTCGCAGCGCTCAAGGACTGGACCTTCCTTTTCGGCCCTGGGTTCATCGTCCCCTGGGGGAACGGGGTGATACTCGGCTACCTGATGTACAGCTCCGGCCTCGTCCGGGGCGCATGGCCTGGCTGGGACGGATCGGGGGGCCACTCCTCCTGATCTCGAGCATCGGCACGCTCTTCGAGTGGTGGGACGCAGGCAGCACGGTGCCGGCCATCCTGGTGATCCCCGAGTTCCTGTGGGACTGTCGCTCGGCATCTACGCCACCGTGTGGGGGTTCCGGCGGGATTCTCCGATTCTCTCGCCAGCTGGTGCTCGAGGGGTTCCACGACGCGAGCTTGCGTAGCCAGGGCTTGCGCCTTTGGCGTCAGCGCCGCGTCTCGTGGTGCTCGTCGATCGTCGGCCGGGAGCGAATCCCGACCCAGCACCGGCACGGTCAGCTTCAAGTCGCCTTACGCCGTGGAGCGGTCAGCGCGCCGAGAATCCCGACCGCCAGCAGGAGCTGCAGGTACGCCGAGAAACGCCCCGCGCGGTGCCAGCCGAGGCGGTCGTGAAAGAGCTTCCTGCCGCCCGGACGCAGGAAGGGGACGACGTGCTCGAGGTCGGGGGCGGAACTCGCCGCGGCGCCAAGCGTCGCCGGATCGAGTGGGCCTCGCCGCGCGGCGAGGAAAAGGATGCCTGTGACGCCGCTGGCGATCTCAAGGCGACGCGAGCGGAAGTCCTGGTGCGGCAGGCGGTCGCCCGCGAGGTGGAGGATCGGCCCCAGGAGGAGCGCCGCAAGTCGCGACCTGCTCGCCGCGCCGGCGGCGGCGCCCGTGGCCACGTGGAGCGCGACGATCACGGCTGCCCTTCCTATCAGATTGCATGCGCGGCTCTAGCCCGGCGCGCAGCGGCTTTCCCTCTCGATGACCCGCCATGACACGATTGAGCCGATTGGTGAGGACGGGTACCCCACCACTCCCTCGTCGTGACGATCGCGGTGGGCGTTCAAGTGTCGATCCGAAGCAGCCGAGGGATCAGCGCCTCGTCGAGTGCGCGCCGACCGCCGCGGCCCGCGACTCGCCACGTCGAGCATGAGCAACGGTCTGCTCTGAGCGGCAACTGGTTGAAATCACCCATACGGCGGGCGCGAAGTTGGGTGTTTCGGCCGATGCGGCAGGCCGGGGGCGAGCCTAGCCTCGGTTGCTGGGTCGTCCATGAGCTCAAGGAGGAAGAGCGATGCCCAACGTATCCAAGGAGACCGCGTCGGAGCGGATCGCGTTCGAGGGGATCGACGTGCGGCTCGAGAACTTCGAAGGTGGCTACTCCGTCTGCTTCGAGTCGCATACGGCCGACGCCGACCTCGCGGACCTGTTCCGCGGCCTGCCCGACGATCGCGCCCAGCTTCCACGCTGGGGCTACGTGATCACGGGGAAGGTGGGCTTCCGGTTCTCCGATCGCGAGGAGACGTACGAGGCGGGCGACGCCTACTACGTCCCGCCGGGTCATACGCCGGTCCACTACGCGGGGGCGGAGATCGTCGAGTTCAGCCCCACGGAGATCCTCGGCGAGACGATCCCGGTGGTGATGAAGAACCTGCAGGCCGCAGGGGTCGCGTTGGGAAGCGCCTCATGAGCTACAAGCTCGCGTTCGCGATCGGCGTCAAGACCGGGGTCCTATCGCGGTCGTGACTAGCCTTCGTGCAGCGATGACGCAACACGGGATGCGGCCATTTGTCCTCGCACCGGGGGATGGCACTTCGGTCGAGAACCCGACTGGTGGCGTCACAACGTTCAAGGCCGTAAGCGATCAGAGCGGCGGGGGGATAACCGTGATCGAAGGTGTCTCCGCGCCCGGAGAAGGACCGCCGCTGCACCTACATCGGGAGCAAGATGAGTTCATCTACACGCTCGACGGCACGTTCAGGGTGAGGCTCGGAGACGACCTGATCGAGGCTCCGCCAGGGTCGTTCGTCTTCATCCCGCGCAACACGCCGCACACCTGGCAGAACGTCGGCGACGTACCCGCGCGCTTCGTTGCCAGCCTCATACCGGCGAGCGTCGAGTTCGAGCAGTTCTTCCAGTGCTACGGAGCGCTGTCGCCTGAGGAGCGAGGAATCGAGGCGTTCGGCCGCCTCGCGGCCGAGACGAGAGCGATGGTGGTATTGGGGCCGCCGCTCGCACAGTCAGACTCGCGCTGATCCCGCCGCAGCGGGTCGCCCAGAGGCGCGCGAGCTGACCATCCGTGCCGGCCAATGGGCCGAAGAACGCGGGTATCTGAGGCAGCGTGAGCGCGTGTTCGATCGGGGGCGTCCCGCGCTCGCGACGAGGACGATCCCCGTCGCGAGCGCGACCCCGCTGACGCTTGGCTGTCGTCAGACCTGGCATCACGGGTAATCGACGATGTAGACCGGCACGCCGATCCTGGTCACGTCGGCCGGGTCGCCAACGCCGTCGACCACGTGGTCGATCGTGCCGGCGCTGAGGTTCACCGTCATCACGTGGTGCAACTGGACGCCCGGGGACTCCGGGACCTCGAAGCCGTTCTCGGTGTGAATGGACGGGTTGCTGCGGTTGAAGACGTAGACACCACCGCCGTAGAGATTGTGCGTTCGTACGTGGTCTCCGACCTTGTAGCCGGCCCAGCCCTCGACGCTGCCGTTCATCCAGTCCGCCTGGGTCGGAGGGTCGTAGGGCAACTCGTTCTGGTACAGGATCGTGATGCCGTTCTCGCCGTTCCAGAGGGTGTTTCCAGACGCCGTTCGTCCAGCCCGCGATCTCGCTGTTTCGGGGCAGCCACTTCTTCGGTCGAGCTCGAGCGCGCCCGACCCCGCATGTAGGCCTGGATTCGTAGCCAAGGACTCGGTAAGAGACGTTCGGAGACGGTAAAGAGGGCGAGCGACTGATTCCGGCTGCCGTCTAACGAGCTAGTGCTGGCGGTTCTCGACCTCGCGGGGCCGGAGCCGCCAGCCGAATCGTTCGTAACCTCCGTCTTCGTCGTTTTCGGGAACCGAGCGGGGGCTCAGTGCATCGAGGCAGAGCGATGCCCCCGAACGGCCACTAGACACGGGTTGGGCGGCGGGATAGGGTCGCGCACCGCTTGCCGAAGGGGGGTGAGAACCAATGACGCACGTCGTCGTCTCGCACCGAACCGCCGTGCTGGTCGCCACGATCGTGTTGGTCGTAGTGGCGATTCTGATGTTCGCCACGTCCGGAGACGCGCTCCGCATGCCTGTCGGGCTGTGCCCGCCGAACTGTTAGTTCCCGAACGCTGCGGGGCTCGGCCGCGGACCTGGGCCCCGCAAGACCTTGCCCTGATCACGCGCGGCTCGAGCGGCCAATTGAAAGCGAACATGCGTTCGCGTACGGACGGGTGACAATGCACCTCGCCGGCGTACCGGTTCGCGACGAGTTCGTGCTGGAGCTCGCCCGCCTGGTCGACGACGACGAGCTCGGCTCCAGACTGGAGACCGTCTACGGTCGGATGACGAAGGTGCCGGCGCTCACGATCCGCGAGCGAGGCGATCATCCGTGCGCTCGACGAGCCGCCGCCGGGGCTCGAGGAGCTCCGCGCCGCGCTGCTCCGCGAGCACGTCGGCCGAGTGCGGGACGGCCTGGTCTAGCAGTTCGGGCTACGGTCGTTGCATGGCTTCGTCACCGTTACCTCCTGGGTCACCGTCACCTCGTCCGTGACTGTGACCTCTTGGGTGACGGTTGCCTCATGGGTTTGCATCACGGTCTGTGACGGAAGCGTGACCTCTCGTGTGACCGTCCTGGTAGCGCCGGGCATCGTCACTGTCGTCAAGCGCTCCGCGGTCTCGGTTTGCACAACGGTGTCCGTTCGGGGACGCGTCACAACTCGCTGTTGCACGGGGCCCGGCACGGTTACCGTCTTCTCGACGGTCTTTCCCGGCTTCCGAATGACAACAGTGCGTCCGCCGCGTCGCACCGTCACAACCCTCGCCTCGCCTGGCTCGCTCTTGAACACCGTCACGGTTTGAGCAGGTGGAAGCGAGGCCCGAGCGTCTGGCCGCGACGCGTTCGCACTCGACTTGCGGACGACGGTGACGACGCGCTCGGTTGTGAACGTGGCAGCCTCTTGGGTCGGAGTGAGGCGTTCAGCGCTCAGGTAGCCGAGGATCCCGAACGCGATTGCTGCCAGCGCCGCAAGGCCCCACTTTGTTTGGCTGCTCACGACGTCTTGCCACCACCACCGCCAGTAATCGGGACGGCGCCAGTACGTGCGCATGTCGGAGCGCATACCGGTGACGTGCCCGAGTAGGAGGCGAGGTAAACAGTCCCTCGGCTGTGCCGTGCGGCCGTCGAGGCCGTCAGACGGTTCAGCCCGCTGAGGTCGCCGACGACCCACTCGCCGTCGTCTCGGCATTGACTCGGGCACTGCCTCGTCATAGGGTCGCGCGGGGGCACTGCGGCAGAAATCAAGGTGTTCGACGTGCTTGAGGCCCTGGTGGCCTGCATCGCTTTCTGGGTACTGGTCGCACTGACCGCGTTTTGGTTGATCTAGCGACATTCCCAGAGCCGATCGTTCGACCCTGAGCTCCGCGCCGAGCTCGAGCGAGCGTGGACGCAGCGGGCGACTGACCCAATCGGTCCGGTACGACCCCAACGCCGGCATCTACCGTGGCCTACGCGAGCTCGGCGCATGACGGACCTTCGTGAATGGTCTGAGCCTGAACTGCCTGAACTGAAGCCCTACCCACTGACGGCCCGGAACCCTGCCCGCTCCGATCCTCCGTTCCCGCGGCCGCGTTTCGACTCACCCTTTTCCTATCTGGCCCGATGAGGTGGGTGTTTTGCGGCCGTTCGTCGGTGATATCTCGCCCTGCGTGGGCACCGCTCGCTCGCGGATCATCGTCGGCTGCTCGGGATGGAGCTACCCGCACTGGCGCGGGCACGTCTATCCGCGGGACGCGCCCGCGACCCGCTGGCTCGAGCTGTACGCCGCGACGTTCGACGTCGTCGAGGTCAACGCAACCTTCTACCGGCTGCCGACGCGCCGGGCCGTGGAACAGTGGGCCCGTGTGACACCCGACGACTTCGTCTTCGCGGTCAAGGCGAGTCGCTACCTCACGCACGTCAAGCGCCTCCGCGAGCTCCCGCAGGGACTTCGTCGACTTCGTGAGCGCATCGCGCCTCTCGAGATGGCCGGCAAGCTCGGCCCAGTGCTCTGGCAGCTCCCGCCGAACTTCGAGCGCGACGACGAGCGCCTCGCCGCGGCGTTGGCAGAACTCGGCGCCGGCCGCCATGCGTTCGAGTTCCGCCATCCGAGCTGGTTCACGGAAGAGGTGGAGGCACTGCTCCGCGCGCACGACGTCGCGTTCGTCGTCGCCGATTCGCGCCGCCACCCGCTACCGGTCCCAGGGAGAACGGCGTCCTGGACCTACCTCCGCTTCCATGACGGCCGAGGCCGCGACGGGAACTACTCCGAGCGACAGCTCGCCGAGTGGGCGTCCGGCCTTCGCCGCGGGCGCGGTGGCGGCTACGTGTTCTTCAACAACGACTGGGAGGGCTTCGCGGTCGCGAACGCGCTGCGGCTCCGGGACCTCCTCGACAACGGCCGCCACGCACCGCGACCTCGAAGGCGCCGGTCTACTTCGGCCCTCAGCGGCGCTCGTGGCTGATGCCGCAGGCCCTCGTACTCACGAGGACCGACGCAACGCCTCGATCAGGTCCCATTTGCCCATCTTCGAGCGGCCCTTGATGTTCCGCTGCCTTGCGAGCTCGTAGAGCTGCTGGCGGTTCCGATCCTCCAGCGACCTGCCGGCACGCCCACCACGAGCGGCGCCGCGCCGGGCCTGCTCCTGCAGCGAGCGACGGGTGCTCGCAGGGAGATGCGCGATCGTCCGCTTCTCCTTCGCGGCGCGCTGCGCCTTCTTCACGTTCCGCTTCGCTGCCTGCACCTGCTTCGACGTGGCCATGGTTCACCTCCGGCATCGATTCGTGACCTGTGCCTCACGTACCCGAATGCATGAGACGTAGGCCCAGCACCCGCAAAGTCGCATTCGAGCATGTGGCCAGAAGAGCGCAGCCGCCCGGCGACTGGAGAGCCTCGGGCGGCTGCTGACGGAGACCGGGAGCGCAGTGTCGGCCTCCGATGTGGCGGGTCGCGTTCGATAAGAACTCGGCGTCCGATGCCCCCGGCCAGCTACGCCATGCTGTCGAGGGCGTTGTACATCTGCTCGAGCACGAGGACGTCGTGGAGCTTCGGCGAGCGTGTCTGGCGTGTCGGCGAGCACATCGATGATCGCTTCGCGGTCTTCGATGCTGAGCGCGACTCGTTCATCGCCGCAGCGCTGGGCGATGAGAAGCAGCGCCACGGTGTCCGTATGAGCTGCGCGGGCCAAGCGTTCGGCGAGCTCGAGCACGTCGAGAATCACTCCCCCGAACCAAGTGATAGGCGAGCCCGCGCGGCCCCGTAAGGGGGCACCTCGCCGCAACGGGCTCGCATGGCCGACGGTAGGCGCCGGCGTTGGGGCGGTACGGGACACGATTGGGTCAATCGTGCGGCACAGCAACGGAGCTCCGTGAGTGGCCTATCTTCGTGACTCGATGGAAAAGCGGTTTCCGTCAGGATCACGGGCGTCAAATACCTCGACTCCGACGACCGGTTGACGGATCTCGGTTACGTCGACACCGGCGGCGATGAGACGCTGACGCTCCATCGCGGCATCGGCGACAAGGAACGTCGGATCGGGCTCGGCGGCGCCTAGTTCACGACGCTCGGTCGCGTGCAGCGCGAGCGTGCATGCACCTGTCCGGAACGTCGTCCACCCCGCGCTCTTGTGCTCGACCGGCAGGTCGAGCGTGTCGCGATAGAAGCCGACGGCCCGTTCCATGTCACGTACGTAAAGAACGACCTCCACCAGCTCCACAAGAAAATCGTAGAGGGACGGCTCGCTACACGAGGCCGTCCCGCACCCGGCCGACGTGCTCGCGGAGCAGTACGAAGGGGGCGGCGAATGAGGGGGGCGCGGGGGCTGATTGGACGAACAGGCGACCCCGCGCCTCCGATCAAACCTTCAGGGAACGACCGAAGCGTGCAATCACACAAACGGGAAGTCGACATGTCCAGCGGTATTCTGCGACCCGTGGCCGTCTCCACGGAAGAGGCCCGGGCTCTCGCACTATCGCTTCCCGAAGCCGTCGAACTCGATCACCACGGCCGTCCTTCGTTTCGCGTCGACGGCAAGATTTTCGCAACGCTCTGGAACGAGCAGCGTATGAACGTGATGCTCGACGAGGGCGGAATCAGGACGGCGGTCGAGAGCGCACCTGACGCGTGTGAGGAGGTCTGGTGGGGCAAGCGCATCGCTGCCCTTGGTGTGAGGCTTCCACTCACTGATCGCCATTCTCTTTCGGAGCTTCTTGCTGATGCGTGGGAGTACAAGGCTCCGAAGCGACTGCTCGACGACCGATGAGGTCGAGCCCTCGCCCGATCACACGCTGCTCGGGCGGATGTATGGGGCTCGGCTAGACAGAGACCGTCGCGGACTCGACCGACGTGCTCGCGCAGCAGCACCGCGCGGAGCTCCTCTGGCGGGGGATCGTCGAGCGCACGGATGATCGTCTCGCGCTCGGGGATCGTGAGCGCCAGCACCTTCTTTCATCCGGCTGCTGTAGGCCGTCTCGAGCCGGGAGCCGAGGTCGTCGTCGTCGACCAGGCTGATGTGCGATGTGCCTTTGCGACGATTGCGCGACGCTCCGGCCGGGTAGAGCGGCGTCGTGACCGACGCCATCAGCGCCGTCCCAGGCGCCGAGCAGTGGTCGTATGGCTCGTTCGAGTTCGACCGCGAGACGGGACGCCGCACCGTGCCGCTTGTACGAGACGACGGGACGGCTGCCGCGTTCACGATTCCGGAGTTCGTCAGCGAGCCGCGTGACCTGCAGGCGATCGCACGCATCGTCATCGCGGCGTGCGAGCGTTGGGAGAACCGGCAGGGAGTCGGCGGCTGAGGGGGGAGCAGAACACCGGGGACGTGCCGAAGCAGACGGTCCCGCCGCCGAGCGCGCGCCGGCTCCAACCGCCCGCGCGTTCCCGCCCGTCGGACGCGGGCGACGAGGATGCGGCGGCGGACGGGCGCACGTCGCCCTTCCCGTACGCGGAGAAGTTCGATGAGTGGGTCGCGGACGAGACGGCGGGCTCCGACGGGCGGCAACATCGCCGCGACACGGGCTCCCGCGACGCGGCGCCGTAACCGGGCCACACCGCCGGCGTTGACCAAGCTGATCGACTCCACGCTCGCGTCGCTCGACGGCGCCGACGAGGATGGCAGTTTCGGCTGGGCCGAGCCGGTGAGCTGTGACCGGCGTAGCCGGCTTAGGGAACTTGGTCGAGCAGCCCAATTGCCGGCCTGCGAATCCGGATCAGGCCTCGGCGCCGGGCGCAGAGATGATGGTAAGCCCGCTCCGCGCCACTGTGCAGAGCCGGTCGATCGCAGCGATGCAGTCCTTCCGGCTGCTGTAGCCCTCGCCCGACATGGCCATCAGGCGGCCGTACGGCCCCCAGAAACGCCACCGATACTCGTTCATCGCGTCCTTGTACAGCTCGAAGTAGCAGCCCGTTCGGTCGGCGGACATCGTTCTTGCTCTGCGTGGTGAATCTTGATGGGATGTGCATCAAGTTATATACTCTCCAGGTGAATAGATCTACACTCGCTCAGAGGAGGCACCCAAATGTCAACGCTTGTTCGCTGGGAACCGTTTCGGGAGCTGGCCCAGTTGCAGGGTGAGATGGGCAGGCTTCTCAACGGTCTCTATGACAACCGCGCCAACCAGAGCTGGGTTCCCTCGCTAGACGTTTGGGAGACCGACAGCCAGATTGTCTACGCCTTCGATCTGCCAGGCCTCGAGGAGGAGCGGATCTCGATCGAGGTCCACGACGACACGCTTACCGTCAGTGGCGAGCGGGAGAGGCAGGCCGCTGGGGAAAGTGATCGTTTCTATCGCTTCGAGCGTCGGTACGGCTCGTTCTCCCGTGCGGCAGGGCTGCCGCAGGGGGTTGATGAGTCGAAGATCGAGGCGTCGTACACGAACGGTGTGCTCGAGGTTCGAGTTCCCAAGCCCGAGGAGGCGAAGCCGCGTCGCATTCAGCTCGGCACCTCGCACGCAGATGTCGACGCGACAACCAGCAACTAGCGGCCCTTCACGTAGCAGGAGGCGGCTCTCGGGGCCGCCTCCTGCCCTTCGACGACGGTTGTCCGAAGGCCGAAGCGTCCAACCCCGGCGCCACCCTCTCCGCTAGGCGTTCGCGACGGGTCGGGAAGGCCGACGACCACTGGTTGTTGCTCGGGCACACGATCGGAGGCGATCGCGCCGATGGGGACGTGCTCGTCTCGTTCGCGTGGGCTCGGCTTGCCGGAGAACGGCGGGGTAGCTTGGCCGCGTTCGTCAGCGCGGTGGCAGCGTCGGGGAGCAGGTTTTGCTGCACCCTCCGTCGGGCAGTGATCGCTCATGTCCGACGTCGAACCGGGAGCCCACCGCCGTACCTGGGAGATAGGGCTCGCCGCAATCAAGGACGAGCTTGGCTCGGAGCCGGTCGAGAGTCTTGGTGACGTGCTGCGCCTTGGCGAGAAACTTCTCGCCACAGCGGGGCTCGATGTCGGAGCGCGGCTCGACGCCATGGCGGACGATGCCTTCGCGCGGATCGTGCCACGGACGAGTAGGCGCGCCAGCTCGAGGCGCGCGAAGGTTCTCCGCGCCCAGGGTGCGTACTACCTCGTCAGTGGTCTGTGGGCCGTCGTCGACCGCCGAGGATTCGAGGCAGTGACCGGTCGGAAGAAGGAGTACTGGCTGGTCCGAACGGTTGGCCTCCTCGCCGGGACAATCGGGCTCAGTCTGTTGGCTGGGACGCGAGGTGGCCGCTCCTCGTCGGAGACGACGGTGCTCGGGGTCGCGGCGGGCGCCTCGTTCACGGCTGTCGATCTCGTGTACGTCGCCAGACGGCGGATCAGTCCCGTCTACCTCGGTGACGCCACCGTCCACGGGGTACTGGCGGCGTTCGCGCTCCTCAGATCGCGCGGGCCGGGATCGTAGTCCTGAGCCGGTCGTTGCGCGCGTGTAAGCAGTGCAGCACGATTCTTCTGGCGGGCTAGCACCCGCGACCAGACCCCACTGTGGTCCGCGAAGGGGGGACACGCGGCTCTGCTGGCTGACCACCTGTGCGACGTCACATGAGCTAGCTGAAGGCGCGCGGGCTGGTCCGACTCACCGTGATACGACGAGGAAACCCGCGTGAGGACGGGGGTTCGAAGACGGCGACCGCCTTCAGGGTCAGTTGATTACGCCTCCTCGCCCTCGACGGGCAGCTCGTCTTCGAGCGCGTTTCGCAGGTCGTGAATCCCCTCCGGAAGATCGTCGTAGCTGCCGCCCAACTCGTTCGCCCAGAAGGTGATGACGCTTCGAAGCGCGCGCTTCTGCGGATCAGTCAGACGTACGGGCCCTGACGTCCCGACAGCGAGGAACGCGTCGCGGGTCTCGGCAGCGTCGGTGATCGAATCCCGCGTCTCGAGTTGTTCCAACAACGCGTCGCGCGACGACCAGGGGATCGACACGATCCCGCGATCTAGCTCGAATCGCACCTTGTCGGTTCGTCGGTCTTCCATCGCACGACTATACGGCGACGGCCTAACAGAGACGGGGCCGTCCCTGTCGTCGAAGGCGGTCTGCTCGACGATGTGAAGGACGACGTCGTCCCCGAGCCGGATCACCAGCTCGTCTTCGAGGGTTCGCACGGCGTCGGCGTCGGCCAGATCGGACAGGTCGAGATGAGCCTCCGCACCGACTGCGTAGTACCCAGCCAACTCGTCGCGGCTCTCCACGGAGAGCTGTCTGCGGGGCGCGTGTTCTGACCAGTGCGAGAGTGTCCCTCGGCTACCCAGCACCAGGACCTGATCGTCGCCGCGCTTGACGGCCACCTCGACCAAGACGCTCTTGCCGAGCCGATTGGTTAGCCAGAGAAGCGCCTCATCGCGGGTCATGCGTGTCAACGGAGCGTCCGAGGGACGATCGTTCGATCCGCCAGCGCTTGCTCCACCTCGAGAAGCCCCAGCTCGATCTCCTGAACCATCGTCAGAAGACGTCGTGCCTCGGCCGGGTGGACACCGTCCAGCTGATCGTCGGACCAGTTCTTGAGGTACTTGCGGAGGGAGGTCAGCGCGTCCCGTAGCTCCCGTCCGTTCTCGCCGTAGAACTTCGCCATGGGAAGCCTCCAGTCTCGTCCGTGTTGCCCGAAACGTCGGGAGGGCTTTCACCCGGAACCACGGCGCGAAACGTGCCTAGTGCTTGCTCCCCCAAAGAGCGAGTACCCATTCAGCACCGCTCCAGCACCAAGGGCTCTTTCGCGATGCCGGACGGATCTTATGGGCGGCGATGTTTGGTCTCTTGAGTGTCCGACCAAGATTCCTCCGGGCGCGTCTGTCCCGGAGTGCTGCCGCAGCGGGCGGCGCGTCCTCTACCGACGGGGAGCACTGAATCGAGATGGATGGACCGAGCAGCACTGGGAGGGCCGCACGGAAGGCGGAGGGCAGTCGCGGTCGACTGACGACCGAATGGGTGGTCATCCCGATGATCATTGTGCTGGTGTTCGTGCTGGCCTTCGGGCTGAAGTTTTTCCTGGGCTAAACGGCTCCCCGATGTAGGCAGCGGCGCCCCTGCGACCAGGCCCCATCGCCGAGATCATCGCGAGGGTGGGGACCGGCCGAGCGTGCGCGAGCGTGCGCGCGATAGGGAGATGTGGGCGTTCGCGATGAGGCCGCCCGCGACTAGTCCCCGATCGTCATGACCGTCGCGAGAGTGGGTGGTGGGTACCCGAAAGTGCACCGATACGCCGAGTCGGAGGTCACGCGGAATCGCTGATGGATAGGCGTGTCAGACGCGGTCAGATCCCAGGTGCGCGATCGCAGGCGGCCGAAGAACGCGAGAGCCCGCGCCTACCGACGAGGCGCCGACTCGCTTCCGAACCGGAGGCTGAGCCTCGACCAGGCGGAGCGTTTCAACCCGGACGGCGTTGACGTGCGCCGGGACATCCCTGAGCCGGCGAGGCCAACTACCCTTCGCCGATGGTGGTGGCGGCGTGACCGGCTGGGAGACATCGGAACGGGTGCTCGAGTCCGGCGGCTTCGAGTCGCGCCAGCGGGTGCTGGTGGCGGAGCCTGTGGTCGAGGCGTCCGAGGCCGGCGCTCGCACGCTCGGTGTCACCTACTGGCAGGCGGTCGACCGCTTCACCCGCGGCTGCGTCCGCGCGAGCTGGACGGGTGGCGGAGGCAAGCTGAAGCTGCTCGGCGGTGCGACGCTGCTCACCTTCGGGCCGCCGGAGCTCTCGTTCGACGGTGGGCTCGTCAGCTGCCGGCACGCGATCGAGGGTGGACTGCTCGCGCTCCGAGCCGGCGGCTCCGTCACACTCGCACAGCGACGCGAGGGCGATCAACAGGAGTTGAGCGTCACGGTCGAGGGGTATCTGCCGCGGCTCGCCGCCCGCGCGGGCGCACAGCCGTGGACCGGGATGCTCTACGCGAAAGGGCAGAGCCCCTTCCATGCCGCGGTCAGCCTCCGCTACTTTGAGCTCCTGTTGCGGAGCCGAGACGCGTGAATCTCACCGTCTTCGGCGCAACCGGCGTCGTCGGCCAAGCGCTCGTGCCCCTGCTGGCCGAGCATGAGCTGACCGCGGTCTCGCGCATCGCGCGCGACGAGCCCGGTGTCCGCTACGTGGTCGCCGACGCGGCCAGCGGCGAGGGCGTCGCGGCGGCCCTGGATGGTGCGGATGTCGTCTACTACCTCGTACACTCGCTCGGCGCGCGCGACTTCGAGGCGCAGGATCGCGCGGCAGCGGAGACAGTCGCAAACGAGGCCGCGAACGCAGGCGTGCAGCAGATCGTCTACCTCGGCGGGCTCGGCGCCGATGACCCCGACGCGTCTCCGCACCTGCGCAGCCGCCGCGAGACCGGACAGCGGCTCGCCTCCGCGGGCGTCCCGGTGACGACCCTGCGCGCGGCCATGATCATCGGCAAGGGGAGCGCCGCCTTCGAGACGATCCTCGGCCTGGTCAAGCGGCTGCCGGTCATGGTGACGCCGAGCTGGGTCTCGACCCCGACGCAGCCGATCGCGCTCGACGACGTCGCCCGCTACCTGGCCGGCGTCTGCGGCAACGAGGCCACCTACGGCGAGGCCTACGACACGGGCGGGCCGGAGGTGATGACCTACCGGCAGATGATCGAGCGGATCGCCGCCCTGCTCGACCGGAAGCCGGCAATCGTCGAGGTCCCGGTGCTGACGCCGTACCTCTCATCGCTCTGGCTCAACCTCGTCACGCCGGTGAACGCGTCGGTCGCGCGACCGCTCGTCGAAGGACTGCGCAATCCCACGATCGCGCGTGAGGAGCGGATCCGGAAACTGCTACCGCTCGAGCTCACCCCGTTCGACGACGCGGCGCGACGGGCGCTCGCGTGAGCAGCACCGGCACCTACCCGGCCCCGGTAGTCGGAGATCCCTCGACCCAGCCGCGCACCAGCAGCCGCCGCACGAGCGCGCCGATCGCGCCGAGGAAAACCGGCAGCGCTCGTCGTGCTCTTCACGACACCGGCACCCGCAGATGGTGGTGGGCGCTCGCCAGCCTCGGTGTTGTCGGCATGACCTGTAGCTTCATGTACCTGCAAGTCCATTGACTCACGGACGTCATTGCCGGTGCGCTGCTCGGCAGCGGCGTCTCGCTCCTCATGTTCGCGGTCGCACAGCGGCACGACCGACGGCGACTCGGTCCACCCTGCACGACGCCGTCCGCTCGCAGCGCAAGCCGCCACGACCAGGCCCCTCGTCACCCTCACGCTGACAGGGTGGGTACCCGGTCTCGCGTGCAGCTCGAGATCGATGCTCGGCAGCGTGACGGCGACGAACACGCCGAGGATCCCGACCGTGATGGTACGTGCACGCCCACAAGACAGCTATCCCGACGCTGCGGAACTCGCCGAGGCGCGTCTGTTTGTTCTCAAGTCCGACTGACAGAGGTACGCAAGGGGTTGCAGCTCCCCGGGTACCAAAAAGGGTACTCAGAAGGGCACCTTGCGGGGCGCCCTTCTCGTTTCTGGCGGATGTCCTAAGGGGTTTGACAGCTCCCCGGGTTGGACTCGAACCAACAACCCTCCGGTTAACAGCCGGATGCTCTGCCAATTGAGCTACCGGGGAAGGCAGCGGGGTGAAGTGTAGCGCCCCGGATCGCGCTGTCCGTCTCTGGATGACAGCCGAGCGAGGGTGCCGTTGTGGCGCTGTCTGGCCCGGCAGGAACCCGGGCAGGGTCGGCGAAGGACCGCAGTTCCGTGCGTCGAATCATTGTGATCGTCGTCGCGGCGACCATCGCCCTCGGGGTGGCAGGCCCGGCTGTCGCCGCACAGAGCGCCAAGATCGCGGCGCTCCAGGTCGCCCTGCGCGCGAAGGGTCTCTATCGGGGCGAGGTGGACGGCATCTCCGGGCCGATGACCCGCAACGCGCTCGTCTCGTTCCAGCGTCGCAACGGCATCCGCGCGACCGGGAAGGTCGGCCACCTCACCCGTTGCAAGCTCGGCCGGCTCGGGATGCCGCTCCTGGGTCAGCGCCAGCTCGCACGGGGTCGCATCGGCTGGGACGTCGCGTCGCTCGAGTTCCGCCTGCGGCGATTCGGGCTCCCGGCGGCAAAGATCGACGGGCGCTTCGACGCGTTGACGACGGCTGCGCTGAAGCGGTTCCAGCGCTCACAGGGCCTGTCCCCCGACGGGATCGCCGGTGCGCGGACGTTCCGGGCGCTCGCACGCCCAAACGGCCGCGCCATCGCGAAGCGGCCGGTCACGGTGAAGCGCGCTGTCATCCACACGGTGCAGCCGGGCGAAGGGTTTACCCAGATCGCGCGCCGCTACCACGTCGCCGCGGCGCGGCTCGCCCGTGCGAACGGCCTTCGCCTGACGAGCGTCATCGTCCCGGGCCAGCGGCTGCGCGTCCCGGGTCGTGCCGTCGTCGTGACGAAGCCGCGCCCGAAGCCGCAGCGGCGGGCTCTGTTCCACACCGTGCGCGCGGGTGAAGGATTCTTCGTCATCGCGGATCACTACGGCATCCCGGCGCTCTCGCTCGCTCGCGCGAACCGCCTGGTGTTGACGAGCGTGCTGACGCCGGGACAGCGCCTTCGCGTGCCCGGGCGGTCGATCGCGATCGCGATCGCGAAGCCGAAGCCGAAGCCCAGGCCGCCGACTGTCCGCCCGGTGGCGAGCTCCGGGGCCCGACACACCGTCGCGGCGGGCGAGAGCTTCTTCTCGATCGCACAGCGCTACCACGTCAGCCCGTGGCGACTCGCACGCACGAACAGTCTCTCGCTGATGTCGACCATCGTCCCCGGCCAGCGGCTCACGCTGCCGAGCGGCGCGCATCTCGGATCGTCGAGCGGGCCGGTCGATCGCTCGGTCGTCCGCACCGCGATCGACCGCTGGGCCGCGACGTACGGAGTCGACCCGAAGCTCGCGCGGGCCCTCGCCTGGATGGAATCCGGCTTCCAGCAGGACGTCGTCTCGAGCGCAGGCGCGATCGGCGTGATGCAGCTGCTTCCCGAGACGTGGCAGTGGGTCGACACGATGCTGCTCGGCGAGGTCACGCCGCGGACGTACGACGGGAACGTGCGCGCCGGCGTCCGGTACCTCCGCTGGCAGCTCGACCAGTTCGACGGCGACGTGAAGCTCGCGCTCGCCGGCTACTACCAGGGCGCCCGCGCGGTTCGCGAGCGCGGCCTGTTCGAGGACACGAAGCAGTACGTCTCCGTGATCCTCCAGCTCCATGGCTCCGTCTAGGACGGAGCGAGGGCCAGAGCGACCGCCTCCTCGAGCGAGGCCCTCTTTCCGAGTTCCATCCCGTTCGCGAACTCCGGATCGGACGTGGAGCGCATTGGATCGATCAGCCGCGTGAACTCGTGATCGTTGGCCAGGATGTCGCCTAACTCGTCCTCCGCGATGACGGCGCCCCACAAGCGGCCTGCCCGGGCTGGGTCTCCGCGCTCCTGGGCCGATCGGGCGAGCAGTGCGAGGGCGTTGAGGGCGATCCTCCGGTCGCCATGCTCCCATGACTTCTCGAGGGCGGTCCGCGCCGCAGCTTCGGCCGCGTCGTACCGTCCGAGCCTCAGCCCGATCTCCGCCACGCTGGCCCGCTGCCACGTCTCCCAGAGCGTGAAGCCGCATGCCGCCGCGACCTCTGCCGACTGCTCGTATAGCGCGAACGCATCCTCGAGCGCATCGTCGCGCTCCGCGAGCGATCCGAGCGTGCTGAGGCTCTGGGCCTCGAGTACCGGGAGGTCGAGACCGTCCGTCATCGAGCGGACAAGAGCGATGAGCCTGCGCGCCTCGTCTGCCTGGCCGCGAGTGCCGGCGTGGACGGCGAGCCGCATCAGGATCTTCGCCTCGCCGCGAACGTCTCCGAGTTCCCGATAGAGATCGATGGCGGCGTGGTAGCTCGGCTCGCCTGCCGCCTGGTTGTTCTCGATGAGAATGATCGCCCCGCCGTGGATCGTGAGGAGAGCCGCGCGGAGCGCGGCGGGGATGACCGATCCTTGGTCGAGCAGTGCCTGTGTGCGTCGCTTCCCCTCTGCGAGGGCCTGCGTCAGCCAAAGCATTTCGAGCGCCTTGACGAGCTCGGCGGCGAGTACCGGCTCCGCCTCGGTGGCCCAGTCCACCGCGGCACGCATGTCCTCGATCTCGGGTCGAATGACCTCGAACCGCGGGGTCAGCGGCTCGAGGCCAACATCGAGATTCGCCGAGCGCGCGGTGGAGAGCATGCGGTGCGCATGACGCGAGTGCAGCGCGGCCGCGCGCTCTCCGCGCTCGTCGAGAGTTGCCAGCGCGAACTCGCGGATCGTCTCGAGCATCCAGTACCGCTCGACCGCGTCGTCGGGCGTGCGCCGGCGGAGCAGGCTCTTGTCCAGCAGTGAGGCCAGTGTCTCGAGATCGGCGCCGCAGACGTCCTCTGCCGCCTCCAGCGTGCAGCCGCCGCGGAAGATCGCGAGGCTCGAAAGGAGCTCGCACTCGGCTGGACCGAGAAGATCGTACGACCACTGGATCGTCGCCCGGAGCGTTGCGTGGCGCGGGTCCGCGTCGCGCTGCGCTGGTAGATCCAGCCGTTCGGAGAGGCGCGCGAGGATCGCGTCGGGCGTCAGCAGGCGCGTCCGTGCGGCCGCGAGCTCGAGCGCAAGGGGCAGACGATCGAGGCGCTCGCAGAGCATCGTCACGGTGTCCGACGGCTCGATCGTGGCGTCGACCCGCCGCGCACGGTCGACGAAGAAGGCGGACGCCTCGTCGCGCGCGAGCGGGGGAAGGTCGAACCGTGTCTCGGCGGAGACGTTGAGCGCCTCGCGACTCGTCATGAGGAGACGAAGAGCCGGTGTCGCCTCGACGACCGACGCGAGCACGGCTGCCACGCCCGGAAGCAGCTGCTCCGCGTTGTCGAGCACCAGATGCGTACGGCGCTCGCCGACCCGCGCCGAGATCCCCTCCGCCGACGCGCCCTCGGCGCCGAGCGCTTCTGCGACCGCCGGCAGGACGAGTGCCGGATCGCGGAGCGCCGCGAGCGGGATGAAGAACGTGCCGCCCTCGGCGTCCTCGGCGATCAGGCGTGAAAGCTCGATCGCGAACCGGGTCTTGCCCGTGCCGCCCGGGCCGAGAATCGTCAGGATCGGCGGCGCCTCAGCGATGACGAGCGATACCGCGTCGTAGAGCTCACGCTCGCGGCCGAGGAACCGGGTCGCCGGGGTCGGTAGCAGCACGGTCCCGGGCGTCCGCAGAGGTGGGTGGGCTTCGGTCCCGAGCTGGAGCAGGCGTGTTGGTCCGTCGAAGTCCTTAAGCCGGTGTCGACCGAGATCGGTGATCCTCTCGTCCCGCGGGAGCAGCGAAGCAGTGGCCTCCGTGAGGAGCACCTGACCGCCGTGCGCGAGCGCGGCAACACGGGCGCCGCGGTGGACGTCGACACCGACATAGCCCTCGGCGCCGACGGTCGGTGTGCCCGTGTGGAGGCCCATGCGAACGCGTATCGGCCCCGACTCGAGGGCCGCCTGCCCCTCGCGTGCGGAAGCGATCGCTCCTGGGACGGTGGGGAAGGCGACGAAGAACGCGTCACCCTGGGTGTCGACCTCGACGCCGCCGTGCGCGCCGAAAGCATCCCGGAGCAGCCGGCGGTGCTCGGCGAGCGCCTCCGCATACTGATCTGGCCCGAGGGCGTGCAGCAGGCGAGTCGAGCCCTCGATGTCCGTGAAGAGGAAGGTCACCGTGCCGCTCGGGAGCTCTGGGCGCATCGCTCTCGGTGATTCAACACGACACCGCTGCGAGTGCTGAGCGAGCCGACCCAGCGGCGAGCAACAGGGTCGTCGGAGGCGCGAGCGAGCTCCATCGCGCGCTCGTTCCATGCCCGGGCCTCATCGGGCGGCTCGACGATCCCGAGCATGTGCGCCGCGTCGACGGCGAGGCCGTCCTCGTTCGTCCCCCGAGCGAGCTCCCATGCCCTGCGGAACGACTCCGCTCCTCTTCCCGGCCGTCCGGCCGTGTTCGCGACCGTCCTCGCTCGAGGTGGAGCCGGATGCGGCCGGGGTTGTCGTCCGGACGCAGTGCGGCCTCCGCCTCGTCGGGCGTGCGGTCGGCCACCTCGAACTGGCGCTGAAGACCCTGCGCCCGGGCGAGTCGCGTCGGCGTCTCGGCGAGGATGGGCTCGTCGCCGGCCCGGGCGTGCTCGACGAAGGCACGGAACCGCTCCTCGCTCCCGCCGGGGTCGCCGAAGTCCCAGAGCGCGTCGAGCTCGACGGCATCGGCCATGGCGCTACAGCGCCGAGGCGCTCGCGTACGCCTTGCGTGCCGCCTCCTCCGGAGGGAGCGCCCAGAACGCCTCGGGCGTCGAGAAGACCTCGACGTCGAGCGTCCCGTTCCAGCCCGCGGCACGAAGCGCCTCGATCAGCTCGGCAGAGCGGCCGTGTGTCTCGGGCACGGCGCGCACGCCCGCGACGGGCTCCGGAAGCTCGTCGGCGACGTGCAATCCCGTGAACCGTGGTGCCGCCTCGACGATGTCGGCAGTCGCCTCGTGAGCGAGGTTGTACGTGTCGGCCATGATCCCGACCTCGTCGAGACCTGCCTCGTCGAGCAGCGCGAGCGCCGCGGCGAGGGCCGAGACGAAGCCGGCGGTGTCGTGCTGGCCGGGGTGGACCGGTTCGAAGCCGAGTCGGACGCGCGCTTCGCGGGCGGCGGCGGCTGCCTGCCGGAGCCCGTCCCGCACGATCATGCGGCCCTCGTCCTCGGAGCGCACACCCAGCGGCCCGCTGAGGCAGAGCACGCACTCGGGCTCGTAGGCCGCCAGTCGGCGGATCGACGTGCAGATCGCCTCGACGCGCTCCTGCGGCTCGGGCGGCCCCTCCATCCCGGGGATCGCGAGCGGGAGGAACGACGGCACGGTCGGGATGCAGTTCGAGACGGCGAGACCGTGCGAGCGGATCAGCTCGACGTTCGTCGCATCGTCTCCGGGCAGCTTGAACTCCCAGAGGCCGATCGCGTCGAACCCCGCTGCGGCGTACGTCTCGACGTCCTCCGCGAAGGACGCGTTGACGGTCGAGATCGCCGAGAGCGAGAGCCTCACGTTAGCGTCCTGGAAGCTTTGCAAGAACGCGGCGCGGGAGTGCCGGCTTCGTCAGCTCCTTCGCCACCAGGTACCCCGAGCCGGCGCCGAGCCCAGGGCCTGGGTGCGTGCTCGCGCCGACGTGCCAGAGGCCCTCGACGGTCGTCCGGTGCCCGGGCGCCGCCGCGAACGGCCGCCAGAGGAGGTTCTGGTCGAGCGCGCAGCTGCCGGCATAGATGTCGCCGTTCACGAGGTTGCAGTTCAGGCCCTCGAGCTCGGCGGGGGACAGCGCGATGTGCTTCAGGCTCGCCGAGGCGAGGTTCTCGATCGAATCGCCGAGCCGCGCGACGATTCGGTCTGCGTAGGCCTCGCGGAGCGTCTCGGTCCACGTCCCGTCGCCCACGTCGATCTCGCCCGCCGCGTCCCCCTTCACCGGTCCGGCGGGCAGCTCCTGGAGCTGGATCCAGACGATCCACTTGCCCTCGGGCGCGCGCGACGGATCGACTGCGCACGGTTGACCCGCGACGATCGTCGCCTCGGCGGGGAGGAGCCCGCGCTCCGCCTCGTTCACCGCCCGCGACACGCCGTCAAGTCCTGGCGTGACGTGGACGATCGCCGTCCGGGAGAGCCGCTCGGCGTCGCGGCCCTTCCAACGGGGAGGCTCGTCCATCGCGATGTGGATCTGCATGCCCGCGCGCCCGTAGCGGTATCGCTCGGCGGCCGAGCGCACGTCTGTGGGAACGTCGCCGGAGCGGAGCAGCGAGCCATAGAGCTGCGTCGGCGTGACGCCGGCGACGACGGCGCGCGCCGCTCCCACGACCTCGCCGTCGGCGAGCACGACGCCGGTCGCACGGCCCGACGAGACGGTCACGCTCGCGACGTCGGCGTCCGTGCGCAGCTCTCCGCCGGCGTCGCGGACGATCCCGGCGAGCGCGTCGACGAGCGTCACGCCGCCGCCGACCGGCACCGGCATCCCCCCGAGCTGCACGGCGCAGGCGATCACCTGCGTCATGAACCCCGAGACGGCGTTGTCCGGCCCGAGCCCGGTGTGCAGGACCCATGGCGCGAGCAGGCCGTGGGCCTGCTCCGAGCGGAAGGTCGCGGTCGTCCAGTCGCGGCACGTGGCCAGCGCGTGTCCCGTGAAGTCGAGCAGCCCGCGCCGTCCGAATCGGCGGAGCATCCGCTGCCCGAGCCCCAGCCCTGCCGACGACCAGAGTTCGGTCCCGAGCACGCCGAAGCTGACGTCCGCGTTCGCCATGAACTCCTCGAACTGACGCTGCCACGCCGCGCCGTCGCCGTCGGCCCAGCGGTCGAACTCGGTGACGTTCGCCTCGAGCGAGGTCTGGAGGAACATCGCGGACCCGTCCGGGAAGGCGGTGGCGGTGGGGAGGTCGGTATTGACGTACTCGAAGCCTCGGGCGTGGAGGTCGTCGGCGAGCTCCGCATACGCGGCCGAGCCCTGGAAGAGCGGATGCCAGGAGCTCAGGACCTCGTGCGTGAAGCCGGGCGCCGTGTAGTCGGCTTCGGTTCGGATCGCGCCGCCGAGCCGGTCGGAGCGCTCGAGGACGCACACCCTCCACCCGTCACGCGCGAGGAGCGCGGCGGCGGTCAGCGTGTTGATCCCTGAGCCGACCAGGACCGCGTCGTAGACCGCCATGCGGCGACGCTAGCACGGCTCCGGCTGGTTGACATGTCACCGGTGGCGGTGTGACAGAATCGATCGCATGCTGCTGCGTGAGGTCTCCTACGCGCGTCCGGCAACCGTCGACGAGGCGGTCTCACTCCTCTCGGAGCACGACGGGGCCCGTGCGCTCGCGGGGGGCCAGACGCTGCTCAACGTGATGAAACAGCGGGCCGCGTCTCCGGATGTCCTCGTCGACCTCGGCGGGCTCGACGAGTTGCGCACGATCGCCGTCTCGGGGTCGACGCTCGAGATCGGCGCGATGGCGACGCTCTCGTCGATCATCCGCTCCTCGGAGGTCGAGGTGACACGCCCGATCCTGGCCGAGGTCGCCGCGACCGTCGCCGACGTGCAGGTGCGGAACCGGGGCACGCTCGGCGGAAACATCTGCGTGAACGACCCGACGAACCACTTCCCGCCGCTGCTCGTCGCGCTCGGCGCGACGATGACCGTCCGGAGCTCCGACGGCGAGCGGACGATCCCGGCCGACGAGTTCTTCGTCGGCGTGTTCGAGACCACGGTCCGCGAGGGCGATCTCCTGACACGGATCGACATCCCGGCCGGCGGCAAGGGAACGGGCGACGGGATGGCGGGCGTCACGCTCGGCGCCCACGGGACGTACATCGCGAACGCGGCCGCGTCCGTCTCCGACGGGTCGTGGCGCGTCGTCCTCGGCTGCGTCGCAGCGGTGCCGGTGCGCGCGACGGCGGTCGAAGAGAGGCTCTCCGGCGAGGTCGACGAGCAGTCCGCCCGCGGAGCGGTCGAGGGGCTCGGCGCCACGCTCGACCCGCCGTCCGACGTCCACGCGTCCGCGGACTACCGGCGCAGCCTCGCCGAGACCTCGGCCGTCCGCGCCGTCCTGCAGGCATCCGAGCGAGCGAAGGGGTGACCGTGCCCACACCAACCACGAGTCAGGTCGTCACCGTCACGGTGAACGGCGTGACCTTCGAGCGAGACGTGCCCGCGAGGCGGCTGCTCGTCCACCTCCTGCGCGACGACCTCGATCTCACCGGCACCCACATCGGCTGCGACACCGGCAGCTGCGGCGCATGCACGGTCCACCTCGACGGCGTCCCGGTGAAGAGCTGCGCGGTGCTCGCGGTGCAGGCCGACGGGGCTTCCGTCATCACCGTCGAGGGGCTGGCGGGCGACGAGCAGACGCCGCTCCAGCGCTCGTTCGCCGAGCACCATGCGCTGCAGTGCGGCTACTGCACGCCGGGGATGCTGATGAGCGCGACGGCGCTCCTCGCCGACAACGCGAGCCCGACCGAGGACGACGTGAAGGTCGCGCTGCAGGGGAACATCTGCCGCTGCACGGGGTACTGGAACATCGTGGAGGCAGTGCTCGCGGTAGGGAAGGGGGCCGCATGAGCCGGATGAGCGTCACGACGACCGAGGAGACGACGACCCTCCAGAAGGGCTTCGTCGGGCAGAGCATCCCCCGCAAGGAGGACCGGCGGCTCGTCGAGGGGCAGGGCGTCTACTTCGACGACGTCAAGCGCCACGGCATGGGGTACCTCCACTTCGTGCGCTCGCCGTACGCGCACGCGCGGATCGAGTCGGTCGACGTCAGCGCGGCGCTCGAGCTGCCCGGCGTCTACGGCACGCTCACGGGGGACGAAGTCGCGATCCTCACCGACCCGTTCTTCCAGATCGCCGCCGATCCCGGCGGCCAGGTGAAGGACTACGCGCTCGCCGTCGGGAAGGTGCGCTACATCGGCGAGCCCGTCGTGGCGGTCGTCGCGCAGACCCGCGAGCTCGCGCGGGACGCGGCCGAGCTCGTCGTCGTCGAATACGAGCCGCTCGACGTCGTGGTCGACGCGCGGAAGGCTCTCGAGGACGGCGCCCCGGTGCTGCACGAGGAGGCCGGCGGGAACCTGTCCTACTCCGGCGTCTGGGAGTGGGGCGATCTCGACGGCGCCTTCGCCGAGGCCGACCACATCGTGAGGATCTCCGAGCTCCACTTCGACCGCTTCAACTCGACGCCGCTCGAGCTCGACGGCGCGCTCGTCGAGTACAACCGCGGCACCGGGCAGTGGACGATCACCACGAACAACCAGTTCCCCGGCTTCGCGGTGATCATGATGGCGCCCGCGATGCGGGTCGGCACCGACAAGCTCCGCATCGTCACGCAGGACATCGGGGGCGGGTTCGGCAACAAGATCACGTCGCATCCGCAGCTCGTCGCCTGCTGCCTGCTCGCGCGGAAGCTCAACCGGGCGATCCAGTGGACCGAGTGGCGCACGGACTTCCACCAGTCGATGTCGCACGGGAACGAGCGCTGGTTCCTCGACACCGAGGTTGCGGTGAAGGCCGACGGCACGATGCTCGGCTTCCGCACGACGGCGATCGACGATGCGGGTGCGTACCTCCGGTACGAGCCGCTCGGCGGGGTCATCTGGGCGCAGGTCTCGCCGGGCATGTACCGCTGGCGGAACCTCCGCGTCGAGTTCACGCAGGCGATGACGAACAAGGCGCCCGTCTCCCCGAACCGCGGCTACTCGCGCATGCAGCACCTCTGGCTGACCGAGCGGATCATCGACATCGTCGCCGCCGAGCTCGGCTTCGACCGGGTCGAGATCCGGAAGAAGAACTACGTCCAGCCCGAGGACATGCCGTACGAGACGCCGAACGGGTGCGTCTACGACTCCGGTGACTATCCGCGCGCGCTCGAGATGGCGCTCGAGCTGATCGGCTACGACACGATCGAGGAGCGCCGCGCCGAGGCAGCGTCACGCGGGAAGCTGCTCGGGGTCGGGATCGGGTCGACCCTCGACTCGGGGACGAACAACTTCGGCCAGTCCCAGCTCCTGAACCCCGACCTCCAGTTCTCGGGGAACAACGAGGTCGCCACCGTGAAGCTCGACATCTTCGGTGAGATCGTCGTCACGCTCGGCACGACGCCGCAGGGCCAGGGGCACGAGACGACGGCCTCGCAGGTCGTCGCCGACATCCTCGGCTGCGACGTCGACATTGTCCACGTCCGCGCCGGGCACGACAGCTACTGGAACTCGCACGCCGGCTTCTCCGGGACGTACGCGAGCCAGTTCGCCGTCACGGGCCTCGGTGCGGTGAAGGGCGCGACCGAGGATCTCGCGAACCAGATGAAGACCCTCGCGTCGATGGTCTTCCAGTGCCCGCTCGAGGCGATCGAGCTCGCCGACGGGTTCGCCCGGATCAAGGACAACCCCGAGGCCGCGCTGCCGTTCATGGCGCTCGGCGCGATCCCGAACGCGAACAATGCCGGGTTCCCGGTCGATCCGCCGCCGATGAACGCGCGCTTCGTCTATCGGCCGCCGTTCGACGTGCCGGACAAGGAGCGGAAGTTCGGGAAGCTGACGTTGACGTACGCGATGCAGATCCACGCGTGCGTCGTGGAGATCGATCCCGAGACGGGCGTATACGAGCTGCTCGACTACGCCGCGGTGGACGACTGCGGGGTGCGGATCAACCCGCAGATCGTCGAGGGCCAGGTGATGGGCGCGACCGCGCATGCGATCGGCGCGGCGATGTTCGAGTCGTTCACCTACGACGAGGACGGCAACCTCCTGACGCCCAACTTCTACGACTACCACGTCCCGCACACGCTCGACATGCCGCCGCTCTCCACGGCCGCGATCGAGTCCCCGTCGCCGTTCACGCCGCTCGGCACCAAGGGGATGGGCGAGGGCGGCGGCGGCGGGATCCACTGCATCGGCGCCGCGCTCCAGGACGCGTTGCGCGTCGCCGGCGGCGGGCTCGTGACCGACAGCCACAATCCGTATCACCGGGTGTGGGAGCTCCTCCGCGAGCCGGAGCGCTCGCGGTCGAAGGTGGAGGTGACGTCGACGTGAAGCTGGAGGGAACGAAGGAGTTCGAGGCGCCGCGCGAGGTCGTGTGGAGCGTGATCAACGACCCCGAGAAGATGGCGAAGACGATGCCCGGGGTCGAGAGCTTCGAGATCGCCGACGACACGCACTGGAGCGCGAAGGTGAAGGTGCCGCTCGGGCTCGGCGGGCTGAAGATGTCGATCTCCTTCACGAAGCTCGAGGAGCGGCCGCTCGAGTTCGCCTCGATGAACGCGAAGGGGCAGGGCGTTGGCGCGCTGATGAACATGACGACCTCGTTCACGCTTTCGGGCGAGGGCGAGAAGACGTCGATGGCCTGGGAGGCGGACGTCAAGATCGCCGGCCCGGTCGGCTCGATGGGACAGCGGGTGCTGCAGCCCATCATCAACCAGCAGGTCGGCAACGTGCTCGCCGCGCTCGACAACGAGGTGCAGGCCGCCAAGACCGGCGGCGCCTGAGCCCGTCAGCGCGGCGCCGAGATCCGGACCGCGAGCCGCTCCATGCCGAGCGCGGAAGCGGTCCCCAGTGCCTCTCGGCGTAGGGCGGCGGCCTCGGTGTCCTCCACGAGCTCGGCGAGCTCGACCTGAGCGTGCGCGACCCAGGGGATGGCCCCGGTGGTCGTGTCGATCACGATCGCCCGTCGGAGGTGATCGGTCGCCTCCCGGTCGCGGCCGAGCTCTGCTGCGAGGATGCCGAGCGTCCGCGCGACCGATCCGAGTGAGCCTTCCGGGGGGTTCGAGGTGGACCACTCGGCATGGGGAGCGAGCTGCGCGTACAGGACAGCCATCCGCGACGTGTCGCCGAGCACGCGCGCCGTCTCGGCCAGGAATGCGGCGGCCATGAGCCACTCGTTGTCGTGGGGAACGATCTCGAAGTCGTTGGCGGCGAGGTCCTCGAACACGCGACGCGCCTCGGGGCGGTCGCCGAGCTCCGCTCCAAGCGCAGCGAGCGCGCATCGAAATACCGGTCGCGCCAGGCTATGGGACGCGGCGCGAGCGAGCGGCTCCCGTGCTTCCTCGACCGGGCCGCGCTCGCGACGCAGGAGGTACAGCTGAACGGCATACGCCGACAGCGATTCGATCGCCTGTGCGCGCCGGCCGAGCTCGTACGCGACGGGGACGAGCTGCTCCGCCTCCCCGAAGCGGCCCTCGTGGAGCGCGAGCATCGCGTCGAACGCTCGCGCCATCCAGGCCTGGGACGGTTGGGCGAGCTCTTTTGCGAGGTTGGCGTACGCCGTCACGTTCGCCCGCACCGCCGCGAAGTCGTTCCGGGTCGCGTACACGAGTATCTCAGCCGTGAGACCGTCTCCCACGATCTCCCGGTCTTCGATCCCTACGGCCACTTCCCGTAGCTCACGGGCGACCTCGAGCCGTCGCTCGTGGTCCGCGACCGCATGCTGCGCTGCGCACAGCCCGCCGAGGGCATAGGCGAGCGTCGTGTCGTCGCCTACGCGGCGAGCGGCTGCCACCGCGTCCTCACCGATCCGGATCCTGCGCTCCGGCCAGCGCTCGTCGCGTAGTGCACTTGCAAGTCGCGCGAGGACGCGTATGCGCAGCGGCGAATCCTCCTCTCCGATCATGCCGAGCGCCTCTTCGAGGAGCGCCACCACGAGACGGTCCCCGGCGGGACGAGCCCAGACGATGCGGCCCCCGTAGCCCAGTGCAGCAGCGGCGAACTCGTCGGCATCGCGGAGCGAGCGCGCGATCGACGCGGCGCGGAGGAATGCGTCCTTCGCGCGCGCCAGATCGCCTCCACGGGCAAGGGAGTCGCCCAGCTCGAGATGCAAGCGACACTCGAGTGAGTTGTCCGTCTCACGGTCTAGCTCGAGCACTGACAGCGCGAGCTCGTAGAGCCGGGCGGCCTCCTCGTGCGCGAGGAGGCCGGAGGCGTGGGCGCCTGCCTGGCGTGCGTAGTCGACTGCCTTTCGCACGTCACCACCGGGGGCAGCGACGGCAAAGTGGTGGGCGAGCTCGCTCAGATGCGGCTCGCGATGGCGCGCATACAGCGCCTCGAGAGCCTCGCCTGCACTCCGGTGGAGAGCGACCCGCCGCGCCGGCGTGAGGTCGTCGTAGAGGGTGTCGCGGATGAGGGCATGAGCGAATCGCAGCCGTCCCGTCGTCCCCGGGACGTCGGCGACGACCCGTGCAGTGACGGCCTCACCAAGGACGTCGAGCAGCGCGTTCGCAGAGCGTTCGCTCAGCCGTTCCATCGTGTCGAGCCCGAACTCGCGCCCCAACACGGACGCGAGCGTGAGGGTCTCGATGCACTCGGGCGAGACGTGGCGCAGTCGCCGACCGATGACCTCGCGCACCCCTCGTGGGACGGTCAGGTGCCATGACGCGTGAACCGGCCGGTCGATGGCACCCTCGGCGGTCAAAAGCCGGACGACTTCGCCGACGAACAGCGGATTGCCCTCTGTCTCCCGCACGATCGCGTCGACAACGGACGACGGCGGCTCGACGTCGGCAGTCGACCGGACGTACGACGCGACGTCTTCAGCGGCGAGGCCGCCGAGAGCGATCCGGATGCTCGCTGCCCGGCCGAGCAGGTTGAGCGTGTCGTCGTCCTGACCCACACGGTCCGGATCGGGGTCGCGGAAGATCGCCAGCAGTGTGAGTCGCGTCTCGGCGATGGACGCAGCGACGAACTGGAGCATGAGGAGAGACGGCGCGTCCGCGACGTGGAGGTCGTCGAGGACGAGCACGATCGGTGTGTCCTCGGAGGCGTTCCGAAGGAACGTCGCGACGGCGTCGAAGAGGCGGAAGCGCGCGCCCTCCGATTCCATGTCCTGGGGCTCGGGGACGTCAGGGAACAGCTCCCGGAGATCCGCGAGGAGATGCGCCAGGTCGGGCGTCCCGGTGCCGAGCTGCCGTCGCAGCGTCTCCCGATCGCGGTCGCGCACGTAGGAACGAAGTGCCTGGACCCACGGCCAGTAGGCCGGCGCGCCACCCGCCTCCCAACAGCGTCCCCAGAGCACCGTCGCACCTCGGGCGTGTGCGTGGGCCGCGAGCTCGTCTGCGAGCCTGCTCTTGCCGATCCCGGGCTCGCCGGTCAAGAGCACGAGTCGTCCCCTCCCGGATCGCGCGTCGTCGAACGCCGCAAGGATCTCGGCGAGCTCCCGTTCGCGTCCGACGAAGGCGCCGGCGGCGCGTCTTCCCGGGTGATCGGGACGAGGCGATCGCTCCGTGCTCGACGAGGTATCGAGTCGAGGGTCGTGGTTCAGAATCGCCCGTTCGAGCTCCTGCAGCGACCTGCCGGGGTCGATGCCGAGCTCGTCGAGCAGGGCGCGCCGTGCGTCCTGGTACGCAGCCAACGCGTCGGCCTGTCGGCCTGACCGATAGAGCGCGAGCATCAGCTGACCGCGGAGGCGCTCGCGCCCCGGGTGCTCGGCGACGAGCCGGTCGAGGTCGCCGACGACCTCTGAGTGGCGCCCGCGCTCGAGATCGGTCTCCAGCCGCTCCTCGAGACACTCGAGTCGAAGCTCCTCCAGTCGTGCGATCTCGTCCTGCGCGAAGCCGTCGTACACCACGTCGGTGAGCGGACGGCCGCGCCAGAGGCCGAGCGCCGAGTCGAAGGACATCGCAGCCGCGTCGTGATCGCCTGCGCCACGGGCCTTCCGTCCCTCGGCGAGAAGCCTCGCGGCCCGATCGGCGTCGAGCTCGTCGGGCGCTACCTCGAGCACGTAGCCGCCCGGGCGGGTGTGGAGGCGGTCCTCCGGACGGAGTGCGCCCCTCAGGCGCGAGACGTGGGCCTGAAGCGACTTTGCGGCCGTGGGCGGCGGCCGACCCTCGTACAACTCCTCGATCAGGCGGTCGGCGGACACCACCTCGTTCCGATGGAGGAGCAGGATCGCCAGCAGTGCGCGCTGACGCGCGCCGCCGAGCTCGACCGAGCGTCCGCCGTCGTCGACCTCCAGGGGCCCCAGGATCAGAAAGTTCATCGCCGCGCCGCAACCGGTTGTAACCGTCACACAGCCGCGCTGCAACCTCTCGAAGCGACCCTCGTCGCAGTCGACCGCACGAGGCGGTCGCGACGAGGGAGGCAGAGATGTACGGCAATCGGATCCTGCGGAGCGTCGGGCTCGGAATCGCCGCCGCCGTCCTGGTGGGTGGCGCGCAGGCAGCGGAACGGCCCGACGACCGCGCAGGCATGATCGGCGTTGGCGCCGCGCAGGTCGTCGAGGCAGCGCCGGACGCCTTCGAGCGTGCCGTGCTCCGGCATGCGTCCACGGCGCCGCCCGACGCGTTCGAGCGGGCGGTCGTCCGTCAGGCGACGGTCGCGGTGCGCCCCGACGATCGCGCCGGTGCGCGAGGGCCGGGCGCCGACGCGCCGACGCTCTCCCCGAGCGCCGATCGCACCGAGCCAGGCTTCGGTTGGAGCGATGCGCTCCTCGGAGCGGGAATCCTCGGCGTGCTCCTGCTTGGTGCCGCAGTGACGCTGACGATCCGCCACCGCGGTCGAGTCGTCCTTCCCTGACGCTCTTCCACGGAGGGCCCGAACGCGGCGCCAGGTGCGCCGCGTTCGCGTGCTCTCGAACGCCAGATGGCGGCTCGAGCGTCCGACTCCCGTCTCGGCCGTCGCTAAGGTTGAGCGCGCTGTGGCGCGCCGAGCGCGGGATCGGGCCGACGAGCTCGAGCGGGGCCGGGAGGCCTACGCGACGCGAGCCTGGCTCCAGACGTACGAGTGCCTCGTGCACGCGGACGCGCAGGAGGCGCTCGACGCGCCGGACCTCGAGCTTCTGGCCACGACCGCCTACATGCTCGGCCTCGACGACGAGGCGGTCGCCTGGAACGAGCGCGCCCACCACCGGTACCTCGAAGGGGGAGAGCCGCGGCGTGCCGCGCGCTGTGCCGGGTGGATCGTCATGAACCTCTCGTTGAGGGGCGAGGTCGGACCTGCGACCGGGTGGCTCGGCCGTGCGCACCGGCTCATCGCGCCGGAGGGCGATTGCGCCGAGAAGGGATGGCTCCTCGTCCCCGAGGTGTTCCAGCACGAGGCAATGGGGGATCTCGTCGCCGCGGCGGCGGTCGCGGACGACGCGGTCTCGATCGCAGAGCGGTTCGGCGACCGTGATCTCTTCGCGCTCGCGATCCAGAGCCGGGGGTACATGCTCCTCAGGAGCGGCCGCGTGCGTGAGGGCCTGGCGCTCCTCGACGAGGCCATGGTCGCCGTGACAGCGGAGGAGGTGTCCCCGATCGTCACGGGGATCGTCTACTGCGGTGTCATCCTCGCCTGCCGCGAGGTGTTCGAGATCCGGCGTGCCCGCGAGTGGACCCGCGCGCTCTCGGACTGGTGGGCCCTGCAGCCGGACATGGTCGCCTTCTCCGGGCGGTGCCTCGTGCACCGAGCCGAGATCATGCAGCTCGACGGCGCCTGGCCGGATGCGCTGGACGAGGCGCGCCGCGCGGGTGAGCGATTCATCGAGACGCGGAATCCCGCCGCGGGCCTCGCGCGCTACCGCCAGGGAGAGCTCCTCCGACTGCAGGGCGACTTCACCGGCGCCGAGGAGGCGTATCGGGAAGCGAGCACGTTCGGCTGGGAGCCGCAGCCGGGCCTCGCCCAGCTGCGACTCGCGCAGGGACGCACCGACGCCGCGGTTTCGGCGATCCGGCGCGCCGAGGCGGCCACGACGGAGCCCCTCGAGCGCGCGGTCCTGCTTCCGGCGTTCGTCGAGATCGCGCTCGCCGCAGGCGACGTCGATGCCGCCCGGCGTGCCTGTGTCGAGCTCGAGGAGATCTCGAGCGGGTACGAGAGCCCGATGCTCGGCGCGATCGTCGCCCACGCGCGCGGGGAGGTGCACCTCGCCGACGCCGAGCCGCGCGAGGGGCTGGCCGCACTGCGGAAGGCGGTCGAGACGTGGCATGCCCTCGACGCTCCGTACGAGATCGCACGGACACGCGCCCTCGTCGGCGACGCGTGTCGCCTGCTCGGCGACGAGGAGGCAGCGGTTCTGGAGCACGACGCGGCGCGGAGCATCTTCGAGCGTCTCGGCGCAACGCCGGATCTCGCGCGTTTCGAGGCGCCGCCGGTGCGTCATGGGCTCTCACCACGGGAGCTGGAGGTGCTCCGGCTCGTCGCGGCGGGAAAGACGAACCGGGAGATTGCGGCGTCGCTCGTCCTCAGCGAGCACACGGTCGCGCGTCACGTCCAGAACATCTTCGCGAAGCTCGGCCTCTCCTCCCGGGCCGCCGCGACGGCGTTCGCGTTCGAGCACGACCTCGTCTGACCCCGCGCACGTGGTCCGAAATGACCACGTCCTCATCTCGCGAGGTTGGTGGATCCGCGCGATGGCAGGCGACCGCGGCCGTCCTAGCGTCGAGCGAAACGACGAGGAGGCCGAGATGACAACCGAAGTGTTCGACACCGTGATCGTCGGCGGCGGGCAGGCAGGGCTCGCGACCGGCTACCACCTCGCGAGGCAGCGCAGGTCGTTCGTGATCCTCGACGCGAGCGAGCGGGTTGGCGACCCGTGGCGCCGCCGCTGGGACTCGCTCCGGCTCTACTCGCCCGCGAGCCACGACGGGCTCCCCGGGATGCGCTTCCCCGCCAAGCGCACGTCGTACCCGACGACGCACGAGATGGCGGACTACCTCGAGTCGTACGCGGCGCGCTTCGAGCTGCCCGTCCGGTCGGCGACGGCCGTCGATGCGCTGACGAGGGAGGGCGAGGGCTACGTCCTGCGCTCCGGCGACCGGCGCTTCGAGGCGGACAACGTCGTCGTTGCGACGGGGGTGATGCAGGTGCCGCACGTCCCGGGCTTCGCGCCCGAGCTCGACCCCGGGATCACGCAGCTCCACTCGAGCGACTACCGCAACATGTCCCAGCTACAGGACGGTCCGGTGCTCGTCGTCGGCGCGAGCCATTCGGGATCCGACATCGCGTACGAGGCCGCTGCGGCACACCGCACGATCCTCTCGGGCGTCGACACCGGGCAGATCCCGGCGCGCGTGGACACCCGACGCGGCCGTATGGGATTCCGCGTCCTGTTCTTCCTCGGGTCGCACGTCTTCACGATGGACACCCCGATCGGCCGCAACATGCGCGTGCACATCCGTCACGGCGGCGCCCCGCTCCTCCGGCATCGGCGGAAGGACCTGCGCGCGGCCGGCGTCGAGCGGACGCTCGCGCGAACCGTCGGCGTCCGGGACGGGATGCCGGTGCTCGACGACGGCACGGTCGTCGACGTCCGCAACGTCGTCTGGTGCACGGGGTTCAGGCCCGACTTGTCGTGGATCGACGTCCCGTTCGCGAGAGAGGACGACGGCTATCCCGTGCAGTACCGGGGCGTCGTCGACTCGGCGCCCGGGCTCTACTTCGTCGGGCTGCTGTTCCTGCACTCCTTCACCTCGATGCTCATCGGGGGGACGGGCAGGGACGCCGAGCGGGTCGCCAGGCACATCGCGGCACAGCCGGCCAACCGGCCGGATTCGGCCACAGCAGCCGTGATCCGCGAGCAGGTCGCGTCGTGAGCAACGTGCCCGAGACACGGTCGAGGCACGAGCGCGCTCCTCCCTCGAGCGCGGTGCTCGTGTGGAACGGAATGGTGACACGGATACGCCCGATCGGCGTCGAGCGGCCGGAAAGGGACACGCCGACACCGGCCGCACGAGCGGCGGATGAAGCGCCAGGATGCGCGGGCGCTCCGAGTGCCTCGCGCGTCGCCGGAGGTGTTAGGGTCCCGTGACATGTCAGGCGTTCCGTTCCGGATCGGGGTCATGCAGCTCACGATGGAGCCCCTCGACGAGATGCTCGCGTCGGCGCGCGTCATGGACGAGGCGAGGATGGACACGGTGTGGCTCGCGGAGGCGTACCCGTGGTGGCGCAAGCACCAGATGGAAGCGCGCTCCTCGACGGTCGTGTCGGCGCTGATGGCGCGCGAGACGAAGCAGCTGACGATCGGCTGGGGGATCATCTCGCCCTGGACGCGCCATCCGGTGCAGGTCGCGATGGACGCGCGGGTCGTGCAGGAGGCGGCCGGCCCGGACCGGTTCCTCCTCGGGTTCGGGACGTCGAAGATCTTCCTCAACAACATCAAGGGGCAGACGAAGAAGACGCTCGGGCCGATGCGCGACGCAGTCGGGATCGTTCGCGGCGTCCTGTCGGGCGAGGCGTTCGAATACGACGGCGATACGTGGAGCGCCTCGATCCCGGCGCTCTCGGCCGAGGCGCACACGCCGCGGGGGGTGCCGCCCGTCTACGTCGCCGCCACGGCGCCGAAGATGCAGGCGCTCGCCGGAGAGATCGCCGACGGGTGCCTCACGCCGTCGATCACGACCCCCGCGTTCGTTCGGTACACGTGCGACAACGTCGCGGCGGACATCGACATCGGCTGCACCGTCGTCGCCTCGATCCACGACGCGGACCGCGACACGGGGCGCGACGGCGCGCGCGAGATCGCGGGCATGTACCTCGCCAACAAGGTGCAGAACATCGCCGGCGCCGCGGACACGCTGCTCGACCTGGCGGGCATCGACCCCGAGGAGATCCGCCCGGTCGCGGATGCGATGGAGCAGGGCGGCCGGCTTGCGGCGAAGGCGAAGGTCACGGACGCGCTGCTCGACAAGTGCAAGCCGATCGCAGGCACACCCGCGGACTGCATCGCAGCGATCGAGGAGTACAAGGATGCCGGCTGCACGCACGTCATGCTCGAGCTCTGGGGCAACGACCGCCACGAGCAGATCCGGCTTTTCGGCGAGAAGGTCCTCCCGCACGTTCGCGACTGATGGCGACGATCACCGTCCGGGGACGCGGGATGGCGATGGTGGCGCCCGACGAGGTCACGGTCGGGCTCACCGTCGAGGCGTTGCGGAAGAGCGCCGCCGAGGCATTCGCCGAGGCAACGAGGCTCGCGCAGCAGGTCGTCGCGCTCTGTGACGAGCTGGGGATCGCCGAAGGGCGGCGGACGACGTCCCGCGTGACGCTCGCCGAGGACGGCGAGCACACGAACAGGGGCTGGCAGCACCGCGGCTACCGAGCCTCGAGCCGACTCGTGGTGCGCCTCGACGACGGCGAGCTCGCGAGCAGGCTGGTGACGGAGGCGGCGGAGCGCGTCGACCTGAGGATCGACGGCCCGGGTTGGCGCGTTGCCCACGACAACCCGAGCCACGCCGACGCGCGCAGGCTTGCGGCGGCGGAGGCACGGCGGAAGGCGGAAGAGTACGCAGCCGCGCTCGGCGGTCGAATCGGGGCAATCGTGTCGATCGACGAGCCCGAGACGAAGCCGACGCCCGTTGCCGGCGGACCCATGGTGCTCCGCGCCGCGGCGGGCATGCCCGTCGAGGGCGGAGAGCAGGAACTCGTCGCCGAGATCGACGTGACGTTCCAGCTGGAGCAAGGATGAGCACCCCGTCGATCGCGATCGACCGCGACCGCCTCGTCGAGACCGCCAGTCGGATGATCGGCGTCCACAGCTTCACGGGCGACGAGCAGGCCATGGCCGAGCTCATGGCCGAGCTCTACGCGGAGGCCGGGCTGCGCTGCCAGTGGCAGCAGGTCGAGGATGGGCGCGCGAATGCCCTCGGGATCCTCGACGGGGCCGGAGGCGGCAAGAGCCTCATGTTCAACGGGCACATGGACACCTCGTACTCGGGACGAGAGCCGTGGCTCCGCGACGTGCCGGGCTTCCAGCCGGAGGCGTTCGTGCGCGACGGAAGGCTCTACGGGCTCGGCATCTCGAACATGAAGGGCGCGCTCGCCTGCTACGTGGAGGCCGTTCGCGCGCTGCGTGGCGCCGGTGTCCGGCTGCGCGGTGACGTTCTCGTCGCGGCCGTCTGCGGGGAGATCGAGAAGACGCAGCACGGGGACGCGGTCGGGGCGGAATACCGAGGATACGCCGCGGGCTCGCGCTACCTCGTATCGCACGGCGGCGTCGCGGACATGTGCCTGCTCGGGGAGCCGACCGAGGGCAAGGTCGTGCTCGGCCACTACGGCGCTCTGTGGCTCCGGATCCGCGTGCAGGGCGACTTCATCCACACGGCGTTCAGCGAGGGCCGCCGCGACCGGAACGCCATCCTCCGCCAGCACCAGGTGATCGCCGCCGTGCAGGAGTGGATCCCGACCTGGGAGGACGACCCGGCGAACGGCTACCGCGGCGCGAAGGCGATCGTCAACGTCGGCGCGGTCGAGGGCGGCTTCGGCTGGCGCGTCTCGCGGACGCCGCACCACGCGCGACCTGTTCCTCGACGTCCGCGTGCCGCCGACCAAGCCGATGGCGGTCGCGCGGCGCGAGGTGCTCGACATGGTGCGCGGGCTCGCTGAGCGGTTTCCGGACTTCGGCGTCGTGGGCGAGGTGTTCGTGACCGCCCCGGGCGCCGAGATCGACGAGGGCCACGAGCTCGTCGCGGCGATCGACGGCGCCCACGAGGATGTCTACGGCGAGTCGCCCGGACGGGACGTGACGCGCTGGTTCTCGGACGCCTCCGTCCTCACCCGCTACGGGATCCCGACGGTGAACTACGGGACGTCGACCGGGCTGATGGACGTCGAGCTCGGCGAGAACCTCGAGATCGACGGGCTCGCCAAGACCGCGGAGGTCTACACGCGCGTCGCGATGCGAGTGTGCGGTGTGGCGTGAACCGCTCGTGACCGATCGTCACGAGCTCGACTCGACAAGGACGGTGATTGGTGAAGCTGGTGACGTTCGGTGAGGGGCAGGGCCGCGTCGGGATACTCGACGGCGAGGAGATCGCCGTCCTCGACGTGGCGACGATGCGCGAGTGGTTCGAGCGGGGCGGCGGGGACGAGACCGGCGAGCGCGTCGCGCTGGCCGACACGCAGCTCCGGGCGCCGATCGTGCCGAAGAAGTTCTTCCACACCGCCGGGAACTTTCGCGAGCACGAGGAGGAGTCGAAGAACGTCGGCTGGACGCACTCGATCGCGCCCTGGATCAACTTCTTCCAGAACGTCGACGCGATCGTCGGGCCGGACGAGCCGGTGATCTACCCCGAGCACCTCACCGAGGAGCTCGACTACGAGCTCGAGCTCGCGGTCGTCCTGAAGAAGGCCGGGAAGTGGTTCTCGCCGGAGGAGGCACTGGACTACGTCGGCGGCTACGTCATCTTCAACGACATCACCGCGCGGGACATCCAGCGCGGCGAGATGCGCTCCGGCGTCTTCAGCTTCTGCAAGGCCATCGACACGTTCTGCCCCCTCGGTCCTTGGATCGTTACGCCCGACGAGATCGCCGACCCGCACGACCTCGCGATGGAGCTCCGGGTCAACGGCGAGGTGCGCCAGGAGTCGCACTCGAGCCGCATGTCCGTGACGATCCCCGAGATCCTGTCGAACTTCTCGGGCCTCACCTACTCCGCCGGCGACGTGCTCTCGACGGGCACGGTGTCGGGCGTGGCCGGGTTCAAGTCGCCCGAGGAGCGCGCGCTCCTCTACCTGAAGCCGGGCGACGTGATCGAGGCCGAGATCGAGGGCATCGGCGTGCTGCGGAACCCCGTGATCTCCTGGCAGGAGGGCCACGGGACGCCGCCACCGCCGCGGATCCGCCCGTGGGGCGACGCATGACCGCACTGGAAAGTCGCGCGGTGGCCAGAGAGACTAGGAGGCACAAGTGAGCCGTCCCGTGACCCTCTTCACCGGCCAGTGGGCCGACCTGCCGATCGAGGAGCTCGCCGCAAAGTGCAGCGTCTGGGGCTTCGACGGGCTGGAGCTCGCGTGCTGGGGCGACCATTTCGAGGTCGAGAAGGCCGTTGCCGACGCCGGCTACGCGAACGGCCGGCGCGAGCTCCTGGAACGCCACGGCCTGGGTGTCTGGGCGATCGGCGCGCACCTGGTGGGCCAGGCCGTCTGCGACCGGATCGACGAGCGGCACCGCTCGATCCTGCCGCCCGAGGTCTACGGCGACGGAGAGCAGGAGGGCGTGCGCTCCCGTGCGGCCGAGCGGATGAAGGACACGGCACGCGCTGCGGCGCAGCTCGGCGTGACGCAGGTCAACGGCTTCACGGGCTCGGCCGTGTGGCACCTCCTCTACTCGTTCCCGCCGAACGACTTCGGCGAGATCGACCGGGCATACGAGGAGTTCGCCGAGCGCTGGGGGCCGATCATGGACGTCTTCGACTCCGAGGGCGTCAAGTTCGGTCTCGAGGTGCACCCGACGGAGATCGCCTACGACTTCGTGACGACGCGGCGGGCGCTCGACGCGATCGGGAACCGCGAGGCGTTCGGCATCAACCTCGACCCGAGCCACTTCGCGCACCAGTTCCTCGACACCGCGCAGTTCGCGCTCGAGTTCGCCGACCGGATCTACCACGTCCACGTCAAGGACTCGCGCAGGCGGCTCGACGGCCGTCGCTCGATCCTCGCCTCGCACCTGAACTTCGGCGAGGAGGGGCGTGGCTGGGACTTCGTCTCGCCGGGTCACGGCGACGTCGACTTCGAGGACTTCTTCCGGGCGCTCAACCGGATCGGCTACGTGGGACCGCTCTCGATCGAGTGGGAGGACAGCGGCATGGATCGCGACTGGGGCGCGCCCGATGCGCTCGCCTTCGTCCGCCGCACGGACTTCGCGCCGTCGGAGATCGCCTTCGACGCCGCGATGCAGAAGGCGAGCGACACATGAGCATCGGCGTCGACGCGTCCGCGAAGGGCGCTGCCGACGTGCCCGAGATCGGCGTCGGGATGCTCGGCTACGCCTTCATGGGCAAGGCGCACGCCAACGGCTACAGGACGCTGCCGTACATGGCGTGGCCGCCGCCGCTGCGGCCCCGGCTCGTCTCGATCGCGGCCGCGACGAGGCTGCCGTCTCCGAGGCCGCGCGGCGGTACGGCTTCGAGCGGTACGTCACCGACTGGCACGAGCTCGTGTCCGACCCGGACGTCAGCTCTTCGACAACGGCGGGCCGAACAACCTCCACGCCGAGCCGACGATCGCCGCCGCCGAGGCGGGCAAGCACGTCTTCTGCGAGAAGCCGCTCGGCCGCACCGCCGACGAGAGCTACGAGATGTGGCAGCGGGTCGCCGCCACCGGCGTCGGCACATGACGGCGTTCAACTACCGGTTCGTCCCCGCCGTCCGGCTCGCGCGCCAGATGCTCGAGGCGGGCGACCTCGGGGACGTGCTCCACTTCCGCGGCCGCTATCTGCAGGAGTGGGGGACGACGACGGCGGACGCGTGGCGCTTCCACAAGGACGAGGCCGGGTCAGGCGCGCTCGGCGACCTCGGCGCGCACGTGATCGACCTCGCGCGCTACCTCGTCGGCGAGATCGCGAGCGTGTCGGCGACGACCCGCACGTTCATGCCCGGTCGCGAGGTCGACGACGCGTTCGAGGCGGTCGTCGAGTTCGAGGGGCAGGCGCTCGGGACGATCGAGGCGACCCGCTTCGCCGCCGGCCGGAAGAACGCCTTCAGCTGGGAGATCAACGGCACAAAGGGCTCGCTCGCGTTCGACCTCGAGCGCCTCAACGAGCTCCAGCACTCGGACGGGACGAAGGGCTTCCGCACGATCCTCGTCTCCGAGGGCGACCACCCGTTCTGGCAGTGGTGGTGGCCCCACGGGCACATCATCGGATGGGAGCACACATTCGTGCACGAGATCCACCACCTGCTGACGGCGATCGCCGGGGACGGCGAGGTGGCGCCGCACGGCGCGACGTTCGAGGACGGCTACCGGGCGGCGGAGGTGTGCGACGCGATCGTCCGTGCCGGCGAGACCGGAACGCGGCAGGCGGTGCAGTACCGGTGAGGACGTTGCGCTAGCCCGACGCCATGGCAGCCCGCACGACGCCCCCGTTTCGCGCCGACCACGTCGGGAGCCTGCTCCGGCCGGCCGAGCTTCTCCGCGCGCGGGAGGACGCGGCCGCCGGGCGGATCACGGCGAACGAGCTTCGGGCCGTCGAGGACGATGCGATCCGCGACGCAGTGCGCATGCAGCGTGACGTCGGGTTCCGGGCCGTGACCGACGGCGAGTTCCGGCGGACGTCGTGGCACATGGACTTCATCTACGCGCTCGACGGCATCTCGACGGCGGACGACAAGGTCAAGGTCTCGTTCCACAACGAGCGCGAGGACATCGAGTTCATGGCCCCGGCGCTGCACGTCGACGGAGAGGTCGGCGTCTCGCAGACCATCTTCGGCGACGCGTTCACGTTCCTCCAGGAGTGTGCGGCCGACGCGGTGCCGAAGCTGACGATCCCGTCGCCGAGCATGGTCCACTACCGCGGCGGCCGGGCCGCGATCGACGAGAGCGTCTATCCGGACCTCGACGCGTTCTGGCGCGACCTCACGGCCGCTTATCGCGAGGAGGTGCGGCTGCTCGGGGAGCTCGGCTGCACGTACCTCCAGCTCGACGACACGAGCCTCGCCTACCTCAACGACCCCGAGCAGCGACGCTACGTCGCGTCGATCGGCGGCGACCCCGACGCACAGCACCTCGAGTACATCCGGCACATCAACGAGGCGCTCGACGGCCGCCCGGAGGGGCTCACCGTGACGACGCACATGTGCCGCGGGAACTTCCGCTCGTCATGGGTGGCGGAAGGCGGCTACGAGCACGTCGCCGAGGCGCTGTTCCACGAGCTCGAGGTCGACGGCTACTTCATGGAGTGGGACGACGAGCGCTCGGGGGGCTTCGAGCCGCTCCGTCTGATCCCGCCGGGCGCCAAGCAGGTCGTCCTCGGCCTCGTCACGACGAAGCGCGGTGCGCTCGAGTCGAAGGACGACCTCAAGCGGCGGATCGAGGAGGCGAGCCGCTACGTGTCGCTCGACCAGCTCTGCCTTTCGCCCCAGTGCGGGTTCTCCTCGACCGTCGAAGGCAATGCCCTGAGCCATGACGAGCAGGCCGCGAAGCTCGCGCTTACCGTCGAGGTCGCCGACGAGGTGTGGGGGCGTTGACCCGGATCGCATGCAGAAACGGGCGTAGGGCTGCTCAAACGCGACTGGCGCCCGCGAACTGCATGCAATAGGGTCATGGCGTGCCGCGCGGCGACACAGCCCGGTCGCAGACGACCAAGGCGACGCTCGGTCTTCGCGAGCTGATCTTCGCGGGCGAGCTGGCGCCGGAGCAACGCGTCCCCGAGATCGGCCTCGCGGAGCGGCTGGGCGTGTCGCGCACCCCGCTGCGGCTGGCCCTCGCGACCCTCGCCCACGAAGGGCTGCTCCGCCCGCTGCCCGGCGGGGGGTTCGTGGTCTGCTCGTTCACGCTGAGCGACGTCACGGATGCGATCGAGCTTCGTGGCGTTCTCGAGGGCACGGCAGCGCGATTCGCTGCCGAGCGGCTCGAGTCGCCCTCGGAGCTCGCCGAGCTCGTGGCCGTCACCGAGCAGCTCGACCAGGTCGTCGCCGAGCGGGGCCGGCGCTGGAGCGGTACGTCGAGCTGAACGACGAGTACCACGCGGTGCTCGTCACGCTCGCGAAGAGCGACGCGCTCGCCCGTGCGATCGCCAACGCCGTGGCGCTGCCGTTCGCCTCGGCCGGGGCCCTGCTCGCGTCACAGGCGACGCTCAGCCGCGAGCACGAGATCCTCGTCGTCGCCCAGCATCAGCATCGGATGCTCCTCGAGGCGGTCGGCGCCGGCCACGGGGCGCGCGCCGAGGAGATCGCGCGCGAGCACGCGCGGCTGGCGAAGCTCAACCTCGAGCTCGTGCTCGAGAGCGAGCACGCACTCGAGCGCCTCCCCGGTGCGCCGCTCCTGCGGGGCGTGGTCTGAGGTGCGCACGCTTCGCGAGCACCTCGAGCGCCCGGTTCGTTCGTCATCGCCGCGGAGCTCGTGACGAGTCGCGGCCTTCTCTCGGGGGACAGCGGCCGCGCGCTCCAGGCGAAGGCACGCGAGCTCGCGGCGAACCCGCGGATCGACGTGCTGTCGATCACGGACAACCCCGGCGGGCATGCGATGCTCGCCCCGACACGCTCGGGAGCGACCTCCTGTCGCTCGGCCAGGAGGTGATCATCCACCTGTCGTGCAAGGACTGGAACCGGAACGCGCTCGAGAGCCGCGGCTGGAAGCTCGGCTCCGAGGGGTTCCGCAACGTCCTCTGCCTGTCGGGCGACTATCCGGTGACCGGTCACAAGGGACATGCGGCGCCGGTCTTCGACATCGACTCCGTCGGGCTCATCGCATGTTCGCGGAGATGAACGCGGGCCTGCACGACGAGCGGCGGCCCGACGGCGCGCTCGGTCGGACGGACTTCTTCCTCGGGTGCGTCGTGACGAACCACAAGCGGCACGAGCGGGAGGTCATGCCGCAGTACCTGAAGCTGCGAAGAAGGTGGAGGCCGGCGCGCGGTTCGTCATCAACCAGATCGGCTACGACACGCGCAAGGACGACGAGCTGCTGCGCTGGATCCGGCGGGAGGCGCTGCCGGTCGCGGCGCTCGCGAACGTCTACCTGCTCTCGCCGGCGGCCGCGCGTGCGTTCCACCGCGGTGCGATCCCGGGCGTCGTCGTGACCGACGAGCTGCTCGCGCTCGTCGAGCGCCAGGCTGCCGCCCCGGACAAGGGGCGGGCGTTCTTCGTCGACCTGGCGGCGAGGCACGTCGCCGTCGCGCGCGGTCTCGGCTTCGCCGGGGTGTAATCGGGGGCCACATGTCGGCCGAGACTTCGACACGATCCTCGACTCGGCCGACCGGTACGCCCGCGACGACTGGGTCGCGCTCGCGCGCGAGATCCAGTTCCCGCTCGACGGCGAGTTCTACCTCTTCGAGCGCGACGCCGAGACGGGGCTCTCCTCGGACGTCGTCAGCGCGTCCTACCTCGAGTCGAGGCGTCGCCGGACGACCGACCTGCGCGTGCCCGTGAAGTACCGCTTCACCCGGAAGCTGCACCAGGTCGCGTTCGCGGACGACGCCCCGCTCCACCCGACGGGGCGGGCCGTCTACCGGGCGATCGAGCGGGGGCCGCGGGCGCTCGGCAAGGCGGCGCACGCGCTCGAGCAGGCGGCGAAGGTGCCGTTGTTCGGCTGCAAGGACTGCGGCGACTGCTCGCTTCCCGAGATCGCGTACGTCTGCCCCGAGTCCGCGTGCGCCAAGAACCAGCGCAACGGTCCCTGCGGCGGCACGCGCGACGGCCTCTGCGAGGTGTCGAGCACGGGAGCCCGTATGTCGTCGCGCGCCTAGACCGGCTGAAGGCGTACGGTGAGGAGACCGAGATGCTTGCCCGGCCCTGTCGTCGTGAAGGACAACGCCCTTTCGGGAACGAGCGCCTTGGGCGAACGCCTTCCTCGGCCGGGGATCACCAGGCGCGGCACTCTCCGGGCGAGCCGGGAGCGACGAGGTGAAGACCCCGTGAGCCACCCCGGCTCCCAGGCGAGCACCCCCGCGCGCTGGTTCGCGGCGCGGTCGACTACCACGTCCACGTCGCGCCGGATTTCGTCTCCCGCCGCATCACGGACATCGAGCTTGCCCGTCGCTGCCTGGAGACGGGCCAGGCGGGGTTGCGGGTACCAAGTCCCACTACAGCTCGACGGCCGAGCGGGCGCAGGTCGTCGCCGCAGCGGTTCCCGGTGTGACGGTGCTCGGCACGATCACGCTCAATCGCTCCGTCGGCGGGCTCAACGCTCTGGCGGTCGAGGTCGCCGCGCGGGAGGGCGCCCGTGTCGTGTGGTTCCCGACCGTCTCGTCGGTGAACGAGCAGGACGAGGTGCTGAAGGCCCCACCCACCAGAAGGTGCCGGTCTGGGTCGCGTTCGAGCTGTCCCTCCGCGAGGCGGGCCTCGCCTGTGAC
>CAVPOH010000008.1:0-132611 GCA_963706915.1 uncultured Actinomycetes bacterium
GGCGGTCGCCTCCGCCGTGAGGCAGACGACGGCCGCGCCCGACGCCGCGATCACCGCGCGCGTCGCCTCGGCGCCGTCGAGCCCCGGGAGGCGATAGTCCATCAGCACGACGTCCGCCTCGTGCGCCGTGGCCGCGTCGGCCGCCTCGCTGCCGCTCCCGACCGCGCCGACGACCTCGAGCGCCGGACTGCAGGCCGAGCAGCAGCTCGAGCGACGAGCGGTAGACGTCGTTGTCCTCGACGAGCAGGACCCTGATCACGCGCCCTCCCGGTCGCGCGTCACTCGGCGGACAGGAGGAGCGGGTAGTGCGGCTGCCCGCCCCACAGCACGGCCGCCTCGAGCCCGTGCGCGTCGACCCGCGCGGAGAGCTCGTCCTCCTCGGGCGCGCCGTCGCTGCGGAACACGTGGACGAGCCCGAGCCCGTCGTCCGCGAAGCGCTGCAGGAGCGCGTCGACGACCGTCCAGAGGTCGTCGGACGCGGCGAACGCCTTCCCGTCGAGGATCGCGAGGTACTGGCCCTCCGTCACCGAGATCCCGTCGACGGTCGCATCGCGCGAGGCGACGGTCACCTCGGCCGCGACGACCGGCTCGAGCGCCTCGTGGATCGCCGTCTCGTTCGCGTCGACGTCGGCGGAGGAGTCGAACGCGAACGCGGCGGCGACGCCCTCGGGTACCGACGCCGTGGGGACGACGCGGACGTCCTTCGTCGACTCCCGCGCGGCGTTCTCCGCCGCGAGCCGCACGTTCGGGTTGTTCGGGCAGCACGATCACGTGCTCGGCGTTGGCAGCCGTCACCGCCTCGAGGATCTGGCCGACCGACGGGTTCATCGTCTGCCCGCCCTCGATGACGACGGTCGCGCCCTCGCTCCGCAGGATGTCCCGGTTGCCCGTTCCCTGGGCGACCGCGACGAGCGCCGTCGCCGCGTGCGGCGCCTGCGCCGCGGCGTGGAGCTGGGCGAGCCAGCGCTCGCGCTCGGCGGCCTGACTGTGCATGTCGCCGATCTCGACCCGTGCCGCGTCGACGACACCGACCGCCCGACCGACCTCGAGCGCGGTCTCGGGCTCGTCGGTGTGCACGTGGATCTTCGCCACCGAGTCGTCGCCGGTCACGAGGAGCGAGTCGCCGAGCGGCTCGAGGCGGGCGTGCATCGCATCGAGGTCGAGCTCCTCGCCCTCGACGACGAACACGGTGCAGTAGCGGTACTCGGACTCCTCGTGGTGGATCGACTCCTCCGCGATCTCCTCCGCGACGCTCGGCACCTCCGGGAGCGGCTCGCCCGTGAGGCCGTGGAGGATCCCGCGGAAGAGCTCGACGAGGCCCGCGCCGCCCGCGTCGACGACGCCGGACTCGCGCAGCTTGTCGAGCATCTCGGGCGTCCGCTCCACCGCGTCCTCCCCGCGCGCGATCGCGCGGGCGAGCGCCTCGGCGACCGGGAGCGACCGGACGCCGGGCAGCTCCGCCTCCTCGGCCATCTCGCGGATGACGGTCAGCATCGTGCCCTCGACGGGAACCTTGACCGCCTGGTAGGCGCTCGTCGCCCCCGCGCGCATCGCGTGGGCGAGGATCTCGCCGTCGACGTGGTCGTGCTCGCCGAGGACGCGCGCCATCCCGCGCACGATCGTGCTCAGGATCACGCCGGAGTTGCCCTTCGCCTCCATCGTCGCGGCGCGCTGGACGTCGGCCGCGAGCTGCGCCGTCGTCGTCGCGGTCGACCGCTCGAGCTCGTCGACGATCCCCTGCATCGTCAGCGTGAGGTTCGTCCCCGTGTCCCCGTCGGGCACCGGATAGACGTTCAGCGCGTTGATGCGCCGCCGGTGCCGCTCGACGTTGTCGAGGCCCGCGGCGGCGAGCGAGCGGACGGTCTCGAGGCCGACCATCACTCGGCCTTCCGCGCGCTGTCGACGTGCACGTCGACGGACTTCACGGACAGCCCGGTGTGTCGCTCGACCTCGTAGGCGACGCGCGACTGGACCATCGCGCTCACCTCGCCGAGGTTGATGCCGTAGTCGACGACGACGTGCAGCTCGAGCGCGATGCCGCCGTCCGTCTCGCGGACGCGAACGCCCGACTGGCGGCCGCGCGTCAGGAGCCGAAGGGGGCCGCGGCGGCCGGCCTGGTCGACGACGCCGAAGGACTCGTCGACCGCGCGTCCCGCGATCGCGGCGATCGCATCGGTCGTCATCGCGACGCGACCGAGGTCGCTCTCGGCGAGCACGATGCTCCCCTTCTTCACGCGACGAGTCTATTCGCCACCCGACTCCGTCTGGCGCGTCCGGGGCGTCGCTGGTGTGCCGGGCCCCGGCGGGCACCAGTACTGGAAATACAGGGCCCGGAAGGCCGGTGCGCTCAGCGCCGTCAGGCGACGGCGGAGGGCGGCTCCGCCGCCCGGGAGCCGGCGCCGGCCGGTCACGTCAGACCAGACTCCTGGCGCGTCCGGGGCGTCGCTGAGCGTGTCGGGCCGGAGGGCACGGTGCTGGAAATACGGACCCGGAAGGCACGGTGCGCTCAGCGCCGTCAGGCGACGGCGGAGGGCGGCTCCGCCGCCCGGGAGCCGGCGCCGGCCGGTCGCGTCAGACGGCCTTGGTGACCTTGCCGGCCTTGAGACAACGCGTGCACACGTAGTCCCGGGTCGGCTTGCCGTCGAGGACGAGCCGGACGCGCTGGAGGTTCGGGTTGAAGCGCCGCTTCGTGGCGACCATCGAGTGCGACCGGCTGTTGCCGGTCGACGGCTTCTTCCCGCAGATTGCGCAGACCCTCGACATGCGGCCGCGGAGTCGTAGCACGATCGTGGGGGAACCCATGGTTCCCCCACGAGCCCCCTCCTCGTGTGCTGCGAACCCGTACGAGCGCACCGGGCCTCCCGGCCGGCGAAGCCGGCGCTCCGGCCGCGACGCGCAGCTCCGCAGTCGACGCAAGGTGCAGTTACCGTGCCGCGGCCGCGCGGAGGTTGGCGAAGAGATCCGCCATCTCGAGCGCCGTGCCGACCGCCTCCGCGCCCTTGGAGTAGCGCGGCTCCGCCTGATCGGGGCGGTCCAGCGTGAGCACGCCGAAGGCGACGGGCACGCCCGTCTCGATCGCCGCGAGCTGGAGTCCCGACGCGGCCTCGCTGGCGACGTAGTCGAAGTGCGGCGTGTCGCCCCGGATGACGCAGCCGAGCGCGACGATGCACGCGAACCGGCGGGTCTTCGCGAGCGCCATCGCAGCGATCGGCAGCTCGAAGGCACCCGGCACGGGCATCACCGTGATCGAGTCCGGCCCGACGCCCCGCGCGCCGAGCTCGTCGAGTGCGGACTCGAGCAGTCGGCCGGTGACCTCGCCGTTGAACCGGCTGACGACGATCCCGACCGCACGCCGGCGTCCCTGCGCCTGGCCCTCGAGGACGGCGTAGCCGGGCGGCACGAGGAGCTCGCCGGGCGCGTGCTCCGAGCTCGTCTCGAGCTCGTCGACCTCCGGCTCGGCGATCTCGGGCTCGGCCACCTCGGGCTCGGCGATCTCCGTCGCCGCGACGGTCTCGGCGACGCCGTCGGCCGCGACGTCTGCGGGCTCCTCGTCGCCGGGCTCGGCCTCGTCGGGCTCGAGAGGCTCATCGTCCACGTCCGCCGCGTCCTCGACGTCCGACTCCTCGTCGTCTGCGTCCGGCCCGGAGTCCGGCCAGCCCTCGAGGACGTTCTCGCTCGCGCGCTCGATCTCGTCCGCGTGCTCGGCCGCCCAGCTGCGCTCGCCGCCTTGCCCTTCGGGCTCCTCGATCCGGTTCACTCCGCCACCCCGCTAGCCGTCGTCCTCGCCGTACAGCTCGCCCTGATGGTGCATGCGTGCTGCCGATGGTGTGCCCGAGCTTGTCGCGTTTCGTCTCGAGGTAGTCGCGGTTGTGGTCGTTCGGCTCGATCTCGATCGGCTCCTGCGAGACGGCGGTCAGCCCGAAGCCGCTGATCCCGGAGATCTTCCGCGGGTTGTTCGTGAGCACGCGGATCGTCGTCAGCCCGAGGTCGGCGAGGATCTGCGACCCGATCCCGTACTCGCGCGCGTCGGCCTTGAAGCCGAGCTCGAGGTTCGCCTCGACGGTGTCGAGCCCCTGCTCCTGGAGCTCGTACGCGCGCAGCTTGTTGAGCAGGCCGATGCCCCGGCCCTCCTGGGCGAGGTAGAGCAGGACGCCCTGGCCCTCTGCCTCGATCCGGGCGAGCGCGCGCTCGAGCTGCTCGCCGCAGTCGCAGCGCCGCGAGTGGAAGACGTCCCCGGTCAGGCACTCCGAGTGGACGCGGACGAGGACGTTCTCCTTCCCCTCGACGTCCCCCTTCACGAGCGCGACGTGCTGCTTCCCGGTCAGCGTCTCGCGGTAGGCGACCGCCTGGAACTCGCCGTGCTCGGTCGGCAGGTCGACGGACACGACGCGCTCGACGAGCTTCTCGGTCCGCCGCCGGTACTCGATCAGGTCGGCGACGGTGACGAGCTTCAGCCCGTGCCGCGCGCAGAACTCGACGAGGTCCGGCGACGCGGGCCATCGTCCCGTCGTCGTTCATGATCTCGCAGACGACGCCGGCCGGCTGGAGGCCGGCGAGCCGCGCGAGGTCGACGGCGGCCTCCGTCTGCCCCGACCGCTTGAGCACGCCGCCGGCGCGCGCGCGGAGCGGGAACACGTGACCCGGGATGGACGATTTCGCGCGGCGTCGCCGTCGGATCGACCGCGACCTGGATCGTGTGCGCGCGGTCGGCCGCTGAGATGCCGGTCGAGACGCCCTCGCGCGCCTCGATCGAGACGGTGAACGCCGTGCCGAACTGCGCCTCGTTCTGGTCGGTCATCTGGCGCAGGCCGAGCTCGTCGCAGCGCTCGGGCGTCAGGCACAGGCAGATCAGCCCGCGCCCGTGGATCGCCATGAAGTTCACGGCATCCGGCGTGACGAACTGCGCGGCGATCGTGAGGTCGCCCTCGTTCTCGCGGTCCTCGTCGTCGACGACGACCACGAAGCGGCCGGAGCGGATCTCCTCGATCGCCTCCTCGATCGATGCGAACGGGCTCGTCGCGGGCTCCGTCACGGCACTCATCGGGTCATCGTAACCTCGGCGCCACGAGGCGCTCGACGTACTTGGCGAGCACGTCGACCTCGAGGTTGACCGTGCGCCCCGGGGGCGAGCGCGCCGAGCGTCGTCACGGACAGCGTGTGCGGGATGAGCGCGACGGCGAAGACGTCGTCCTCGAGTCCCGCCACCGTGAGCGAGACGCCGTCGACGGTGACCGATCCCTTCTCCACGAGGTACGCGAGCAGCTCCGGCGGCGCGTCGAACGACATGCGCACGCCGTCGCCTTCCTGCTCGACCGCGCGCACGGACGCCCAGCCCGTCGACGTGGCCCTGGACGATGTGTCCTCCGAGCGGCTCGCCCGCGCGGAGCGCGGGCTCGACGTTGACCGCGTCCCCCGCCTGGAGCCGCGCCGAGCGTCGAGCGGCTGAGCGTCTCGGGCACGGCGTGGAAGCGCATCGTCTCCCCGTCCACCGACTCGGCGGTGAGGCAGACGCCGCCGATCGCGACCGAGTCGCCGACCGCCGTCCGCGCCGCCGTCTCGGGCGCGGCGATCCGGAGCGCGGCGCCGGCGTCGCCGGCGTCGACCTCGACCACCCGTCCGACCTCGCGCACGATCCCGGTGAACATGGCGTCGAGGCTACCGCCGCGAGGGCGTCAGACGTCGTGCAGCCGGATGTCGAGCAGCACGTCGTCGCCGACGCGCTCGACCGTCGGCGCGGGAAGGTCGATCGGCGCGCGCAGCGGCGCGACCATCGGCGGGCCGTCCCCCGCGAGCACCGGCGCGACGTGGACGACGAGCCGGTCGACGAGGTCGTCGTCGAGGAACGACGCAGCGATCGTCGGCCCGCCCTCGAGGAGGAGCGACTGGACGCCCTTCCGCGGCGAGCGAGGCGAGCTCCTCGGCGAGCGGCCCGCTGCGAAGCTCGAGCTCGGAGCCCTCGGGAAGCGGCCCGCGGCCGAATGCGAGCCGCCGGGGCTGGCGGATCGCGCCGACGTCGCGCGCGTCGAGCCGCGGCGCATCGGCGCGGACGGTGCCCATGCCCACCGCGACGGCGTCGACCTCCGCGCGGAGCCGATGAACGCGGCGACGTGCCTCCTCGCCGGTCACCCAGCGCCGTCCCGGGACGACGGCCCGCCCGTCGAGGGAGACGGCCATCTTGAGCACGACGTACGGCCTCCCGCGCGACGACCCACGTCCGCCACGCCTCGTTCTGCGCGCGGCGCCTCGGGGAGGTCGAGCAGCTCGACGTCGACGCCGGCCGCGCGGAGTGCGGCGGCGCCTCCACCGGCCTCCGGGCTCGGGTCGGCGCAGCCCGCCACGACCCGCGCGACGCCGGCGGCGACGATGGCGTCGACGCACGGCGGCGTGCGGCCGTGGTGCGCGCACGGCTCCATCGTCACGGAGAGCGTCGCGCCCCGCGCGCGCTCCCCTGCGTCGCTCGAGGGCGACGATCTCCGCGTGCCGCCCGCCGGCCGGCTCGCTGACGCCCTCGCCGACGACCGTGCCCGTCCGGCGCGACGACGACGGCGCCGACGGTCGGGTTCGGATACCCGTTCCCGCGCGCGCGCCGCGGCGAGCTCGAGCGCGCGCTCGAGGCTCATGCAGCGGCGGCGAGCGAGCCGCCGGTACGCCTCGGCCGGCTCGGCATCGGCGAAGACGGCGCTCCCCGCGACGAGCAGAGATGCACCTGCCTCCCGGACCGCCGCGGCGTTCTCCTCGCCGATCCCGCCGTCTACCTGGATCGGGACGTCGACGAGCGTCGTCGAGCTCGGCGATTCGATCGAGCGCCTCGGGCATGAAGTCCTGCCCCGAGTAGCCGGGGACGATGCTCATGCAGAGGACGATCTCCGCGCCCGCCGCGTCCGCGGCGTCCGGCAGCCTGCCGCGGTGTCGTGCCGGGGTTGAACGAGATCCCGACCGAGAGCCCCTGGGCGCGGGCCGCCTCGGCGACGGCGCCGGGGTCGGGCGCGGCCTCGACGTGGAACGTGACCGAGTCGGCGCCGGACGCCGCGAACTCCTCGAAATGGTGCGTCGGGTCGTCCACCATCAGGTGGCAGTCCACCACCCCGCCCGCGGCGTGGATCCCGGGCGCGATCGACCGCAGCACGACAGGGCCCGATCGTCACCGGCGGGACGAAATGGCCGTCACCGCAGTCGAAGTGGAAGACCCGGCAGCCCGCCGCGAGGAGCTCGTCGATCTGCTCGCCCAGGCGGCGGAAGTCGGCGGCGTAGAGCGACGGCTCCACTTCCACGCCGCCCCGGATCCAGCCGCTCCAGCCCACGCGAGCGATCCTACTGGCGCCCGTGCTGCGAGATTGTGACATTTCGCGTCACTAAGCGTCGCGGCGCGCGGTCAGCGGACGATGGAGGCGGGCGACGAAGAAGCCGCTCGTGCCGTGGACGTGCGGGAGCGTCTGCAGGAACTCGGGTCGGGCCGGGTGGCGGAACGCGGGCCACTCGTCCCCGAGGCTCGCGTCCACTTCGACGGCGCCGTCCTCGACCACGCGATCGACGACTGCCTCGCCCTCGTCGGCGTTGACCGTGCACGTCGAGTAGACGACGGTGCCGCCGGCCCGCGTCCGCCCGATCGCCGCGCGGAGGAGCTCGAGCTGGAGCTCCGGCAGGGGCTCGGCTCGCCAGCGGAGGTCGGGCCGCGACGCGAGCACGCCGAGGCCCGAGCACGGCGCGTCGACGAGCGCCCGGTCGAAGCCGGTCAGCTCCGACGGCAGGTCGCGGCCGTCGGCGCGGACGACGGTGACACCGGAGGCGCCGAGGCGCTTGGCGTTCTCCTCGAGCTGCTCGGCCCGGGAGTCGTCGACCTCGACCGCCACGACGTCGCCCGCGAGCATCGTCGCCTTCCCGCCCGGGGCGGCGCACAGGTCGAGCGTCCGCTCCCCGGGCCGCGAGCCGACGACGTGGCCGACGAGCTGCGAGCCGCGGCTCTGCGGCCAGATGCGACCCTCCGCGAGCGCGGCCTCGTCGACGCGGTCGACGACGAACGCGCCGCGGATCAGCGGATCCTCGCGTCCCTCGATCGTGCCGCGCACGAGCCGGACCGCGGTCTCGGGCTCCTCGTTCTGCGCCGCCATCAGCGCGCGCGCTCCTTCGGCGCCGAGGTCGCGCCACCACGTGTCCGCGATCCAGTCCGGGTACGAGTGGCGAAGTGCGGCCTCGCGCGCCGTGCCCTCGGGGAGCGCGGCGCAGAGCTCGCGCGCGCCGTCCGCGAGCCGCCGGAGGACCGCGTTCGCGAACGGAACCGCCCGCTCCATCCGCGCGCGCCGGACGAGCTCCACCGACTCGTTGACCGCGGCGTAGCGCGGGACGCCGTCCATGAACGCGAGCTGGTACGTGCCCAGACGGAGCGCGGCGAGGACGGGAGCGTCGATCTTCCGCACGGGCCGCTTGCCGATCGCCTCGATCGCATGGTCGAGCGTCCGCTTCCGCTGGACCGCGCCGTACGCGAGGCGGCGCGCGAGGCGCGCGGTCGCGGTCGTCCAGCGAGCCGGACTCGGCGCGCAGGACGCGGTCGGCGTACGCGTCGTCCTCGAACACCCGCCGCAGAACGGCGTACGCGACACGCCGTGAGGGCGAGATCGCGCTCACCGCAGCCCGTGACGCCACGCCTCGACGGTCATCCGCTTCCCTCCGTCGGGCTGGATCTCGAGCGGCTCGAACGCCCCGTCGTCGGCGACACGGGCGCGCCACACGGTCACCGGCCGTCCCTCGAGCTCGGCCCGCGCGCCGATGTGCGGGCTCAGCGCCCGGACGACGCGGACGAGCTCCTCGGCGGGGCGCGCAAGGTCGAGCTTCCGGTCGGCCGAGCGGATCTTCTCGGCGTACGTCGGCCTCGCCGACCTGCGGCGTGAGCTGCGGAGCCCCGTCGAGGACGCCGTCGAGGAGCGCGCGCGGCGACCTCCGCCGCGCGGGCGTACACGACGCCGGCGTCGTCCTCGGGCCCGATCGGGAACGCCTCGAGAGCCGCGACGGGACCGGCGTCGAGCTCCGCCACCGTCTCGTGGATCGTCACGCCCGTCTCGACGTCCCCGGCCATGATCGCCCGCTCGACGGGCGCGGCGCCGCGCCAGCGCGGGAGCAGCGAGGGATGGGCGTTCAGCCACGTGCGCTCCGCGAGGAGCGCCTCGGGCACGAGCAACCCGTAGGCGCAGACGACGACGGTCGGCGCATCGAGGTCGAGCCCCGGCGCGGGGCGCTCGGGTTGCAGGACCGGGATGCCGAGGCGTTCTGCGACCTCCTTCGCGGGCGGGGCAGCGAGCCTGCGACCGCGTCCTGCTGGAGCGTCCGGCCGCGTGAGAAGGGAGGCGACGTCGTGCCGCGCGACGAGTCGCTCGAGCACGTCCGCGCCGAACGGTGCCGTCGCGGCGACCGCGATGCGGGCCATGCCTCTAGGCGAGGACGAGCCGGGGGCGCAGCTGCCGGAGCGCCTCGCGGCGCGCGTCCGGCTCCGTGCGGTCGATGATCAGCGTCCCGTCGAGGTGGTCGAGCTCGTGCTGGACGACACGCGCGTCGGTGCCCTCGAGCTCGAGCGACACCGGCTCGCCGTTCTCGTCCGTCGCGTCGACCTTCACCTTCGCGGCGCGCTCCACCGGCACACGGATCGGCCCGAGCGACAGGCAACCCTCCTGCTCGACCTCCGTGTCCTTGCCGATGGGCGTGACAACCGGGTTCACGAGGACGCGATCCTCGCCCTCGAGCGTGCAGACGAAAAAGCGCCGCAGGATGCCGACCTGGGTCGCGGCAAGGCCGACGCCCTCGGCGTCGTGCATGAGGCCGATCATCCGCTCGGTGATCCTTCGAAGCTCGTCGTCGGCTTCCTCGACCTCTGCGGCGCGCATCCGCAGAACCGGGTCGCCGTACTGCCGGATCTGCGCCAACGCGACGTCGCGGCGTATGAGCCGCTCGGCCTCGGCGCGCGCCTCGGCGTCCGTCAGCTCGTGCTCGTGCCCGTCGTGCTCGTGGTCGTGATCGTCGTGCTCGTGATCGTGCTCGTGTGCCACGGCGCGAGTGTAGACGAGGCCCTCAGCCTCCGATCACCGCCTGTGTCTGGAGCGTGCGCGAGACGAGCCGGCCGTCGTCGTCCGTGATGTCGACCTGGAGGACGATGGTGCGCTTGCCCGCGTGCACGAGCTCCGCGCGGGCGGTGACGGACCCTTTGCGGACGGCGGCGAGGAAGTTCGTCTTCGCCTCGATGGTCGCCGTCGTGGCGCCACTCGGGAGGTTGAGGAACGCGAGCGTCGCCGCCGCGGCGTCGGCGAGCGTCATGAGGTAGCCGCCGTGCAGGACGCCGGCGGCGGTGCAGTGCTCGGGCGCCCAGGCGCCTCGCAGCACAACGGCTCCGGCATCGCCCGCGACCCCCTCGAAGCCGAGGTGCGCGGCGAACGGCATCGCCTCGCGGATCGTCGCGGTCAGCTCCTCGTCCACACGAGCGTTTCTACAGGGACTGCGGGTCGACGTCGACGACGACCGTGAGGCCGTCGCGGCGCATCGTCGGCGCCGCCGCCGCAAGGAGCGCCGAGGCGCGGCGCGCCACCGAGCGCGGCTGCGTCGTCTTCGCGATGAGCTGCGCCCGATGGCGGCCGCGCAGCCGCAGGACGGGCGCCGGGCCGAGCAGGTCGGCGTCGAGGCGGGCGTCCGCCAGGCGCTCCCGGAGCTCGCGCAAAGCGGTGATCGGCGCGTCGGGCCCGGGCCCGGCGACGAGGATCGAGACGAGGTGACGGAAGGGCGGGTAGCCGAGCACCTCCCGCCGCTCGAGCTCGCCGGCGAGAAAGCCGGCCACGTCGTGGTTGACCGCGTGGCGGAGCGGCGTCGCGTCGGGCTGAAACGTCTGGACGAGCACGCGGCCCGGGGCGTCGCGGCCGCTCCGGCCGGCCAGCTGCGTGACGAGCTGGAACGTCCGCTCCTCGGCGCGGAAGTCCGGTAGCGACAGCCCCGTGTCGGCGTCGACGACGGCGGCGAGCGCGACGCCGGGGAAGTGGTGCCCCTTCGCGACGATCTGCGTGCCGATGAGGACCGCGCGGTCCGCGGCGCGGAAGCGCGCGATCGCGTCGCGGAGCGCGCCGGGGCGCCTCGCGACGTCCGCGTCGAGCCGGATCCGCTCGAGCTCGGGGAGGTTCCGCTCGAGCTCCGTTTCGAGCCGCTGCGTCCCCGCCCCGATGCGCGCGAGCTCGACCGAGCCGCACGCGGGGCACTGCCGCGGGACGGGCTCGGAGCGACCGCAGTGGTGACAGTGCAGGACCTCGTCGGAGTGCAGTGTCAGCGCCACGTCGCAGAGCGTGCAGCGCCGTGAGACGCCGCAGGCGCGGCAGTGCACCGCGGGGGCGACACCACGGCGGTTGAGGAGCAGGATCGCGCGGCCGCCGTCCTCGACGAGCCCGCCGAGCGCTGCGAGCAGCGGCGCCGAGAGCGGGTAGCCGGCCTCGCGCCGGAGATCGACGAGCCGGACGCGCGGCATGGGGACCCCGATGCGCGCAGCGAGCGAGGTCCGCCGGAGCCGCGCCCAGCTCTCCGGCCGCGGGGTCGCCGAGCCGTAGACGGCGACGGCCCCCTCGAGCGCGGCGCGCTTCGCCGCGACCGTCCGCGCGTCGTAGCGGGGGTCTGACTCCTGCTTGAACGCCGAGTCGTGCTCCTCGTCGACGACGATCAGCCCCACCCCGCGCATCGCCGCGAACACGGCCGAGCGCGCCCCGACGACGATCCGCGCCTCGCCACGGGCGATCCGATCGCGCTCGTCACGCCGCTCCGCATCGCCGAGCGACGAGTGGAGGATCGCGACGATGTCCCCGAACCGCTCCCGGAAGCGCCCGACCGTCTGCGGGGCCAGTGCGATCTCGGGCACGAGCACGATCGTCCCGAGCCCGCGCTCGAGCGCCGCAGCGCACGCCTGGAGGTAGACCTCGGTCTTGCCGCTGCCCGTCGGCCCCTCGAGCAGGACGTGCTCGCCGACTCCCTCGTCGAGCGCAGCGACGATCCGTTGGACTGCCGCGGCCTGGTCGTCGGTGAGCGCCGCCGGCTCGGGCTCGCCCTCGAGGGACTCGCGGACGGCGGGCGACGGCCGCTCTCCGCGCGGCGCCCTTCGGGCCGGGGCGACGAGCTCGAGCGCCCGTGCCGGTGTCGAGCCGTAGTAGTCCGCGAGCCAGAGCGCGAGGTCGACGAGCGTGGGCGGGACCTCGTCGAGCTTGGCCCCCACGCCGATCGGTGCGACCCCCGGCGGGGCGTCGACACCGACGTCCGCGACGACGCCGCGCACCGACTGGCGGCCCAGCCGGACCGAGACGACGGCACCCTTCGGCGTGCCCTCGGGCACCTCGTAGGTGAACGGCCGCGCGAGCGAGCGGGTCGAGACGAGCGGATACACCGACGCGAGCGGCATCCGACCGAGCGTAGCCATCGTCCCTGACGCTCCATCGGCACCTCGGCATCGACGCCTCGCACGGAGATCTCGAGAAGCAGTCGGGGTAGACTTCCCGCGATGGCAGGCGCCCACGGCCACTCGGTCGACGACTACCTCGAGGTCATCTACTTCCTCGCCTTCCCGATCGGCGAGTACCGGCCGGCGGGCGACAGCGCGATCGCGGCACGGGTCGCCGAGATGCTCGGAGTCTCCCGCGCGTCGGCGGGCGAGATGCTCAAGCGTCTCGAGGCCGAGGGCCTCGTCGACCGCGGCGAGCAGAAGGAGGCGATCCTCACCAAGTCCGGGATCGAGCGCGCCGAGCGCGTCGTCCGCAAGCACCGGATCATCGAGCGCTTCCTCACCGACTTCATGGGCTACACCGCATCGGAGTCGCACGTCCATGCCGACGAGATGGGCGACACGTTCACCGACGAGATGATCGACCGCATCTACGAACGCCTCGGGCGGCCCGACCGGTGCCCCCACGGCTGGCCCGTCTCGACCGAGTTCGAGCAGACGGAGAACCAGGGCCTCGTCGCGCTCGCCGAGCTCGAGCCCGGCCAGGGCGGCGAGATCGTGCGGCTCGCGGAGCACGACGGCGACCTCCTCCACTGGTTCTACGACGAGGGGTACGTGCCCGGTTCGAAGGTGGAGATGCGGGCCGCGCACCCGGCCGCCGGCCAGCTCTCGGTCGTCCTCGACGAGGACGAGCGCGCGATCGCCGAGAAGGCCGCGCAGGGGCTGTACGTCCGGCTCGCCGCCTGAGCCGCCCCGGCAGCGAAGCGCCCCGAACCTCTAACAGCGCGCACACACCCGTACGCTTCGATTCGCGTGCATCCACGAGCAGGGGGAGCCCACCCATGAAGATCACCGCCGTTCTCGCGGCCGCAGTCGCCGCCGTCGTTCTCGCCGCAGGCGCCTCGAGCGCGCTCGCCGCCGACCGCCCGTCGCTCGTCGACCAGGTCGCGGCGCGGCTCGGCGTCACTCCCGAGCAGCTGCGCACCGCGTTCCGCGCGACGCTCGTCGCCCGCGTCGACGCCGCAGTCTCCGCCGGCAAGCTCACGCCCGAGCAGGGCGCGCGGCTGAAGGAGCGGATCGCGAAGGCGAACGGGCTCGGCCTCGGCGCCGCCGCGGGGAAGCGGAAGGCGCTCGGACAGAAGCTCGGAAAGCGGCTCGGCGCGAAGGGGCCGGTGGCCGCGTACCTGGGGATGACGCGCGAGGCGCTCGCCGCCGAGCTCCGGAAGGGCGAGTCGCTCGCGCAGATCGCGAAGGCGCGCGGGAAGACGGTCGACGGGCTGGTGACGGTGATGGTCGCGCCGCTGAAGGCACACCTCGCGAAGGCGGTCGAGAACGACCGGCTCACGAAGCAGCGCGCGGATGCGCTCCTCGAGCGCATCACCGACCACGTCGAGCGACTCGTCCAGCGCAGCTGGGCGCCGCGCACCACCCCGTAGGAGCGTCTGGCGGAACGGTCCGTGTCTGTTTCGCCAGACGCTCTGACTCAGGCGCCCGGCGCGACCTCGGGGAGCTCGAGCCGGACGACGGTGCCCCCGCCCTCGGCGCGCGCCACGGCGGCCGTGCCGCCGTGCTCGTCGACGACGCGCTTGACGATCGCGAGCCCGAGCCCCGATCCGGGCATCGAGCGCGCCTGCGCCGAGCGGTAGAAGCGGTCGAAGACGTGCGGAACGTCCTCCTCCGAGATCCCGGGGCCGTGGTCGCGGACCGACACGGCACCGCGCCCGACCGCCACCTCGATGGTCGCGCCGGGCTCGCTCCACTTGACCGCGTTGTCCAGCACGTTCGCGACGGCGCGCTCGAGCCGCCCCGGAACGCCGCGGACGACCGTCGGCTCGAGCGACGTGGTGAACGTGACCTGGGGGGCGAGCCGCTCAGCGCGGGCAACCTCCTCGTCGACGAGCTCGTCGAGCTGGACGTCGACGAGCTCGAGCTCGGTCGGCTCCTCGCTCGCGAGCTCGACGAGCCCGGTTACGAGACCGCTCATCTCCCCGAGCTGGCCGACGAGGTCGCCGAGGAGTGCCTCGCGCGCGGCCGGCGCGAGGTCGTCGCGACGGGCGAGCACCTCGACGTTCGTGCGGATGCTCGTGAGCGGCGTCCCGAGCTCGTGCGAGGCGTCCGCGACGAGCTGGCGCTGCTGCCGCTGCGACTCGTCGAGCGCCGCGAGCATCGTGTCGAAGCTTGCTCCGAGCCGCGCGAGCTCGTCGTCGCCTTCGAGGCCGATCCGATGCGAGAGGTCACGGGTCTCGGCGACGACCTCGGCCTCGCGGGTCAGCTGCGTGACCGGCCGCAGCGCGGTGCGCGCGACGAGCGCGCCGAACGCCGCGGCCGCGGCGATGCCGCCGAGCGACACGAGCACGAGGACCAGTCCGATCCGGTCGAGCAGCCGGTCGACCTCCGCGAGCGGGCGGACGAACTGGAGGACATGGTCGTCGCCGACCGGCACCACGAGCTGGAGGACGTGCGTCCCCTCGATGTCGGCGTCCGCGAAGAACGCGCCCTTCCCCTCGGCCGCGGCGGCCTTGATCTCGTCGGTGACCGGGAACGCGACCTGACGCGGGTCAGGCTTGGCGATCCGTCCGCGCGAGTCCACCGCCTGCACGAAGACGTCGCCCTGGCCGAGGCTGCGGTAGGGGATCTCGAGCTCCCGCGACCCACCCGGCCCCGTTCGGATGCTCAGCGGGCCGGAGGTCAAGAGGGCCGCCTGGTCCTCGAGCGTCGACTCGACCTCGCCGCGCAGCTGGTCGCGGACGAGCACGTAGACGAGGCCGGACGCGAGCGCGATGGCGAGCGCGACGGCTGTCGCGGAAGCCAGCGTCAGCCGGGCGCGGAAGCTCACGACTCGCGGAGCGCGTAGCCCACGCCGCGCACCGTGTGGATCAGGCGCGACTCGCCGTCCGCCTCGAGCTTGCGACGGAGGTACCCGACGTACACGTCGAGCGCGTGGGAGTCCGGGCCGAAGTCGTACCCCCAGACCCGGTCGTAGATGAGCGAACGCCGGAGTACCTGTCGTGGGTTCCGCAGGAAGAGCTCGAGCAGGTTGAACTCCGTGACGGTCAGCTCCACGGCGCGCTCGCCCCGGTGGACCTCGCGGGTCGCGGGATCGAGGGAGAGATCCGAGAAGCGCAGCTCCCCGGCCTGGCCCGTGCGCCGCAGGAGCGCGCGCAGCCGCGCGAGCAGCTCGTCCAGCGCGAACGGCTTGACGAGGTAGTCGTCGGCGCCCGCGTCGAGACCGGCAACGCGATCGCCGACGGCGCCCCGTGCGGTGAGCATCAGGATCGGGACGTCGGACCCGTCCGCTCGGAGACGACGCGCGACCTCGAGCCCGTCGACATTCGGGAGCATGACGTCGAGGACGAGCGCGTCCGCCGGTGACTGGGCCATCTGCGCCAGTGCCTGCGTGCCGTCCTCGGCGACTGCGAGGTCGTAGCCCTCGGTCTCGAGCGCCCGGACGAGCGCGTCCCGTACCGCGGGCTCGTCCTCCACGATCAGCAGCTTCAGCACGGGCGGATGATCGCAGCGGCGGCTCAGAGCCGCGTAAGACCTGCAACCGCTCCTCTTCGGAAACTCCGAAACAGCTCTCAGCGAACTCTGAACCTGGGGTGGTGCGATGGCTCTCGTCCGATCGACACGACGAGAGGAGCAGCACGTGATGGACGGGACAAAGAAGAAGCTCGCGGCCGGGGCCGTCGCCGTCGCAGCGCTCGCCGGAGGCGGCGCGGCGATCGCGGCGAGCGACGTGGGCTCGAACGAGGACGAGCAGGCGATCATCGACGCCGCCGCGAAGAAGCTCGGCGTGAAGCCGGAGGCGCTCGAGAGCGCCCTCGAGGACGCGCTGGCGGCGCGGGTCGACGCGGCGGTAACGGCCGGACGGCTGACGAAGGAGCAGGGCGCCGAGCTGAAGGAGCGGCTGAAGGAGGGGACGCTGCCGCTGTTCGGCGGTCGCGGTCCGGGCCATCACGGCCCCGGCTTCGGCTTCCACGGGCCGGAGCTCCTCGATGCCGCCGCGTCGTACGTCGGCATGACCGAGGAGGCGCTCCGCACGCAGCTCGAGGACGGCAAGTCGCTCGCCGAGGTCGCGCAGTCGAAGGGCAAGTCCGTCAGCGGCCTGAAGACCGCGCTCACGAACGCCGTGAAGGCGGATCTCGCCGACGCGGTGAAGGCGGGCAAGCTGACCGACGCGCAGCGGGACGAGGCGCTCTCGCGCTTCGAGGACCGGCTCGACGACCTCGTCACCCGGGAGGGCTTCGGCCCGCGCGGCGACGGCGATCACGGGCCGGCGAGCATCGAGCGTGCCCCCGGGATGCACATGTGAGCCAGGCGGCATCCCTGTCGGTGCAAAGGGCCGGCTCGTCGGGGCCGGCCCTTCGCGTGGTCCGGGGCCGGTACGCGGTTTCACACCTGCGTTCTTACCGGACTCTTCACCAGCTTTGAGGTTGCTCTTTCCTGCGACCGCTGCACTGGTCGGGACGACCAAGACCCCACCAGGAGGTAGCAGGATGAGCACGACCGATTCGACACCGGCGCCGAGGCGCAGACGGCTCGCGCCGCTCGCTGCGACGCTGCTTCTGGGCGCGACCGCGGGAGCGGGCGTGACCGTGGCGGCCGTTCGCGCGGCAGACGACGGGGGCTCGTCGATGCTCGGCGGCGCGACTCCCATCGTGGCGTCGAACACCCTGACGGCCGGCCAGATCTACGACAAGGTCGCGGACGGCGTCGTCGAGATCACGGCGAGCGGCGTCGCGAGCAACGCCGGGAGCCCCTTCGGCCCCGCACAGCAGGGCGAGGCCACCGGCTCCGGCTTCATCATCGACACCGAGGGCCACATCGTCACCAACGCCCACGTCGTCGACGGCGCGTCGTCCCTCCGCGTCCGCTTCGCGGACGGCAAGGAGGTCGCCGCGACGCTCGTCGGCAAGGACCCGTCCACCGACCTGGCGGTGATCGACGTGAACGTCCCCGCATCCGGGCTCGATCCCCTCTCGCTCGCCGACGAGTCGAGCGTCGACGTCGGCGACCCGGTCGTCGCGATCGGCAGCCCGTTCGGGCTCGACGGCACGCTGACCGCGGGGATCGTGAGCCACCTCGACCGGACGATCGAGGCGCCGAACGGCTACGCGATCGACGGCGCCATCCAGACCGACGCGGCGATCAACCACGGCAACTCGGGCGGGCCGCTACTCGACGCGTCCGGCAAGGTGATCGGCGTCAACTCCCAGATCGCCAGCGACTCCGGCGGCAACGAGGGCGTCGGCTTCGCGATCGGCGTCGACACGGTGAAGAAGGTCACGACCGCGCTCGCCGCCGGCGAGGAGGTCGACCACGCATACATCGGCGTCTCGCTCGAGGACGGAAGCCAGGGCCTGCGCGTCGCCGCGGTCAGCGACGGCAGCCCCGCCGCGAAGGCGGGCGTCCGGGTCGGCGACGTGATCACCGAAATCGGCGGCCACACGGTGCGCTCGGCCGACGACCTCCGCGGCGAGATCGACAACCTCGAGGTCGGCAAGCGCGTGACGCTGACCGTCGAGCGGAGCGGGACCGAGCACCAGCTCACCGTGACGCTCGGGTCGCGGCCGGCGTAACAGCGTCGTCCGGTGTCGGACCTCGGTCCGACGCCCGCCCGCCCCGCGCGGTCGCTCGAAGAGCGCGGTGTCCGAAGTCGGACACCGGGGCGGCCTGCGGCTAGACGGTCGCGGTCGTCGCCAGCCCGGCGGCGGCCCGCAAGGCGTCGGCCTTGTCGGTGCGCTCCCAGGTGTAGTCGGCCGAGTCGGTGCGGCCGAAGTGCCCGTACGCCGCGGTCTTTGCGATAGATCGGGCGGAAGAGGTCGAGATCGCGGACGATCGCGCCGGGCCTCAGGTCGAAGTGCTCGCGCACGAGCGCGGAGATCCGCTCGTTCGTGAGGCCGGCGGCCTCCGTGCCGAACGTGTCCACGAGCACGCTCATCGGATGCGCGACTCCGATCGCGTAGGCGACCTGCACCTGGCAGCGGCCTGCGAGCCCCGCGGCGACGACGTTCTTCGCGACGTAGCGGGCGGCGTAGGCGGCGGAGCGGTCGACCTTGGTCGGATCCTTGCCGGAGAACGCGCCCCCGCCGTGCGGCGCGGCGCCCCCGTACGTGTCGACGATGATCTTTCGGCCGGTCAGGCCCGTATCGCCCATCGGCCCGCCGATCACGAACTTGCCGGTCGGGTTGACGTACAGGAAGTCCTTCGAGCCGACGCCGCGCCGGGTCGTAGAGGTCGCGATAGTCGCTGTGGAGGATCGGCTCGACGACGTGCTCGAGCAGGTCCGGCTTGATCAGGGACTCCGCGTCGAGGCCGTCGCGGTGCTGGGTCGAGATGAGGACGCGCTCGATCTCGACGGGGCGCTGGATCCCGTGCTCGTCGACCTCGTAGCGCACGGTGACCTGCGACTTCCCGTCCGGGCGCAGGTACGGCAGCACGTCCGCCTTGCGGACCTGCGCGAGCCGCCGCGCGAGCTTGTGCGCGAGCATGATCGGGAGCGGCATCAGCTCCTGCGTCTCGTCGCTCGCGTACCCGAACATCATCCCCTGGTCGCCGGCGCCGATCCGGTCGATCGGGTCCATGTCGCCGTGCTGGGCCTCGTACGACTCGTCGACGCCCTGCGCGATGTCCGGAGACTGCCCGTCGATCGCGACCATCACGCCGCAGGTCTCGGCGTCGAACCCGTACTTGGCGCGCGTGTAGCCGATGTCCTTGATCGTGTCGCGGACGATCGAGCGAACGTCGACGTACGTCTCCGTCGTGATCTCGCCCGCGACGACGACGAGCCCCGTGGTGATGAGCGTCTCGCAGGCGACGCGCCCGTCCACGTCGTCCTTCAGGACGGCGTCGAGGACGGCGTCGGAGATCTGGTCGGCGATCTTGTCGGGGTGCCCCTCCGTCACCGACTCCGACGTGAACTGGAACGAGCGGGTCGCCATCGGGGCGGAGTGTAGTCGAGGCTCCGGGCCGGTCATTCGACGGTCGGGTCGCGGCGCATCAGCTGTCCTACGAGCTCGATGAGCGGGACGCCGTCGAGTACCGCGCAGACGCCTTCGATGATCGGCAGCTCGATCTCGAGCCGGTGCGCCAGATCGCGGAGCACGGGCGCCGTCGTGAGGCCCTCCACGACCATCCCGATCGCCGCCGCTGCCTCGGCGGGCGTCGCCCCCCGAGCGACGAGCTCGCCGCACCGGCGGTTCCGGCCGGAGGGCGACCAGCACGTCACGATCAGGTCTCCCATCCCAGCGAGCCCCGCGAACGTCTCCGGCCGCGCGCCCGACACCTCGGCCAGCCTTCCCATCTCGGCCAGCCCGCGCGCGACGAGCGCCGCCTTCGCGTTGTCCCCGAGGCCCGAGGCCGTCGGCGCCGCCCGCCGCGAGCGCGATGACGTTCTTCGCCGCCGCGCAGAGCTCGACTCCGACGAGATCGTCGGCCGCGTAGACGCGGAACGTCGTCGAGTTGATCGCGAGCTGGAGCTGGACCGCGAGGGCCATGTTCTCGCAGGCGATCACCGCCGCCGCAGGGAGCCCGCGCACGACCTCCTCGGCGATGTTCGGGCCCGAGAGCACCGCGACCGGGCGCCCGCTGACGACGGTCGACAGGCGCTCGCCCGTCGCCGGATCGAGCCCCTTCGAAAGGCTCAGGATCGGCGCACGCCCCGGAAGCGCGTCGACGACTTCCCGGAAGGCCACACTCGGGACCGCGACCACGACGAGGTTCGCGTCCTCCACGGGGGCGTCGTCGATGGTCGTCGCGTCGATCCGCGAGAGGTCGACCTCGGTGAGGTAGCGCGGGTTCCGGCCGGCCTGGCGGATCGCGGCCGCCTGCTCCGGATCCCGGCAGGCGAGCGTCACCTCGTGGTCGTGCTCGACGAGCAGCCAGGCGAAGGCCGTGCCCCACGAGCCGCCGCCGACGACGACGACCCTCATTCGGAGCGCATGAAGTCGATGGAGACCGGCACGCCCTGGAGCTCGAACCGCGCGCGCAGCTCGTTCTCGACCCAGTACGCGTAGTCGCGCGTCACGAGCCGCGGGTCGTTGACGAACACGCGCAGCCGGGGTGGGCGCGTCGCCGTCTGCGTGGCGTACAGGAGCTTGAGGCGGCGCCCGCGCTCGCCGGACGGGCCCGGACGGGCCTCCTTCAGCTCGCCGAGCGCGCGGTTGAGCACGGGCGTGGAGATCCGGGTCGTGTGCTTCGTGAACAGCGCCTGGACGTGGTCGAGCAACCGGCCCAGCCCCCGCCCCGTCTTCGCCGAGACGGCGATGACGGGCGGCCGCTGGCGGAGCCGCCGGTTCAGCTGCCCGCGCGTCTCCTGCAGCTCGATCTCGCCGATGTCCCACTTCGAGAGCACGACGAGCGTCGAGCAGCCGGCCTTCCGCGCGACGTCGGCGACTGCGAGGTCCTGCTCGACGACGCCCTCGGCGGCGTCGACGAGGACGAGCGCGACGTCGGCACGCTCGGCGGCCTCGAGCGCGCGCAGCTCGGAGTAGTACTCGACGCCCTGCCGCTGACGCCGCTTCCGCCGAAGACCCGCGGTGTCGACCAGGACGAACGTCGTCCCGTCGCGCTCGAGCACGGTGTCGATCGTGTCGCGCGTCGTCCCCGGGACCTCGGAGACGATCACGCGCTCCTCGCCGAGGATCTCGTTCAACAGCGACGACTTGCCGACGTTAGGCCGGCCGAGGATCGCCACGCGGATCGCCTCCTCGCCGACGATCGCCTCGTCACGCCCGGGGAGACGGGCCGACGATCTCGTCGAGCAGGTCGCCCGTGCCGTGGCCGTGGAGCGCCGACAGCGGAACCGGGTCACCGAGCCCGAGCCGGTGGAACTCGAGCGCCTCGAGATCGCGGCGCGGGTCGTCGATCTTGTTCGCGAGCACGATCACGGGCTTCGTCCGAGAAGCGCAGGATCGCCGCGATCTCCTCGTCGCCCGGCGTGATGCCTGTCTTCGCGTCGACGACGAACAGCACGAGGTCGGCCTCGTCGACGGCCGATCGCGCCTGCGCGGCGATGTGGCGCCCGAACGGGCCGGTGTCGGCCTCGTCGATCCCGCCCGTGTCGATCAGCCGGAACGTGACGCCGTTCCAGTCGCAGAGGAGCTCCTTGCGGTCGCGTGTGACACCGGCCGTCTCGTGGACCACGGCCGCGCGGCTCTCGCTGAGCCGGTTGACGAGCGTCGACTTGCCGACGTTGGGGAAGCCGACGATCGCGACCGTCCCCGCGCTCCGGACCGCCTCGCTCGGCGACGCGCTCGCTGCGTCTTCGTCCATCCGGCCCTACCTCGGCGCGGCCGTCGGCGGCACGCCGTCGGGCCTACCGAGCTCGTGGATCTCGACGAGCCAGTCCCAGAGGTGGCGGATCTCCACCTGGAGGAGCGCCGACGCCTCCTTGTAGCCCTTTCCGCCCTTCGGCAGCCCCTCGAGCACCATCGGCTCGCCCCAGGCGATCGAGACCGGCTGGCGGCTACCGGGCTTCCACAGCTGCGACCCGTGGATCGCGACCGGGACGATCGGCGCGCTCTCCTGGAGCGCGACCATCGCGGCCCCCGGCAGCACGGCACCGGGGACGCCCGAGCGCTGACGCGTCCCCTCGACGAAGAGCCCGAGCGCGTACCCGTCGGCAACGATCCGGCGCATCGTGCGGACCGCCTCGCGATCGGACTCGCCGCGTCGGACGGGGAAGCAGCCGAAGGCGCGGATGAAGGCCCCCAGCCCGGGAATGCGGTGCGCCTCGATCTTCGCCATGTAGTAGAGGACGCGCGGGCTCGCGACGCCGAGCACGACGGGGTCGAGCCACGAGAAGTGGTTCGACGCGACGACGCAGCCGCCGGTCGGCGGGACGCGATCGTTTCCGTAGACCTTGAGCCGCGACGCGAGCGCGCCGGCGAGCCCGATCGTCGGCCGTCCGATCGCCCAGGCGACGTCCGGTGCGCTCACCGGGCGCTCCCCACGAGCTCGACGATCCGATCGATGACCTGGTCGAGCGTCATCGCCGTGGTGTCGACCTCGACGGCGTCGGCGGCGCGGTGCGTGTTCGCGGCGTCCCGCTCGTCGCGCCGGCGGAGCTCGGCGGCGAGCTCGTCGGCCTCGAGACCCTCACGCTCTGCGTGACGCCGCAGGGCACGCACGGCCGGATCGGCGACGAGCCAGATCTTCACCTCGGCCTCGGGGACCACGACGACGCCGATGTCGCGCCCTTCGATCACCGAGTCGCCGGAGCTGCCGAGCTCGCGCTGCCGGCCGCGCATCACCTCGCGTACCTCCGGGTGCCGGGCGACGACGGGCACCGCCGCGTCGATCTCCGGCTCGCGGATCCGCACGGTGACGTCCTCGCCGGCGATCTCGACCCGCGCCGCCGTCCACGAAGACGACCGGATTTGCCTCGGCCAGCGCCTCGAGCGCAGGGCCGTCGTCGAGCGGGACGCCCTCGTGCAGCGCCAGCCAGGTCAGCGCGCGATACATCGCCCCGGTGTCGAGGTAGCGGAAGCCGAGCCGCGTCGCGAGGGCGCGCGCGACCGAGCTCTTCCCCGCCCCCGCGGGTCCGTCGATGGCCACGATCATCGCGCTGGAGGGTAGTCGGTCTCTACCGCCGGTCGTCCTCGACGACGACCGCCGCCCGGCGTAGCTCGTCGACCATCCCGAAGAAACCGGGGAAGCTGACGCCGACCGCTTCGGCGTCGTCGATCCGCACGCCGTCGCGCGACGCGAGGCCCGCGACGGCGCCGAGCATCGCGAGCCGATGGTCGCCGCGGCTCGACATGCGCCCGCCCTTGAGCCGCGCCGGCACGCCCGTCACGGTGAAGCCGTCGTCGCCGGCCCGTGCGCGGACGCCCATCGCGCGGAGCGCGTCGACCGTCGCCTCGATGCGATCGGTCTCCTTCGCGCGGAGCTCCCGCGCCCCCGTCAGCCGGCTCTCGCCGCGCGCGCAGGCGGCAGCGAGGCCGAAGAGCGGCAGCTCGTCGATGGCGAGCGGCACCTCGTCGGCCGTGACGTGCGTGCCGACGAGCGACGCCGACTGGACCTCGAGATCCCCGGCCGGCTCGCCGCCGATCTGCCGCCGGTTGTAGATCGTGATCCGCGCGCCCATCCGCTCGAGGATCTCGAGCAGCCCGGTGCGCCGCGGGTTGAGGTTCACGTCATGGATGTGGAGCTCGGAGCCGGGCACGAGGGTCGCGGCGACGACGAAGGGGGCCGCCGAGGAGAAGTCGCCCGGCACCTCGACGTCGCCGAGAGCGAGCCGCTCGGCCGGTCGGATCGAGACGCTCCGCGGGCGGATGCTCACGTCCGCGCCGGCCGCGATGAGCATCCGCTCGGTGTGGTCGCGCGTCGGCGCGGGCTCGACGACCGTCGTCTCCCCGTCCGCGTAGAGCCCTGCGAAAAGGATCGCCGACTTGACCTGCGCGCTGGCGACCGGGAGGACGTAGTCGATGCCTCGCAGGGTGCGCCCGCGGACGGTCATCGGGAGGTGGCCGTCGGTCGTCTCGATCTGCGCCCCCATCCGGCCGAGGGGCTCGGCGACCCGGCCCATCGGGCGCGCGGAGAGCGACTCGTCGCCCGTGACCGCGAACGCCTCGCCGAGCTGGCCGGCGAGGATCCCGGCGAGCAGCCGGACGAGCGTTCCCGCATTGCCGCAGTCGAGCGGCGCCTCCGGGGCCTTCGGGCCTCCGAGGCCCTTCCCGAACACGCGGAGCGTGTCGTCGCCGTGCTCGTAGACGTCGACCCCGAGGGCGCGGACGACGGCGATCGTCGACTCGGTGTCGGCGGACCGCCCGAAGCCCGTGACGCGCGTCTCGCCGTCGCACAGCGCGCCGATCAGCACGGCGCGGTGCGAGATCGACTTGTCGCCCGGCACGGCGATGTGGCCGACGAGCCGCGTCACGGGCTCGACCAGGACCGCGCGGTCCGCGGACGACGGCGCGCTCACGACTCGATCACCGGCGCCACGACCACGCCATAGCCCTGCGCCTCGAGCAGCTGCGCCGCCCGGTCCGCCTCGCTCTCGCCGGAGACGAGCATCGTGAGCGTCCCGCCGCGGTCGGCCGAGACGTGGTCGAGCTCGAAGTCCTCGACGTTGATCCGCTCCGCGCCGAGCGCCTGGAAGATCCCCGCGAGGACGCCCGGGCGGTCGGGGATGTGGGTCCGGACCCGATGGAGCGTGCCCGGGTCGACGAAGGCCGTCGCGAGCATCCGGCGCCGGTGCCCGCTCGCCTCGCCGATCCAGCGCGCCAGGAACCCCGCGTCGCCGCCCGCGAGCGCCTCCTCGACCTGCTCGAGGTGGCGGCGTTGCTCGGCAAGCGCGGCCTGGAGCGCCTCGCGGTTGTCGAGGAAGATGTCGACCCAGATCCGCGGGTTGGCGCCGCCGATGCGCGTCATGTCCCGCAGCGAGCCGCCCGCGGCCTGCAGGGGGTCGTGCCCGTCGATCCGCGCCGAGCCCGCCTGGTTGAGGAGGACGTTCGCGAGGACGTGCGGGAGGTGGCTCGTCACGGCAACGAGGCGGTCGTGGGCGTCCGGGCCGATCGCCACGGGGCGCGCCCCGAGCCCGGCGACGAACCCGTGGACGAGCCGCAGCCGCCCGGGCTCGGTCGCGGCCGTCGGGGTGAGGAACCACGTCGCGCCGTCGAAGAGCTCGGCCGTCGCCCGCTCCGGGCCGCGCGTCTCGGCGCCGCAGATCGGGTGGCCGCCGACGAAGCGCGAGTCGCCGCCCGCGGCCGCGGACACCGGACGCTTCGTGGAGCCGACGTCGGTGACGGTGGCTGCGTCCGGCGCGCGCTCGAGCACGTCGCGGACGGCCTGCGGCAGCTCCCCCACCGGGGCCGCGACGACGACGAGGTCCGCCCCTGCCGCCGCCTCGTCGAGGCCGGAGACGGCATCGACCGCGCCGCGCTCGGCCGCGATGCCGAGGAACTCGGCGTCGGGGTCCCAGCCCACGACGGTCGGAACGCCGCCGCGCCGCGCCGCGAGCGCCACGGACGCGCCGATCAGGCCGGTACCGACGACGGCGAGACGCTTCACGCTCACGCCGGCGCCCTCGCCGCACTGTCCGCGCGGCTCATGCGGCCCGCATCAGCTCGGCGACGCGGAACGCGAGGTCGAGCGACTGGCGCGCATTGAGCCGCGGGTCGCAGAGCGTCTCGTAGCGGTGGTCGAGCTGGTCCTCCGAGACCTCCTCGGAGCCGCCGAGGCACTCCGTGACGTCCTCCCCGGTGATCTCGAGGTGGACGCCGCCGGGCCAGCTCCCGACCTCGCGGTGCGCCTCGAAGAAGCCCTCGATCTCGCCCAACACGTCGTCGAAGCGCCGGGTCTTGTGCCCGGACGCCGTCGTGAACGTGTTCGCGTGCATCGGGTCGCACGCCCAGAGCACCGGGATCCCCGACTCGCGGACGGCGCGAACGAGGGGCGGCAGCGCCTCGCGCACGTGGTCGGCGCCGAGGCGGGCGACGAGCGTCAGCCGCCCCGGGATCCGACTCGGGTTGAGCTTCTCGCAGAGCGCGACGAGCTCGTCGGCCGTCGCGGACGGGCCGACCTTGACGCCGATGGGGTTGCAGCACCCCCGCGAGGAACTCGACGTGCGCGCCGTCCACCTGGCGCGTGCGCTCCCCGACCCAGAGGAAGTGCGCGGAGCAGGCGTACCAGTCGCCGGTCGTCGAGTCGCGCCGGACGAGCGGCTCCTCGTAGTCGAGGAGGAGCGCCTCGTGGCTCGTCCAGATGTCGACCTCGTGGATCGTGCGCTCGTCGCCGAGGTCGATCCCGATCGCCTGCATGAAGCGAAGCGCGCGGCCGATCTCGTTCGCGATCACCTCGTAGCGGCGCCCCTCGAGCGAGCTCGAGACGAACTCCTGGTTCCAGGTGTGCACCTGCGTCAGGTCGGCGAAGCCGCCCTTCGTGAACGCGCGGAGCAGGTTCAGCGTCGAGACCGCCTGGTAGTACGCCTGGACCATCCGCTCGGGATCCGCAACCCGCGCCTCGGGAGTCGGCTCGTCCGAGTGGATCGCGTGACCGCGGAACGACGGCAGCTCGACGCCGTTCACGACCTCCGTCGGCGCCGTGCGCGGCTTCGTGAACTGACCCGCGATCCGCCCGACCTTCACCACCGGAAGCGTTGCGCCGTAGGTGAGCACCGCGGACATCTGGAGCAGCACCTTCAGGCGCTCGCGGATCGAGATCGCGGAGACCTGCCGGAACGACTCGGCGCAGTCCCCTGCCTGGAGGAGGAATGCCCGGCCCTCGCCGGCCTCGCCCAGCGCGCGCTGCAGAGCCCGCGCCTCGCCGGCGAAGACCAGTGGCGGGAGCTGCCGCAGGCGATCGCGCACCTCGTCCACCACGGCAGGGTCCGGCCAGCCGGGTTGCTGCAGCGCGGGGAGCGTCCGCCACGAGGACGGCGACCAGGGCTCGGTCAGGGCCATGCGGCGAGTGTATCCGGGCGGTTTTTGACGCTCCGCGCGAAAACGGCTAGAACAACCGGGATGCCCGGTATCGACCGCCACCACCTCTACTGGCGCCCGTCCGCGCCCCTGTCGACACCGCGCGGCCGAAGGCACGCCTAGCCGTCCTCTCGGTCGCAACGCGAGCGAAAGGACATCGGCTGTGAAGATCTTCTCGGGCATCCAGCCCACGGGCGACAAGACGCTCGGCAACTACATCGGCGGCTTCCGCCAGTACGCGCAGACGCAGGAGCTCGGCGAGGCGTACTTCTGCATCGTCGACCTGCACTCGATCACGGTCGAGTACGACCCGCTGGACCTCCGCGAGCGCACGCTCGATCTGTTCGCGATGCTCATCGCGACCGGGCTCGACCCACAGCGGTCGACGGTCTTCGCGCAGAGCCACGTCACCGCCCACGCCGAGGCCAGCTGGCTGCTGGCGAGTGTCACGAGCTACGGCCAGCTCGGGCGCATGACTCAGTTCAAGGAGAAGGCGGAGCGGCGCGAGTTCGTGTCATCCGGCCTCTTCACGTACCCGGTGCTGATGGCCGGCGACATCCTCCTGTACCGGACCGACGTCGTCCCGGTGGGCGACGACCAGCGGCAGCACATCGAGCTCGCCCGCGACGTCGCCGAGCGCTTCAACGCGCGCTTCGGGGAGACGTTCGTCGTCCCGCAGGGGATCTTCCCCGAGGTCGGGGGCCGGATCATGGACCTCCAGGAGCCGACGAAGCGGATGTCGACCACGAGCGGCACGCCACAGGGCACGGTTCGAGTCCTGGACGAGGCCGACGTGATCCGGAAGAAGTTCCGCTCGGCACAGACGGACTCTGGGAGGGAGATCCGGCGCGGGGCCGACAAGCCGGGGATCACGAACCTCATCGAGATCCTCGCCGTCGTGAGCGAGCGGACACCCGAGGAGATCGAGCAGACGTACGACGGGTCGGGCTACGGCGACTTCAAGAGCGACGTCGGCGACGCCGTCGCGGAGCGCCTCACGTCCGTCCGCGAGCGCTACCTCGAGCTGCGCGCCGATGCAGACGAGCTCCGGCGGCTGCTCGCGATCGGCGCCGAACGGGCGCACGAGGCCTCGGCGCCGACGCTCGCGGCGATGTACGAGCGCATGGGATTCGTGAGGCTCGGCTGACCTCACCCGATCCTGGGCTCCGTCCCGCCGAGCGGGCGGCCACGCAGTAGCATCGAACGCGATGGCCGACGAGCGCCAGGGCGACGAGGGGAAGCCCGAGGAGCGGACGGTCGAGACGTCGGAGGAGCACACGGTCGAGCTCGATCGCGGTGTCCCCGAGCCGGACGCGTACCCGTACCTGGGCGACCTCGACGCCGGTCTACCGGCGACGAGCCGGCAGCGGCCCGCCGCGACGACATCGCCCGGCACGCCGGCCGCGCCGCCGGGCGGGACGGAGCACCGGGCGATCGCGATCGCCGTCGGCGCAGTCCTTCTCCTGCTGCTCGTCGCCGTCGTCGTGTGGCTTCTTCTCGCGGGTAGCGACACGAAGGCCGTGCCTGCCGTCCAGGGCCTCGCACTCGAGCAGGCGGTTCAGCGTCTCGAGAGCGCGGGCTTCGCGGCCGACATCGCGAACGAGCCCAGCGACGCAGCCTCGGGGACGGTCTTCGCGCAGGACCCGGCCGCGGGAACCGACGCCGAGGAGGGCTCGACCGTCCAGGTGACAGTGTCCAGTGGCCCCGACACCGTCGCCGTCCCCAACGCCGTCGGCCTCGCCGAGGCAGAGGCGCGCGACCGACTGGTGGCGGCCGGGTTCCAGGTCGAGTCGACCGATGTGTTCTCGGAGCGCGAGCCCGGCACGGTTGCGTCGCAGACACCCGCGGCGGGCGCCGACGCGAGTCCCGGGTCGACCGTCTCGATCGAGGTCTCGAAGGGAACCGGCCTCGTCGAGGTCCCGAACGTCGTGGGGCTCACCCGCGGGCAGGCGCAAGCGGAGCTCTCGAATGTCCAGCTCGAGGCGAACGTCGTCGAAGTCCCGTCCGACGAGCCGGTCGGCACCGTCGTCGCCCAGAATCCGGTCGGCGGACAGGCCCAGCAGGGCTCCGCGGTCCGCCTGAACGTCTCTGCCGGGCGCTGACTCAGCGTGAGAGCCCGACGAGCCGCCGAAGGCGCACGATCTCGTCCCGCGTGAGCTCACGGAACTGACCGCGCCCGAGACGTCCGGTCGTCAGGCCGGCGTACCGGCTCCGGCGAAGCCGGTGCACGGGGTGGCCGACCGCCTCGAGCATCCGGCGGGCCTGACGGTTGCGCCCCTCGTGGAGCGCGAGCTCGAGCCGGCCGGGCCCGAGCGACCGGACGCGCGCCGGCGCCGTGGGGCCGTCCTCGAGCTCGACCCCCTCCGCGAGGGCGCGTAGCGCATGGTGGTCCGGGTCACCTTCGACCTCCGCGACGTAGACCTTCTCGACGCGGTAGCGCGGATGCGCGAGGCGATGCGCGAGCTCCCCGTCGTTCGTGAGGAGGAGCACGCCCGTCGTGTCGCGGTCGAGCCTCCCGACCGGCACCACGCGGATCGCCCCGCCGACGAGGTCGACGACGGTCGGCCGCCCCTGGGGGTCCTTCGCGGTCGTGATCGTCCCGCGCGGCTTGTTGAGGAGGACGTAGCGGAGCTTCTGCTTCCCGACCGCGCGTCCGTCGACCCGGACGTCGTCGGTCGCTCCGACGAACGTGTTCAGCTGCCCCGCCTCCCCGTTGACCGTCACACGGCTCGCCTTGATCAGCTCGTCGGCGCCGCGGCGGGAAGCGACCCCGGCGCGCGCGAGGTAGGCGTTCAGGCGCATAGGGGGCATTCTCCTCGTCTAAGGTCCCGCCCCGTGCGCGACGTGGCCGACCTGACGCGACGCCTCGCTGACCTGATCGTCGGTTTCGGGGCGAACGTCCAGGCCGGGCAGGTCGTCGGCATCACGACGAACCCCGGGAAAGAGGCGCTCACGCGCGAGATCGCGCGTGCGGCGTACGCGCGGGGGGCGCGCTGGGTCGACGTCTTCGTCTTCGACCCCTGGGTGAAGCGGCAGCGGCTCGCTCTCGCCGACGAGTCGACCCTGGACTTCGTGCCGCCGTGGATGGTCGACCGGCTCGAATGGCTCTCGGACGAGCACGCGGCCCGGGTCACGCTGACCGGGAACGGGGCGCCGGACGCTCTCGACGGGATCGACCCGGCGCGCGCAGGCCGGGACGTCCTCCCGTACCTGCCGAACGTCGGCGACGTCATCAACCGGGCGACGACGAACTGGACGGCGTCGCCGGGGCCGACTGCCGGGTGGGCGCGGCTCGTCCATCCCGACCTGGACGAGAAGGAGGCGCTCGACCGGCTGTGGGGCGCGATCGCCCACGTCTGCCGGCTCGACGAGGACGATCCTGCGGGCGCATGGCGCGAGCGCGGCCGCGTGCTGCGCGAGATCGCCACCCGGCTGACCGAGCGGCGCTTCGACCGCATCCGGCTCCACGGCCCGGGAACGGACGTGACGATCGGCCTGCTCCCATCGTCGAACTGGCTCGCCGCGGATTTCGAGACCGTCGACGGCATCCGCCACTACCCGAACGTCCCCAGCGAGGAGATCTTCACCACGCCCGACCCGACGCGCGTCGACGGCCACGTCACGGCGACACGCCCACTCGAGGTCTACGGCGCGATGATGGACGGGATCCGCGTCGAGTTCTCGGGCGGGAGGGCCGTGCGGATCGATGCCGACCGCGGCGCAGAGGCGCTGCGGTCGCTCGCCGCCAAGGACGACGGTGCCTCGTTGCTCGGCGAGCTCGCGCTCGTCGACGGCGACGGCCGCATCGGCCCGCTCGACACCGTCTTCTACGACACGCTCCTCGACGAGAACGCGGCGAGCCACATCGCTCTCGGCAACGCCTACGAGCTCCCGATCGGCGACGAGGCCGACCGGAAGCGCAAGAACACGAGCAGCATCCACGTCGACTTCATGATCGGATCGCCCGAGCTCGACGTCGACGGCATCGCGCGCGAGGGGGACGTCGTCCCCGTGCTCCGCGGCGGCGCCTGGCAAATCTGAGCTTGTTCGCAAGCGTCGGATCCCCCGCCTGCAGCGGGGGCACATCCCTGAAGGCGTCCCCTTCGGGGCCGAAACTGCGGCGCGTGCTTCGGGGTCACGCTGTCGGGCTGAGAACCTGCCTAGCCGCCGAGCGAGAGAGATGTACCTCTACACCGGTGGGTCGGGGTCGTATTGGATATAGCGGCGCACGTCGCGGGCTCGCTCGACGGAGTGGAGGCGCGCGACGAGGTGGAGGGCCATGTCGATCCCGGCCGAGACGCCCGCGGCGGTGACGACCTCGCCGCTGTCGACGAACCGGTCGTCGGGACGCACCTCGATGGTCGGGTCGAGCTCGACGAGCGTGTCGAGCGCGCCCCACCAGGTCGTCGCGGGCCGGTCGCGGAGGAGGCCGGCGGCCGCGTAGACGAGCGCGCCCGTGCAAACGCTCGTCATCAGCGTCCCGTCCTCGCGCAGCCCGCGGAGCCGCTCGAGCGCGACGGGATCCGCGAGCTCGCGCCGCGACCCGATGCCGCCCGGATAGACGAGCACGTCGAAGGCGGGCGCGTCCTCCCAGGTGTGATCCGCGAGCACGCGCAGCCCCTTCGCGCATGCGACCGGCTCGCTCGTCGAGGCGACGGTGAACACCTCGACGCCGTCATCTGGCCACTGCGTCGCCCAGGCGGCGAGCACCTCCCACGGCCCGGCGAAGTCCAGCTCCTCGGCGCCGTCGAACAGCGCCACGGCGATGCGCGTCATGCCCGGATGCTACGACGAATAGCCGGCGGCGCGTCGGCTCCGATCGAGGCAGTAGCGGCGCCGAAGGCGACGCCTTCAGGGATCTGCCCCGCCGCAGGCGGGGATCAAGCCGCAGGATTCGGCTCCTGCCGAATCCTGCTTGGCGAGCAAGCCTACGACGCGCGCGCCGCGGCGACCTCGAGCAGGCGCTCGCGGATCGCCTCGGCCTCGCCGCCGAGCTCGTCGAGCCGCGGGAGCTCCGCCAGGCTGTCGAGCCCGAAGACGCGCTCGAACAGCGGCGTCACGCGGTAGCGGACCGCTCCGCCGGCGCCGCTCTCGCGCCCTGCCTCGGCGATGAGACCGCGCTCGACGAGGGACGCCACCGTCGAGTCTGCGGCGACCCCCCGGATCCGTGCGATCTCGGGCCGCGAGACCGGGCCGAGGTACGCGACGATGGCGAGCGTCTCGAGCGCCGCCTGCGAGAGCCCACGCTCGACGGGCCGCTCGAACAGCCGCCCACACGCTTCGGCCGCCTCGCGGGCCGCTCGGAACGCGTATCCCCCCGACGCGCGCTCGAGGATGATGCCGCTGCGGCCCTCGCTGTACCGCTCGCGCAGGAGACCGAGCGCGGTCTCGATCCGCTCCGGGTCCTCGGCGGCCGCCTCTGCGAGCTCGTCGACGGTGAGCGGCTGCGAGGCGACGACGAGCAGCGCCTCGAGCGTCCGGGCGAGCGCGTCGATCGGGGAGATCGTGTCGGTCGAGATCAGGCGGAGCGGACGGTCCACTGCGGGATCCTTTCGTGCTCGGGGCGGGAGACGCGGATGGGGGCGAAGGGCGCGGCCTGCGCGAGCGCAACCTCGCCGGACTTGCGGAGCTCGAGGAGCGCGAGAAACGCGACGGCCTGCTCCCCGCGGGAGAGGCCCGCGACCTCCCCGTCGAAGTCGAAGACACGGCGGCGCCGGAGGACGGCGCGGAAGCGCTCGAGGAACTGCGCGACGGGCGGGAAGCGGAGTGCCATGTGCGAGAGCGACACCTTCGGCGGCGGCGTCGCCAACCCTTCGAGCGCCGCGACGAGGGCGCGCGGCTCCTGCTGGGCGAGGCGGCGCTCGGCGCGCGGCGCCAGCGGCGCAGGCCCCAGCCGGAAGTAGCGGTCGCGCTCGGCGGCCATGCGCTCGCGGAGCCACGACGCCGCCTCCTTCATCCGCCGGTACTCGGCGAGCCGGCGCGCGAGCTCCTCGGCGGCCTCCTCCGGCTCGAGCTCAGAGAGCTCGGCGCTCTCCTCGGGGAACAGGTGGCGTGCCTTGATCTCCAGCAGCGCGGCGATCAGCACGAGGAACTCCCCGCAGGCGTCGAGGTCGATCTCGTCCCGCGCCGTGAGGTGCTCGACGAACGCGACGACGATGTTCGCGATGTCGATCTCCGCGGGCTCGAGCTGCTCCTTGAGCACGAGCGTGAGGAGGAGGTCGAACGGCCCCTCGAACGCGTCGAGGTCCAGCTCGAGGTCGCGAACCACCGACGGCACCGGCTGAATCTAGCCGCGCGGTCGGACGCGCCCGCCCGGCACGGCCATCTTGCGCTTCGGCACGACGGGCTTCGCCTTCCGCGGCCGTTCCGGCCGTCCGCGGCGCTGCGACAGCACGTACCAGACCACGCCCACGACGATCCCGACGAGCGACATCCAGGCGTTCAGCCGAAGGCCCGCGATCTCGTGCGCGGGGTCGATCCGGAGGAGCTCCATGAAAAAGCGTCCCGTGCAGTACAACGCGATGTAGGCCGCGAACAGCCCCGGCGGGCGCGGCCGGAACCGCCGCTCGATGACGTACACGAGGATCGCCGCGGCAGCGAAGTCCCAGACGAGCTCGTAGAGGAAGGTCGGATGGAACGTCGTCCCGGGCTGGTATTCGAACGGCGGCGCGTCGATCTCGAGCCCCCAGGGGAGATCGGTCGGCTTGCCGTAGAGCTCCTGGTTCCACCAGTTGCCGAGCCGCCCGACCCCCTGCGCAAGCAGGAGCCCTGGGGCCAGGCAGTCGGCGAGGAGCCAGACGTCGGCGCCGGCCCGCTTGGCGACGATGCCGCCGACGAGGCAGCCCGCCGCAATGCCGCCCCAGACGCCGAGGCCACCCTTCCAGATCGCGAAGGCGCCCCACCACTCGTCCGGCACCTCGTCCCAGCTCGTGATCACGTGGTAGAGCCGGGCGCCGACGATGCCGGCGGCCACGCCCCACACCGCGCAGCGGAAGATGAGGTCCCAGTCGCCGCCGCGCGCAACCCAGCGGCGGCCCGCGACGTAGGTCGCGAGCGCGATCGCCGCGAGCAGCGTGAGGCCGTACATGTGGACCGTGAACGGCCCGAGGTCGAGCGTGCCGGAGCTCGGCGAGGGGATCGACAGGAGAACGTTCACCGCGGGCGCATTCTACGAGCGCCGCTCGAGCCCCTTCGCGCGGAGCTCGGCCCGGGCTGAATCCGTCTTCCCGAGCCCCGACAGGCCCATCGCCTCGAGGATCTCGGGCGCCTTCGTGAACTGGATCTCCCGGTAGTCGACGATCTGCAGGAGGTTCCCCCACGGATCGTGGATGTCGAGCCCCGGCGGCCGCGAGACCGCGATCCCGGCCGCGGCGGCGGCGGCGCGCACCGCCGCCTTGTCGTCAACGACGATCCCGATGTGCCGCGCCTCGTCCGGCGGCTGCGTCCGGGGCTCGGCCAGTGCGACGAACTGGTCGCCCATGTCGATGAACGCCATCCGCGGGAGGCGGCCGCGGAGCGTCAGCGGCCCGAACAGCGACTCCCAGAACACGAGCGCCTCCTCGATCGAGTCGACCTCGAGCGCGACGTGGTTCATGCCCACGAGCCGTGTCACGATGAACAGCCTAGATCGGGAACCGGCGCCGCCGACGCGGTGTAGAGAGAGCAACCGAAAGGAGCCCGAATGCGGAAGCTCGTCGTTGCAGCACTCGCCGTCGCCGTCCTCGTGCCCGCCACCGCGCTGGCCGGCGGCTGGGCGACCGTGAAGCTCAGCTCGACGCCGACCGGCGCGCGGGCCGGAGAGCCGTGGGTCGTGCAGCTGACCGTCCTCCAGCACGGCCAGACGCCGCTCGCCGACCTCCAGCCTCACGTGCGGATCGTCCAGGGCACGCTCGCGCGCCAGTTCCTCGCGCGTCCGACCACGAAGACGGGCGTCTACCGCGCCCGCGTCGTCTTCCCGAAGGCCGGGACGTGGCGCTGGTCGATCTGGGACGGCTTCTCGCGAACGCACACCTACAAGGCCGTGCGCATCCAGCCCGCCGTCTGACGATCACAGGCACATGAGAGGGCAAGCGTCCCGCCCTCTCATGTGCCGGATCAAGCCGTTAGGGTCGGCGAGGGTGTTGCGGCCCGCGAAGCGGGACGCCTTCAGGGGTCTGCCCCGCCGAAGGCGGGGATCAAGCCGCAGGGTTCGGCGAGAGCCGAATCCTGCTTGGCGAGCAAGCTAGACCGCGTCGGCGTGGAGTCGCTCGCCGAGCGACTGCAGGACCTTCTTGGCGATCGACGGCATCTGCTCGAGCAGCCCGCGGAACGCGCGGTCGGTCACGACGAGGAGGCGCACCGGCGACGTCGCCGTCACGGTGGCCGTCCGCGGCACGTCGGCGACGAGCGCGATCTCGCCGATGAAGTCGCCTGCACCGAGCTCGCGGAGCATCTTGCCGTTCCGCGTGACCCGCACCGTTCCGTCCGCGATGACGATGAACTCACGCCCGCGCTCCCCCTCGCGGATCAGGGTCGCGCCGTCACCGAGGTCGAGCTCGTCGGCGAGCGACGCGATCTTCTGCAGCTCCGACTTCGAGCAGCCCGCGAACAGCGGGACGTTCTTCAGCAGGTCTGTCTTGGCGTCCTTGTGGAGGCGCACCACGCGATCCTACGAACCCCGGCCCTTCCGCTGCAAGTCGCCTCTCGCGGACGCACGTCCGCAAGCCCTTACAACACCTTCACCGACTGAATGCACTTCCCAGACGTCAGTGACATAGAACACGGTCATCCGATACGGGCTCTCGTGCGAATACACGGGCGAGAGTCAGCGTTCGAAGGAGTGAGAGATGTCAACCGCCAACATCACCGAGTCGGTCCTCGAGGTGGAGCTCGTCGAGCAGTGGCGCCTCGACTCGCTCGAGCGCGCGGGGTACGACGCGGAGTCGGCGGCGGTCCTCGCGGCGTCGCCCGAGGTCGACCTGCATCTCGCCGTCTCGCTCCTCCAGCGCGGCTGCACCGTCAGCCTCGCGCTGCAGATCCTCTTGTAGTCCGCAAGGGTGCGATTCCGCAGGAGCGGAACCGCACCGCGGAGATCCCCGCCCGGGGCGGGGCACACCCCTGAAGGCGCCCGCTATCGCGGTCGCAACGGCACGGATCGACGAGACGGCACGAGGCTGCACGTCGACCCGATGCGACCGGCGACGGCCTAGAGCACCGAGGCAGAGCCCAGCAGCGAGCGCGCCTCGGCGAGGAAGTCCGCGTCCGGGCGGACGCGGAACTGCGGGCCGAGGGCGTACGTCTTCGGCCCCTCGGACGTGTCGAGCGACAGGTAGACCGGCGACTCGCCGGGGAACTCGCGCACGAGGCGTGCGAGCTCGCGGATCACGCCGGCGGGCGCCTCGCGCGCGTCGAGCTGGAACCGCACTTCACGCCGTTCCATGACGGCCTCGAAGGCGGACACCTCGATCGCGACGAGCTTCGTCTCACCCTGCTGCTTGTGGTCGATGCGCCCCTTGACGATCAGGATCCGGTCGGTGACGCAGAGCTCGCGCGCGACCTGGTACGCCGAGCTGAAGACGACGACCTCGGCCGTCCCGGTCGGGTCGTCGAGCGTCAGGAAGACCATCAGGTCGCCCTTCTTCGTCGTCAGCTGCTTCACGTCGGAGACGATCCCGCCGACCGTGACGACCTCCCCGTCACGGCGCCGCTCGAGCTCGGCCAGCGTCGCGTCGGCCTTGCGCCGGAGCTGGTCGCGGACCCCCGACAGCGGGTGCTCGGAGACGTAGAGCCCCAGCGTCTCCTTCTCGAGCCGCAGGAGCTCCTGCTTCTCGAACTCCGCGGCGGGCACCGGTGGATGGTGGGAGACGACGGAGCTCTCGACCGCATCGAACACGCCGTCGAACAGCGACGACTGGCCCATGAGCCGGTCCTGGGCGAGCTTCTGGCCGTGCGCGAGCGCCTGCTCGAGGACCGCGAGCATCCCCATCCGCGAGGCGCCGGTCGAGTCGAGGGCGCCGCACTTGACGAGCGACTCGAGCGAGCGCTTGTTGACGATCTGTGGGTCGACCCGCTCGGTGAAGTCCCAGATCGACGCGAACGGTCCGCCCTCGGCACGCGCCGCGACGATCCTGCGGGCGGCCGACTCCCCCACGTTCTTCACCGCGTTCAGGCCGAAGCGGATCTTGCCCTCGACCACCGCGAAGTCGACCGCCGACGAGTTGACGTCGGGCGGCAGCACTTCGATGCCCATCTCGTCGCACGCGTTGACGTAGATCGGGACGCGGTCCTTGGTGTTCATCACGCTCGAGATGAGCGCGGCCATGTACTCGCACGGGTGGTTTGCCTTGAGCCAGGCCGTGCGGTAGGCGATGAGGGCGTAGCACGCCGCGTGCGCCTTGTTGAACGAGTAGTCCTGCGAGGACTCCATGTCCTTCCAGAGCTGGTCGGCGACCGCGGGCGTGACGCCGTTGGCGGCGCAGCCGTCCAGGAACTGCGGCTTGAGCGACGCCATCAGCTCGTGGATCTTCTTGCCGATCGCCCGCCGGAGCGTCTCCGCCTCGGCCGGCGAGAAGCCGGCGAGCTGCTTCGCGATCTGCATGTACTGCTCCTGGTAGATGCAGATCCCGTACGAGTCGCCGGTGATCGGCTTGAGCCGCTCGTCGATGAACGTGACCGCCTCGCGCCCGTTCTTGCGGGCGGCGTAGCTCGGGATGTACTGCATCGGCCCCGGCCGGTAGAGCGCGACGAGCGCGATCAGGTCCTCGAACTCCGTCGGCTTCACCTGCCGCAGCGCGTCGCGCATTCCCGACGACTCGAACTGGAAGACGCCGGCCGCGTCCGCGCGGGCGAGCATCTCGTACGTCTTCCGGTCGTCGAGCGGGAGCTCGCCGATGTCGAGGCCGCCGCCGATCAGGCGCACCGCCTTGTCGATCACGTCGAGGTTCCGGAGCCCGAGGAAGTCCATCTTCAGGAGCCCGAGCGCCTCGACGTTCTTCATCGAGAACTGCGTGACGATCTCCTGGTCGACGCCCTTCTGCTGCAGCGGCACGACCTCGATCAGCGGCTGCGCGCCGATCACGACCCCCGCCGCGTGGATGGAGTCGGCGCGGGTCAGCCCCTCGAGGGGCCGGGCGAGGTCGACGATCTCGCGCGCGACGGCGTCGTCGCGCACCGCGTTCGCGAGCTCGTTGCCCGGCTTGAGCGCCTCCTCGAGCGTCTGCCCCGGGCCTTCGGGGATGAGCTTCGCGATCCGGTCGACGACGCCGTACGGGATCTCGAGCACGCGCCCCGCGTCGCGCACGGCGGCCCGCGCCGCCATGGTCGAGAACGTGATGATCTGGGCGACGCGGTCGCGGCCGTACTTCTCGGTGACGTAGTTGATGACGCGCTCGCGGCCCTCGACGGCGAAGTCGAGGTCCATGTCCGGCATGTCCTTGCGCGCCGGGTTGAGGAACCGCTCGAAGAGGAGGCCGTAGCGCAGCGGGTCGATGTCGGTGATGCCGAGGCAGTACGCCGCGAGCGAGCCGGCGGCGCTTCCGCGGCCCGGACCGACGGAGACGCCGTCCTGGCGGGCGAAGGCGATGAAGTCGGAGACGATCAGGAAGTAGTCCGCGAACCCCATCTCGCGGATCGTCTTCAGCTCGAAGCGCAGCCGCTCGTCCAGCTCGGGCGTGGAGGCGCCGTAGCGCCGCACGAGCCCCTTCTCGCATTGCTCGACGAGCTCGTCGAACGCGTCCCGTCCCTCCGGGAGCGGGAACCTCGGCAGCAGGATCCGGCCGAGCTCGATCTCGACGTTGCAGCGCTCCGCGATCTCGAGCGTGCGGCGCATCGCCTCGTCGTGCCCGGGGAAGTCGAGCGCCATCTCGGCGGGCGACTTGAAGTAGAACTCGTTCGACTCGAACTTCCAGTGGTTCGGGTTCTTCAGCGAGTCGCCGGACTGGATGCAGAGAAGCGCCTCGTGCGCATACGCGTCGGCGGCGTCGAGGTAGTGCACGTCGCCCGTGGCCACAACCGGCAGCCCGCGCTTCGCCGCGAGTGCCGGGAGCGACTCGAGCAGCGGCTGCTGGATGTCGACGTGCCCGTTCTGCAGCTCGACGTACGTGTTGTCGCGCCCGAAGATCTGCGCGAGGCGGTCCAGGTCCGCCTCGGCGTCGGCCGGGCGGTGCTCGACGAGCGCCTTCGAGACCCGGCCGCCGAGACAGCCGGAGAGCGCGAGCATCCCCTGGGCGTGACGCTCGAGGAGCTCCCAGTCGACGCGCGGCTTGTAGTAGTAGCCCTCGAGGTAGCCGAGCGAGCAGAGCTTGATCAGGTTGCCGTAGCCGACGTTGTCGGCGGCGAGCAGCGTCAGGTGCGCGTACCCCTTGTGCTGCTTGCGCCGGTCGTCGACGACGTAGACCTCGCAGCCGACGATCGGCTTGACGCCCTGCGCCTTCGCGGCCTTGAACAGCTCGATCGCCCCGGCCATCGAGCCGTGGTCGGTGAGCGTCACGGCCGGCATCTCGAGCTCGGCCGCCTTCCGCGCGAGCGCCGGGATCCTGCACGCCCCGTCGAGGATCGAGTACTCGGAGTGGACGTGCAGGTGGACGAACGGGGCGGGCACGGGAAGGCCATCGTACTGCCGCGGTCCGACGGCTTCGGATCGCGCCGAAGGGCACGAAGTGGAGAGCCCGACCGCGTCGGGGGAACGGTGTCGGACTGACGTCCCACACCGGGCTACCGGTGTCCGACCTCGGTCGGACACCTGCTCGTCCCTAGCCTCGAGACTGGACTTTCGACTCTCGACGGAGGGCGCGTCCCTGCCGATAGTGCGGTTATGCGGCAGATTCCGATCTCCCTGAAGCTCGTCGCGGTGCTCAGCCTCCTCGCCGAGGCGGCCGCCGCCGCGCTCGTGTTCTGGCACACGGGCCCGCGCGCCCGCTGACCGGCCCACGGCGGCGCATGTGGCCTTTCGCGGCGGGCGTCGGCATACTGGTCCCGTCCCCGACGAAGGAGGTCGCAACGATGACCGAGAGAGCTTCCTCCTGGCCGCGCCCCGCGCGGCTCGTCGGCTGCTGACGGTCGAGACGAGCCTCTCGCGACGGGCGCGCAGCCTCGCGTCCCGCATCACGTAGTCCGAGAGGAGATCACCACCCGTGCAAGACCTCACCGCGCTCGGCTGGGACGACGCCCGCGCCGAGCAATTCGAGCCCCACGCGACCGCCGGCCTGATCCCGGGCCGCGTCGCCGTGCAGCATCGCGGCGCCTACGACGTGCTCACCGAGCTCGGCGAGCTCCGGTGCGACGTCGCCGGGCGCCTCTACGACGGGTCGGAGACCGCCGACCTTCCCGCCGTCGGCGACTGGGTCGCCATCGCGGCGCGCCCCGGCGAGCAGGGCGGCACCGTCCAGGCGGTGCTCCCACGCCGCACGAAGTTCTCGCGCAAGACGGCGTGGCAGGCCGCCGAGGAGCAGGTCCTCGCCGCGAATGTCGACGTCGTGCTGATCGTCACCTCGCTCAACGAGGACCTGAACCTGCGCCGCCTCGAGCGGTACCTGACGCTCGCCTGGGAGAGCGGTGCCCGGCCGATCTTCGTGCTGACCAAGGCCGACCTCGAGGACGACGTCGACGCCGCCGTCGCGGAGGTCGAGTCGATCGCGTTCGGCCTCCCGATCGTGCCCCTCTCGAACGTCACCGGCGACGGCCTCGACGCGCTCCGCCCGTACCTCGCGCCCGGGGTCACGGCCGCCCTGCTCGGGTCCTCCGGTGTGGGCAAGTCGACGCTCGTGAACACGCTCGCAGGCGAGGAGCTGCTCGAGACCCGCGAGATCCGCGACGACGGCAAGGGGCGCCACACGACGACCCGCCGCGAGCTCGTCCAGCTGCCCGGTGGCGCTCTCGTGATCGACACGCCCGGGATGCGGGAGATCCAGCTCTGGGTCGCCGACGAAGGCCTCGAGGAGGCGTTCGAGGACGTCACGGAGCTCTTCGGACAATGCCGGTTCTCCGACTGCGCGCACGAGTCGGAGCCGGGGTGCGCCGTGAAGGCGGCGCTGGCGGACGGCACGCTGTCGCAGGAGCGCTGGGAGAGCTACCTCAAGCTGCAGCGGGAGATCGCCCACCTCGAGCGCCGGCTCGACAAGCGGGCCGCGGCCGAGGAGCGCAAGCGGTGGAAGGCGCTCTCGGTGTTCTCACGCGAGGCCGGGAGGGCGAAGGGGCGCTGACCTTCGGCGACGTGCGTTGTACGATCGCCTCGTGCCGCAGGTCGCCGACATCATGGCGAGCGACGTCCTCGGCGTCGCGCCCGACACGACCCTCGTGGAGGCCGCGCGGCGGATGCACGAGCGCCGCGTCGGCGCGGTCGTCGTCCTCGACGGCGGGCGCCTCGTCGGCATCCTCACCGAGCGCGACGTGCTGCGCGCCGTTGCGACCGACCGGGTCGACGGGCCCGTCTCGGAGTCGATGACGCCGCATCCCGACACGATCGAGGCCGACGAGGAGTCCGGCCAGGCGGCGGCGCTCATGATCCACGGCGGCTTCCGGCACCTCCCGGTCGTGGACGGCGAGACCGTCGTCGGGATGATCTCGATCCGCGACCTCGTCCGCCTGAGCGTCGACGACGAGGCCCCGCGCGGGGCCTGACGGGCTCGGCTCAGCCGAAGGCGCGCTCGACGAGGTCGCGCGGGACGCGACCCGCCGCGTAGGTCGACGTTCCCTCCTCCAGCAGCTCCCGCGCGCCCGTGACGAGCGCGCCGTACGCGGCGGCGGTGAGCAGGCTTCCGACCGACACCCGGCGGACGCCGGCCGACTGGAGCTCCAAGACAGACGGCGCCGTCGGCAGCGCGAGCACGTTCACCGGCACGCCGACCGCTTCGACGACGGCGGTGATCTGCCCGAGGTCGGTCAGCCCGGGCGCGTACACCGCGTCGGCGCCGGCGTCGCGATACGCGACCAACCGGGCGATCGTGTCGTCGATGTCGTCGCCGCCGTAGAGGTGGCTCTCGCACCGGGCGGTGAGCACGACGTCCCCTTTCGCGTCAGCCGCGGCCGCGACGCGCTCCGCCGCGAGCCCGACCTCGTCGATTCTGCCCGTCGCGGGGTCGTAGTCCTCGATCGAGCAGCCGGCGGCGCCTGCGTCGGCGAGCAGGCGGACGGTCTCTCCGACCCCGCCGGGGTCGTCCGGGTAGAGGCGCTCGCTGTCGACGTTCAGCGGCAGCGGCGTCGCCTCCGCGAGCTCCGCGACGTGCGCGACGAGCTCGTCGCGCGTCACCGTCTGGTCGAGCTTGCCGATCGCCCAGGCGAAGCCCTGGCTCGTCGTGGCGAGCGCCTCGAAGCCGAGCGTCGCGAGCAGCCGCGCGGAGCCGACGTCCCACGCGTTCGGCATCAGGAAGATCCGGTCTCGCTCGTGAAGCGCACGGAAGGCGGCGCGCCGGTCGGCTGCGGTCATGTGGGGCCTCCTGGGACGGTGTCGCCGTCATCTTGACGCGCGCCCCGTCGCCGCCGCGGCGTACCCCGTCGTGCTCGCATTCGCGAGGCGCAGCGAGGTGACGGACGAGAACTGGGCGTCTGCCTAGCGCGCCCAGGGCGCGTTCGACTCGACGTCGATCTCGTACTTCTCGATCGCCTGCTTGACGACCTTCGGCTCGACCTTCCCCTCGCGGGCGAGGGCGTCGAGCGCGGCGACCGCGACGTGGTGGCGATCGACCTCGAAGAAGCGCCGGAGCCGGCGGCGGTAGTCGCTCCTGCCGAAGCCGTCGGTGCCGAGGACGGCGTAGCGGCCCGGGACCCACTCGCGGATCTGGTCGGCGAACGAGCGAATGTAGTCGGTCGCCGCGACGAACGGCCCGTCTGCCTCGCCGAGGGCCACGCCTACGTAGGGGACCCTCGCCGTCTCGGTCGGGTGAAGTCGGTTCCAGCGCTCGACCTCGATCCCGTCGCGGCGCAGCTCGGTGAAGCTCGTGACGCTCCACACGTCCGCCGCGACGCCGAAGTCGCTCGCGAGGAGGTCGGCGCCCGCGAGCACCTCGCGGAGGATGGCGCCGGAGCCCAGCAGCTGCACCCGCGCGCCGTCGCCCTCGCCCTCGCCCTCGCCCTCGCGGAGGAGGTACATCCCGCGCAGGATCCCGTCCTCGACGCCCTCCGGCAGCGCCGGCTGGACGTAGTTCTCGTTCATCACCGTGAGGTAGTAGAAGACGTCCTCCTGCTCGGTGACCATCCGCCGCAGGCCGTCACGGACGATCACCGCGAGCTCGTACCCGTACGTCGGGTCGTACGACACGCAGTTCGGGATCGTCGAGGAAAGGATGTGCGAGTGGCCGTCCTCGTGCTGGAGGCCCTCGCCGTTCAGCGTCGTCCGACCCGAGGTGCCGCCGATCAGGAAGCCGCGCGCCCGGCTGTCGCCTCCGGCCCACGCGAGGTCGCCGACCCGCTGGAAGCCGAACATCGAATAGAAGATGTAGAAGGGGATCATCGTCTCGCCGTGGTTCGCGTACGAGGTCGCGGCGGCGAGCCATGACGAGAACGCCCCGGGCTCGTTGATCCCCTCCTGGAGAATCTGGCCGTGCTGGTCCTCGCGGTAGAACATGAGGTCCCCGGCGTCCTCCGGCTGGTAGAGCTGGCCGACCTGCGAGTAGATGCCGAGCTGGCGGAACATCCCCTCCATGCCGAACGTCCGTGACTCGTCGGGGACGATCGGGACGATCCGCGGCCCGAGTACCTTGTCGCGGACGAGCGCGTTGAGGATGCGGACGAAGGCCATCGTCGTCGAGTTCTCGCGCTCGCCGCTCCCCTCGAGCACGCTCGTGAACGGCTCGGGCGTCGGCAGCTGCGCGCTCGTCGCCTTGCGCGCGGGGATGCTCCCGCCGAGCGCGGCGCGCCGTTCCATCAGGTAGCGCAGCTCGGGGCTCGACTCGTCGGGCCGGTGGAAGAAGGCGCCGGTCGCTTCCTCGTCCGTGAGATGCAGGCCGAGCCTGTCGCGGATCGCGAGCCGCGCCTCGTCGTTCATCGCCTTCTGTTGGTGGGTGATGTTCCGGCCCTCACCGGCGACGCCCATGCCGTAGCCCTTGATCGTCTTCGCGAGGATCACCGTCGGCTGGCCGGTGTGGCGAACGGCGGCCTGGTAGGCGGCGTAGACCTTCTTCGGGTCGTGCCCGCCGCGGCGGAGCGCCCAGATCTCCTCGTCCGTCCAGTCGGCGACCATCGCCTTCGTCTCCGGGTATTTGCCGAAGAAGTGCTCGCGGACGTAGGCGCCGTCGTTCGCCTTGAAGGTCTGGTACTCGCCGTCGACGGCCTCTTCCATCCGGCGTCGCAGCCAGCCGTCCTCGTCGGCCGCGATGAGCGGGTCCCAGTTCGAGCCCCAGATGACCTTGATGACGTTCCAGCCGGCGCCGCGGAAGTTCGTCTCGAGCTCCTGGATGATCTTCCCGTTCCCGCGGACGGGGCCGTCGAGCCTCTGGAGGTTGCAGTTGACGACGAAGACGAGGTTGTCGAGGCGCTCGCGGCCAGCGAGCGCGATCGCACCCATCGACTCGGGCTCGTCCATCTCGCCGTCCCCCATGAACGCCCAGACCTTGCGGTCGGGTGCATCGACGATCCCGCGCGCTCCGAGGTACTTCATGAAGCGGGCCTGGTAGATCGCCATCAGCGGGCCGAGGCCCATCGAGACGGTCGGGAACTGCCAGAAGTCGGGCATCAGCCACGGATGCGGATACGAGGAGAGCCCGCCGCCCGCGACCTCCTGGCGGAACCCGCGGAGCTGGTCCTCGCTGAGGCGCCCCTCGACGAACGCGCGCGCGTAGATCCCCGGCGAGGAGTGCCCCTGGATGTAGACGAGATCGCCGAGGTGGTCGTCCGACCGCGCGCGCCAGAAGTGGTTGAAGCCGACCTCGTACAGCGTCTCCGCCGACTGGTAGCTCGCGATGTGCCCGCCGAGCTCGGTCGATTCGGCGTTCGCCTGCAGGACGATCGCGACCGCGTTCCAGCGGACGAGCGCCGTCGCGAGGCGCTCGAGCTCCGGATCGCCGGGCATCTCCGGCTCGTCCTCGACGGGAATCGTGTTGACGTACGGGGTCGAGACGCCGGCGCCGACGGAGACGCCGAGGTCCTGCGCATAGTCGACGACCGTGTCGAGTAGGTGCCCCATCCGATCGCGGCCGTCGTAGGCGACGACCGCGTCGACGGAGTCGAGCCACTCCCGCGTCTCGATCGGATCGGTGTCCGGGATCTGCTCCAGCATGCCCGTAAGTTTGCCCGCGACCGCGAAGCCGCGTCAGCACCAAGAGTTGGCCCGCGAAGCACGATTCCGCAGGACCGGAATCGTTCCGCTCGGATCGCCGCCTTTCGGCGGGGCACACCCTGAAGGCGTCCGCCCAACGGCCGCACACCCTCGGCAAGGCGAGGGCAGTCGCTCTCGCGGCGACTAGGCGGCGCGAACGGGCTCGTCGGTCGCCGCGCGCCGGGCCGCGTCGGCGAGCAGCCAGCGGAGCTCGTCGATCTCGCGCTCGTTCGTGTCGAACTCGTCCCCGCCCGCGGACCGCGCCTCGAGCCGCCTGCGCTCGGCGGTGAGCTGCTGGATCTCGCGGATGAGATCGGCCACCTCCCGGCGACCGTCCTGGCGTCCGGCGAACGTTCGTGTCATGCATCCTCCCGGTCGACGCTGGAAGACTCTCTGCCCCGCGGTCGAGCCGCCGGACGGCTACCGCCAGTCCGGTGGTACGGCTGACCACACCCTTCGTCCGCGGCCCCCGCGGGAGGGGCTCTCGTCCAGGCGCTCGGGCTCACGCCAGCCCCTCGAAGGTGTCGCGGAGGTAACCCCGCCGCGCCTCCTCGCCCCGGTCCGAGAGGAGGTAGTGGCTCCAGGCGAGCCGCTCGTGGGCGACCGCGCCGAGCTCCCACACACAGAAGGTCGGGCGGTGCGGCCCGTCGATCGGCCAGGGGTGGAACTCCGGGTCGTCGTCGCCGTCCTTCGCCCAGATCGTCTCCCACAGCTCGTTGTCGTTCCGCCAGGTCGACACGAGGAGGAAGTGGAACCCGTCACCGCACCGGTGCAGGATCACGAAGCCGAGCGTGTCGCCGAGGCGGATCTCCCCGAGGCGCGCGGCCTCTGCGAGCCCGCGTCGCGCGAGTGCGCGGGTGTCGTCCGTGACCGGCTCGTCCGGAGGGGCGATGTCGTACCACTTGAGCACGGCGTCGCCGAGCCCGACCGTGGACGCCGGTTGCACGAGCTTCAGCGCGTGCCGGTACTCGCTGCGGACCGTGCCGTTGGCCGTCGCGACGGTCACGCCCCGTCACCCGCAGGGGTGAACTCCATCACCCAGTTCGTCTCCCAGGTCCTCCCGCCGTCGTCGGAGAACGCCTGCTCCCACCGCGGCGTGGGGGTCGTGACGCCCGACCACGTGAAGCGGACGAGAATCGGCCGGCCCTTGTAGATGTCCTCGCCCTCGAAGATCCCGACGTCGCCCGAGAAGGTCCCGAACACCGGCGGGTCGAGCTCGCCCGGCCGGCGGCTGTCCGCCCAGTAGATCGACCAGCGCTTCCGCTCCGGGTCGAAGAAGCGGAAGGACATCCCGATGAACCCGCCGGCGTGGTCGGTGCGGAACTCGTCCTCGTTCCCGAGCCCGTCGAGCAGCGGCTGCGCGACGACCCGCGCCGGGAACTCCTCCCAGTCGTCGGAGCCGGCCAGTCGCCGCGTGAGCCATCGGTTGTGGACGTCCCACGTGCCGAACCAGAAGTCGAAGTCGCTCGCCGTCGCCTCGTGCTGCATGACCTGTGCCATCACGGCCTCCATCGATCGCGTGCATCGACTCTACGTCGTAAATAGGGCGGAACTTGCCCTCTATCCGTGATTGACTTCCTCCGTGCAGACCCCGACCGCACGGCTCCTCGAGCTCCTCGAGCTCCTGCAGACGCGGCCGCTGATCACGGGGCGCGAGATCTCCGACCGGCTCGACATCGATGCCCGAACGGTGCGCCGGTACATCGCGGCGCTCCAGGACATGGGGATCCCCGTCGAGGGGCAGCGCGGTGTCGGCGGCGGCTACCGCGTCCGCCCCGGCTTCCGGCTGCCGCCGCTGATGCTCTCCGGGGACGAGGCGGTCGTCGTCGTGCTCGGCCTGCTCGCCGCCCGCCGGCAGGGCCTCGAGTCGAGCGAGGGCTCGGTCGACGGGGCGCTGACGAAGATCCACCGGGTCCTGCCCGACCTCCTGCGCCGCCGCGTCGAGGCGCTCGAGACGACCCTCGGCTTCACCGCCGCCGAGCGGACGGGCGCGCCGGTCGACAGCGACGTCGCCCTGCTCGTCGCCGAGGCGATCCGGCGCGGCCGCCGCCTCGCCTTCGGCTACCGCGCCTTCACCGGCGACGAGACGGCCCGCGACGTCAGCCCGCACGGCCTCGTCGTCCATTCCGGGCGCTGGTACCTCGCCGCGTACGACCACGTGCGGGCCGACCGGCGGACGTTCCGCGTCGACCGGATGCGCAAGGTGGCGCTCTCCGACGGCCCGTGGCTCGCGCCGCCGAAGGGCTTCGACGCCGTCGCGCACGTCAGCCGCTCGCTGGCGAACGTCCCGTGGCGCTGGGAGGTCGTCGTGCGGCTCGACCTCACCGTGGACGAGGCCGCCTCGCGCATCCCGGCGACGGTCGCCGAGCTCGTCGAGGAGGACGGGGGGACGCTGCTGCGCATGCGCGTCGGCTCGCTGGACTGGATGGCCGGCGTCCTCGCCCGCCTCGGCTGCCGCTTCACGATCGACGAGCCGACCGAGCTGCGGGAGAGCGTCCGCGAGCTCGCGGGCCGGCTCACGGCGTCGCTCGGCGCGGAGCCGGTTGCGTCGGCGTGAGAATGGGGACGGTGTTCGACTTCGGTCGGACACGCGCTCGCGCACCGATGAGTTCTGGCGGCCGATGTCGTCGTACCACCGTCACAGGCCTGTGACCCAGGACCGAGGGAGGCAGACATGCACGAATCCCGCAATCCCGTGAGCGCGGCGGAGGTGGTCTAGGTGCCCGCGCGCGTCACCGTGATCGTCGGCACCCGCAAGGGATGCTTCCTCCTCGAGAGCGACGGCGACCGCCGCGACTGGAGCATGCGTGGCCCGTACTGCGACGGCTGGCCCGTCTACCACGCGATCCACGACCCCGAGACGGGCACGCTCTACGCCGCCGGCGCCAGCGAGTGGCACGGCGCCGGTGTGTGGCGGAGCCCTGACCTCGGCGAGAGCTGGGAGCTCTCGAGCGAGGGTCTCTCGTACGAGAACGGCGACCTCAAGCTGTCCAAGGTTTCCGGGCTGACAGCCGCGCACGGGCGGCTACTCGCCGGCGCCGAGGCGGCCGGTGTGTTCGAGAGCCGCGACGGCGGCGCGACCTGGTCGCTCCTCAGCACGCTCGACGGGCAGCCCGGCCGCGACGACTGGAACATCCCCACGAACCAGCCCCCGGGCCACCTCGGCCTGCCCGCGATCCTGCCGCACCCCGACGAGGCCTCGCGCTTCTGGGCGATCGTCCAGGGGTTCGGGATCTTCGAGACGACCGACGACGGCGCCTCGTGGACGCCTCGCAACAAGGGACTGCGCGCCGACTGGCCGATCGAGAACCCCGAGGTCGGCTACTGCGTCCACAAGCTCGTGATGTCGCCGGTCGACAACGATCGGCTATACCAGCAGAACCACGTCGGCATGCACCGGAGCGACGACGCCGGACGGAGCTGGACGGAGATCACGGAGGGCCTGCCGACGGAGTTCGGCTTCGCCGCAGCCGTGCACCCGCACGACCGCGACACGTTCTACGTCGTCCCTCTCGACCCGGGTCACGGGCGCTGCATGCCCGACGGGCAGGCCGCCGTCTGGCGGACGCAGGATGCCGGATCCACGTGGCAGCGGCTCGACAGCGGGCTGCCGCAGCATGACGCCCACCTCGGCGTCCTCCGCGAGGGCATGGCGATCGACGCTCTCGACACGCCCGGCCTCTACTTCGGCACGAGCACCGGCCAGGTGTTCGCAAGCGCCGACGAGGGCGAGAACTGGACCGAGATCGCGAGCTACCTGCCGGCGATCGCCTCCGTCGAGGTCGCGGTGCACGACTGATGGCCAACGTCCATCTCCCCCCGACGCTGCCGTCGCTGTTCGTCGACCTCCCACGACGCCTGGAGGTCGACGCGGCGACGGTGGCCGAGGCGATCGACTGCCTCGAGGAACGTTGGCCCGGTATCCGCGACCGGCTCTGCGAGCCGGGCCCGGCGCTCCGGACCCACATCAACGTCTACGTCGACCGCGAGCGCGCGGAGCTCGACACCGCGATCGACGCAGGCTCGCGGGTCGACGTGATCGCCGCGATCAGCGGCGGCTGAGGGGCGAGCCAGGCCTCTAGACGGCCTGGGGCTCGAGCACGAGCCGGATCGAGCCCCGGCGCGCCCCGCGTGCGGGCACGTAGCGGGAGAGCAGGACCTCGTGACCCGACGCGACGATCCGCAGGTGGATGTGCGGCGGCGCACCCTCGTAGGCCGTCGGGTACGGGCCTTCGAACCGGAAGCGCCCGCTCGGGTCGGTGAGGACCGTCGCGCTGGTCGTACGGACGTACTTCCCCCTGGCGTTCGCCTGCCAGAGCTCGACGCGCGCGCCGCGGAGCGGCCGGCAGTTGAGGGACGAGAGCACGATCCCGGTCAGCACGTGGCCCTTGCCGATGCTCGCGCGCATCGGCGGCGACCCGCGGCCGAACGGGCCGAAGCCGTCGGGAACGGTCGCCGGGCACCCCGGAGCCGCAGTTCCGGTCGCGGCGGCGCCGAGCACGCACGCCGTGACAACGACTGCAGCGACGGCACCGCGCAGCCAACGCATGTGCGGGTCATAACAGACCGTGCGACCCGCGTCGGTTGCGCGTCCGTTGTGTCGACGCGCGTCGACCCCGGGATGCGGCTACCGTCGCCCCGATGCGGCGACGCGCGGCGAGGGTGCTGTCCGGGATATTCGCGTTGGGCTGGATCGTCGTGCCCGGCTTCGGCGGGATCGACCTCACGGTGACGTGGGACCCGGACTGGCCGCAAGTGCTCGAGGCGGGCTGGGGCCTCTACTTCACCGTCGTCGTCGGCGTGCCGTTCGTCGTCGCCGCTGCGCGGCCGCGGGCCGCGGCCCCCGGCGTCGCGCAGCTGGCGGTCGCCGCGATCGCGCTCGCGGTCTCGGGTGTCGTCGCACGGGAGCGCGGCGTTCTCGTGCTCGCTGCGGCAGTCGTGCTCGGAGCGGCGGTCGTCCGAGACCTGACGCGCGACGTGCTGCGACCGCGGCGCCGCGGTCTCTCGATGCCGCTCCTCGCGCTCGCTGCGATCGCGGCGGTCCCGTGGCTCGCGTACGCCCTCGACATGTGGGCGCTGAACCGGCAGGAGCTCGTGGAGACGGACATCACGAACTCGATCGACCACTACTCGGTTCAGGGCGCGCTCGGCGTGGCGCTCGCGGTGCTTCCCGTGATCGGGGCGCGAGCAGACCTGCGCCCGTTCGTCCCGGTGTGCGCGGGGGTCGCAGCGGGCTACCTCGGGCTCGTCTCGTTCGCCTGGGAGGACGCGGCCGGCGGCTTCGGACGCGCCTGGTCCGTAGCGGCGATGGCGTGGGGCGCGGCGCTCGCGGCGGTGGCGCTCGTCGACCGCGCGCGGACCTCGCGCGCCGAGTCCTCGGCCCACTCGATGCGCGTGCGTGTCACGCGCAACCCGTAGTCGAGCGCGAGCCAGTAGGTCTCGTCCTTGGCGTCGGCGATCACCGTGGACGCTGCGATCCCCTCGAGCTCGGCGAGCAGCTGCCGCTGGTAGTCCGCTTCACGGTCGAGGTAGGAGGCGGCCTCCCCCGCGTCGAGCAGCCAGAGGAAGAAGACGCGAAGGAGCGCCTCGTCCTTGCCCGTGCGACCCGGAGTCGTGTCCCGGAGCCAGCGCGCGACCTCCTCTCGACCCGTCGCGGTGAGCGAGTACTCCTTCGCGCCGCGCGGGCCCTCGCCCGTCTGCTCGATGAGACCGGCCTCCCGAAGCCGCGCGAGCTCGGGATAGATCTGGCTGTGGAGCGCCGGCCACGCATACGCGAGCGAGCCCTCGAAGTGCTTGAGGAGCTGCCAGCCGCTGTGCGGCCGCTCGGCGAGGAGGCCCAGGAGCGCGAAGCGAAGGCTCATATGTCAATCTTGACATGTCATTGTTGTCTGGTCATCATCGCAGGTGATGCGGACCGCGCTGGCGCTCCTCCTCGCCGCCCTCGCGATCGCCGCCCCCGGCGCGGCCATCGCGGGCGGCGAGCGCTCGACCCACGACTGCGTCCGCGGCACCGAGCTGTCGTTCCGGACGGCCGACCGCGTCCAGCTCGTCGGGCATCGCTTCGGCGGCCTCCGCCCCGGCACGCGACCCGCCGTCGTCCTCGCGCACCAGTCGAACGGCAGCCTGTGCGAATGGCTGCCGACGGCGCGCTGGCTCGCCGGGCGCGGAATCTGGGTCTTCGCCTTCGACTTCCGCGGCCACGGGTCGTCGAAGGGCCGCGTCCAGTACGGCCGGCTTGCGACGGACTACGCCGCCGCGGTGAAAACGGTTCGAGCCTTGGGCGCGAAGAGGGTCGTCCTCGCGGGCGCGTCGCTCGGCGGGATCGGCGCGGTAATCGCCGGCGCTTCGGCCACGCCGCCCGTCGCGGGGGTCGCGGCGTTCTCGGCGCCGGCCGTGATCGCGGGGCGTGTCGACGCGCGGCCGTTCGCTCCTCGCCTCGTGGTCCCCGTGCTCTACATCGCCTCCCGCGACGACCGCTACCCGCCGTACGACTTCGCCGCCGACGCGCAGCGGCTTTACGACGCGACCGTGGGGACGGCGAAGCGGCTCGAGCTCGTCGCGGGCTCGGCCCACGGGGTCGCCCTTCCGGCCGGCTCGCCCACGATCCGCGCGCTCCTCGAGCAGTTCGTGCGCGACCCGGCCGCCACGGTCGGCGGCTGATCCGTCAGACGCGCGCCGCCGCGTAACGCGACACGCCCCCACGCTCCGAGGGCGATGATGCGGAGGTGAGCGACACCGCCGCGACGCCTGCCGCGCCGCCCGCCGAGGACGCGCCGCGCGTCCGCCTGATCTTCGGCGCGCTCCTGCTCGTCCTCCTCCTCGCCGCGCTCGACCAGACCATCGTCTCGACGGCGCTCCCGACGATCGTCGGCGAGCTCGGCGGCGTCGAGCACCTCTCCTGGGTCGTCACCGCCTATTTGCTCGCCTCCACCATCGTCGGCCCGATCTACGGGAAGCTCGGCGATCTCTACGGGCGACGGATCGTGCTGCAGGTCGCCATCGTGATCTTTCTCGTCGGCTCCGCGCTCTGCGGGCTCGCGCAGGACATGGGCCAGTTGATCGCGTTCCGCGCGATCCAGGGCCTCGGCGGCGGTGGGCTGATCGTGACGACGATCGCCACCATCGGCGACATCGTCCCGCCGCGCGAGCGCGGGAAGTATCAGGGCTTCTTCGGCGCCGTCTTCGGCGTGTCGACGGTGATCGGCCCCCTGCTCGGCGGCTTCTTCGTCGACCACCTCTCGTGGCGGTGGATCTTCTACATCAACGTCCCGCTCGGGATCCTCGCGCTCGGCGTCATCGCCGCGGCGTTCCACCCGCGCACGGTCCACGTCAGCCACCGGATCGACTACCTCGGCGCGGCGCTGCTCGCCGGCGGTTTGTCCGGGATCGTCCTGTTCACGAGCCTCGGCGGGACGACGTGGCCGTGGGGCTCGCCCCAGGTCGTCGGGCTCGCCGTCGCAGGCGTGGCCATGCTCGTCGGGTTCGTGCTCGTCGAGCGGAGGGCGGCGGAGCCGATCCTGCCCCTGGCGCTCTTCCGGAACCGCGTCTTCACCGTGACGAGCGTGATCGGCTTCGTCGTCGGGTTCGCCTTGTTCGGCGCCGTGACGTTCCTCCCGCTCTACCTGCAGATCGTGAAGGGTCACGGCCCGACCGAGGCCGGCCTCCTGCTCACGCCGATGATGGCCGGCGTGCTCGTCACGTCGATCGCGAGCGGCCAGATCATCACGCGGCTCGGGCGCTACAAGCCGTTCCCGATCGCCGGGACGGCGCTCATGACCCTCGCGATGGCGCTGCTCACGGGGCTCAGCGTCTCGATGCCGACCTGGCAGACAGAGCTGTACATGCTCGTGCTCGGGCTCGGGCTCGGGATGACGATGCAGGTGCTCGTGCTCGCGGCCCAGAACGCCGTGCCGTACGAGCTGCTCGGCGTAGCGACCTCCGGATCGACGCTGTTCCGCCAGGTGGGCGGCTCGGTTGGCGTCGCCGTCTTCGGCGCGATCTTCGCCAACCGGCTCGCGGCGGAGCTCGCGGCCGCGCTCCCGCCGGGCGGCACCCCGCCGGCCGCCGTCAGCCCCGACGCTCGTCCACCGGCTCCCGGACGCGATCCGCGTGCCGTACCTCGAGGCGTTCGCGGACGCGCTCGTCCCCGTCTTCGTTGTCGCCGCGGCGGTCTCGCTGCTCGCCTTCGCGCTCACGTGGCTCCTCCGCGAGGTGCCGCTCCGCAAGAGCGTCGCGGCCGAGGGGATCTCGGAGAGCTTCGCGATGCCGCGCGAGGCCGAGTCGCTGCCGGAGCTCCAGCGGATCGTGACGACGCTCGCCCGCCGCGAGAACCACTGGCGGGTCTACGACCAGTTCGCCCGGCGAACCGGTCTCGACCTCGAGCCGGCCGAGCTGTGGCTGCTCGCGCGGCTCGGCGAAGGGACGGCGGTCGACCTCGACGACCCCCGGCTGGCCGGGGCCGACGCCTCCCTCCGAGAGCGTGGGCTTCTCGAGGACGGTGGGCTCGGAACGGACGGCGAAGCCGCCTACGGGCGCCTGCTCGGGGCGCGCCGCCGGGGCCTGTCCGAGCTTCTCGACGGCTGGGAGCCCGAGCAGCACGACGAAGTACGGGCGATGCTGGACGGTCTCGCGCGGGAGCTCGTGGCGGAGCCACCCGTCGCGCCGGTCCCTGCCTGACGGCTCAGGCCTCGTCGCGCAGCCGCTCGAGGCCGTCGAGGATCAGGTCCAGCCCGAACTCGAACTCGCTCTTCTCGTCCGGGTCGGGTGGGAGCAGGTGCTGGTGCGCGTGCTCCAGCAGGTACGGGTACTGGTCGGCCGCGATCTGGGGCAGGAACGCCTGCGCGAGATCGACGAGCTCCTCGTGGCTCTCGAACGGCATGCTGACGATCCAGAGCGTGAACCCCGTGATGTGGCTGTCGAGGGCGTGGTACGCGTGGTGGGTCAGGTTGGCGGAGAAGCCCGCCTCGCGAAGGGTTCGAAGCACCGCCTCCATCCACGCGATGCGAACGGGACTGACGGTCGGGGTGACGTTCGGCCCTCTCATCATCAGGCCGCACGCCCAGCGGTGCCGCACGAACGCCTCGTACGAGGAGATCGCGGTCCGGCGTATCTCCTTTGATCGACGTCGTCGGAAGCCGCCCGCTCAGGGCGCTTCGTCGAGCCCTGACGCCTGGCGCGACCCTCGTGCTCGTCGGAGGACGGATGACCTATCGCGGTCTCGGCCCGCTTCCCACCTCGGCGCGACGCTCGTCTCGTCGAAGCTCCGGCGTCAACGCGTGCGCTTCTTCGTTGCGAAGGTCAACACGGAGGACCTGGCGTTTCTCGGATCCCTGCTCGACGCCGGAACCATCCGCTCGGTGATCGACCGTACGTACGAGCTCGAGCGGGCGCCCGAGGCGCTCGCCTACCTCGGCGAGGGGCACGCCCGCGGGAAAATCGTCATCACGATGTGACATCCGTCCGGGCCTCGATGCGGGCGAGCGCCTCCTCGACGTGGCGGTGGCCGAGCGTCTCGTAGCCGACGACCGTCACGACCGGGGCGAACATCAGCACGACCAGACAGCTCCCGACGCCGGCGCCGACGGCGGCCAGGACGATCGAGAGCACGATCACGGCCGCCGTCCCCGCGAGCAGCGAGAGGTGGAATGGGTCGAGGTGCCGCGTGAACGCCGCGTAGATCGCGTAGAGGGCGACGACGTAGATCGAAACCGGGATCGCGGTGCTCAGCACGGTCCCCGTCACCCCGAGCGTCGTCTCGTGCTCGAGGTAGTAAGCGGCGACGTGGAGGCCCCCGCCGATCGCGGCGAGCGCCCCGAAGACCACGATGTGGCCGTAGCCCCAGGTGAACGACCGGCCGCGGTGCATCTGTAGGACGTCCGCCCACGGGATCGAGAAGTACGTCCACCACGTCGCGAAGATGAGGCCGATGCCGGCGAACGCGACGACGCCTGCGTCGACCGTCCAGCCCGCCGAGCCGTGGACGACGGCGTTGATCGAGGCGACGGTCCCGATGACTCCTTCGCCCAGGGTGATGATGACGAGCAGCCCGTACCGCTCGGCGATGTGGTGCGCGTGCCACGGGGTGCCGCCCTTCCGCCGCTGCGCGATGATCGGCCCGGTCATCTCGATCCCGATGAGCACCGCCGCGATCGCGAAGGTCGTCTCGATCGGCAGGTCGACGATCGCCAGCATGACCCAGAAGACCTGGGCGATCGCGATCGTCCAGACGTAGGCCATCGCCGCCGGGCGACGCGGCGGGTCGTGGCCCGCGGCGCGCAGCCAGAGGAAGACCATCGGCACGCGCATGACGACGTAGCCGGCGACCATCACGCCGTTGTCGAGGACGTCGCCTTCCTCGATCGACGCGAACGCCTGCTCGAGCCCGAGCGCGAGGACGATCACGCCGAGCATCTGCACCATCGTCGCGAGCCGCATCACCCAGTCGTCGGTGTCGTAGGCCGACGCGAACCACGAGTAGTTGATCCACGCCCAGGACACGGCGAACGTCGCGAAGCAGAAGCCGAAGATCCCGGACCCGTAGTGCCCCTCGGCGAGCGCGTGCGAGAGCTCGTTCGCCGCGATCCCGAACGCGACGACGAACGTCAGGTCGTAGAGGAGCTCGAGCGGCGTCGCGGAGCGGTGCGCCTCGTGCGGGTCGCGACCGGACATCCGCCGGCGATGGTGCGCGCGGTCGCCGACGGGCTCGGGCATCCCGCGGATGCTGCCACGCGACGGGTGTCGGGACGGGCGCTAGCCGTGGCGCGGCGCGCCGGTGGCGGGACCGACGTCGATGCCGCCGAAGACGGCCATGCCGTCCAGCGCCAGGACGGGCGCGTCGGAATCGTCCACGGCGGCGCCGCGTGCGTCGGCCCCGCCCATGAACGTCGTCACGCCGGATTCGATCCTCCAGCCCGGCGGGGTCGTGACGTCGATCCCGCCGAAGAGCGCGTGAACGGAGAGCCGCGCGCCGTCCGCGAGCTCGGCGCCGGTCAGGTCGACGTCGATGCCGCCGAACCAGGCGAGCATCGACCCACCCCTGAAGGCCTTCGCCCGGCTCTCGAGCTCGACGCCGTCGAGAATCGCGACGAGCGCGACCTCGTCGCTCTCGGCGTCGCCGCGGGAGCGCACGACGCGCTTGAAGAACGCCGCCGCGACGATCATGCCGAGCAGCGCTCCGAGCTTGACCAGCAGGAGCCGACGGAGCAGGCCCATCGCCCGAGACTATCGGCGGAGCCTACGCGGCGCCGATCCGCGTCTCGTGCCCGGCCCACTCCTTCTCGCGCAGCACGTACTTCTGCACCTTGCCGGTCGACGTCTTGGGCAGCGGGCCGAATTCGACGGCGTCCGGGCACTTGTAGTGCGCAAGTCGCTCGCGGGTGAAGGCGATGATCTCGTCAGCGGTCGCGGTCGTGCCATCGTTCAGGGTGACGAATGCCTTGGGGCGCTCGCCCCAGTGCGGATGGGGAATCCCGACGACGGCGCATTCGAGGACCGAAGGATGGGCGACGATGGTCTGCTCGACCTCGATCGAGGAGATGTTCTCGCCGCCCGAGATGATGATGTCCTTGCCGCGGTCGCGCAGCTCGACGTTGCCATCGGGATGCCACACGGCGAGGTCGCCGGAGTGGAACCAGCCCCCGCGGAACGCGGTCGCCGTCCCCTCGGGGTCGTCGAAGTAGCCCGCCATGACGATGTTGCCGCGCATCACGACCTCACCCATCGTCTCGCCGTCGCGGGGGACGTCGGTCATGTGCTCGTCCACGACGCGGACGAGATCTGCCGACGGGTACGCCTGGCCCTGGCGCGAGAGGAGCCGGGCCCGCTCGGCGGCGGGCAACGACCGCCACTCGGGTTGCTCGGGGCACAGGGTCGTGGGGCCGTAGGTCTCGGTCAGCCCGTACACGTGGATCACGCGGAAGTTCAGCTCGTCCATGCGCGCGAACAGCGTGGGCGAGGGAGGCGCCGCCGCGACCACCACCGTCACCGGCCGCTCGACCCGATGCGCCTTGGGATGGTTGATGACCATCAGCTGCACGGTCGGGGCACCGTTGAAGTTGGTGACGCCCTCGGCGTCGATCAGGTCCCAGATCACGTCCGGCTCGACCTTGCGAATCGTCACGTGGCGGCCGGCAACCGCGGTGACCCCCCAGGCGAAGCACCAGCCGTTGCAGTGAAACATCGGCTGCAGCCACAAGAAGACGGACTCCGGCGACAACCCCGCCACGAGCGGCTCGTTGAGCGCGTTCAGGTACGCGCCCCGGTACGTGTACTGCACGCCCTTCGGACGCCCCGTCGTACCGGACGTGTAGTTGATCGAGATCGTCTCCTCCTCGTCCTCGAGCCAGCTCACCGGCTGCTCGGGCGACGATGCGGCGAGGAGGTCCTCGTACGGGTCCCCGGCGGCGCCGGTGTCGTCGACGCGGATCACGTCGATGCCGGCGAGGTCGAGCGGCGCCACGACGTCGGCGAGCTCCGCGTCGAGCAGCAGCGTGCCGGCCCCCGAGTGACGCAGGATGTACTCGACCTCGGCGCCCGAGAGCCGCGTGTTGACGGTCACGAGGATCCCGCCCGCCGCAGGGACGCCGAAGTGCGCTTCCAGCATTGCCGGGCAGTTCGGGAGAAGCGTCGCGACTCGATCCCCTTTCCGCAGACCGGCGGCGCGGAGCGCGTTGGCGAGGCGCCACGCGCGCTCGCCGAGCTCCGCGTACGAATAGCGGCGCGTCCCGTGGACGACCGCGGTCTTCGCCGCGTACATCGACGCGGCACGCGCGAGCAGGTCGACGGGGTTCAGCTCGGTGCGAAAGACCCGGGTACGCGCCGCCCCCGTTCCATCGGTCCCCGAGCCGTCTCCGACGAGCGCGCCGGTCATCGGTGCCTCCTGATCGCCGCTATCCCGCTGCCGAACATATCGCGGCACGGACGCCGGTCAAGGGGCCGTGACGAGGCCGGGGACACGTCCGATTGATCCTTGAAGCCGGTGCGCTACGCCGCAGTGGGCGGTCCGAACCAGGTGGTGAGCGCGTCGGCGAGCCCCGGCTGGGTCGGGTCTTCTCCCACCCAGGCCACATATCCGTCGGGCCGGATCAACACGGCGGTGGGAGCAGTGACCGCCCCGAGTGCCGGAAGCTCCCACGGACCGACGTACTCGGCGTCGATCAGCTGGACACGATCTGCCCATGGAGTGATGTCGATGCCCTCGGGCTCACCGAGGTCGAGGAGCACCGGCCGGGCATCGTGCAGCAGCTCGAAGACCCGACGCGGGCCATCGGCGGTGACCAGGTCGAGGTCGGGCATGCGGCGTCCGAGCAGCGGGTGTCCCTCGCCGAGGTCGTAATGAATGTCCAGGCCGGAGATCATCGCGGCGAATCGTCTGCGGGGCTCGTCCATGCTGACGAGCTCGGCAATGGTGTCGCGCAGGGCCTTCGTGCGGTCGTCCGGGCGGCGAAGTGCGACGTACGCCATGGTGTTGCGCAGCACGCGGGCAGCGATCGGGTGTCGCTCGCCGTGGTAGGTATCCAGGAGGCTTTCCGGCGATGTCCGGTTGACCACCTGGGCCAGCTTCCATCCCAGATTCACCGCGTCCTGCACGCCGGTGTTGAGTCCCTGTCCACCATCCGGGGCATGCACGTGTGCGGCGTCGCCGGCCAGCAGGACCCGTCTGTCGCGGTAGGCCGTGGCCTGACGAGTCATATCGGTGAATCTCGAGATGAAGGTGGGGCTGTGGACCCCGTAATCGGTCCCGTACACCGTGATGAGCGCTTCGCTGAGATCGCGCAGGGTGGGCTCCGTCGTGGCTTCGACGTGCGGCTCGGTCACCATGACGCGTACCGGCCCCTCGTCCTTGAAGACCACCTCGCCGTCGCGGATCTCGTACTCCACCCGACCGAGGCCATGTGTGCCGCGCTCGTCGTGGCGCATGCCCAGTTCGGGCTCCTCGGCCATCTCGGCCTCGGCGATCAGGGCGCTGGTCGTGGGATCCCACCCGGGGAACTCGATGCCGGCTGCCTTGCGGATCGGACTTCTTCCTCCGTCGCACCCGACGAGGTACCGCGCCCGCAGCGGCTCGCCGTCGGACAGTTCGACGTCGACGCCGGTGTCGTCCTGCGCGAAACCGGTCACCTCACTGCCGTAGTGGATCGGCGCCCTCAGCTCGCCGACCCAGCCGGCCAGTATGCGCTCGATGTGGTTCTGCCACAGCCCGAGCCCGTACGGGTGCCTGGTGGGAAAGTCGCTGATATCCAAAGGTGTCCCGGCGAATGCCGCGACTTGCGCCACCTGTCCCTCCGACAGGAACCGATCGGCGATTCCACGCTGATCGAGGACCTCGATGGTGCGTGAGTGCAGACCGCCTGCGCGCGAGCCGGGGAGGTCCTGGCTGTCGCGCCGCTCGACAATGGCAACGTCGACCCCCGCCAACGCCAGCTCGCCCGCCAACATCAGCCCCGTCGGGCCTGCTCCGGCGATCACCACGGCACGCTCGGTCATAGCTGCACTCCGACCGGCGTGACGCCGGTCGCGACCGGCGCATCACATCCCTCGGCCGCCGGCTTCGGAGGGATGGAGCTAGGCGGACTCGAACCGCCGACCTCCTGGGTGCGATCCAGGCGCTCTCCCAACTGAGCTATAGCCCCGCGAGGGAGGAAGTGTAGCGCCGCTCAGCTCGGCGAACCGAAGCGCCCGGAGCGGATCGCGCGCTCCATGTCCGCCGACTGCTCGCGATACCACGTGCCGTCCTCGAGCTCGATCGCGGGCAGCGCGCTCTGTCCGGTGTGCTCGATCAGCTCCTTCCGCCGGCTCCGGAGCGGCCACGGCTCCTTGACGATCTCGTACTCGACGCCCATGTCGTCGAGCGCCTTCTGGACGCGCCAGCACGGATGTCGTGACGCCTTCGCCCAGAGGAGCGGACAGCGGTGCAGCTTGACGGCCATTCGGCTCCTTTCGTCGCGCCTACGATACGCCCGTGCGCGCCGTGGTCGTGGGGCAGGACGGTGAGCCGACGCTCACGGACGTCCCGGAGCCCGACGGGCCCGGCGAGCTCGTGCGCGTGCTCGCCTGCGGGCTCTGCGGCTCGGACGTCGAGAAGCTCGGGCCGGCGAACGCCGGCGCGGTCCTCGGCCACGAGGTTGTCGGGGAGACCCCCGACGGCCGACGGGTCGCGCTCGTCCATCACGCCTCGTGCGGGGAGTGCGAGCGCTGCCTCGCGGGGCACGAGTCGACCTGCGAGCGGTTCGCCGAGCCGACCATCCGCCCCGGCGGCTTCGCCGAGCGGGCGCTCGCCCAGGGCTGGGTCGACCTCCCGCCTTCGTGGCCGGACTGGCGCGGGACGATGGTCGAGCCGCTGGCGTGCGTCCTGCGAGGCGCCGATCGCGTGCCGCCCGGCCGCGTGCTGATCGTCGGCAACGGCTTCGTGGGACGGCTCTTCGGCGCGGTCCTCGGACGGCGCGGCGACGATGTGTTCGCCGTCGACGCCGACCCGCGGCGCACGGGTCGCGAGCCCGACGACGCCGTCGACGCCGCGGTGCTGTGCGCTCGTGGCGGCGTCGAGACCGCGCTGGATGCGCTCCGCCCCGGCGGTACGCTGCTCGTCTTCGCCGACGCCGGCCCGATCGCCGCGGAGGCGGTCTACCGCCGCGAGTTGACCGTCGTCGGCTTGCGATCCGCCACTCCGCGCCACATGCCCGAGGCCGTGGCGCTCGTCGACCAGCTGGATCTGCCCGAGCCGATCGTCCTCCCACTCGAGCGGTTCGCGGAGGGACTCGAGCGCTACCGCCGGCGCGACGCGCTCAAGGTCGTCTTCACTCCCTGACGTGTTCCGGTCGCGCCGACGCGAGGTCGTCTTCCCGCAGCGCGAGCACGCGCGCTTCGCCGCGGCCGTAGCCGACGCCTGGAGCGACGCCTTCGCGCCGGTCCGACTCCCGCGCGAGCGGTTCGTCCTCGGCGTCGCCGAGCACGACCGCGGATACGCCGAGCACGACGCCGACGAGATCGGGAACCTCCCGCCCGGCCGCTGGGTGGAGATCCAGGCGCGCGGATTCGCTCCAACGCGGCAGGACGCGGTCGTCGACCTCGTCGTCGCGCTGCACGTGCGGCGCCTCGTCTCCTCGGGTCGCGACGAGGAGAGCCGCCGAGCGCTCACGGCGATGGACGCCGAGCTCCCGGCGCTCGTCGTCGCCGCGGGCGTCTCCGCCGACGACGCCGCCGCGGCGGACCGGATCACCGACCTCTGCGACCGGATCTCGTTCGACTTCTGCCTCGAGGCGCCCGCCACGGGTGCGGTCGCCGTCATCGGAGCGGAGGGTGCCGCGACCGAGGTGCGGTACGCGCTCGACGGGAACGGCGGCGTGACGCTCGAGCCGTGGCCGCTCGACGTGGAGCGCCTCGCGGGCACGGTCCAGGGGTTCGCCTCCGCGCGGTACCCGGACGACCTCGAGCCCGTCCCCACGCCGTTCGTCCTCGAGCCCGCCGGACGCGCATGAGGACGATGCGGGCGCTCGTCTTCCACGGGCCGCGCGACCTCCGGCTCGAGGACGTCTCCGAGCCGGTCCCGGCCGAGGGCGAGGTCCTCGTCCAGGTCGAGGTCGCGCTCACCGACGGAACCGATCTGAAGGCGTACCGGCGCGGGCACCCGGTTCTGCTCGGCCCGCCGCCGAGCCCGTTCGGCCACGAGGTCTGCGGCGTCGACGTCGCGACGGGGCGCCGCGTCGTCGTCGCCAACTCGGCGCCGTGCGGCACGTGCGCGCCGTGCGCTCGCGGCCAGGAGACGCTCTGCGAGAACCTCCTCCCGCTCCTCAACGGCGCCTACGCCGAACTGCTCCTCGTTCCCGATCGGATCTCGCGGAGGAACGTCCTCCCCGTCCCGCCCGGGCTCGCGTCGGAGGTCGCCGCGATGGCCGAGCCGCTCGCGTGCTGCCTGCACGGCGTCGACGTCGCGGGTGTCACGCACGGCGACACGGTTGCGATCGTCGGGGCCGGGCCGATCGGACTGATGCTGTGTGCCTGCGTCGCCGATGCCGGCGGTCGGCCGACGATCGTCGGCGGCCGACCGGAGCGACGCGAGCTCGCGCCGTTGTTCGGCGCGACGCCCGCGGAGCCCGAGGGCGCCGACGTCGTCATCGAGGCCGCAGGCACGGAGGAGGCGTGGGACCGCGCCCTCGAGCTCGTCCGCCCGGGAGGAACCGTGCTCGCGTTCGGTGGCCTCCCGAGCGGCAGCCGGGTCACCGTCGACCCGTACCGGATCCACTACGAGGAGGTCCGCCTCGTCGGCGCGTTCCACCACACGCCGCGCCTGTTCCGGGCCGCCCTCGGCTTCCTCGCGAGCGAGGCCTATCCGTTCGAGCGGCTCGTCACGCATCGCGTCGGCCTGGAGGGCGTCGCGGGGCTGTTCGACGACCCGCCGCGCGACTACCTCAAGGCGGCCGTCCGACCGTGATCCTCACGGCGCGGGCGCTCAACCGCACCGTCCTCGCCCGCCAGCTCCTACTCGAGCGCGTCCGGATCCCGATCGGGCGCGCGCTCGAGCGGGTCGCGGGGCTGCAGGCCCAGTACGTCCCCTCGCCGTACATCCGCCTCTGGTCGATGCTCGACGGCTTCGCTCTCGGCGATCTCACGGATGCCCTCGAGCGGCGGCGGGCGGTGCAGGGGACGCTCATGCGCTCGACGATCCACATCGTCTCGCCGCGCGACTACTGGCAGTTCGCCGCGGGCATCGGCCCGTCGCGCCGACAGTGGTGGGTCGCCACGCACGGCCCCGAGCACACGGCCGCTGACCTGGACGCCGTCGCAGCTGAGCTGCGGCGCGAGCTGGCCGGACGGACCTGGCACCGGAAGGAGCTCGACGCATTGCTCCGCATGAAGGGCTCGACGATCTGGACCGGCGCGTGGGTCGAGCTCGTGCGCCAGCCGCCGTCCGGAACGTGGGCGCACCGGCGGGCCGACCTGTTCCGGCTCGCCGCCGAATGGTTGCGCCCGGCGAAGGTCTCAGAGGGCGAGGGGCTAGAACGCCTGCTGCGCCGCTACCTCGCGGCCTTCGGGCCTGGCACGCTCGTCGACGCCGCGAAGTGGGCCGGGGTCGACCGGGCCAAGCTCCTCCCGGTCGCCGAGCGGATCCGGCTGCGCGCCGTCTACGACGAGGACGGCAAGGAGCTCCTCGATCTGCCGCGCGCGCTGCTCCTGGCGGAGGAGACGCCGGCGCCGCCGCGGTTCCTCGGGACCTGGGACACCGTGCTCCTCGTCCACGTCCGCCGCACGCAGATCCTCCCCGAGCGGTTTCGCCCGCTCGTCTTCTCGACGAAGGCGCCGCAGTCGTTCCCGACGTTCCTGATCGACGGCTCGGTCGCCGGCACCTGGAAGGTCGAGCGCGCCAGGGACAAGGCGACGCTCGGCCTCGAGCCCTTCGAGCGGCTCCCGCGGGCCGCGCTCGCCGACGTCCGCGACGAGGGCGAGCGGCTCGTCCGGTTCCACGAGCCCGACGCCGTGTCGTTCGCGGTGCGCGTCAGACGCTGAAGAGCGTCAGCTCGGGCTCGCGCTCGCCGCGCAACAGCTCGAGGTCGACCTCGACGCAGCCGAGGTCGCGCGCCTCGCAGAGCGTCGCCGCCTGCGGCTTCACGCTCTGGGCCGCGAGGATGCCGCGACACCCGGCGAGCGCCGGGTCGCGGCGGATCACCTCGAGGTAGCGCGAGAGCTGCTCGACCGCCTCGATCGTCCCCACCCGCTTGATCTCGACGGCAACCCAGCCGTCGTCGGCGTCGCGGCACATCAGGTCGACCGGGCCGATCTCGGTCGGCCATTCGCGCCGCACGAGCCGGAGCCCGTCCTCGAGGACGTCGGGCCGCCCCGCCAGCGCCTCTTGGAGGTGCCGCTCGACGCCGTCCTTCTCGAGGCCGCCGTCCTCACCGAGCTCGTGCTCGAACTCCGCGAGCACCTCGGCGACGCGGATCTCGAGGCGGTCCTCGCTCCGCCCGGCCCGCTTGCGGACGACGATGAGCCCGTCGCCGTCCTCCACGACGGTCGGGGGCGTCATCCAGTTGAGCGGCTTGTAGCCGCCCGAGTCGGCGTGCACGAGGACGGAGCCGTCGGCCTTGAAGACGAGCAGGCGAACTGCCTCCGGCAGGTAGGCGTTGAGGCGGCCGGAGTACATGACCTCGCAGCGGGCGACGACGAGACGCACGGGCCGTGGACCGTAGCTCCCGTTGCGGACGCGATCGCGAGGGCGCCTCGCACGTGAGGCGGTTGCGACCGCGAAAGCGGGCCGCCTTCAGGGATGTGCCCCGCCGCAGGCGGGGATCAAGCGGCAGGAATCCGCTCCCGCGGATTCCTGCTTCGCGGGACAGGCATCACAGCAGCTCCACGCGCGAGGCGCCGACGATCCGCTCGTCGCCCGAGTCGAAGCGGACGAGGAGCTTCCCCTTGCCGTCGTAGTCCGGCGACGTGACGAGCACCGTCCCCTCGTCCACGCCGAGGCGGCAGCGGCCGCCGTCCTCGCCGTCGAGGTCACGCCAGAAGCGGACGAACGGGTTGCGCTCCCATTCCCGGCCGATCGTCGTCTCCTGCGTGTGCCCCGGGAGCACGCGCAGCTCGTGTGGGAGCGTCATCAGCCGGTCCATGACCGACGTGCGCACGACGTCCGCAGGCCCGCCGCCGACGGCGTCGCGGAAGAGCGTGTCGCCCGAGAAGCACAGCTCGCCGTTGACGACGAACGCGACGCCGTCGTCGGAGTGCCCCGGCGTCGCGATCGCGTCGATCCGCAACCCGCCCGTCTCGACGTCACCCGTCGCGACGGGGATCCCGAACCGCGCAGTGAGCGCCTCCTCGTGCTCCACGTGGTCGGCGTGCCCGTGCGTCCGAAGGACGTGCGTCGGGGTCAGCCGCTCGCGCTCGATCACCTCTAGCAGCGGCTCGAGCGGCGCGCCGCTGTCGACGAACACGCACACTCCGCCGGGCTCGTCGCCCACCACGAAGGCGTTCGACAGCCAGCGGTCGTCCATGGAGCGCTCGACGATCACGGCAACAGGCTACGCGACCGGAGGCGCTGCGCGAGACTTGCACCCGTGACGCGCGGCCTCGCAGCGATCCTCGTCGCGCTCGTCGTGGCCGCGCCCGGCGCAGCGGCCGTCCGCGTCGTCGAGCCGTTTCCGCTCGAGCGGTACGCCGGCACGGGCGCGATCGGCCTCGCGGTTCCCGGCGCCGGGCCGGCCGTCACGCGCGAGAGCGCGCTCAACACGCTCCTCACGGGCGAGGTCCACAGCTCCGTCCTCGGGGGCACGCCTCCGGGCACGCCGATCATCGAGCTCGACACGGGTCCCGCGCCGGACACTCTCGTCGTGCTCCCACCCGCGGGGCGAACCGAGAACGAGCGCTACCCGATCGCCGTGACACCCGGACCGCGCGGTGTCCTCACGTCCGACTCGACGCGCATCGACGGCCTCGTCTCGCTCGCCGACGTGGCGAACGGCAAGCTCGAGGTGGTCGGGGTCGACGACCCGGTCGCGACCCTCGAGCGACTCGAGCGGCGGATCGAGCGGAACGACCGCTGGCGCATGCCGCTGACGTTCCTCGTCGGTGGGCTCGCGTACCTCGCCGCCGCCTTCGCGCCACGGCTCGCGCCTCGGGTCTTCCTCGTCGCGCTCGCGGCGAACCTCTGGATCGCGGGGTGGTGGGTCGTCGCGCTCGTCGCGCTCGCCGGCGTGCTGCTCCCGCTCGGCTTCGCGTGCGCCGCGGTGCTCGCGGCGTACCTGCTCGTCCTCGGGCTCGACCCCGAAGCCGTGGCCCTCTCCCCCTTCGGCCCGTCGCAGGCCGGGCGCTTCTACGGGCTCTCGAACCTGCTCGAGACGATGCTCCTCGTCCCGGCGCTCCTCGGCGCGTGGGTCCTCGGCCGGCTCGGGATCGCGCGTGGCGGCGCTCGCGGTCATCGCCGTCGCGGGAAATCGCTTCGGCGCCGACGGCGGCGGGCTGCTCGTGCTGCTCGCCGGGTACGCGATGCTGCTCCTCCGCGCGGCGGGCCGCAGGCCGACCGTGCGACAGGGCGTCGCGCTCGCTGCGGCCGCCGGCGCCGTCGCGCTCGCGCTCGTGGGGCTCGACGCGGCGCTCGGCGGGTCGAGCCACGTCACCGAGGCGGTCCGGGAAGGTCCCGGCTCGCTCCTCGGCCACCTCGCCGACCGGCTCGAGCTCTCGGTGCGCCGGTCCGCCGCTGCGTTCGGGCCCGGCGTTCGTCGTGCTCGCCTCGTCCGCGGTGCTCGTCGCCGTCGCGATACGGCGTCCGCGGCGCCCGGTCACGGACGCTCTGCTCGTCGCGTCTGCTCGTCTCGCTGGTGGTCAACGACACGCCGTCGGACGTCGTCGGGATCGGCGCCGCAGCGGCCGTCGCGATCCGCTGCTTCGAGGGGGCTTCACCGCGCGTCTCGCGGAGCTCGCTCTATAGACTGCGCGCGATGCGCCGCCCCCTCGCCGTCCTCGCGCTGCTGCTCGCGGCGATCGCGCTGGTCGCGGTCGGGTGCAGCGAGGGCGAGGTGACCGCGACGCCGGAGACGGTCGAGGGCACGATCCCCGAGGAGACCACGGGCACGAATCCCGACCTGCCGGCGCTCGAGCTGACAGGGGATGCGGCGGCAGGCAAGGAGGTCTTCGCGAGCCAGGGCTGCGGTAGCTGCCACACCCTCTCGGAAGCGGGCGCGAGCGGCACGATCGGCCCGAACCTCGACGAGGCGCAGCCGTCGGACGAGCTCGTCGTCGAGCGCGTGACGCTCGGGCAGGGCGGCATGCCCGCCTTCGGCGACACGCTCGAGCCGCAGCAGATCGCGGACGTCGCCGAGTACGTCTCGTCGTCCGCCGGCGGCTGAGCCGACCTCCCTGCTGTGAGGATTGAGGCCACGATCCCGCGCGGCCGGATGCGCGATCTGGCGCGTATGCGCCGCTTCCAGGGCGGCGACGCCCGCTACGCGGCCCTCGCAGCCCTGTGCGCTTCGCGTGCCGAGCGTCTCATCGATGCCACCGGCATCGCCGGTTCGCTCGTCCCACGCCCCAGAGCGGCCAGCCCGCGCTCCGGAGTCGACGCTCTCGTGGCATCGATCATCTGAGCTCGACGGACGGCTTCCCCGACCCGGTGCAGGCGTTCGCCTGCGACCTCGACGGAACGCTGATCGGCCGCGACGCAACGCTCCGACCGAGGACGCTCGCCGCGATCTCGCGCGCGCAGGAAGCGGGCATCCCGGTGCTCGTCGCGACCGGGCGCATGTTCCGCTCGGTCGAGCCGTACCTCGAGCGCGCCGGCATCCAGGAGCCGGTCGTCTGCTACCAGGGCGCCGCGGTCGTCGACCCGCGGACGCGGGAGTTCCTGCTGCACGAGCCGCTCGAGCTCGACCTCGCGCGCGAGGCGGTCGCGTGGCTCCTCGCGCACGACCTCGCGCCGAACGTCTACGTCGACGACCAGCTCTACGTCGCGGAGGAGACGGAGTACTCGCGGGCGTACTCGACCTTCCAGAGCCTTCCGGTCACCGAGGTCGGCGACCTCCTCGCGTGGCTCGAGCGACCGCCCACGAAGCTCGTCGCGGTCGCCGAGCCGGACCGGCTCGGCGAGGTCCGCGGTGACCTCGAAGCGGACTTCGCGGGTCGACTGTTCATCACGACCTCGCTTCCCCACCTCCTCGAGCTCGGCCATCTCGGCGCGTCGAAGGGATCGGGGATCGCCTTCGTCGCGCAGCTGCTCGGGATCGAGCTCGACAACGTGATCGCCTTCGGCGACGGCGAGAACGACGTCGAGCTCCTGGCAGAGGTCGGTCTCGCGGTCGCGGTCGAGGGCGCGCACCCCAGGCTCCAGGCAATCGCCCAAAGGACGTGCCCCGGGCCGCACGACGAGGGCGTCGCCGGCGTGATCGAAGCCGTCCTAGACTCCAGACGATGATCGACCTCAAGGCAGCTCGCGTGAACCCGGACGCGGTGCGGACCGCGCTCGCCCGCAAGGGCGCGGGCGAGGCGTTCGATCGCCTCCTCGAGGCGGACGAGCGCTGGCGCGCGATCGTCCCGCGCGTCGACGAGCTACGCGGGCGCACAAAGCTCTCGGGGAAGCCGACGCCGGAGCAGCGCGAGGAGCTTCAGACGGTGAAGGCGGAGCTCAAGGACGTCGAAGAGGCGCTGACGAAGGTGGAGGCGGAGCGGGACGCCCTCGCGCTGCGCGTGCCCAACCCGCCGCACGACGACGTCCCCGACGGCTCGACCGAGGACGATGTCCGCGAGGTGCGGCGCGTCGGCGAGCCGCCGGAGCTCGACGACCCGCGCGAGCACCTTGAGATCGGGCGGTTCGACATGGAGCGCGCCGCCCGGATGTCGGGCGCGCGCTTCGGCTACTGGATCGGCGACACGGCCCGACTCGCTCTCGCCCTGTATCGCTTCGCGCTCGAGCGGCTGGCGGCAGAGGGGTTCGAGACGGTGCTCCCGCCCGTCCTCGTCCGCGAGCAGGCGCTGATCGGCACGGGCGCGTTCCCGACCGACGAGGCGAACGTCTACGAGCTGCCTGCGGACGACCTCTACCTCGCGGGCACGGCCGAGATTCCCCTCGCGAGCCTGCACGCGGGCGAGATCCTCGCCGCCGGCGAGCTGCCGCTCCGCTACGTCGCCTTCTCGCCGTGCTTCCGCCGGGAGGCGGGGGCGGCCGGGCGCGACACGCGCGGGATGATCCGCGTGCACCAGTTCAACAAGGTCGAGCAGTTCTCGCTGACGCGGCCGGAGGCCTCGTGGGACGAGCTCGAGCTCCTGCTCTCGAACACGGAGGCGCTCGTCGGCGAGCTGGGACTGCCGTACCGCGTCGTCGTCCTCCCCGCCGGCGACATGTCGAGCGCCTCGGCGAAGACGTACGACGTCGAGATCTGGTTCCCGAGCCAGGGCCGCTATCGCGAGACCGGGTCGATCTCGAACACGACCGACTTCCAGTCGAGGCGGCTCGGGATACGCATGCGGGGAGAGAGCGGCCCCGAGCCCGTGCACATGCTGAACGGCACGGCCGTCGTCGATCGCATGGCGCTCGCCGTCCTCGAGAACCTCCAGGGCGACGTGCCCGACGTCCTCCAGCCCTTCGGGGCCCCCGCCCGTATCGAGCGCTGAGGAGGGCTTGGCGAGCGCTGAGCCTCGATCGAGGGGCCCCAAAAGGGGCAAGCCATTCGGGGGCCGAAAATCACCCGTCCGGGTAGGTCACCCAGGAAGGCCGCTCATACGAGTCAGGGACATGCGGCATGAGGGGGAAGTGCGTGTGTCCTGGAACCGGGCGGAACTGACCGCGATCCGGGAGGCCATCGAGGTGACACCGAACTTCATCGGCCGTCTCGAGGCGCGCGATGTCGTCAAGGCGGCCCTCAGGGCGCCCCGTCACAGCCCCGTCGCGTTCGAGCGCCCTCTCGCGGAGGCGCTCGCGAACCGCATCGTCCCGATCGACCAGCCGACCGCGTTGGCGCGCGCGAAGCTCCTCATGGCCGTGCGCGGGAAGAAGCTCCCGTCGTTCCAGAAGCCGCGGCCGGTGCTGACGGTCGTCCCGCCGGTCTCGGCTGCCGCGTAGCGAGCGGCTACCCGCTGCGCTTGCGGGGCTTCGGCTTCGCGGTCGTCTCGGCGCTCGGGGCCTCGGGCTCGAGGATCAGCGGCGCCCGCAGCGCCTCGCCGACGACCTGCTCGAGCGACGCCGACGGGCCGAGGAGGCGGGCGAGCTCGCGCTCGGCGACGACGTCGAGGCTCATGTGGAGGTCGGTGTCGTACACGAGGCGGCCGCTCTCGTGGTGCGCGAGCATAGCCTCGTAGGCGGCCTCCGGGTTCCGGTCCCGGATCGCCTCGTAGACGCCACGGTGGTACGGCGCGGACGCCGCGACGACCGCGGGGTCGCTGAGGCTCCGGAGCATGAGCTCGAAGACGAGCGTCGCGATCGACTCGAACGTCGCCTCGACCACGGGGTTGTCGCGCTCGAGGCCCACGAGCTGCTCGCGGCGCTCCGCGAGCCGCGGGCATCGGTGATCAGCGCCGCCGCGAGCGTCGTCGAGAGCGCGGGGTGCCGAGCCGCGATGCGCGACCCGGGCATCTGCGCGATCTGGCTCCGGGCGCGGGCGGCGACGATCGCGACGCGCTTCCACAACGAGCCGCATCGCCCGGTCTACTCGGACGACCTGGACGCCTTCTTCGAGCGCCAGCTCGCCGTCCGCGCTCCGCTCTACCTCGAGGTCTCCGACTCGGCCGTCGACGTCGACGACCTGAGCGTCGCGGACGTCGTCGAGGAGGCGCTCACGATCGTCCACGCGCGCGAGGCCGCGCAGGCCCCGGCGGCCGGTCGCGAGGGCGGCGCACCGTAGACTCCCGGCGCGGGCGGGGTTCCGGAGCGGTCGAACGGGGCGGCCTTGAAAGCCGTTGAGCCGCAAGGCTCCGTGGGTTCGAATCCCACCCCCGCCGCTTCCCGTTCGCCTCGCGGTGTCGGCTCAGTCCCAGCGCTCGGCGGCCGGGACCGCGACCCACTCGTGCCGCCGCGTCTCGTAGACCGATCGCATCGGCGCCGGGAACGTCGGGTCGGCGAACGCGCCGACCGGGATCGCGACGACGTCCTTCTCACCCGGGAGGAGGTAGAAGACCGTTCCGCCGCACTCGGGGCAGAAGTGGAACGTCCGGGGGTCGCCCTCGTCCGAGATGCGCGTGTACTCGGTCGACCGGCCCTCGGTGCGCACGCGGTCGCGGAGGAAGCGCGCCTGGACCCCGAAGACGCTCCCTGTCCGCCGCTGGCAGGCAAGGCAGTGGCACATCGAGACCCGCAGGGGATCGCCCTCGGCGACGGCGCCGAGTTGGCCACAGCTACATGTGGCGCGGTGCTCGGTCACGTTCCCACCCTAGCGTCGTGGCTTTCCCTTCCTCGGACGCCCTCCGTGCGGAGCGGCCCTTTCACGGCGTGACGGCTGGCGCAGACTGACGAGCCGACTATCCTCCGACAGTGCGCCGGTCCTCGTGGATGAACGCGATCCGCCTGATCCTCGCAGCCCTGGCCTTCTCCGGTGTCTGGCTGTGGGTCGGGGACGGCGAGCACGTCCTCGGGCCCTTGGTGATCGTCATCGCGGTGACGGGGCTCTGGGCGCTGAGCTGGGTAGAGCCGTCCGACAAGTAGGCGACTCAAAGGTCGCGTTCCATTGCGCGCTCGTCCGAAGTCGAGGGCGCTTCTCGCGCGGCAGTCGGTCCGCACGGGTGTACCGTCCGTGACAGGCAGCATCACGGGTTTCGGGTCGGCGGCAACAACCAGCTGTCACTGGAGGCGTTCTTGGGCCGCTTGCGCTGGACGACGACCAAGACGTTCGGCTGGAAGGATTTCGAGCTGCCGTGCGCGGAGGGCCTGATGCCCGTCTCCGACGCCACGGCCGGCCTGTCGCAGGTTCCGGGCATCCGACCGAGCGGCTTGGGCTGGAAGAAGCGGCTGGGCTGGCCCGTTTACGAAGCGATACGCCACACGATCGGCAGTGGCTACATCGAGCGCGGTGTCGGGAAGTTCATCCGGCGATACGCGACCCCCGACACCGACTTCCTCGAGTTCGGCTGCGGGTCGATGAACTGCCGCCGCTACCTGCCGCGCAGCGCGTGGTACAACGCGATGGATATCGCGTTCAGCGAGTTCCAGCTCCGCCGCGTCCTGCGGCCGGGCCGGCCGATCAACCTCTGCATCGGCAGCGCGGCCGAAATGCCGCTCGAGGACGACAGCGTCTCGATGCTCGTCAGCGTAGAGGTGCTCTACTGCATCCCTGACGTCGACCGCGTCTTCGCCGAGAGCCGCCGCGTGCTGCGCGACGGCGGCGTGATGATCTGCAGCGTCGCCAACGCCTTCTACACGAAGTACCGGCGAGTCGGGCCGCACCCCGAATGCCAGAACAAGTGGACGTACCGGGGTTTCATCGACCACGTCGCCCGCTTCGGCTTCGAGCTGCTGGACGCCGATCGCCGCGGCCTCTGGATCCCCTCGAAGCGGTGGAGCGAGTACTGGCTGCCGATCAACCCGAAGGAAGAGTCGAGAACGGCGACGTTCACGTACGCGTTCCGGCTGACGAAGTGACCGTCGCGCGAGCTTGCGGCCTCTGCAGCGCGATGATTCGGAGCTCGACGGTGGGCACGACCACGACTCGCGAGCCACTTTGGCTATCTGCGCGTCGGCGCACACGAGAGCCGGCGTAGCAAAGCCGCGAGCGTCCATCCGGCTCGTCGTCGCGTCAGTTCGTCGTCCGGGACGAACCTGCGAGCGCGATCGGCCCGAACAGAAGGCCGTGCACGCAATCAGACGCTTCCGCCCCCCGATCGAGGGACGAGATCCCTCCAATGGGTTGCACTGTCCCCCGATAGGGGTACAGTCCGACATATGCGGTACGAGGGGGAGATCAGGATCCACTGGTCCTGGGCAGAGTTGATCGCCGTCCGCGAGTCGATCGAGCTGACGCCGAGCTTCGCCGGCCGCGAAGAGCTGCGTCGCCACCTCCGTCGTCGCCCGAGGGCGGGCCACATGCGGGCCGTCAAGCTCGACCTCGTCCTCGCGGAGCACCTCGCCACCAACCTCATCGCGCTCGACCTGCCGACCGCGGTCGCCAAGTCGAAGCTGCTCCGTGCGCTCCAGGCCGCCGCGCGCGCGTCGGACGTGCCCGGCGCCGTCGAAGCCGCGTAGAGGCCCACGGGCACCGCGCGCGGTCGGGCCGAGCGCCAACCCGGCGATCCCTCGGCTCAGGGCTCTATCGTTCCGCCCGTGCTGCCGATCTCCGCGACGATGCGGCGGCTTGCGCTCATGCTGGTCCTGGTGGCCGGCCTCGCCCTCCCGGGGCAGGCGGCCGCGTCCCAGCTGATCGCGCGTGATGCGCGCGAAGTCACGCTCCGGGTGAACCTGAAGGGCGAGGCGCTCCTCTCCTACACCGCGCGGGGGAAGCGCTGGGACGTGCTCGCTTGGGGGGCGATCAACGCGATCCACCCGACTGCGGGACGGCCGCAGACCGCCTTCCGGCTCGACTACTCGGGCGGCTGGCGGACGTACCGCAAGACGCTCTCCGTCGGCTTCCGGAACGTCTGCGGCCGGTACCAGGGGCCGCAGCTCGCCTGGTTCGTGACCGGCTGCACCATGCCCGACGGGAGCCACTGGGCGGTGCAGTCCTGGCAGCGCGGGCTGCCGAACCTCGGCCTCGACCCCTGGACGCCGCTGCAGGGCGCGCGAGAGCTCCGGCTGAGCCGCTGGAGCACGGAGCTGCCGCAGCTCGAGCTGTGGACGAACTGGGCGTACAGCAAGCGCTTCCACCACGTCTTCGGGCGCCTGTCGTACCTCGGGCAGCCCGTCTACGGCTTCGGTGCATCCGCGAAGGGAGCGCCGTCGGACAGCTTCGGGCGCAACATCTACCTCGACACCCTCAACTCCGCCTACGGGCCCGGGTGGAGGCGCGAGAACTCATTCCTCGCACACACCGGCAACGGAGTGTTCTGTTACGGCTTCTACCCGCACGACCCCTATCCCGGGTACCCCGCGGTCGGACGCCGGCCCGAGGGGAAGGGCGAGCGCTACCGCGCCACGGCGATCGGGCCCGGCGTGACGCCGGACGTCCTGTGGGAGGGTGACGCGCCCGTCACCTACGACGAGTCGGTCGACCGGAAGCTCGTCGACGCGCAGCGCGCGCTCTACGGCGCGGACACGCTCTGCAAACCCGTCTAGGGCCTGGCACAAGAGGCGCTGTATCCCAGGGAGTGCCGGCACCCTGGAGACGGGACCCGTTCCAACAACCCCTCCCGCGGCGCGACCGTACGATCCGCCGCGTGCATTCCGAGCGCGCCATCGAGGCCGTCGTCTTCGACATGGACGGCATCCTCGTCGACACCGAGCACCTGTGGGACGAGGTGCGCGAGGAGCTGACCGGCGAGTGGGGCGGCCGGTACACGCCCGAGGCGCAGGAGGCGATGATGGGCATGAGCTCGCTCGAGTGGTCCCGGTATCTCCACGAGACCGTCGGTTTGCGCGAGCCGCCCGACGTGATCAACGCCGAGGTCGTACGGCGAATGCTCGCACGATACGAGGAGGAGCTCCCCGTCGTCGACGGCGCGCGCGAGGCGGTCCAACGGCTCGACGACGAGGGCTTCGCCCTCGCCGTCGCCTCCTCGTCGAACCGCGAGCTCATCGACGCGGTCCTTCGACGCCTCGAGGTCGAGGCGCTGTTCGCCGCCACCGTGTCCTCCGAGGAGGTCGCGCGCGGCAAGCCCGCGCCGGACGTCTACCTGGAGGCGGCTCGGCGGCTCGACGTCGCCCCGGAGCGGTGCGCCGCGATCGAGGACTCGGCGAGCGGCATCCGCGCCGCCCACGCGGCGGGCATGCGCGTCCTCGCCTACCCGAACCGGCACTACCCGCCGCGCGACGAGGTGCTCGAGCGCGCGGACGTGGTGCTCGCGTCGCTCGCAGAGCTCGACGCGGCCCGTATCCGGGGCTGACGGCACCGAGCCCGACCGGCTCGACGATGATGCGCGCGTGCGCCGTGCGGCCCCGCTGCTTCCTCTGCTCGGCGTCTTCATCGCGGCGATGCTCGTCCTGCCGGCGCGGGAGGGCTGGGCCGGCGACGAGCCGGAGTACCTGAACCTCGCCGGGAACATCACCAACGGCTTCTATCGCGAGGGCACCGACGACGGGCCTCTCGACATGTGCTTCCCCGGCTGGCAGACGCCCGACCTCTGGTACGGGCCCGGTTTCCCGGCCTTCCTCGCGCCGCTCGTCGCGCTCGATCTGCCGGTGTCCGTCATCCGTCTCGTCGGTCCGCTGCTGCTGCTCGCTTCGGTGCTGCTCTTCCGCGCGCTGCTGCTTCGGTCCGTCCCGCCGCGCACGGCGCTGTTGGGCGCGCTCGGCTTCGGCCTCTTCCTGCCGTTTCTCCGGTACCTGCCGTTCCTGCACAGCGAGTTTCTCGCGCTCGTGCTCGTCGTCCTCGCGATGCTCGGGACGACGGCTGCCCTGCGTGGAGGGAGGCCGTGGACAATGGCAGCCACCGCAGCGGCGCTCGCGGGGCTGGCCCTGACCCGTGTCGCGTTCGGGTGGGTCCTGACCCTCCTCTTCGCGATCTGGCTCGTTGCCTGGCTCGTCGGTCGTGCGGACCGATCCCGCCGGCTGGCGCTCATCCACGGCCTTGCCTTGGCCCTGTGTGTGCCGTGGCTCGTTTACACCTACTCGGTTACCGACCGACCACTGCTCTGGGGCACGTCCGGCAGCCTCTCGGCCTACTGGATGAGCTCACCGTACGCCGCCGACACCGGGGACTGGCACTGCGCGACCGACGTCTTCGCCGAGGACTGGCTGGCCCCGCACCGGCCGTTCTTCCTGGCCAACGCCGACCTCCCCCCCGTCGCGCAGAACCGCGCGCTCGAGCGGCGTGCCCTCGAGAGCATCCGTGCGCATCCCGGTCGCTACGCCGGGAACGTCGCGGCGAACGCGTCGCGGATGCTCTTCAACGTGCCCTACAGCCACCGCGGCTTCGAGACGCGCAGCCTCGCCTTCGTCGTGCCGGGGCTGGTCCTCGTCGGACTCCTCGCGTTCGCCCTCGTGCAACTCTCGCGAGCCCGAGGCGCGCTCGTGCCGGAAGCCGTCCCGTTCGGGCTGTTCGCCGGCGTGGCCTTCGCCGTTCACCTGCCGATCTCGGCCTATACGCGCATGCTGATTCCGATCATGCCGCTGCTCGTGTGGCTGATCACGTACGCGCTCGGCCGATCGCAGCCGGGCCCGTCGAACGACGGCGAGCTGCCTAGTCGAGAACGAGCCCGTCGAGGTGAATCGTGATGACGTGCGGCCTGCTCTGGTCGGGCTGGCCCGAGTAGGCCCATGACCCGACGAACTTCCGCCCCGTCGGGACGAGCGTCTCGGCGACGAACACGCTCTCGACGATCACGACCTGTCCCGACGAGCCCTCGGGGCTCATCGATCCGTGGAGCTCGCCCTGCCACACCGTGTCGTTCGCATTGCCGCTGATGCTGATGCGCCCCGATACGGAGCCGCGCAGCTGACCGGCGTTGAAGTTTCGCTCGAGCACGACGCCGACCTCGCAGCACCACAGGTCGCTCGTCGTGATACCTCCGTAGACGGGGGCGTCGCGCACATGGCCCTGTGTCGCGGTCGACCCGCCGGTGAAGGCGAACAACGAGATATCCGCGGCGTGCTGCGCGGGCCGCGCGGCCGTCGCCGCTCCCGCGAACACCAACGCCGACCCGACGAGCGCAACGGCGATCCACCGCTTCATCTCCACCCTCCCATTCGAGACGCCCCGTTCCCCGGACGCATTCTGGCACGGGTTCGACATGCACGCCAGATCCCTTTGTGGAGGAATGCGCGTGTCGGTCACCTGTCGAGAGCGAGAGGAAGCCGCTCGAGCACGCGCCGGATCTCTGTCTCCTGCGTGCCGTCGAGCCGATCGCGCCACGCCTCGCGCGCGTCGGCGGCGACGCGTGCGGTCTCGTAGCCGCGACCCGGACGGTTCCCCGCGTCGAGGGCGCTGTCCCCCTCGGCCGTCCACTGGAGGCCGACGCGCTCGGCGACCCGCGGATACTCCTCTCCCGGCGCGACGCAGAGCTCCTCGTGGACGACGCGCGCCCAGGGCGGGTTGCGCCGCGTCGCCTCGTCGAGCGCGCACGTGAGGGCGCCGATCACCCACGCGGCGCGGGCGAGCGTCGACCGCGCCGGCGGCGGCGCCTCGTAGCGCTCGGCGAGCTCCTGCGCGATCGTCGGGTCGAGCGTCGAGAGCACGTCGGGACCGGAGGGCGGCAGCCAGTCGAGCGCGATCCAGCTCGACAGGACGTTGAGCGGGCTCCGCAGCACGGAGACCACGCGGACGCCGTGAGTCGACGCGATCCACTCCGCCGCGAGGGGCGCATAGACGGACTTGACGACGAGCGGGCCGCTTCCTGTGGGACGCTCCGGCTCTGCGATTTGCGCCGCGACCGCGAGGTCGGGGTGGCGCGCGAGCGACCCTGCGAGCGCGGCCGACACCCGCTTCGGGCCCGTCCGGCCGACGAGCCGGTTCGCGAGCGCACGTCTCCGCGACCGCACGTCATGCGGGCCACCGGTGAGGGCGGACCGCCAGAGCGTCTCGTAATCGGCGAGGTCGGCCCCGGCGGCGCCCGGACCGAGGCTCGGGTACGCCCGCGCTCCCAGTCGACGCTTTGCGCGGAAGGCGTACGCGAAGCGGAGGTGGTTGTCGGGCTCCTCGAGGTAGGTCGCCTGTCCTCCGCGGGCGAGGATCTGCGCGACCCACGTCGTTCCCGAGCGCGGAACGCCGACGACGAGGACCCGTTCGTCGCTCACGCGCGAAAGGGCTCCAGCCAGGCGGGCGCCACCGCGGGCGGGTGGCGGTCGAGGTCGAGGTGCGAGCCGCCGCGGATCCGCGTGAGCGCCGTCGAGACGGCGTGCAGCCCGCGGGCGCCGAACAGCGCACCCGCCGCTGCGGCGAGGTTCCCGGGCGAGCGATACGTGACCGCGGCGCGCGCGTACAGCCGCGCCGCCGCGGCGTGGTGTCCGACATGGGCGTGCTGGTTCGCGAGCCACTCGAGGGCCGTCCGCCGGTCGTCGCGCGTCCCGCCGTGCGCCGTCAGCACCGCGTCGATCGACTCGAGCACGACGTCGGCGTACTCGAAGAGCGCCCGCTGCCCGTGGTCGAGCGTCGCGACGAGCACCTCCTCCCGGACCGCCGCCGTCCCGTGCTCCGCCAATCGCCGCCAGAGGTCCCAGTCCTCGACGTAGAAGAGCGACTCGTCGAAGCCGCCGAGCTCGCGGAGTACGGCGCGGCGAACGACGACCGCGGAGCCGCCGCCCGCGAGGATGTTGCCGTGCCGGAGGCGCTCGGCGAGCCCGACCGGCGATGCGACCGGCAGCTCGTCGATCGGCACGAGCGACTCGTCGACCACGACCGCGCCCGTGTAGCCCCAGTCCGCGTCACCGAGCGCGCCGATCTGAAGCGCGAGCTTTTCGGGCGCCCAGAGGTCGTCGTCGTCGAGGAATGCGACCCACTCGGCCCGCGCCTCCGCGACGCCTGCGTTCCTCGCCGCCGCGGGTCCGCGGGACCCGCCGTCCCGCACCAGGCGCACGCGGGGATCGTCCAGCGCGACGACTCGATCGGCGGTCCCGTCCGTCGAGCCGTCGTCGACGACGATCACCTCGACCGTGACGCCCTCCTGACCGAGCGCGCTCGGCAGCGCGTGCCGCGAGAGCAGGTGCCACCGGTCGCGCGTCGGGATGACGACGCTCACATCGGGCGTGCGGTCCATGTCAGCGGAACGCTGCCAGCCACTCCGGCGGGGTCGCCGGGTCGCCCGCGAGATCGAGGTGGCTCGACCCTCGGGTGCGCTCGAGGAACCGGGACGCGAGCTCCATCCCGCGCGTGCCGAAGAGCGCGCCGGCCGCGGCGGGGAGGTTGCCGGGGCTCCGGTAGTGGACAGCCGTCGCGAGGAACATCCGCGCGGCGGCGAAGCGTCTGCCGGCACGGTGCTGCTCGAGCGCAAGCCACTCGGCGAGAGCGCGGCGATCCGAGTCGGTCACCGGGCGGCGCTTCCCCATCATCCGCTCGAAGGCGGCGGCGACCTCGTTCCGGTCGCGGACGGCCATGTTCGCTCCGTGCTCGACGCGGGCCATGACGACCGCGTCGACCGAGGCCGGGAGCCCCCGGTCGAGCAGGCGGAGCCAGAGGTCCCAGTCCTCGAAGAACCGGAGCGCCTCGTCGAAACCGCCGGCGGCGTGGAACTCCTCCGCGCGGACGACGACGTTCGATCCGCCGCCGGGGATCCAGTTGCCGCCGTCGAGGAGGCCCTCGAGCGCCTCCGGCGCGGGGAAAGGATCGTCCTCCAGCGGCCGGAGCGCGCCGTCGACGACGACGGCGCGCCCGTAGGCCCAGTCCGCCGAGGCCGCATGGGCGGCGTCGATCTGCAGGCGGAGCTTTCGCGGCGCCCAGACGTCGTCGTCGTCCAGGAACGCGAGCCAGCGGCCGCCCGCGACCGCGACGCCGGCGTTCCGCGCGCCCGGGAGCCGCCGCGGGACGTCGTGGCGCACGATCCGGAGCCGCGGATCGTCGAGTGCCTCCAGTCCCTCCGTTGTCCCGTCTGAGGACGCCTCGTCGACGACGACGACCTCCAGCTCCACGTCCTTCTGCGCGAGGGCACTCGGCAGCGCCCGTCGCGAGAGGAGCGGCCACCGGTCGTGGGTCGGGATGACAACCGTCGCCTCGGGCGCGCTCATCCGCCGCGACCGTAGACCCGCCACCCGTCGCGGAGCCCCCGCGGCATGCCGCGCAGGATCCCGCGGCGGTGGTCGGTCCAGCCCGGCCGCCGCTTCACGACGCCGGAGAGCGCGCCGCGCGCCGCCCAGACGAGATCGCGCCCGATGAAGCGGAGCATCCGCAGGTCGCCGGCGCGGAGGTGCTTCGCATAGAAGAAGCCCTCGCCGCGCGCGTAACGGACGTAGAGGCGCTCGAGCTCGTTCGGCGAGCGCCAGTCGTGGTGCTCGACGACGAGCTCGGGCTCGTACACGAGCCGCCCGCCTCCCTTGAGCCAGCGGTAGCAGAACTCGTTGTCCTCGGCCGCCTCCTCGGGACCGAAGCGCTCGTCGAAGGCGCCGATGGCGAGGACGGCGTCCCGCGGCAGCACGACGTTGTTCGGGAAGAGCCAGCCGCCACGGCGCTCGGCGCTCAGGTCCTTCGGGAGCGGATCGTCCTTCGTGCTCGGCACCGCGCGCGGGTCGCCGACGGGCAGCACCCTGCCGGTGACGATCGCGCCGGGGTGCCGCTCCGCGAGCCGATGCGCGGTGCCGACCCAGTCCGCAGGCACGGTGCAGTCGTCGTCCGTGATGCACACGATCTCGTGCCGCGCGGCGCGAAGCCCGACGTTCCGTCCGAGCGAGACGCCTCGACCGTCGCACGGTACGGGCCGCATCCCGCTGGCCTCGTGCTCGCCGACGGCGGCTGCCACCTCAGGGTCGCCGGACTGGTCGACCACGAGCACCTCGTCGGCACGCGGCTCGCACACCGCGAGCGACGCGAGGCAGCGGCGAAGCGGCTCGACGCGGCCGATCGTCGGGACGACGACGGTCAGCGGGGTCGTCGACTGGCCCTGCGTCATGACGGAAACCGGGTGAGCGACCAGGTGACGTCGGGGTGCACGAGCCGGTCGCGCTCGACGAGGTCGGCCGGGTCGTCGGCGCGCGGCCAGACTCGGAACCGCAGCGCCTCCTCCTCGAGGAACGTGTCGTAGCTCGAGCCGATCCAGACGCCGAGGACGAAGTCGCCGGCCGGGAGGAGGGGCGGCAGCGTCACCCTGGCCTCGAACTCGGCCGGCACGTCCTCGACCGACAGCGTCGAGCCGGTGTCCGCACCCCAGACCTCGTCGACGACCGTGATCCCGCGCCGGTCGCGGACCGCGAGCGCGACGTCGACGAGCGGCAGCGGTTCGCGGACGGCGAACCGCACGGCGAGCGTCAGCGGACGGCCGCGCTCGGGCGCGTGCAGCGGCGTCCCGTCGTCGTCCGTGACCGCCGCGTGGAGAACCTGGACGTGCTTCGCCGGGTCGGGCTCGAAGTCGGCGTGCGCGAGCGCGCCGACGGCGCCGCGGACATAGCGCTGGACGATCTCCTCGCTCGGGCCATCGGCCTGGACGCGACCCCCGTCCAGCCACACGGCGCGGCGGCAGACCTGGGTGATCGAACCGAGGTCGTGGCTCACGAAGACGACCGTCCGGCCCTCGCGACCGAATTCCGACATCTTCCCGAGGCACTTCTCGCGGAACCGCGCGTCGCCGACGGCGAGCACCTCGTCGACGATCACGATCTCGGGCTCGACGTGCGCGGCCACCGCGAATGCGAGCCGGAGGTACATCCCCCAGGAGTACCGCTTGATCGGCGTGTCGAGGAAACGCTCCAGGCCCGAGAACTCGACGATCTCGTCGTAGCGCCGGCGGACGTCCTTCCGCGACATGCCGAGGATCGCGGCGTTGAGGTAGATGTTCTCGTGCCCCGTCAGCTCGGGATGGAAGCCCGTGCCGACGTCGAGGAGAGCCCCCGCACGGCCGCGCGTGCGCGAGACGCCGAGTGTCGGCTCGGTGATCCGCGAGAGGATCTTCAGGAGCGTCGTCTTCCCCGCACCGTTCGGTCCGATCACACCGAGCGTCTCCCCCGCGCCGACGTCGAACGAGACGTCGCGCAGCGCCCAGAGCTCGTCCGGGTCGGGCTCGTCGCCGCGACGGCGTCGGACGGACGACGCCAGGACCTCGCGCAGCGTCACGTATCCGCCGAGACGCTCCCCGAGGAGGAAGCGCTTCGAGACACCGTCGAGCTCGATCGCGGTCGCGGCCATCAGACGACGTCCGCGAAGGCGCGTTCGGCCCGCCGGAAGTACGCGAGGCCGCCGACGAGGAGCACGAGCACGACGGCGGCGGAGACGAGGGACTCCGGCCCCGGCGCGGGGCCGTCCGCGACCGACCAGCGGAAGCCGTCGAGCACCGTGACCATCGGATTCAGGGCGTAGACGTACTGCCAGCCGCCCTCGACGAGCGAGCTCGAGTAGACGACCGGGCTCGCGAAGAGCCACACCTGGAGGAGGAGCGGCAGTGCGTGACGCACGTCACGGAAGCGCACGTTGGCCGCGGCGAACGGGACGCCGACCGCGAGCGCGACCGCGACCGCGGCAAGGACCCAGGCAGGTGTGAGCAGGATCGCCCAGCCCGGCGTCACGTCGTAGACGACGAGCATCCCGACGAGCACGACGGATGCGATCGCGAGGTCGACGAGGCCCGGGACGACGGACGAGAGCGGCGCGACGAGCCGCGGGAAGAAGACCTTCGAGACCATGTCACGGCTCTCGACGAGGCTCTGCGCGGCCGCGTTCACGCTGCCCGCGACGTAGAGCCAGACGATCATGGCCGCATAGTTGAAGACCGCGTACGGGATCCCGTCCGTCGGCAGCCCGGCAAGGCGGCCGAAGACGATCGTGAAGACGACGACGGCGAGCAGCGGCTGGAGCACCGCCCACGCGATGCCGAAGATCGTCTGCTTGTAGCGAACGCGGAGCGTCTTCAGCGCCAGGGCGAGCGCGAGCTCGCGATAGGCCCAGAGCTCGCGGAGCCCGAGGCGCGGAAGGAGCCCCGTCGTCGCGCGGTTCTCGATCCACGGCAGCTCACGCCGCGGCGCGTCGGGCCGTTGAGGGGCGACTGCCGAGTCGCCCACGCTCATCCGTGACCCTCCCCGTCGATCACCTCGTCGAGCCGGTCGAGCACATCGGGGTCGACGGTCTCGTCGAACTTCCGCGCGAAGAGCTTGTCGGAGCCGAGCATCCGGTCGACGTCCCCGACGCCGAGGACTGCGGGCGCCGGCTCGCGCGACCAGTCGAGGTAGCGGAGGTTGTCGTTCACGACGCTGTCCCGGAGCGGGGAGTTCATGATCAATGTCTGGAAGAACAGCTCGTCCGGGATCAGGACGTGCTCGAAGAACCGCACGTAGTCGCGGCTCGTCGTCACGAACCGCTGGACATAGTCTACGAGCGGCCTCGCGAAGCACCAGTAGGCGCCACCGCCGAAGGGCGCGAAACCGTGCGGGAGGCGCCGGCGGAGCGGCAGCGCGATGTGCTTCCGGTCGTACGTGACCCAGTGCCAGTCCTCGAAGCGCTCCAGGCCGCCGCGCTCGCCCCACGGCGCGTACGGGAGCGCCCACCAGTTCATGAAGGACGATCCGCCGGAGCCGCCGAGCCGTTCGGCGATCGAAGCGGCCGAGCGAAGCGGGTAGTCCTGACCGGTCAGCAGCACCGCGTAGTCGAACTCGACACCCGTGCGGTAGAGGTGGTCGATCCCCTTGAGGCTCGTGCGGACGTGCCCGAACCCGCCCCAGTGCGACACGTGGCGGGGGAGGAACGTCACGTCGAGCGCTCCTGTCCCGGCGACCATCTCGTCGACGACCGATCGGCGGGTCTTCCGGTCGACGTGAACGGCGAACGTCACGCCCGGGGCGGCGAGCCGCCGGACGAGGCGGACGAGCTGCGCCGGCAGCCTGTACGCCGAGATGACGTAGGCGATGCGCGTCACGGTGCGTCGGGGAGCATGAAGCCGCGCAAGGCGGCGCCCACCGCCTCGAGGGAGTAGTGCTCTTCGGCGCGGGCGCGCGCACGGCGGCCGAGCTCCGCGCGCCGCTCGGGATCGGCGAGCAGCTCCCCGATCGCGGCCGCGAGCGCCCCCGCGTCACCGGTCGGCACGACGAGCCCGGCGTTGCCGACGGCATCCGCCGCGCCGCGGGCGTCCGAGGCGACGACGGGGAGCCCGGCGGCCAGCGCCTCGATGGGCGCGACGGCGAGGCCCTCGTGTCGCGACGGGAACGCGTAGACGTCGGCGGCCGCGAGGAGGTCCGCGAGCCGGTGCCGGTCTTGCACCCAGCTGTCCACGACATGGACGCCCGCAAGCGGTTCCGCCTCGATTCGCCGGCGGACCTCGGCGACGTCCTCGCCCGAGCCGACGAGCACCAGCTGCCGCTCGTGCTCCCGCTCGTCGTGATCGAGCGATGCCCAGGCCTCGAGGAGGGTGTCGAGGCCCTTGCGCCACAGCTGCACCTGGCCGTGCCACGCGACGACCTGCGCATCCGACGGAATTCCGAGGGCGGCGCGGCCCGCGGCGCGGTCACCGGCTCCCCACAACGCGGTGTCGACGGGGTTCGGAATGCGCGCGACCCTCCCGGCGGGGGCCCGGTACACGCGCGAGAGGCGCTCCACCTCGGCGTCCGGGGCGACGACGAGGCCGGCGCATCGCCGGAGCGCGCGGGGCCGTGTCCACCGCTCGAGCCGGCTGTGCTGCTCGTCGCCACCCTGGAATGACCCGTACACGGGCAGCCCTGCGCGCCTGCCGACCGCGACGCAGACGTCGAACCGCGGGTTCTCGTAGTCCTGGCAGAGCACTGCGACGCACCGCTCCTCCCGGAGGACCCGGGACAGGAGGTGCGGCGGGGTCGAGAGGTACGGCGCGACGTGCGCGGCGACGGCACGCGCGAGCGTCACCGGATTGCGACTGCCCCCTACGCGCCCGTCGAGCGCCCACCGGCGGACGCTCGCGAAGCCGCGCGGCGCGGGAAGGAAGACGAGCCGCGCGCCGGTGGGTCGATGCACCTCGGCCCGGGGACGGGAGACGCTCGTGGTCGGGCAGACGATCACGGTCGCGACCCCTGCGGTCCGAAGCGCCTCTACGTAGCCGAACATCCAGCTGCCCGTGAACTCGTCGCGGAACTCGTCGAGCGTGATCCCGAGCCGGTCGAGGAAGTCGTGGCCGATGTCGCCCCACGGGAGCAGCGCGACGACAGGGTCGTGCGCCGACCGGAGCGGTGCGGTGGGCTCATCTCCACTTGCCTTGTCGACGCGCAGGGCGACAATGTAGTTCAGAGTGTCGCGCGGCCCGGTGATCTCCTCGTCCGAGGCGCTCGACGCCGTCCGCCGCATGCGGCGCCATCCGTCGCCGACGCAGCCCGACTATCTTCATCTGCGCGCGCTCGTCGCGAGGCTCGACGAGGTGTTCCGCACGCTGCCCCACCCGGTTGCCGACGTCCTCGACGTGTGGTGCGGATCGCGGCCGTACGACGACCTCTTCCCGCCCGGGGCACGCCGGGTCGGGCTCGACGTCCCCGGGAACCCGTACGGCGTCGCCGACGTCGTCTCGGACGAGCTCCTCCCGTTCCCGGACGACTCGTTCGACCTCGTCACCTGCATCGAGGCCTTTCAGTACATGCCGGATCCAGCCCACGCCGCGGCGGAGTTCGTCCGTGTCCTTCGCCCAGGCGGCACGGCGGTCGTGACGCTCGTCTTCGGCTACGAGTACGAGCGGGAGAACACCTTCGAGGCGCGGTACACCGAGCACCAGCTGCGGGCGCTGTTCGCCGCGTGGGACCACGTGCGCGTCTTCCAGGACGGCGGCCGCACGGTGACGTGGACCGTCCTCACCGGCTCGCTCCTCTTCGGCCTCCAGCAACGCACCGGCGACGGCGTGCCGGGGCGGCTCGCCCGGCCGTTGTTCGGCGTGACCTACGCCGGACTGAACGGGCTCGGCGTCGCCCTGTCGCGGCTCGACTCGCGGAGCGACCTGGCCGCGTTCCCGATGAACCTGACGCTCGTCGCCCGCACGCCCCGATGACGGACCTCGACGTCTCCGTCGTGATCCCGACGAAGGGCCGCTGGCACCTCCTCTCGGCAGCTGCGCTTCCGTCCGCGCTCGAGCAGAGCGGCGTCCACCACGAGGTGATCGTCGTCGACGACGGGTCGACGGACGAGACGCCCGAGCGGCTGGCCGCGATCGACGACCCGAGGCTCGTCGTCGTCCGCCACGACGTCTCGCGCGGCGTCGCCCGCGCACGGAATGCCGGGATTGCGTCGTCGCGCGGTCGCTGGGTCAGCTTCCTCGACGACGACGACCTCTGGGCGCCGGAGAAGCTCGCGGCGCAACTGGAGGCGGCTCAGGCGGTCGACGCGACGTTCGCGTACGCCGGGGGCGGCGGCCTCGACGCGAGCCATCGTTTCCTCTTCGCGGTCGCGCCGCCGGACCCCGCGACGGTGCGCGAGGCGCTCCTCCGCTGGAACGTCATCTGGTGCGGCTGCTCGAACGTCGTCGCCCGCGCGGAGGTCGTGCGCGCGCTCGGCGGCTTCGACGAGAAGCTGTTCCAGCTCGCCGACTGGGACCTCTGGATCCGGCTCGCGCTCGCGGGCCGCGCAGCCGCGGCGCCGGAGATCCTCGTCGGCTACGTCATGCACGAGGAGAGCATGCTCCTGACCGACCGCCGGGACGTGTTCCCGGAGATCGACTACCTCGCGGAGAAGCACCGTGCGGCGCACGAGGCGTACGGCATCGAGCTCGATCGAGCGCTGTTCTCCCGGTGGGTCGCCCGCGGTCATCGTCGCGCCGGGCGCCGGATGCGCGCGGCACGGACGTACGCGACGGGCGCCGTCCGCCACCGCGACGTCGGCGCGCTCGCGCGCGCCGCCACCGCCTTCATGCCCGAGCGCGCGATCGACGCGTCACGTCAGGTCGCGGGCGTCGAGCGCCGCTCGAGCCTGCAGAAGGTCGCGATGGCGGAGCCCGCCTGGGTCGCGCGCTTCAGGCGCGACGCAGCGTGAGGGGCAGCTGCACTGCGAGCGCGCCGGAGGAGCGCAGCGACGGGCCGACGCGCCCCTGGAGCAGCGGGTTCGATCCGGGTGTGACCGGGTCCTCGCGTGTCGTGAAGCCGGCCGCGAAGCCGGCTTCGCGCGCCGCCTCGGCGACCCGCTCGTCGGCTCGGCCGTGCGGATAGCCGACCACGTCCACCTCCCGGCCGGCCGCCTCGGCGAGCACGTCCCGCCCGTCGACGAGCGCCGCGGCGAGACTGTGGTCGTCGAGCAGCGACAGCGCATCGTGGCGCACGGTGTGGAAGCCGACCGTCATCCCGGCCTCCGCCAGCGCCCTCACCTGCTCCGCGCGGATCCCCGCCTCCGGCGGATCGGGCCCGACCGCCTCGCCGAGACGAGCCGCAACGGCGTCGCGCTCGTCCGGGTGGAGCTCCTCGATCGCGAGCGCGAGGTCGTGGACGCTCGCCTGCCCGTGGGCGTCCTCGCCGAGGACGAGCGTCGCGAGCCCGTCGACTCGCTGGTCCGACGCGCGCTGGAGCCGCTCGTACCAGAACGCGAACGGCCGCTCGAGAGACGCGCCCGCGAGGAAGAAGGTCGCCGTCGCGCCGTGCCGGACGAGGATCGGCAGGGCGATCTCCTGGTGGCACGCGAGGTCGTCGTCGAACGTGATCGCGACCGGAAACCGCTCGCCGCGGCGCCGGGCGGCCGCCGCCGCCTGCAGCTCGGAGGCATGGACCACGCGGTAATGGCGCGAGACGTGCCGCACCTGTGCCTCGAAGATCTCGGCGTGGTGCGGCGGGACGAGCTCGAACGCCGGGTCGCCGGACCGGTGCTCGACGCCGTGGTACATGAGCGCAACGCCTGCCTTCCGGCTCGAAAGCCGGAGGATCAGCATCGCGACGAGGCCGACGGGCTCGCCGATCGTCCTCGCCACGCCGCGCATCAGGCGCTTCGGCAGCGAGGCGCCCGCGCCCGAGCTCTCCGTCATCCGGGCACCCGCGAGACGATCGGACGGGCGAGCCGCGTCTCCCGCCACGGATACCGGGCCGCGGCCGCGACGCCCCACGCGAGCGCGACCGCGAGCGTGGGCAGCCCGATGAGCTCGAGCCGGTACCCCTGCGGGTTCGCCGCGACGGCGAGAAAGAGGACGTACCCGATCATCGCACCCCGGTGCACGTCGAAGTACGGCTCGCGGCCGGCGCGCCAGAGAAAGATCACGACGAGCGCGGCGAGGGCGAGCAGGCCGAGATACAGGACAGCCGCGACGGGGAACGCGTAGTCGAGCGGATACCTGAGGTTCTGCTCGAGCGTCGCCCAGAGCTGCCCCGGGTAGCCGCGCAGGACGTACTCCCAGCTCGTGTCGTCGGGGACGTAGTACCCGTTGATGACGTACGCGAGCTGGTTCCTCACCGACGCGTGGAACAGCAGCGGGGCGGGGATCGAGGCGGCGACGCCGGTGACGAGCACGAGCACGTTGCGCCGTCGGGTCTCGGCTCGGCGACGCTCTCGCCACGCGACCCAGGCGGCGCCGAGCACGAGCGCGACGGTCGCGTCGCGCGTCAACGAGAGCGCGGCCATCGAGCCGATCCACACCGCCCACCAGCCCCGACCGCTCCCGGCCAGCAATGCGACCAAGCCGGCGAACGCGATGACCTCGAAGACGAGCCCCCAGCTGTCGACGCCGAGGAAGAGCGACCACTTGTGAGTCGGTGGGAGCAGGAGGCACACCGCACTCACGGCGGCCGCGACGAGCCGGGAGTAACGGCGGAGCAGCAGCAGGAAGATTGCCGGGCCGAGCGCGAGGTAGCCGAGAAACGTCACGACCTGGAGGCTCCGGTCGCCGAAGATCGGGTCGATCGCGGCGCCCATCGCGGGGACACTCCACCGACGACGGTAGAACTGGGTGCTGTACTCGACCCACGACGGGTCGAGGACGTGCGGTGGGTTTGCGTCGTTCTCGATCACCGCCACCGCGCGCGCCTTGTCGCCACCGAACACCTCCGCGACCGCCTCGTCGGCGCTGCGTCCCAGGAGCTCGAGCCGCTGCGCCTCGTAGAACAGGCTGTCCGAGTCCTTCCATTCGACGGGGGCCACGGCCCACGCCCCGCCTGCGAGCGCGGCGAGGGCGACGAGGCCGACCACGCAGCACAGCGTGGCCCCTCTTCCGCGCATCCCCACCGGCGCACCATAGACGCGGCGCGCCGATTCGTCCTCCAGACTCCGCTCGTGGGCATGGCGCAGGCGGACGCGGCCGGATGGGCGGCCGTCGAGGAGCTCCCGGATCTCGGGGAGATCCGCGACGAGTGGCGGCGGCTCGCCGAGACGACCGGCGCAGGGATCTTCGGGACGCCCGACTGGGCGGCGGCTTGGTGGGACGGATACGGCGCCGGTGCGCGGCCCGCCGTGCACGCCTGTCGCGACGAATCCGGGGCGCTCGGCGCGATCCTCCCGGTCTACGTCCGCCGGAGGGGCGGCGTCACGATCGCCCGATTCCTCGGTCACGGCCCGGCCGACGAGCTCGGCCCGGTGTGCGGCGCGGCGGATCGCGACCGAACCGCATCGGCGCTCGTCGAGGTCGTGGCGGGGCTCGATGCCGATGTCCTCGTCGCGGAGCAGCTCCCGGGCGGCCAGCAGTGGCCCCGGCGCCTCGGTCGGGCGCCGTGGCGGACCGAGTCGAGCCCGTCCCTCGCAGTCCCGGAGGGCGGCTGGGAGGCGTACCTCGCCGGCCGGAGCGCCAATCTCAGGCAGCAGATCCGCCGCCGGACGAGGGGGCTCGAACGCCGCGGGAGCGTTACCTATCGGCTCGCCGACGAGGCGTCGCTCGAGCGGGACATGGACACCCTCTTCCGGCTGCACCGGGCCCGCTGGGGCTCCACGCCGACGGACTTCGAGGAGGCGCCGTTCCACCGGGATGTGGCGCGGCGCGCACTTCGCAGCGGTTGGCTCCGCCTCTGGATCCTCGAGCTCGACGATCGCCCCGTCGCGGCGTGGCACGGCTTCCGCGTCGGAACCGTCACGAGCTACTACCAGGCCGGCCGAGACCCCGCCTTCGACGGGGACGCGGTGGGGTTCGTCCTCCTCGCTCACACGATCCGGGAGGCGATGCGGGAGGGGGCGCGCGAGTACCGGTTCGGCCGCGGCGCCGAGCCGTTCAAGCTGCGCTTCACGGATGCGGACCCCGGCCTCGAGACGGTTGTCCTCCCGCGCTCGAATCGGGGGGCTGCGGCCGTCAAGGCGGCCGGCCTCGTCCGCCCGCTCCGAAGGCTCGAGCGCCGCCTCCGGCGGTCGTGACGGCCGTCAGCGGGCGTGTGCGTAGCGACGCCGGATCCGCCGGGCCACGTTCCCGACCTGGATCCCGCTGCGCACCACGCGGAGTTGCGTCTCGAGATCGACGTGCCGTTCGAACTGGAACCGCCCGAGCTCCAGCAGCCTCGCCTTGTCGGACGGAACGGGCTCCTTCCGGCGGACGGTCGTGAGCCCGCACACGAGACCCACGTCGCGCGCGATCTCGACGACCCGTGCGTCGTAGTCGCCGTCCGGATAGGCAATCGTCCGGACCGGCGAACCGACGAGCCCTTCGAGGTACGCCTGCGCGGCCACGATCTGGTTGCGGATCTCGTCCGCGGATGCCCGCGAGAGAAGCGCGTGGTCTCGCGTGTGGTTTCCGATCGTGATCAGCGGCTCGCGGGCGAGCTCCTTCACCTCCACCGTCGTGAGCGGCCGATCCAGATCCGAGCTCGCCGAGATCGAGTCAAGCCCGAAGGTCTCCTCGAGGTAGGCGAGGATGGCCTCGGGCTGCATCGTCCGCTCGAGCCATTCGATTTCCCGGTCGATCGCATCCTCGGACGCACCACGGCGCCGGCGCTCTGCATAGAGGGTGTCCCACCAGAATCGCCGCCGGTGCTCGACGTTGCCGGTCGTGACGAAGATCGTCGCGGGGACGTCGTACTCGCGCAGCATGCCGACGACGCGCAGGTTGTTCGCATAGCCGTCGTCGAACGTGACGCACACATACCGTCCGATCGCAGCGAGGCCCGACTCGACCTCCGCCAGGCTCACGAACCGGTAGCCCGCCGAGAGGAAGTGCTCGACGAACCGACGAAAATCGTCCTCGACCAGCGCCTCCTGCGGGTGGATCTGCCCCGACTCGACCTCCGCGCGGTCAGCGAACACCGCATGGAAGAGGAACCCGAGCAGTGCGGGCCGCTCGAACCGCAGTCCGAGCGCGACGACGCGATGGTCGACGAACATCGCGCCCCGTCGGAGGGCTCGGTTAATCCTCTCGCTCGTCATCTAGCCGGCTTAGGTCTCCAAGCCCTGCCCCTCGAACCCGAACCTCGAAGAATGACAGCGACCGATCGGCGAGTCCCAGAGCACGGCGCGCTGCGCGCAGGGGAAGCGGTCGGCGAGCCATCGGTGGAGACCGACGTTAGCGGCCGGACGCGGCGTAGTGGGCCTGGATTCGTGTGTCCGTGAGGACGGTCGGGTAGACCGCAACCTCGTCGACGCGACCGGGGAAGAAGTAGAGCGGCCCACCCTCGCTCGCCCCGGCGGCGATCCGGAACGGACGCGCGACGTTCTGGGCGAACGCGCCCGTCTGTGAGCCGACGAGCGAGCCGTTGACATAGAGACGCGACGCCGTCCCGTCGAAGGTTGCGACGAGATGTGTCCACGTGTTCAGCGCGACGGCCGGGCCGAAGATGACGCGCCAGCTGTCCGTGCCGGTCCCGAGCCAGAACTGCCACCCATTGTCCGTGCCCGCGTAGATGACGAAGCCACGCCGGTTGCCCGTGGCGGAGTCGCGGCTCGTCACGACGGAGCGATACGTTCCCGCCCCGCCCGTGACGTAGGCCCATGCCTCGACACTGAACTGCGCCGGGTTGAGCGCAGCGGAGAACGGGACCTCGGCGTACTGCGACGTCCCGTTGAAGCCGACGGCGGTGTTCGCGTCGCCGTTGAGCGCGCCAGGGACGCCGAGCGTGGGCAAGCCGACGTAGATACCGGATCGCCCCGCGCCGCTCGAGTCCGAGAGCGCCCCGGAGGAGTCACCCAGCCGCCAGAACGCGGCGGGGGAGTCCGCGAGCACTGCCTGCGCGTAGGTCGTGCCGCCGCCGCCGGCCGTGACCGTGATCGTCAGCGGGTCGCTGTCGTCCTGCGCCCCCTGGTTGTCGGTCACCCGCAGCTTCACGGTCAACGTGACGGCCGACATGTACGTGAACTGCGGATTCTGCGCCGTCGAGTCGTCGAACTGGCCGTCACCGTCCAGATCCCACGCGTACGCGGCAATCGTCCCGTCCGGATCCGACGACCCGGCACCGTTGAAGGACACCGTCAGAGGCGCCGTCCCACTCGTTGGATTCGCGGTCGCCACCGCCGTCGGCGACTGGTTCGACGCGCTGTTGACCGTGATCGTCAACGGGTCGCTGTCGTCCGGCGCGCCCTGGTTGTCCGTCACGCGCAGCTTCACCGTCCGCGTGCCGGCCGTCGTGTACGTGAACTGCGGGCTCTGCGCCGTCGAGTCGTCGAACTGCCCGTCACCGTCCAGATCCCATGCGTACGACGCGATCGAACCACCCGGATCCGACGACCCCGCCCCGTTGAACGACACCGTCAACGGCGCCGTCCCACTCGTCGGATTCGCCGACGCCACTGCCGTCGGCGGCTGGTTCGTCCCGCCGCCACCACCGGTCGCGGCCGCGTAGTGCGCCTGCACGCGCGCCTGCGAGAGCGCGGCGGGATACACGGCGACCTCGTCCACTCGGCCCGGGGAGTAGTAGTCGGCCGCCCCCTCGTTCCTTCCCGCCGCGATGCGCAGCGGCCGCGCTGCGTTGACGGAGTATCCGTTCGTCGACGTCCCCGCGAGGACGCCGTTTACGTAGAGGCGCGCGGTCGTGCCGTCGTAGGTACCGACGAGGTGGGTCCACGTGTTGAGCTGCACCGCGGGCCCGAACGCACGTCGCCACGCGCCGCTGCCGTCGCCCAGCCAGAGCTGCCAGGAGTCGTCCTGGCCGGCGTAGAGGATCCAGCCGCGCGCGTTGCCGGGCGCGTAGTCGCGGTTGGACACGACCGCGCGGTAGCGGCCCGCGCCGCCCGTCACGTAGGCCCACGCCTCGACCGTGAAGCGCGTGCCGTTGAGCGCCGCGGCGAACGGCACGTCCGTGCGCTCGCTCGTCCCGTCGAAGCCGACCGCCGTGTTCGAGTCGCCCGCCAGCGCTCCCGGCTGGCCGAGGGCCGGCGTCGCAACGTACGTCCCGGGGAAGGTCCCACGCGCGTCGACCGCCGTGACGCCGCTCGACTCGCCGAGTCGCCAGTACGAAGTCGGAGCGTCCGCGAGCACCGACGCCGAGTATCCGGGCGGCGGAGCCGAGGTGGTGTACGTCGCGGTGTACGTCGCCGTCGCGTTGGCGCTGAGCGTGTGCGTCTGCGCCCCGCCGTCGGACCAGGACGAGAACGCGTAGCTCTGGCCGCCGACGCTCTGCGGGGTGGGCGCGCTGATGGTCGTCGTCGCTCCCTCGACGGCCACGTACGTGAACGGTGTCGTGCCCGTCTGGCTGTTCACGACGAGCGACAGACCCGACGGCGAGCTCTGCATGGTGAGGTTCACCGTCTTCGGGTCGAGCCGCCGAATCGTCGTGTGGGTCAATCCGCCCGAATCGGTCGCCGTGAGCTTTAGCTCCATGTACGACGGGTACTCGTGGTCGGGCGCACTGAACGTGCCGGTCGCCACACCCGCGAATGTCTGCACCGTGTGGCTGTGGCAGTCCGTGGGCGTGCTGCAGTGCCGGAGGAGGATCTCCCAGCTCAGGCGCGATGCCGGGACGGTGCCGTCCTCGGCGTCGGTCGCGTGTCCGGAGAACGAGATCGCCTGACTCGCTCGCCACAGGAACGTCGACGCAGGCGTGTCGATCACGCCAGTCGGGGGCGTGTTCCCGACCGAGATGGTGATGGGGCTCGACGTGGCGGGCAACCCCTGGTTGTCCGTCACGCGGAGCCGGACGATGTACGTCCCGCCGACCGTGTACGTGAACGTCGGCGTAGCGCCCGTCGCGTCGTCGAACGCCCCGTCGCCGTCGAGGTCCCAGGCGTACGAGGCGATCGTCCCGTCCGGATCCGACGACCCCGTCCCGCTGAAGTTGACCGTCAGCGGAGCGGCTCCGCTCGTCGGGTTCGCCGTGGCGACGGCGAGCGGCGGCTGGTTGCCGGCGAAGTAGTCGATCCGCCGTATGGTTCCGCCGCCTTCGCCGTCGATCCCGACGTCGACGTAGTAGAGCCGCCCGTCCGGGCCGAAACGGAGGTCGACCGGGAACGTCGCCTCCTCCATGAAGACCGAGACCGTCGCCGGGTTGGGGATCCCGTTGGCGTCCGGTGCCATCGTCCAGATGCAGTTGCGACCGTAGTCGGCGAAGAACAGCCTCCCCGCGTACGTCGCCGGGTACGCGCCGCCGCTTGTCGGAGCGAACGCGAGACCAGAGATCGCGGAGCTTCCAGGGGGACAGTTTTCGGTCGGCGTGATCCGTCCGCCATGCGTGTACGCGAAGGTGGGCGGCTTGACGGAACCGCTCTGCGCATAGAGGTTCTCGCAGATCGTCAGGTCCGCCGCGTCGAAGCCGCCCTGCCGGTTCGGGCCTTCGTAGCACGGCCAGCCGAAGTTCTCGACGGTCGCATCGGTGGCGTCGACGGTCCGGTCGAGCTCCTCGGACGTACCGGCGCCGACGTCTCCGATCCAGACGTCGCGCGTCCCCGGACGGATGGCGATCCGGTACGGATTCCGGAGGCCGTACGAGACGATGCGGCGGGCGTTCGGGTCGGAGTTGCCGAACAGCGGGTTGTCCGGGAGGGCCGCGCCCGTGTTCTTGTCGACGCGAATCAGCGTCCCGCCGAGCCCGACGGGATCGCCGGACGTGCGCAGGTCCTGGCTTCGGAGCCAGCCGCCCTCGGCCGACGGCGGCGCGAGCGTCGCCCCGACGCCGCCCGGCGGGTCGCCACAGGGATTGAGCGGGTTCCCTTCCTGCCCCCAGTCGTTGAACGTGAAGCTCCCACCTGAGCCTCCGGCCATGTACAGCGCGCCGTCGGTGCCGAACTCGAGTCCGCCGACGGATCCGGTCGGGAACTGCTGGCACCAGTCCTCGATGAGCACGGTCTCCGTGATGCCCGACCCGCCACCGCCACCGCCCGTCGACGTGCCGGCCGCGTAGTGCGCCGTGACGCGGGCGCTCGAGAGCGCGCTGCCGTAGAGCGACACCTCGTCGATCCGACCCGGGAACCGGTAGTCCGCCGCGCCCTCGTTCCGCCCGGCCGCAACTCGGAGCGGTCGCGCGGTGTTCGGCGCGTACCCCGCGGTCGAGCTCGCTGCGAGCGTGCCGTTCACGTACAGCCTCGCGGTCGTACCGTCGAAGGTCGCGATCAGATGGGCCCACGTGTTGAGCGCCACCGGAGGGCCGAAGACCCGATCCCACCCGGCGCCACCGTTCCCGAGCCAGAACTGCCACGTGTTGTCGGACGCGGCGTAGAGGATGAAGCCGCGGGTGTTGCCGACGGCGTAGTCTCGATTCGAGACCACGGCGCGGTACGTCCCCTGCCCGCCGGTGACGAACGCCCAGGCCTCGACGGTGAGCGCGGCCGGGTTCAGCTGGGCGTTGTACGGCACCTCGGCCTGCTCGGACGTGCCGTTGAATCCCACCGACGTGTTGGCGCTGCCCGCAAGCGCGCCGGTCTGTCCGAGGCTCGGCGTGTCGACGTACGTGCCGGTGCGGCCATTGCCGCTCGCGTCCGCCATCGTCGTTCCGCTCGTCTCTCCGAGGCGCCAGTACGCGCGCGGCGAGTCGGCCGTGACCGCCTGGTCGTAGGCGGGGGACGTCCCCCCACCTGCCGGCCGGAGCCGGGACAATCGTCCGCTGATCACGCAGCCGTCGAGGTTCGGACCGGGCGGAGTCGGGCAGCCGTCGGCGTCCGTGTCCGGCTGGCCCCATACCGGCGCGGTGCCCCCGATCGGTGCGTCGTGCGCGTACGAGACGTAGATGTCCGGGACGGTCGGGAACGACGGATCGAGAGCGAGCCCCAGCATGCCGCGGTCGTTGAAGCTGTGCACCTCCGTCCGGAGGTCCGCGTAGATCGACGGCGTCGTGTCCGACACGCTGTCATACACCTTGACGATCCCGCTCTTCTCGGCGATGAAGACGCGACCGTCGGGCGAGAAGCGGATCGCGGTCGGGTTGGTCAGACCCGTGATGACCGTGGTCTCCTGGAAGCCGCTCGGCAGGGTCGCGGCAGAGGTCCACGCCGGGGCGATGCCGAGCACCAGCCCGACGGCGACGGCGGCGACGACGCACGACATGACCCACGAGCGAGTCATCAGATTCCGGCACACAGCCGGCGTCCTACCCCAAACCACCCGTTTTCCCCAGCTCCCTCGATTGCTCGACCCGAGCTCCTCGCATGATTGTGGGCGACGATCGCGGATCCGTCAAAGGACGGCCGTCAGTACGTTGCCAAAAGTCGACGCAACGAGCTCGACGTCCTCGTCGGTCATGTGCGGAAACAGCGGCAGGGTGACGATGCGGTCCGCCACCCCCTCCGTTCCGGGCAGCGGGCGCTCCTGCCGATAGAGCGTGAAGCGGTGGATGGGCGGGTAATGGACGCTCGTCTGGATGCGTTCCTCGTGCATCCGGGCCCGGACGGACTCCCGATCGACGCCTGCAGGCAGGACGGCAACGGCGAGGTGGTGCGACGACGTGCGCTGCGCCTCGTCGCCCGCGAACGGCATCGTGATCGAGTCGACGCCGTCCAGGAGCGAGCGGTAGCGGGCGGCGTGCGAGCGACGCGCGGCGTTCCCCTGCTCGAGGCGACCGAGCTGCACGATCGCGAGCGCCGCCCGCACCTCGTCGATCCGGAAGTTGAAGCCGGCGTCCAGGACGTCGTAGGTGCTCGCGTGACCCCGATGCCGCTGCCAGGTCAGGGTCGTCATCCCGTGCGAGCGAAGCGACCGGACCCGCGCCGCGAGCTCGTCGTCGGACGTCACGACCATCCCGCCCTCGCCGACCGGGAGGTTCTTGTTCGAGAAGAAGCTGAAGCACCCGATCGCGCCCACCGTCCCGAGGGGGCGGCCGTTCCACGTCCCACCGGGCGCGTGCGCTGCGTCCTCGATCACCGCGATGCCCGCATCCGCTGCGAGCGCCAGGACGCCGTCGACGTCGCACGCGAAACCGCCGTAGTGGAGGACGACGATCGCCTTCGTGCGCGGCCCGACCGCGCGCGCGAGGTCGGCGACGTCGAGGTTGAGGTCGGTCTCACCGACGACGTCGCAGAAGACCGGCGTCGCACCGACCCGGATGACGGTGTTTGCCGCCGCGACGAAGTTGAGAGACGGCAAGACGACCTCGTCGCCCGGCCCGCAGTCGGTGGCCAGGAGCGCGAGGTGCAGCGCAGCGGTCCCGTTCGAGACGGCGAGCGCGTGCGGCACACCCATGAACGCGGCGAACGCCTGCTCGAGCTCGTCCACGCGCGGGCCCATGCTCCACCATCCCGAGGCGAGCACGTCGCGCGCTGCGGTGAGCAGCTCCTCGTCGACCCGGATGTCCGAGAGGGGGACGCGCCAGGGGGCCTCGGTCATCACCGCGCGCGCCTCTCGCCCTCGCTCCGCACCGCCGTAGACTGCCGCGAATGGCGGGGGTCACGGGTCGCGAGGATCTCGGTGTCCGGGCGGTCGTGCTCGCGGGCGGTCGTGGTCGCCGGCTCGAGCCGTACACCACCGTCCTCCCGAAGCCGCTGATGCCGCTTGGAGACCGCGCGATCGTCGAGGTCACCGTCGACCAGCTGGTGGAGTGCGGGATCGTCGACATCACGCTCTGCGTCGGCTACCTCGGGCACCTGATCGAGGCGGTGCTCAACGGCCGCGACCACGGCGCGCGGTTCTCGTACGTCTACGAGCCGGAGCCGCTCGGAACGGCGGGGCCGCTCCGCCTCGTCGAGGGGCTCGACAACACGTTCCTCGCGATGAACGGTGACCTGCTGACCGACCTCGACCACCGCGCCCTCGTCACGGCGCATCGCGAGGCGGGGAACGTGGTGACCATCGCAGCCCACCGGCGCGTGCAGTCGATCGACTACGGCGTGCTCCACACCGACGGGACCGAGTCGCCGCGGCTGACACGGTACGAGGAGAAGCCCGAACTGCTCCTCGACGTCAGCATGGGCATCTACGTGATGGAGCCCGACGTCCTCGAGCACGTGCCGGACGAGGGCTACTTCGACTTCCCGCAGCTCGTCGAGCGCCTCCTCGAGCGCGGGGCGCGTGTCGGCACCTACCCGTTCTCGGGCGCCTGGCTCGACATCGGGCGTCACGACGACTACGTCCGCGCGCTCGAGCTCATGACCGAGGAGGACTATCGGGCGCGGGCGGGCGCCGACGAGCACTAGTTCCGGTACCTCTCAGCGAACGGATCGTCGACCACGCCCGCCGCGAGCAGCGCGAGGACCTCGTCGATCCCACCGGGCACGTTCCGCGTCACCCCGAAGCCGAGGCGCTCCGCGATCTTCGCGAACGACACGCGGTAGTCGCGCGGGTCCTCGAGCTTCTCCACCCGCTCGACCTGCATCGTCGGAACGCGCTCCTCGAGCAGCTCGACGAGGTCCTGCTTGCGGTAGTTCTCACCGGTGTCGCCGACGTTGTAGACCTCGCCGCCGACCGTCGCCGGATCCGCCTCGAGCACCGTCATCACGGCCCGCGCGGCGTCACGGACGTGGACGTACGGGCGCCAGAACTGCTCGCCGTAGACGACGAGCTCGCCGGTGCGGACGGCGTCGCGCGCGAACTCGTTCACGGTGAGGTCGAACCGCATCCGCGGCGAGGGCCCGTAGACCGTGGCGAACCGCAGGCACGTCGTCGAGGCCCTCTCCGACGATCGGGCGAGGATGTCGAGCTCGGCCGCGACCTTCGTCTCGGCGTAGAGCGACACCGGCCGGAGCTCCCAGCCTTCGGTCGCGTACGCCGCCGGATCGTCGAGCTTGCCGTAGTTGCTGCACGTCGACGCGAACACGAATCTCGACGCGCCTGCGTCGAGCGCCTCGTCGACGAGCGCGCGGGACGCCTCGAGGTTCACCGCCGTCGCCGCCTCCGGGTCCCGTGCGCACGCGGGATCGCCGACGATCGCGGCGAGATGGACGACCTCGCGGACACCCTCGAGCGCTTTCGTCCGGACGGCCGTGTCGCGGACGTCGCCCTTCACGAAGTCGAAGCCGTCCCGGCCCCAGAGCGGGAGGAGCGAGCTGCCGTCGCCGACCGCGAGCGAGTCGAGCACCCGGACGCGCCGACCGCGATTCAGCAGGTCGGCCACGAGCACCGAGCCGATGTATCCGGCCCCGCCGGTGACGAGGGTGACGGACCCGTCCTGCGTCCCCGTCATCCGGCTGCGTCCTCGTAGACCTTCTCGAGGCTCTCGGCGTACTCGGCCGCCGTGTGCCGCTCGGCGACCGACTGCCGGCCGCGTGACGACAGCGCCGCCCACAGCTTCGCGTCGTCGTGGATCTCCCGCGCTGCGTCGGCGAGAGCGACGACGTCCTGCGGGACGACGCGGCCGCCGCCGGCGTCCGCGACGTACTCCCCGAGCCCCCCGTTCGCGTACGCGACCACCGGCGTCCCCGCGGCCATCGACTCGAGCGGGACGAGCGGGCCGGCGTCCTGGCAGCGCGAGGGGACGACCATGACCCGCGCGCCCTCCACGATCGACGCCAGCTCGGGGTCGGTGACGAACCCGGTGATCTCGAGGTTGTCCATCGACGCGGCCTCGGAGCGGGCCCACTCCTCGAGGTCGCCGGCGCCCACCATCGTCACCCGGACGTCGGGCAGCTTCCGCGCGAGCTCGACCACGTCGACCACCCCCTTCTCGGGCCGAAGTCGCCCGAGGAACAGCACGCCGTCGCGCGCCGCGTAGCCCGGGGTGCGCGCGCTGCTGTTCCGGAGAGCGCTGACGAAGTTCGGGATGACGACGGACTCGATGCCACGCTGGGCGTGGACGCGCTGGACGAAGCGCGAGACGGCGACGAAGGAGGAGACGCGGCCCAGATGCACGCGCCGGTGGAGCGGTACCGTCGCCGAGTTGAGAAGCTTGTGGCGCAGCCGCGGCTCGTCGCGATCCCACCATCCGCCGCGAACGTCGATCGGGCTCGCACCGAGCATCTCGAAGTCATGGAGCGTCTGGACGACCGGAACGCCGCGCCGCGCCGCGACGACGACGGGGGCGACCGAGAGCTGGGGATAGAGCTTGTGGGTGTGCACGACGTCGGGTCGGAACTCGTCAACGAGGCGATCCGTCGCCCGTGCCGCCTCACCGTTCCAGAGCGCGCTTCGGAACACGCGTCCCTGCGCGAGCAGCCCCAGGTGGTCGCGGGAGGCATGTGTCACCGAGCAGTCGACGAACAGCCCGTCGCTCTCGAGGTTCTCGGGCGACCGGGTCGACAGGAACCGCACCTCGTGGCCGCGCTCGCGGAGCGCCGCGGCGAGGCCGAGGGCGTGCTGATCCGCGCCTCCCGTGAGGTGCACGTACTTGTTGACGATGAGAACCCTCATGCTGCGAGACCTTCCCGCCGGACCGGACCACAGCACCGAGTCGGGACGGCACCGTAGCAGCGCCACTCCCGATTCCCCCTGCCCGGAGCGGCCGTTCCGACCGTACGCAGGACCCTCCGAAAGGTCAATCCGAGGTACCCCGCGTGTCGAGCCCTTTACCCCGATCGGGTGACGGAGAACGTTTCGGGGGTTCCGATGAAGGCGGGTATGACGCCGCCCGTCGAGAGCCGCAAGCTCGCCATTCCGCTCGCCCTCCTCCTCGTCTCCTCCCTGATCGTCTTCACCGCCCTCGCCAGCGGAACCGGGAAGGGCGAGGACTGTCGAGGCAACTCTTCGAAGAAGCCGTGCCCCACGATCGAGCCCTCCGAGGGTGCGACCGTGCGCGGCACCGTCCGCGTCCGCGCCACCGTGCAGCAGGCCAATGCGGACGTCGCCGGAATCACGTTCGAGGTCGACGGCGACCGCATCGGCGCCGAAGACACGACCGCCCCGTACGAGCTCGACTGGGACACGACCAAGGCGTCCAACGGGAAGCATGGCCTCACCGCGGAGATCCGCCTCGCCGACGGCTCGACGTCCGCGGGTCGCATCGAGCTCTCCGTCGACAACCCGACGCCGGACACGACCGCGCCGACCGCTCAGCTGACCGCGCCGAGCGGCGGGTCGACCGTGAGCGGCTCCGTCGACGTCGCCGCGAACGCGAGCGACAACGTCGGCGTCACGGGTGTCCAGTTCAAGCTCGACGGCGCCAACCTCGGCGGCGAGGACACGAGCGCGCCGTACAACGCCACGTGGAACACGACGACGAGCACGAACGCGACGCACACGCTCGTCGCCGTCGCCCGCGACGCCGCCGGCAACACGACGACCACGAGCGCGACCACGGTCACGGTCCGGAACGCGGCGACCAACCCGACGCCTCCGGCCCCGTCGCCGGACACGACGGCGCCGAGCGCCCAGCTGACGGCGCCGTCCGCCGGCTCGACCGTGAGCGCCTCGGTCAACGTGACCGCCAACGCGAGCGACAACGTCGGCGTCGCCGGCGTGCAGTTCAAGCTCGACGGCGCCGACCTCGGCGCCGAGGACACGAGCGCTCCCTACGCACTCGCCTGGGACAGCAAGACGGCGAGCAACGCGCAGCACAGCCTCACCGCCGTCGCCCGCGACGCCGCAGGCAACAAGACGACGACGGCCGCGGTCGCCGTGACGGTGAACAACGCCGCGGCGCCCGCCCCGACGCTGCCCCCGGCCGACACCACGGCCCCGACGACGCAGCTCACCGCCCCGAGCGGCGGCACCACCGTGAGCAACTCGGTCAACGTCACGGCAAACGCGAGCGACAACGTCGGCGTCGCCGGCGTGCAGTTCAAGCTCGACGGCGCCAACCTCGGCGCCGAGGACACGAGCGCCCCATATGGCGTTCCGTGGGACACAAAGACCGCCAGCAACGCGCAGCACACCCTCACCGCGGTCGCCCGCGACGCCGCCGGCAACAGGACGACGGCCGCCAACGTGACCGTCTCCGTCAGCAACAGTACGACGGTGCCCTCGAGCGGCTCTCTCAAGTGGCCCGCTCCGCAGCTCACTTCGCCGCAGACGATCGTCATTCCGGAGCGCGGCGGCGAGACGTGGAACCTGGAGGCCGGCAAGGACTACGTCATTCGTTTCGAGACGGGGCGACGCTACGGGCCGCTCGGGTTCATCGGCGGACGGAACATCGTGCTCGTCGGCGGTGAGCAGATCATCGACAACACCACGTCGACCGACTACCGCCAGCGACGCCTGCTCGTCTTCCGGAACCAGACGGGGACGATCCACATCGAGGGATACCTGGGCACCGGGCCCGGGCTGACGGAGGGGATCAATATCTGGGCCCCCGAAGCCGTCCTCCAGATCCAGAAGAGCCGGATCGAGAACCTGCACATGATGGACGCAAGCGGGAGCCTCAACCATCCCGATCTGATCCAGACATGGAGCGGACCACGGGAAATCCGCATGTGGCGCTTTACCGGCTACACCGACTACCAGGGCTTCCTCTTCGGCCGGAACGACACCAGCCAGCCGTATCCGGGCAAGGTGATACTCGATGAACTGAACCTTCGTCCCCTTCCGAACACTGCGTGGGGCGGCAAGGGCTACGGCTTCGCAGCGATGTGGCTCCTCTCCCCAGCGACCGAGTACCGCTTCACGTCCGTGTGGATCGAGACCGGCTGGTGGAACGGCACGTACCACAAGGGTCTCAAGGACTCCCTCGGATTCCGTGACCCCGATGCGTCTGCCCCGCTCTGGTCATGGCAGGAGTTCCGGGCAAACGGAACCGCCTACGCGCCCGAGCATGTCGCGGAGGCGTCTACGAGCGGGCCCTCGTATTCGAGCCAACAGGGAGACTGGATCGAATTCGTCCGACCGAGCAGCGACAACATCTGGAACGGGGATCGCAGCAGCCGTGGACGGATCTACCAGGGCTCGCCGTCCGGCGGCGACTTCGCCGGCGCCTCGTCGGTCGGCAGGTCGTACACCCCGTAGCCGCCGGAACGCAGCGGTCGCAGTGTCGCTCTGACGGCCCGGATACGGTGTCGCGCGCATGCAGGCGTCGCCGGAGCCCGCGGTCGGCCGTGTCGGAGCCCCGTCGCGAAGCCCGCGGCTCCTTCGGCTCGTCGCGGTCGTCGGGCTAGCGCTCGGCGCCGTCGGCGCCATCGGGCTGAGCTTCGTCTCGTACGAGACGGTCCGCGAGCGCGTCGATCGCTTCGCGGTCGAGGGCGAGGCCGGGATCACGGCCGACGAGTTCGATCTCGTCGTCCTCCGCCTCCGACTCCTCGCCATCGCGCTCGCCGCCGGTGCCGTGCTCCTCGTCCGCTTCGGCGCCAGGGTCGACGAGCTGACCGGCCGCGTCCTCACGGGCTGGTCCCACGCGCTGCGGACGGCGCCCCGCCGCAGTGTCGCGCTGCTCCGCGCGCAGACGATCTTCTTCCTGGTGGCCGCCGCAGCGGTTCTGGTCGCCGCGGCCGCGCTCCGCATCGCGTTCCTCGACGTCCCCCTGCGCTACGACGAGGCGACGACGTACGTGAACTTCGTCTCCGACCCGCTCTACGTCTCGCTCTCCGACTACTCGACGCCGAACAACCACCCGCTCCACACGGCGCTGGCGAAGGTCGCGGTGACGGTCTTCGGGAGCTCGCCCACGGCGATCAGGCTCCCGGCGCTTCTCGCCGGACTGGCGCTCGTGCCGGCCGTGCTCGCGCTCGGGTGGATGCTCTACGGCCGGACCGCGGGGCTCGTGGCGGCAGCCTTCGCCGCCGTCTCCTCGACCCTCGTCGAGTACTCGACGAACGCGCGCGGCTACACGCTCGTCGCGCTCTTCACGGCCACCGGGCTGCTGGCCGCGGGCCGCATCCTGTCCGGCGGCGGCGCCGGGGCGTGGGCGGCGCTCGTCGTCTCGGGCGCGCTCGGCGCGTTCGCAGTCCCGGTCATGCTCTACGCGTTCGGCGGGATCCTCGTCTGGCTCGCCGTCTCGTGGCTCCTCGCCGGACGCGCGCGGAGCGTGCTCTGGAGACGGCTGGCGCTCTGTATCGGCTCGACCGGAATGCTCACCGGCGTCCTGTACGCACCGATCCTCGTCGCCTCCGGCCCGACCTCGCTTGCGTCGAACGAGTTCGTCGAGTCGCGGTCGTGGGGAGCATTCGTCGACGGCATCCCCGGCCACCTCGCCGACACGGCGGAGGTGTGGGTGCGCGACCTGCCGTCCGCGGTCGGTGTGCTCCTCGGCCTCGTCCTGCTCGTTTCGCTTGTCCTGACCCCACGGCTCAGCCGGTTCCCCTTCCCACCGCTCGCCGGCCTCGCGGCGTGGGCGATCCCCGTCGTCCTGGCGCAGCGCGTCGTGCCCTACACGCGCGTCTGGCTGTTCGCGCTGCCGGTCGCGATCGTGACGGTGTCAGGCGCCCTCGCTCCCCTCCTCGACCGCGCGCGGTGGATCCGAGCGCCGGAGCTCGCGACGGCGCTGATCCTGGCGGGGGGCGCGGCGTTCGTCCTCGGCGAAGACACGGTCAGGACGTCGCGTGAGACGGGCGCGCTCCTCGACGCCGAGCCGGTGGCGAGCACCCTCGCCGCGACGCTGCGCGCCGGCGACACGATCGTCGCCCCGGGCTCCGACACGATCCTCCAGTACTACGTCGAGCGCCGGGGTGTCGACGGCGCTCCGCTCTACGACACCGACCGGGGCGAGCGCGTCTTCCTCGTCGTCAACACGCTCGGCGGGCAGACCCTCGACGACCTCGTCGCAGAGTCCGGCCTCGAAGCCGGTTCGGAGCCGACACTCGTCCGCTCCTGGCCCTCGGCGGAGCTCTACGTCGTGCGTACCGGGCGCTGATCGAGGCGGCGAGCGAGCCCGGCGCGCACCACAGCAAGCGTTGCCAGCCAGCCGACCAGCGGAACGATCGGAGCGAGCATCCGTGGGTACGCCGCGACGAGCATGTGCACCAGGAACGCGACGACGGCCAGGCACGCGAACGGCCCGGTCTCGGGCGGCAGGCCGCCGCGTCGCGGGACGAGGACGACCACCGCGAAGACGGCCGCGACCACGAGCGCGACCCCGGAGACGGCGTAGAGCAGGTCGTTCGCCTTCCAGGCCGAGTCGCTGTACGGGCGGTTCAGCAGGATCCGCGACAGGTTGGCGCCGACGTTGCCGGCATAGGCGAGCGGATGGTCGACGATGTTCTCGACCGCCTTCCGCTCGATCCGCTCGTTCTGCTCGGCCAGCGCCAGGCCGCGGAGACTCGTGAAGAACGGACGGTGCGGCGCGAGCCGGGGATCCGTGAACACCTCGTTTGCCTGGCGCCAGTCCCCGGCGTCCCCCGGGTAGGGCGAGGCCATCCAGTAGAGGGACAACGCACCCGAGTTCCCCCAGACGAGCATGCGGTCCGTCTTCGCGTAGGTGTACGCGAGCCAGGGCAGGCAAAGGACGAGCGCCGCCGCGGTAACCGCCACGACGTGGAACGCGACGCGGCCACGACGGAGCGCAAACCACACCGCACCGCCGACGAGCATCGCCGTGAGCACCCATCCGTACGCGACGCGGGTCAGCGCGAGCACCGCCAACCCGCCCGCGGCGAGCGCGAAGCTCCACGCTGTCGGCTTCGCGAGATGCCGCGCGAGCCCGAGCATCGCGGCGGCGACGCAGAGGACGGCGAGTGGCTCGCTGTGGACGTTGGACAGGAGCGGCCAGAACGGCGGGTAGAGGCCGATCGCGTAGGTCGACGCGAGCGCGACGCGCGGCCCCCAGCGGTCGCGCGCGAGGATATAGAGGAGCAGCATCGCGCCGAAGAGAAAGACGGGGCCGGAGAGCCGGAAGACCTCGATCGGCGCGTCGAGCGCCGCCAGCGGCGTCAGGGCGAGCGGCAGCCCCGGGCCGAACCAGAGGTCAGGGCTCGCGGGATCGGCGTCGAGCAGCGCGTCGTCGTCGCCCGTGACGTACGTTCCGTGCGTGATCCGCTCGGCGAGCTCGCGGTACCCCGCCTCGTCGTCGGGGTGCGCGGGAAAGAAGGCGAGCGCGGCGAGGTAGACCGCGAGCAGCGGTGCGAGCCGCGCGAGCTCGCGCACGCTCACGCCGCGGTCGACCTCATGCAGCCCTGCTGCGCAGCACTGCCTCGCCCGCCGCGCGGCCGCTCGCCATCGCGTGATCCATGTTCAGGTACCCCCACTCGCCGAAACGACCAGCCGTCCAGACGCGCTGCTCCGCGAGCCAGCCCCGGATCTCGTCCGTGATGCGTCGGTGCTCGAGGTCGTAGATGACGTATGCGGGCGAGATCTCCTCGGCGTGCACGAGGTCGAGCTCGTCGTCCGGGGTCAGGATCTTCGCCCGTCGCAGCGCTGTCAGCGTCTGCTCGATCATCACCTCGCGGTCGAGCGGCCGGCCACGCGAGTAGGCGACCTCGACCGAGACGGAGCTCTTGCCCTCCGGGACGTTGTGGGGGCTGAAGTTGCCCGGGAACGAGAGCCGGTGGAACGGATAGGCGTCCTCGTAGAAGTAGACCCAGTGGGCGTCGGAGAGCGACGGACGGTTCACGCCGACATTCACGTTGAAGATCCCCTGGTACTGCAGCCGGCCGCACAGGTCGACGATCCGCGGCGGGAGGTCGACGAACCATTCGGAGAGCATGTTGAGCGGCAGGGTGAAGACCATGTCGTCGAACGCGAACTCGTCCCCGTCCGCGCAGGTGACGACGCGCCGCGCGAGGTCGATGCGGCGCACCTCGCGGCCCGTCTCGATCCCCCGGACGCGCTCGGCGAGCGCCGTGGGCAAGGCCTCGATCCCGCCGCGCCACGGGTACCAGAACTGCGCGGTGGCGCCGATCTGCTCGACGTCATCGGTGAGCGCGCCGAGGATGATCCGCTCCACGTCCGGTGTCGGCACGCGCCTTCCGATCCAGTCGAAATCCATGGTGCTCGGCTCGACGGTCCAGATCTTCCGGGCGTACGGGATCATCAGCCGGTCGGAGATCGCATCGCCGAACGTGCCGCGCATCCACTCCTCGTAGTTCGCCGGCGCAAACTCGCCGCGGGCGCGCGACTCGACCGCCTGCAGGAGCCCGACGAGGCAGTCACGGACGACGGGGACGGGGAGCCCGTGCAGGTGAGCCTGGAACGGGAACCGCGTGTGGATGTCCGGCTCCTCGTGGTAGATGAGCGCGCGCCGCTCCTGCGAGCGGAGGTTGTCGCCCAGCAGGTCGCGGATCAGCGCCTCCATCGAGGGATCCGCGGTGAACAGGATGTGCGGCCCGTAGTCGAAGACGTAGCCGTCGCGCGAAACCGATGACGCGTGACCACCGGCTCGGTCGCCGCGCTCGAGCACGATCCAGTCCTCCTCACCTGCCTGCTGCACGGTCATCGCGGCCATCAGGCCTGCGAGCCCTCCGCCGAGCACGACATTCCGCGCTTCACCCATGCCCCTTAGCTCCCTCGAGATGCCGTCGACTGCTCATCGCGCCACGAAGCCCTTCCGACGCAGGCGGCGTCCCGGGGACGGGCGGCCCGAAGGGTACCCCGCCTCTCGGAGGTCCCGAGGGAGGAGGGCGTCCCGTTGACGGTGAAAAGGCGGCCGATACAGTGATGAGAAGACACTCTGGGCTCGAGCCGCACCCGGAGCCTCTCTCGGAGACGCGATGACGAAGAGCGATCGAAGCGCGACCTCCGGGCTCGTACGGCTCGGTGGGGTGTTCTCCAGACGCCGCTGGGTGTGGCTGCCGTTCGTCATCGTCACGCCTCTCATCGTCTTCTTCTCGACCCGCAGCGATCCCCCGTCCTACTCGGCGTCGGCCCAGGTCTTCCTCAACCTGCAGAACCAGCTCTACGGCGGCGTCGGCGACCCGACCGTCTGGGAGCAGTACCGGACGATGGACACCCAGATCCGGCTCGCGACCCTGCCGATCATCGGCTACGAGGTCGCCGAGGCGCTCGACCTCCGTGACCGTGACGGTGCGTCCGTGGGCGCCCAGACGTCCGTCGCCTCTCTGGGCGACACGGACATCATCCGATTCAAGACGACCGACCCGAGCCCGGTCATGGCCCGCCGGATCGCAACCGAGTACGCACGCCAGTACGTCGCCTTCCGGCAGGAGTTCGACACCGCGACGCTGAGCCGCACGATTGCGGGCCTCGACCGCGAGCTGCGACGGCTCGCGCGGGCCGGACACCAGCGCTCCGCGGCGTACGAGGATGTGCGGTCGAAGCGCCGTCAGCTCGCGACTGCCGTCGACCTCCAGCGTGGCAACACCAGCCTCGTGCGAGAGGCAGACACCGCGTCCGAGGTCGCACCGCGCTGGCGGCGCGACACCCTGGAGGCCCTCGTCCTCGCGCTCATCGCCGGCCTCGGGCTCGCGTACGTCGTCGACGCGCTCGACCGCCGACTGCGGACGTCCCAGGACATCGCCGAGGCGCTCGGCGGCACGCTGCTCGCGACCGTCCCGCTCCCTCGCCGGCCGATTCTCCGACGTCGTGCCCAGGCGACACTGGTCACGCGGATTGCGCCGGAGAGCGAGGCGGAGGGGATCCGCCGCCTTCGCCAGACACTCGAGCTCATCTCGTCGCCGTCGCTCTCGGGCGTCCTGCTCGTCACGAGCGCAGCGGCGACCGGCACGAAGGAGCCCGTGGCCGCGCGGCTCGGCCTCGCGCTCGCGCGCGGCGGCTCCTCGGTCGCCGTCGTCGACGTCGATCTCCGCGGCCCGACGCTCCACCGGTTGTTCGGGGTGCCCGCGACGCCCGGCGTGACCGACTTCCTCCGGGGCGCTCCGCTCCGTGAGGTCAGCCATCCGGTCTCCGTGGACCGCCCGGAGGAGAAGCGGCGCGTCTCGCTCGGGGCGTCCCCCGCCCCGGCCGAGGCGCGCGGACGGCTCGAGATCGTCCCCGCCGGCGTCGTGGACGCCGAGTCCACGGAAGCGCTCACGGGGCTCGCCGCCCACGACCTCGTCGAGGCGCTCCGTGAGCGAACGGATCTCGTCCTGCTCGAGGGGCCGCCCCTGATGACGTCGAGCGAGACGCTACTGCTGGCGCGTCACGCCGACGGGCTCGTGCTCGTTGCCGGGGCAGGAACGGTGACCCTCGACAGCAGCCACGAGGTCGTCCAGGCGGTCCGGCGCGTCGGGACGCCGGTGCTCGGCGTCGTCGTGACCGAGCGTTTGCGCCGCGCGACCCCGCCACTCGCTCATCGGACCGCGCCGGTCCCCCGTCACGCATGACCGACGCGAGCCGGCACGCCGGGTCGGAGCGGCAGCAGGAAGGGCGCGGGGGGGCTTCGTGGGTCATGGCCTGGCTCAGCGATAGCTCGATGATGCTCGTTTCGCAGATTCTTACCGTGCTCGCGACGTCGATCGCGGCGATCCTCATCGCTCGAACACTCGCACCGGCCGACTGGGGCGTCTTCTCGGCGTTCCTCGGCCTGAGCCTCGCATTGGCGATCGTGGTCGACTTCGGGCTCGCGACGTGGCTGCTACGCGAGTTCTCCCGCATTGCCGCCAGCGGATCGTCCGGTGCCCGCACGGTCGTGGGTGAGACTCTCTCCGGCGCGGCCGCCATCAACGTCTCGATGGGGCTCATCCTGCTACTGGGCGGCGCCGTGTGGGCAGCGGTCGACCAGCTCAGACTCGAGGCTACGGTCGCACTCCTGTCGCTCCTCGCCTACGGAGCGCTGAGCGCGGGGGCTAGCGCACTGGAGGCGTACCTTCGCTCGCGGCGCGAGGTGCGCCTCGTCGTCGGTGTCTCACTCGTCGAGAAGTTCCTACTGCTCGTGATGCTCGCCGTCGTCGCCCTCGCAGGCGGGGGGCTTGCAGGGATGGGCGCCGCCTACGTGATCGCGGGACTCGCTCGCGTGAGCTTCGACGGAGTCGTCATCTTCGTGCGTCGGGACGTCCCGCTGTTCCGGCCTCGACTCGCGAGCGTACGCGCCATCGGACGCTCGAGCGCACCGTTCGCGCTGACGACTGCGTCCCTCAACGTCGTGCCCCGGCTCGACACGCTCGTCGTCCTGACCGTGTCGGCCACGAGCGCGGCGTGGTTCGCAATCGGGGATCGGGTACTCGGTCCTGCGTTGCTTGTCCCCGCAACCCTCGGTAGCACGCTCTATCCATTCCTTGCGACCACGAGCGGGCGCAAGACCGCGCCGTGGAAGCTCGCCGTGGCCATGGGCGCTGCAGGGCTGGCCGCCGCGCTTGTGGGAATCGTACTGGCGCCGATCGTGATCCCCCTGCTCTTCGGAGCGGAGTACGACGAGGCGGTACCAGTCGCACAGATCATGCTTCTCGTGCTGCCGTTGATCTATGCAACGAGCCCGCTGCTCGCGTCCGCGTACTCGAGCGGTGCGGAGCGGACGTTGGTCCTCCCGGCGCTCGTACTTTCGCTCATCGGGACGTGCGCGATCATCGTGGGCGGACTCGTCGCGGGCGCGCGGGGCGCAGGGGCAGGAATACTCGTCCGGTCGATGTTGTTCCTCCTCTTCATCGGGTTTGTTGCCCACTCACAGCACGCCGCCCGCCACGCGCACGCGAGACCGCTCTCGGCGGAACCCCCACCCGGATGACCACGAGCGCCCTCCGGAGCATCTCTCCCTTCACCGTGCTCGCACGCATGCCGGGCTGGTTGACGGCGCTCACATGCTCCGGGCTCGCTGCTCTTCTCGGTTGGCTCTTCCTCACGCGACCCAGTCTGGCCCTGTTCGCCGCGGTCCCGTTCGCTGCGCTCCCTCTCGTCCTCAGTGCCAGAGTCCGCCTGCTCGTGTTCGTCTTCGGATCGCTCGTGGTCTTCCAGAGCTCGGACGAGCTCACTCCCCAGAAGGTCCTCTTCTTCGCCGGTGTGATGGTCTCGGTCGGCGCCATCGTCGTGCGCCTCCCCGCGCTCGTGGGCACGACCGCGTACCACGATCTCAAGCCGCTCCTCCGCGCCTCCGTGGTCCTCCTGGTCGTGGTGGGAGCGTCATTCGTCGTGTCGTATGCGAATGACGTGCCCCAGAAACCGTGGGTGCGAGACGCCGCGCCCTACGTGCTCGTGGCGTGTGCGCCACTTTTCGCGCTCGATGCGTACAGGGCCTTCTCACGGACGGAGCTCCGACGCCTGATCGCGATCGCCGGGCTCCTCGGGGCCGCTGCATTCACAGTCGTCTGGCTAACCCGGCGCAGCATCGCGGACCTGGGCTTCATCCCCTTCGGGCTCGGAACAATGCTGCTGCCGGCTGCGGGGTTCGCGTACGCGATGAGCGTCTTCCTGGAGGGAAATCGCGCCCGCTACACCTGGCTGGCGATTGGGACGGCGATCCCGGCGATGATGCTGGCGACGGGAACGCGTACCGCGCTACTGCTCGCCGCGGCCCCGCTGGCGATCGCGTTCGGCGGCCGACGCCACTTGATGGGCAGGTCCCTCCGCCTGCTCGTCGCGGTGCCGCTGATCGCGCTCTTCGGTCTCGCCATGGCGCAGGGAGTCCTTGCCCTGGCAGGCGGTGACCGCGACGTGCTGGCGAAGCGACTCGATCTCGTTGAGCAAATCGGCTCGGCACAGGATCAGAGCTACTCCGACCGTGTGTCGCAAACCGAGTCTGCCTGGACGTTGTTCCGATCGTCGCCACTCGTGGGCGTCGGCCCCGGCGCCGCGATCGACTGGACAGACACCTTTGGGCGCCCGCATTCCTCTCCGAACGTCGACTCGCCGGTTTCGTTCCTGACCAAGTACGGAGCGATGGGCTTCGTGGCGCTCGGCTTCCTCGTTCTCGGATTTACGAGCGTGCTCAGCCGCCTTCGTGCCCGGGTCGGGCGACGCACCATCGTTCACTACGCGCTGATCGGCTTCGGCGCGACGTTCGTGGCCTGGTCGATGCTCGTCAACTCGCTCGAGGACAAAGGCCTCGCAGTCGGCCTTGCCCTTCTCCTGGCACTTGCGGTGCGAGAAGCCGCCGACGCCGATTCACTCGACGCGTCATCGGTCAACACCACTCTGACCCCACGGGACGTGTCGTGACGCTTTCGCACGGGACATAGGAATGGACTGCTCGACGATCATCGTCAGCTACAACACCTTCGAGTTCACGACTGAGGCCGTACGAACGGCGCTGCTCGCCGGCGACGGCCTCTCCCAGGAAGTCATCGTCGTGGACAACAACTCACCGGACGAAAGCGGGCGTCGACTCCGCGAGCGATACCCGGACGGGGACGGGACTTCGGTTCGAATCGTCCAGAGCTCCGAGAATCTCGGCTTCACAAGGGGTAACAACGAGGGCGCGCGGATCGCACGCGGACGGGTGTTGCTCTTCCTCAATCCGGACACTGAGGTGCATGGAGCAGCAGTGCGAATCCTCCACGACTTCCTCCTGGACCACCCGGAAGCAGGAGCCGTCGGCCCCCACGTACGGAACTCGGACGGAACGACTCAGCGGAGCACGTCGAGCTTCGTCTCTGCCGGAACGTTGTTCCGACACTACCTCCCCTTCGGCGCGCTCTTGGGTCGGCGAGCGGGAGCACCAGAGGATCGAGGCGTGACAAGCCGGGTCGACGTCGTCAGCGGCTGCGCTCTTGCGCTCCGACGCGAAGTCTTCGATCGGGTCGGTGGCTGGGACGAGTCCTACTTCATGTACTCGGAGGAGTCAGAGCTGTGCCACGCCCTCGCGCGCTCCGGGTTCACGAACTTCGTTGTCCCAGCCGCCGAGATCACGCATCACGGAGGCGCCAGCTCGGCCGACCGTCACGCGGAGCAACAGGTTGTCCAGGCACGCAGCGCTCTGCAGTTCATGCGCCGGCACAACCCAGATCTCGTACTGCTCAACCGGGTCCTCGGCACGCTCGGCTTCGGCGCGCGGAGTGTGGCCTACGCGCTCCTGGCGCGTCTGGATTCCTCCGCAACACACGACTATCGACGGCGTTCGGCCGCCGCATCTGCGCTCTTCCGTTGGTTCCTTCTCCGCTACGAGTGATGGAGACGGCCCCGATGTCGAGTGACGGCTCCTCGATCAGTCCCTCCCATTCGATCACCTTTCTGCAAGCCACGATCCCGGACTACCGCGTGCCGCTCGTCTCCGCGCTGGGCGAACGGCTCTCAGGGCGCCTGACGGTGGTCTGCGGAGACGAGGACTTCAGTGAGAACGTGACGCGTAGTCGGGCTCTGGTGGACTTCGTTCCCGTTGCGAACGTCTTTCTCCTCGGTCGACGGCTGCTCTGGCAGCGGCGAACCATCCGACTCCTCACGAAGCCTTCTACGGCGATGTTGGAGCTGAACCCGCGCATCCTCAACACGTGGCTGATCCTCGCCGGAAGACGGCTGCGCGGTCGGCGAACCGTGTTATTCGGACACGCCTGGCCGCGCCGAGGGCCCGACGCACGCTCGGACAGCGTCCGCCACCTGATGCGATGGCTCGCGGACGCGATCATCGTCTACACCGACACGCAGGCGGCGGAACTCGAGCGCCGCATGCCCGGCCACAGGGTTCGTGCGGCTCCGAACGCGCTCTACCCTCGTGCCCTTGCAGTCGCCGACCCCGAGCGCCGACTTGGACGCGACGTGATCGTGGTAGGTCGGCTCGTCGACCGCAAGAAGCCGCTACTGCTCGTCGACGCATTCGCCGACGCCGCGACGAGCCTGCCGAGCGAGACTCGACTGGTGTTCGTCGGCGATGGGCCACTCCGGGAGGCCATCGTGCAGCGCGCTCACGCGACAGGCACCGAGGACCGCGTCGATCTCACCGGCCACGTTTCGGACTTCGAGCGGCTCCGGGAACTGTACGCCCGTGCGCTCGTCAGCGTCGCGCCGGGCGACGTGGGTCTCTCGCTCACGCAAAGCCTCTGGTTCGGCGTGCCGGTTCTCGTCTCGAGGGACGAGATGCACGGGCCTGAGATCGAGGCGGCGATCGCCGGCACCAATGCCGAGTTCTTCACCTCGGATTCGCCCGAAGCCCTGAGCGCCGCACTCGTCGACGCGTTCTCACGTCGCGACGAGTGGCTCGCGCGCGGGCCCTCGATCGCGAGCGCCTGTGTCGAGCGGTACTCGCTCGAGGCGATGGTGGACGCGATCGTCGACGTCGTCGAGGCGCGATGACGACTTCCTGGATCCTGATCGCGGGGTGCGGCGTCGTCACCGCCCTCCCGATCGTCACGCGCGCTCTGCAGCGCCGCCTCGACCCGTTCGAGCCGGTCGTGCTCTTCTCGCTCGCATGGGCCGTGATGTTCGTCCTTCGCCCGTCGGTGATGATCGCCGACGGCTCGTTCGGCTTCTGGGGGGTCGACCTGCGCGGCACGCTCCCCCTCGCGTTGTTCCTCGGGCTCCTCGGCGCGGTCGCGTTCGTCTGCGGGTACGAGCTGCGGGCTGGGTGGTCGCTCGCTCGTCGCCTTCCCACCCCGGGCGAGCTCGACACCCGCGCCACGGCCGCGTCGGCAATCACCGTCGCGGCCATCGGGATCGTCTTCTTCGTGGTGCTCCTCCCGGCCTCCGACCCCGGCGAGTCACTGAACGTCGTGCTCGGCGGCCGGGACGCGGCGCTCGGGGCGGTGCTCGCCGATTCGTCGACATACGTCTTCTACGCGTCGTGGGCGCTCGTCCCCGCGTCCCTGGTGCTCGCCGGCGTCGCTTTGCGCGAGCGGCGACCCGTGTACTGGGCCCTCGCCGGAGTCGTCCTCGGTATCGCGCTACTGCGCACCGTGCCCCTCGGGAGCCGCATGGCGCTGCTCCCGCTCCTCGGCGGCCTGCTCGTCCTGTGGTACGTCCTTCAGGGACGGCGACCGTCCGTCCGATCGGTCGCCCTGCTCGCCCTCGCGGCGGTCTGCCTTTCGTACGTGATGGTCGTCGTCCGCGACCCGGAGCGCCGCGGAGACCTCTCCGGCGAGGTACGCCGCGTCGTCGAGCGGCCGCACGCGATCCTCTACCCGCTCACCGGCGGAGAGGACGCCGAGATGGTGCCCGCGCTCGCCGGCGCGCTCACGGCCGTCCCCGACGAGCTCGGATATCGCTTCGGGGCCGCGACTCTCGGCGACCTCGTGACGCGACCGATTCCCCGGGAGCTCTGGGCAGGCAAGCCGCTTCCCGCCCGGGAGCAGGTGATCCGGCAGGTGTGGCCGCAGTTCTACCCCGGCCTCAACCCCACGTTCACGCCGATGCTCGCGTTCTACCGCGACCTCTCCGTGGCCGGAATCGTGATCGGGATGGCACTCCTCGGGATCGCCGCCCGCGTGCTGTACGCGTGGTTCCGCGCCCGATCCGACTCGTTCGCGGCCCAGCTCCTGTTCGCGGCGACCGTCTGGTTCACCGTGATCGCGATCCGCAACGATCCCGTCGACACGGTCGTCTTCGCCCTCTTCCTCGTCGCGCCGGTGATCGCGATCATGGCCGTCTCGGGCGATACCGGCCGCCTCGCGAACGCACTCCGCCGCGTGCCGTCGGAGCCGGATCACACGCGGCCGACGCGGTCCGCGACGCACGACACGGCACCGCTCTGACCGCCGTGTTCGGCAGGGTTGATGCCCGTTGCGAGGTGGCTACAGTGCGACGGAGCCCCGGCTCGCGCGAGCACCGGTCGAGCCCCGCCCGGGTACCGGGGACCGGATCGAGATGAGCAACGCGGCGCCCGTGACACTCCTCCCCGAGCCGTCCCCGGCCAGGCCGGAGGCCGGCCCGAGGCTCGAGATCCTCGTCTTCTCGTCGTACTACTGGCCCGAGACGTCCGGCAACGCGCCGTACGTCACCGGCGTGGCCGAGCACCTCGCATCCGAGGGACATCGCGTGCGCGTCGTCACGGGCTTTCCGCATTACCCGGAATGGCGCTCGACGTCGAACGGCGCCCTCGCCCGGGGCGAGTCGAGGAACGGCGTCGACATCCATCGCCGCTGGCACTACGTCCCGCGGGCGCAGTCGGCGCTGACGCGGGCGGTCTACGAGGCATCGCTCGGGGCTGCCGGCCTCACCGGAATGCCGCGCCAGGCCCCCGACGTCATCCTCGCGGTCAGCCCGACGCTCGCCGCGCTCACGCTGGCGAGGACGGCGGCCGCGCTGTACCGGCGCCCGTACGGCCTCGTCTTCCAGGATCTCCAGGGCCCGGGCGCGGCGCAGAGCGGGGTCGCGGGCGGCGCGCGCATCGCCCGCGTCGTCAAGCATGCCGAGCTCGCCGGTGCCCGGCACGCGGCGGCCGTCGGAATCATCGCCGAGGGCTTCCGGTCGTACTTCGTCGACCACGGCCTTGACCCCGGGCGGATCCACCGGCTGCGGAACTGGTCCCAGTGGCCCGAGCCCACGGAGTCCGTCGAGGCCGCCCGCGCGCGGCTCGGCTGGGGCGACGACGAGTTCATCTGCCTCCATGCCGGGAACATGGGGCACAAGCAGGGGCTCGAGAACGTGCTCGACGCGGCCGTTGCCCTCCGCGACCCGTCGATCCGCGTCGTCCTCGCGGGCAACGGGAACGCCCACGACGCGCTCGTCCGGCGCGCGCACGACCTCGGCGTCGCGAACGTGAGGTTCCTCCCGCCCCAGCCCGCCGGACAGTACGAGGCGATGCTGCGCGCCGCCGACGTCCTCCTGGTCAACCAGCGCGCGTCGGTCGGCGAGATGTCACTCGCGAGCAAGCTGACGTCGTACTTCGCGGCGGGGCGACCCGTGGTCGGGGCGGTCGCGCAGCAGAGCGAGACGGCGCGCGAGCTCGAGCTCGCCGGTGCGGGCCTGGTCGTCGAGCCCGAGAATCCCGCTGCTCTTGCCGAGGCGCTCGCGTGGACGCGCACGCACACGGCCGAGACCGAGGCGCTCGGCCGGCGCGGCCTCTCGTACTCGGACGCGCACCTCTCGATCGGGCCGGTCATGCGCCGCTACGAAGAGTTCGTCGAGGCGATCCGGACGAACGGCGCCCCCGCGCGCATCCGCCGGGCGCCGTCCACACCGGCTCCGTCGACGCCGCCGCGGCGCGATCCGCCGACGCCCGCAGCGGCGCCCGAGCCCGCCGGTTCCGGTCGAATTCCTGCGATCTCGCCCCTGAGTGACCCGGCTGCCGCACTCTCCTGTGTGATCGTGACGTACCAGTCGCGGCCGACCCTCGCCGACTGCCTCCGCTCGCTCGAGGCGGAGCGCGAGCACGTCGCCCTCGAGACGATCGTCGTCGACAACGCCTCGACCGACGGGACCGTCGCGATGATCGAGAAGCACTACCCGTGGGTCACCGTCGTCGCCGAGCGGACGAACACCGGCTTCGCGCGGGCCGCGAACCGCGCGATCGCGCAGTCGCGCGGCCGCCGCATCCTCCTGCTCAACCCGGACACGATCGTCCCGCCCGGGGCGCTCGAGGCCACGCTCGCCGAGCTCGAGCGCAACCCCGACGTCGGCGTCCTCGGCTGCAAGCTCGTCCAACCCGACGGGACGTTCGACCACGCGTGCAAGCGCGGGCTCCCGACCGTCAGCTCGGCGCTCTTCTACGTCCTCGCCCTCCACCGCCTCTTCCCGCGGAGCCGAAGGATCGCGGCGTACACGGCGGGGCAGCTCGGCGAGGACGAGGCCGGGATCGTCGACGCGGTGAACGGCGCCTTCATGCTCCTCCGGCGCGAGGCGGCGGCCGAGGTCGGCGGGCTCGACGAGCGGTTCTGGCTCTATGGGGAGGATCTCGACTGGTGTCAGCGGTTCGCCGAGAAGGGCTGGCGGACGCTCTACTGGCCCGCCGTCACGGTCACGCACGTCAAGGGAGCCAGCGGGCGCCGCGACCGCGCCCACCGGACGAACTTCGCGTTCCACCGGAGCATGTGGCTCTACTTCGAGAAGCACCTCGCGCCCCGCCACTCGGACGCCGTGCGCGCCGTGGTGTGGACGGGGATCTGGGCGCGGTTCGTCTCCGCAGTCACGGTGAACGCGCTCCGCGGGGCGATTCGCGACACGCTGCCGCGCTCCGCACACGAGAGCGGACGCTGACCACGCCGATGCCCGCCCGCGGCGGCAACGGGCATGTCACGCCACCCGGCCTTCTCCGCGTGCTCGCCGTGTTCCACGAGACACAGGTCCTCGGCGCGAGCACGTCGGTGCTCCGCGTCGTGGACGAGCTCGGGCGGTACGGCTGGACGGTCAGCGGCTGGTGCCCCGGGAACGGTCCGCTCGTGGCGGAGGCGGAGGAGCGGCTCGCCCTCGTCCGCGTCGCCGAGCGTCCGATCGCGTTCAGCCGCCGCGGCTGGAGCGAGCATCCCGGCTGGGTCGCCCGCGCGCGCAGAACGCCGGCGTACCTCCGCGCCTTCCGGGAGGCGCTCCTGCGCGTGCGCCCCCACGTCGTGCACGTCAACACGCTGCTCGGGGTCCCCGAGGCACTCGTCGCGCGCGCGTGCGGGCTCCCCGTCGTCCTCCAGGCACACGAGCTGCCGACGCCCGGGACAAAGCGGACCGCGACGGTCCGGGCCGCCGCGGCCGCCGCCGACGTCCTCGTCGCGGTGTCCGACGCGGTCGCGGCGATGCTCCGCTCGCACGCGGGCCGCTGCACCCCGGTCGTCACCGTCCCGAACGGCGTCCCGGCCGTCGACCCCGGCGCACGCCGAACCGCCTCGTCCAACCGCCTCACCGTCGGCGCCGTCGGCACGATCGCGCGGGTCAAGGGCACCGATCTCTACCTCGACGCGGCAACACGCGTGCTCGCCGAGCGTCCCGCCACACGCTTCGAGCACGCGGGAGCCGCCGATCTCCACCGCGACGCGAGACTGGACGAGGACGTGGCGCGTCTCCTACGCGACGCCCCCGACGGCGCCGTGACGATGCACGGCGCGCACCCTGCGTCGGAGCTCATGCCCGGCTGGGACGTCTTCGTGTCGGCGTCTCGCAGCGAGGCCTTCCCGCTCGCCGTCCTCGAGGCGATGGCTCACGGCGTGCCCGTGGTCGCGACCGCGGTCGGCGGGGTGCCCGAGCAGATCGCCGATGGCGAGACCGGCCTGCTCGTCCCCCCGGAGGACCCCGGCGCGATCGCCGCCGCAGTCGTCCGCCTCCTCGACGACGCCGAGCTGCGCACACGCCTCGGCGCGGCCGCTGCCGCCCGGGTCAGTGCCGAGCGGACTCTCGGACGCCAGGCCGAGGGCCTCCACCGCGCCTACGTCCTGGCCCTCAACCGCCGCTTCGGCCCGCAGCGCGTCCGCCGTGCGGCTCTTCTCGCCGCATGACGGCACCCGACGTCAGCGCGGTCGTCGTCGCGTGGAACTCCGGCGACTCGCTCGTCGCGTGCGCCGAGTCGCTGCGCGACGCAGCAAGTCGCGCGAACGCCCGCCTGCAGCTTGTCGTCGTCGACAACGCATCGGACGACGATGCCGTCGAACGCGTCGAACTGACGGCCGTGGACGTGGTCGTGCGGAATCCCGTCAACGGGGGGTACGGGCTCGCGGCGTCGCAAGGGCTCGCACGCGCCGAGGCGCCCGTGGGCGCTCCTCGCGAACCCCGACCTCGTCGTCTCGACGACGTTCTTCGAGCACCTGCTCGCGGCCGCGCGGTCCGCGCCGGAGAGCGTCGCGACCCTCGTCCCGGAGATGCGGTACGCGGCCCGGCCGGACGTCGTCAACTGTCGCGGGATCACGATGGACGAGGCGGGGATCCCGGCCGAGATCGACGCCGGGAAGCCGACGGTCGACGCGCGCGACCCGGGCGAGCCGCTCGGGGGCTCGAGCGGCTGTTGCCTGCTGCGAATCGAGGCGGTCCGGTCACTGGGTGGTCTCGAGCTGGCGTACTTCGCATACCTCGAGGACGTCGACCTCGCCGCGCGCCTCGCCCGAGCCGGCTACGGCGCGCGGCTCGTCCCGGACGCTGTCAGCTGGCACCAGGGCTCCGCATCGGCAGGCCCGACGTCGCCGCTCAAGACGTTCCTCGTGGCCCGAAACCGCCGCATCCTGTTCCGGCTCGAGGCTCCGAGCACCCTCGGCGCGCGCCTCGCCCGGCTACCCGTCGAGCTGGGTCACGGCCTCGTCTCCTCGACGCTCTCCTCCGTCACCGCGCCGTGGCGTGGCCGACTCGATGCCGTCCGACTCCGCCGATACACCGCATTCGTGCACCGGGCGCGGACGACATACGACGATCGCTCGACGCGCCCGCGCCTCACGCAGCGCGCGACGCTCCTCGAGACGCTGCGGCGGAAGCGCACCGTGACCGGCGCGGCCGCACATCCAGCGCCCGAGCGGGTCCCGACCAAGGGCTGGGCCGTGTCCGACCGAAGGTCGGATTGACAGCCAGCCCCCATCTGCGAATACTGGATAAAAACCGGGTTTGGCGCCGTTCGCGCCGGGGGAGAGGGTTCACATCCGAGGGGAAGCGTGGGGAGTGAGTGGGATCGTCCGCATGTTCCGTGGACGCATCGCAGGAACTGCGTGGCGCCAGGTCGTCGTGCAGCAAACCGAAGAGTCGCTCTCCGTCGAACTCGGTAATACCGTGACTGCGCGCCCGCTCCCCATCCCGAGCACCGAAACCCGCCGACGGCGTGCCCTCCGACCGCTGCCCGAGCCGGCATCGACTCCCCCACCCGGACACCGGCATCGCTCGTCGCGGTCCACGCAGCGGCGCGCTGCTGCGCTCCGCGCCACGCTCGATCTCGTCACGCTGATCGTCGCCGCGGTCGCCGCGGTCGCCTTCGACAGCGGGAGCCCGCTCTCGCGCACCGCCCTCGTGACGTTCGTCCTGGTGACTCTGGTCATCCTCCACGCAACGAGTATCCACGCTGTCCGCGACCGGCTCCGCCTCGAGGTGCTCGACGACGCCCGCCTGATCGTGTCTGCCACTGCAGTGGCTGCGATGGCGTCTCAGTTCGTCGCGGCGCTCGCCCTCGGCAACGAGCCGAGCGCGTACGACGCGATGCGCCTGTGGGGCCTCTCGGCCTCGCTGCTCGTGGTGACGCACGCGGCGTCGATCGCGATCGTCCATCGACGGCGGCGCACCGAGCTCGGCGGGATGCGCACCCTCATCGTCGGCGCCGGCCAGGTCGGGCGGCTCACGGCGGGCCGGCTCACGGGCGCGCCCGAGCTCGGCCTCCACCCCGTCGGCTTCCTCGACAAGGAGCCAATCGACACCGGGCGCCCGCTGCCGCTCCCCGTGCTGGGCGCGAGTTGGGACCTCGAGCACGTCGTGTCGACATACGGCATCGACTGCGTCGTGTTCACGTTCTCGACCGCACCCCACGACGTCCTCCTCGGCCTGCTGGACGAGTGCGACCGGCTGGGCGTCCGCGCCCTCGTCGTCCCACGCCTCTTCGAGCGCGTTCCCTCGCGCGTGCAGCTCACGCACGTCGGCGCCCTGCCGCTGCTCGAGCTGATGCCCACCAGCACGAGGAGCTTCCAGTACGCCCTCAAGTACGCCCTCGACCGCATCGCCGCGCTCTTCCTCGTCCTGCTCCTGTCGCCGATCCTGATCGCGGTCGCGCTCGCGGTGGTGCTCTCCCTCGGACGACCGATCCTCTACCGGCAGGAGCGCGTCGGACGTGACGGCCGTCACTTCGAGATGCTGAAGTTCCGGACGATGCTCCACGCCACGGAGGCGGCGCCGAACGAGGTGGAGTTCGACCGCGAGACAGGACCCGGCGGGGTCGAGGGATCCGACCGCCGAACCGGGGTCGGGTCGTTCCTCCGCCGCAGCTCGCTCGACGAGCTCGCGCAGCTCTTCAACGTCCTCAAGGGCGAGATGAGCCTCGTCGGCCCGCGACCCGAGCGCCCGGAGTTCGTCGAGTTCTTCGGCGAGAGCGTCCGCCGCTACGACGCCCGGCACCGCGTGAAGTCGGGCATCACGGGCTGGGCCCAGATTCACCGCCTGCGCGGGAAGACGTCGATCTCGGACCGGGTCGAGTGGGATAACTACTACATCGAGAACTTCTCGCTCTGGCTCGACCTGAAGATCCTGCTGCGCACGATCCCCGAGGTCGTTCGCGGCGGCACCGAGTAGCCGGGCTCCGGCCCGACCGTCACCTCGGCGTCTACCCTCTCCACGATGGAAACGCTCGCGCCGACGCCCGTCACCGAGACTGCCTCGAAGGCACGCGGCAAGAAGCTCCGGCGCCGCCTCGGCACCTCGCTGATGGTCGTCGGGCTCGTCGTTCTCGCGTGGTCGTTCGTCGTCTGGCAGTGGAACGACCCGTTCACGTCGCTCTACACGCGGTGGCAGCAGGGCCGGCTGGCGAACGAGCTGGAGCAGATCTCGAAGGACGAGCAGGCGCGTCCGCTGCCGCCGATCGAGACGAAGGAGGACGCGGAACGGCTCATCCGCCAGGATGCGCGCGCGTTCCGTCGCCGCGCCACCGAGGGCAGCCCGATCGGGCGCATCGCAGTCCCGCACCTCGGCCTCAACATGGTTGTCGTCGACGGCACGTCGACGGGGACGCTCAAGAAAGGCCCGGGCCTCCACCGGCAGACGTCCATGCCGGGCCAGGGCGAGCTCATCTACATCGCGGGCCATCGCACGACGTACCGCGCGCCCTTCGCGAGGATCGACCGGCTGAAGCCCGGCGACCGCGTGTCGCTGACGATGCCGTACGGGAAGTTCGAGTACGTCGTCACCCGGCACACGATCGTCGACGACGAAGACCTCTCCGTGCTCCGCACGCACCACCGCGAGGTGCTCGCGCTCCAGGCCTGCCACCCGCGGTTCTTCGCGACCGAGCGCTACATCGTGTGGGCGAACCTCGCGCGCGTCGTCGCGCGGGACGGGACGGTCATCGACGTGCCCCACCGGGCGTAGGAGGGCTCAACCCGAGCGCAACCGCCCGACGAACCCGCGCCAACCCGACACCGGCTTCGGCGCCGTCTCGGGGACATCGACCGCCAGGCCGAAGACGTCCCGCGCGATGACGGAGACGAGCCGGTCGACCGTCTCGACCGTTTCCCGGAACACCTCCGGTGTCCCTCCGAGCGGATCCGCGACCGACGGCGCGGACAGCGGACTGCCCGACCGCCGTGCGTGCGCCTGCGCGACGACGGCCTCCGGCGACCCGAAGCCGTGCGGCGGCACGGCCTCCAGCAGCTCCACGAGCTCGAGGATGGTGAAGCACCGCTCTCGCCGCGCACCGGCGTCGACGACGGCGGTCGCCACGTGCGTCGGCTCGAAGCCGACGACGAGGTCGACATCGGCGAGCACTCCCGGCCGTAGCGCCCGCGCCCGGTGCGCCCCGAGCTGGACGCCGAGTCGACGCGCCGCGGCCTCTGCCTCGGGCAGCGCCGCGACCGGTCCGAGATCGAGCGTCCCGTACGAGTCGACGGAGACGTCACGCCCCGCAACGAGTCGGCGCAGCAGCTCCTGCGCGACCGGGCTTCTCGCGCGGTTGCCGGTGCAGACGAACGTGACCGAGAAACCGCTCGTTCCAGGCGCCACAGCCTCGCTCCCGGCTTCCACCGGCGCGGACATTACCCGCGGGCCTTCCTTCAACGATGTGCGGCCCGCCGGAGCGGGCCGCACATCGAGACTCGGCGAGACGACTAGCTGTCGCTCTCGCGCTCGCGGCGCCGGAGTGTGAAGCCGACGGCGATAAGCGCGATGCCGATGCCGACCGTCCCGAGCAGCGAGAGACCCGTGAACGGGAGCGTGCTCTTCGGAGCCTGCTCCGTCGCACCCGCAACCTGAACGGTCTGCGGCTCGGTGGTCTGGGCCGGCTGCACCGGATCCGAGCTGGCGTACTGATCCGTCGCGGACGTCTTCGTGACGGCCTTCTTGGCCGCACCGGCGACGTTCTGGGCCCCTTCGGCCGCATAGCCGACTCCGCCGAACATGGCGAAGCCGAGCACGATCACGGCCACGGCGCTCGCGAATGCCGTCCGCGAGCGGCGCGGGCGAGGCGCGGGAATCTCCGACGCGAGCGTCGCGACGAAGTCCCGCTCCGCCTGAGGCGCGGCGCTGCGGAGCTCCTTGTCGATCCGATCCTTCATAGCTCCCCCATCCCTCCGATGTGGTTTGTGGCGGCGTACTGTGGAGAGACATACCGCCGCAACGGCGAAAACCTTACGCCTCACGGAGTCCGACGGTCTCGTTGCTACCCTTTCCGGCCGTCGAGGGACAACTGCCAAGGGGGGCCGAACGTCTCGCCTCCGGGACTATCGCCGGAGGATGAATCGCGTAAGACTGTGATCGTGGCCCCGCCTGAGCAAACCCACACAGAGCTCACTCTTTCGGACTATCTGGCGATCGTCCGACGCCACAAGTGGGTCATCGTCCTCTCGACACTGATCCTGCCGATCGTCGCGATCGCCCTGTCGATGCAGCAGTCGAAGGTCTACAGCGCGTCGTCCGAGGTGCTGCTCAACCGCCAGGACCTGGGCTCGGCGTTGACCGGTGTCCCGAACGTCAACGCGTACTCGGACCCCGACCGCTTCGCGCGGACGCAGGCAGCGCTCGCGCGGACGCCGGAGGTCGCGGAGCGCTCGATCCGGATCGCCGGCGTCGACGACGTGACCCCGGTTGAGCTTCTCGACAACTCGTCCGTCTCCCCCCAGGAGAACGCCGACCTGCTCCGTTTCACGGTGACGGGGGGTCAGCCCCAGACGGTGGCACGGCTTGCGAACGCATACGGAGAGGCGTTCACGACCTACCGGCACGAGATGGACACGACCAGCCTGGCGACCGCGCGCCGGGAGCTCCAGGGCCGCCTCGCCGAGCTCCGCGAGCAGGGCGCCACGGGAACCGAGGTCTACCGCGACCTGCTCAAGAAGGAGCAGGACCTGCGGACGATCGAGCTCCTCCAGGCGCGCTCCACGGTCGTCCGGCAGGCGGTGGGCGCCGGTCAGATCGCCCCGAGGCCGAAGCGGAACGGTGCCCTGGCCGCGATCCTCGGGCTTGCGCTCGGGATCGGAATGGCCTTCGCGTGGAACGCGCTCGACAAGCGCGTGCGCAACGCCGACGAGGTCGAGCACGTGCTCGGGATCCCGCTCCTCGCGCGCCTACCGAAGCCGAGTCGGGCGACGAAGGGCCTCGCGATGCTGAGCGACCCGAACGACGTCGACGCCGAGGCGGTCCGGCGACTGCGTACGAGCCTCGAGCTCGCGAACCTCGGGGTCGAGGCGAAGTCGATCATGGTCACGAGCCCGGCGGCGGTGCAGGGCAAGTCGACGACCATCGCCAACCTCGCCGTCGCGCTCGCCCGCTCGGGGCAGAGCGTCGCTCTCGTCGACCTCGATCTCCGTCAGCCGGTGCTCTCGTCGTTCTTCGGCGCCGACGGTCAAGCGGGCGTCACCGACGTCGCGCTCGGACGCGCCGAGCTCGAGGACGCGCTCGTCCGCGTGCGGATCCCGTCGCCGACCACGCGCGCGCGCGCCCTGCCCGGGACGGGTGGTGGGTACCTCCGCGTGCTCACGGCCGGCCCGCCCCCGCCGAGCCCCGGCGAGTTCGTCGGCACGTCCGCTCTTGCACAGATACTGGAGCGCCTGCGCGCCGAACACGACTACGTTCTGATCGACGCGCCGCCGCTGCTCGCCGTCGGGGACGCGATGACGCTCTCGACGCGCGTCGACGCGATGTTCGCGGTCGTCCGCCTCGGGCAGACCGACCGTCAGACGCTGCGCGACTTCGGTCGCGGCATCAAGGCGAGCCCCGCCGCGAAGCTCGGCTTCGTCCTCACCGGCGTCGAGGCACGCGAGATGTACGGCGGCAGCAACTACGGATATCTCGGGTCGCAGGCGACGCCGTCCGTGGAGGAGCCGCCCACACTCCGCGAGGTGGGTCCGGGCGCGTCGGTCAAGACCTCGGGGCGGTGAGCGGGACCGGGGTCGATCCGACGACCCAGACGGAAGAGGGAGCGGAGCGGAGCGCCGACGAGCCGCGCGCGGAGACATCGGGCGCGCCTGCGACGACCGCGGCGCCGGGCGATATGTGGCTCGACCGCCTCCCCGCAGCCCTCGCGGCGTTCGGCTCGGTCGTCGCCGTCGGCGGCACCCAGGGCGGCTACTTCCCCAACATGTGGGGCCCGAGCGCCGCCGTCCTGCTCGCGCTCACGGCGCTGTGGCTGATCACCTCGGGCCGGACGGATGCCGGCCGCCTCGGACCTGCTCTTCATCGGTCTGCTCATCCTGCTCGTCGTCTGGGTCGCGCTCTCCATCGCGTGGTCATCCGCGCCGGCCCAGAGCGTCCTCGACGTCGAGCGACTGCTCGTCCCCGTGGCGGGCACGATCGCGGTGCTCGTCCTGTGCCGCCGTCGCGGCGTCGCCGACGTCGTCCTGGCTGTGGCGGTCGCGATCACCGTCCTCTGCGCGTACGGGCTCGCGACGCGGCTGTTCCCGGATCATTTCGGCGTCGAGTTCGAGCCGATCGCAGGCTACCGGCTGTCGGAGCCGATCGGCTACTGGAACGGCCTCGGGATCCTCGCCGCGATGGGGCTCGTTCTCTCCGTCGGGACGGCGATCGAGGCGACCACCCTCTGGCGCAGGGTGGTCGCCTCGGTCTCGCTCGTCGTCCTCGCGCCGACGCTCTACTTCACGTACAGCCGAGGCTCCTGGGTCGCGCTCGGCGTCGGCGTCGTCGCGGTGCTCCTCGTCACGCCGCGCCGGCTGGCGACGATCGGATCGCTCGCGCTCCTCGCGCCGGCGCCGGCCCTCGCCGTCCTCGCCGCGTCCCAGTTCAACGCCCTCACACGGGTCCAGGCGACCCTCGCAGCCGCAACCGACGAGGGTCGTGACCTGACGCTGGTCCTCGTCGGCCTCGCCGCCCTCGCGGCGGGCGCTGCGCTCCTGCTCCACGTGCTCGCCGCGCGCATCGACACCGGACAGCGGACGCGCCTCGTCCTCGGCTCCGCGCTCGCGGTCGGGGCGGCGGCAGCGCTTCTGCTCGTCTTCGCACAGGCCGGTGCCCCGTGGACGCTGGCGTCGGACGCCGTCGACTCGTTCCAACGGCCTCCCGCATCGGGCGGCGCGGACGGAGACCTCAACGACCGTCTCTTCACCCTCTACGGCTCGGGACGCGTCGACCTGTGGCGGGTCGCGCTCTCGACGGCGGAGAGCGAGCCGCTGCTCGGCACCGGCGCGGGCACGTTCGAGCGCTACTGGCAGCGGGACGCGCGCTGGACGTTCAAGGCCCGCGATGCGCACAACCTGTACCTCGAGACCCTTGCAGAGCTCGGCCCGATCGGGCTCGCGATCCTCGCCGCCGTGATGTTGGTCGCGCTCGCGGCATGCGTCGCCGCCCGGCGCCGTCCGCTCGTCCCGATCGCGTTCGGCGCATTCGTCGCCTACGCCGTCCATGCGGGCGTCGACTGGGACTGGGAGCTGCCCGCCGTGACGCTCGCGGCGTTCATCGTGGGCAGCCTCGGGCTCGTCTCCGTGAGGAGCGGCGAGGCGCGCCGACTCGCGAAGCCGGCGCGCCTGGGGGCGACCGTCGCGGCGGCGGGCGTGGCCGCGATCGCCGTGCTCGGGTTCGTCGGGAACGACGCGCTCGACCGGGCGGAGTACGCGCTCGGCGTCGGGAATCCGTCGGCGGCGATCCGCGAGGCCCGCATCGCGAAGCAGTTCGCCCCGTGGTCGCCCTACCCGCTCACCGTGCGGGGTGAGGCGCTCCTCGCGCTCGGCCGCGTCGGCGAGGCCCGGGCGGCGTTCCGGGACTCGATCGACATCGACGACGGCTACTGGCGCGCATGGCTCGGCCTCGGTGTCGCAAGCTCCGGGCGTGAGCGCAGAGCGGCGATCGCCGAGGCGAAACGGCTCTATCCGCGGAGCGCCGAGATACAGGAGACCGAAGGGCTTTTGCGGAAGCAGCGGGCTTCCTAGGCCGGCGGACGTGCGTTTTCACGCGCACTGAGTACAGTTCGGGTGATGAGCCGCGACCCGCTCGCGCGGCCGGACGACTTGATCCGGCGCATCTACTCGTACGTTGCCTATCGCATCGGTCCCGGATCGGACGCCGAGGACGTGACGAGCGAGACGATGCTGCGTGCCGTTCGCTACCGCTCGAGCTACGACCCGAAGCGCGGGAAGCCGCTCAGCTGGCTCATCGGCATCGCGCGCACCTGCATCGTGGAGCACCAGAGTGCGCGGCCGCTGACGACCGACGAGGCCCACGATCAGGCGTCGACGGAGGATCTCGCGCACGAGGTCACCGAGCGCCTCACCGTCGTCGATGCCGTCGCGCGTCTCGAGCCGAAGGACCGCGAGCTCGTCGCGCTTCGCTACGGCGCCGACCTCAGCACGCACCAGATCGCCGAGGTCCTCGAGTCGACGCCGAACGCCGTCGACGTCGCCCTCCATCGCTGCCGCGCCCGGCTGAAGGTCGAGCTCGAGGACACGTCTGGGCCGTCGGCACGGCAGCGGGTCGTCGCCCGCGCGCAGGTCGAGCCGAGCCGCTAGTCGCGGCTAGCGGGTCTGACCGCCGGGCGGCGGCTGCGTCTTCGGGATGGCGGCGCGAGCGATGCGCACCTCGCCGTGCGCTGCGAGGTCGCCGTACCGCACGGTCTTGCCGTCACGGAAGCCGGGATAGGCGAACCACGTGTAGTCCCGGCGCTCGGCGTTCTCGAAGGCGACGTCGTCCAGCGTCAGGCGGGTCGCCTCCGTCCAGACGTCGACGCGCTCGCCGCTGCCGACGAAGATCACGTTGTAGACGACCGCGTCGCGGAAAGCGGGCCACTCGAGCGTGACAGGCGTGCGCTTCGGCTCGGGAGAGCTCGCCGGCGTCGTCGGCCGCGGAGTCGACTGCGGCCGCGTGGCCGGCTTGACGCGCGGGGCCGCCGGCTTGGGCTCGGGCTTGGGCTTCGCCGGGGTGCTCCCCCTCCCGGGCGAGGGTGTCGCCGGAGCGGGCTGCACCGGCTCGGGCGCATCGGACGGAGTGTCCGTCGCGGCGTCGGAGACGGGCGCGACGAGCGTCGGAAGCTGGGAGCTCGACGAAGGGAGGAACGCGAGGAACGGCGAGAGGACGAAGAGCCCGACGACCGCCCACGTGCCCGAGCCGACAAGCGTTCCCGCCCGGAGGCGGCGGCGGCGAGGCGCGACGGGCTGCGGGAGGACGAGCGGCGGTGCCGGCTCGACGTCGCGGCGAGCGAGCGGCGGGTCGGCCAGCGGGCGGGCCGGCAGCGCGACCGGCTTCGGCCGCGGGGAAGCGAGATCGACCGTGGTCGAGACGACGATCGGCTCCGGACGCGGAGGCGGCGGGACGTCGACCGCCGCCGGGGCGACGATCGCCGGTTCCGGGCGCGGCTTCGGGGCGAGGCAGTCGGGCGGATCGGCGAGCTCCGCGCGCGCACGCGCGGCCAGGTCGGGATCGACGAGGACGAGCTCGGGAGTCAGCTGTTCCACCACAACGATGATCGACCGAGGGTCGGCTGTGCTTGACGTTCGCCCCCCGTGCCTCGAAGGAGGGTAGCCGTCCCTCGATCGAGGGGGCAGTCCCACAAATGGGTCAGTCGACGGTCAGTCGACGCGACCGAGCAGCACGCAGGCATTGTGGCCGCCCAGGCCCATCGCGTTCGAGAGCGCGACGTCGACCTCGGCCCTGCGTGCCTCGTTCGGGACGTAGTCCAGGTCGCACTCGGGATCCGGGTTCCGGTAGTTGATCGTCGGAGGGAGAACGCCGTTGCGAAGCGCGAGCGCGCACATCATCGCCTCGAGCGCGCCCGCCGCCCCGAAGCAGTGGCCCGTCACGGACTTCGTCGACGAGACCGCGAGCCGGTACGCATGGTCGCCGAACACCTGCTTCAGCGCCCGTGTCTCGGCGAGATCGCCGAGCGGTGTCGAGGTCCCGTGCGCGTTGACATAGCCCACGCGCTCGGGCGCGACGCCCGCCGCCTCGAGCGCGGCGCCGATCATCGCCGCGACTCCGGTCGCCTCCGGCTCGGGCTGCGCGAGGTGGTGCGCGTCGTTCGACGCGCCGTACCCCAGCACCTCGGCGTAGATCTTCGCGCCGCGCGCCTTCGCGGACTCGAGCTCCTCGAGGACGAGGATGCACGACCCCTCCCCCATGACGAAGCCCGCGCGCGTCGCGTCGAAAGGGCGCGATGCGAGGGTCGGGTCATCCTCCTCGGCGACGAGGCCGCGCATCGCGCAGAAGCCGGCGAGGATCAGCGGCGTGATCGCCGCCTCGGTGCCACCGGCCAGCACGACGTCCGCCTGGCCCCGGCGGATCGACGCGGTTGCCTCGCCGATGGCAGTCGAGCCCGTGGCACATGCCGACACCGGCGCGAAGTTCTGTCCCTTGATCCCGAGCTGGATCGCGATCTGGCCGCTCGCGGTGTCGACGAGGACGGATGGGATGAAGAACGGGGACACGCGGTCGAAGCCGCGCTCGACGAACGTCTGCTGCTGCTCGGCGATCGTCGCGATGCCCCCGATCGCCGACCCGACGAGGATCCCGACCCGTGTCGCGTCGACGCCGTTGAGACCCGCATCGTCCCACGCTTCCTGCGCCGCGGCGACGGCGAGGAGCACGTTGCGGTCCATCCGCCGCGCCTCCTTCGCCGGGACGAGCTCGCCGAGCTCGAAGCCACGCACTTCGGCGGCGATCCGCACGGGGTACTCCGAGGCGTCGAACGCCTCGATCCAGCCGATCCCGCTCCGGCCGGAGACCGCCGCATCCCAGGCGGACGGGGCGTCCAGGCCGATCGGCGTGACGGCCCCGAGGCCGGTGATGGCGACCCTCCGCATCGAGCCGAGAGCGTACTCGGACGGGTAGCGTTGCCGCGTGCCACGCAGCCGCAGCCGCAGCAGCGAGCCGGTCGAGCGGCCGGCCGATCTCGACCCGATCGTGCCCTTCCCGCCAATGGAGGCGGAGCTCGTCCGCGAGCTCCCCGCGGGCGACGAGTGGCAGTACGAGCCGAAGTGGGACGGCTTCCGCGGCCTGCTCGAGAACACCTCCGGCGAGCTCCGGCTCTGGTCGCGCAACGCGCGCCCGCTGCTCCGCTACTTCCCCGAGCTCGCTCCACTCGGCGATCTCCTCCCCAAGCGCTCGGCAATCGACGGCGAGATCGTGATCGCGCGGGACGGCGTCCTGGACTTCGACGCCATGCAGACGCGGCTCCACCCGGCGGAGAGCCGCGTCCGCAAGCTCTCGGCCGAGATCCCGGCCTCGTTCGTCGCCTTCGACGTGCTCGACATGGAGCGGGAAGTCCCACGCCGACGACCCGCTCTCGGAGCGTCGGACCGCGCTCGAGAAGGTCGGTACGGAGCTGGTCCTCTCGCCGATGACGCTCGATCGCGGCGAGGCGCTCGAGTGGCTCTCGTCGTTCGAGTCGATCGGGCTCGACGGGGTCATCGCCAAGCGCCGCGACCGCCCGTACGCGCCCGGCGCGCGTGACGCCGTCGCGAAGGTCAAGCCGGAGAAGACCGCGGACTGCGTCGTCGCCGGGATCCGCTGGAAGTCGCGGCCCGACCGGATCGCCACGCTCCTCCTCGGGCTCTACGACGACGACGGCGGGCTCGACTACGTCGGCACGGCTGCGGTGGCTCCGGCACGACACGACGAGATCGCGGCCGTCGTCGAGCCGCTCCTCCGCGATGCGCCGGAGCGCCGCTTCTCCGAGCCCAACCGCTGGGGGAGCGGCGAGCTCGAGGAGCAGGCCGTGCGACCGGAGCTCGTCGTCGAGGTCCGCTACGACAAGGTGCAGGGTCGGCGCTTCCGCCACGGGACGAAGCTCCTGCGGCTCCGGCCGGACAAGAGCCCGAAGCAGTGCACGTGGCGCGAGGTGCGACCGCCGCTCGCGCCCGACGACCCGACGCTCGGTCGCCTGCTCGGCGTCGTGAGCGACGCTCGCCGCTGACGCTCGCTCGGCGCGAGCCTACGGAACGACCAGCTCTGCCTGGACGACGGCCTTCGCCCCCGGCCCGGACGAGAGGACGGGCCACACGTACCACCTGTACGTCCCGGGCGTGAGGCTTTGCACGCGACCCTGGTGCTTCCACTTGGCCGGAATGACGATCGCGGGACTGCGCGTCGTCTCGCGGAGGACCTGGCGGTCGCCCCGGAAGAGCTCGACCCGATAGGAGACGGCGCCCTCGACCGGCGCCCAGACGAGCCGTTGGGAGCCCGCAGCCGGAGCTGCCGCCGGGGCGCTCTGCTTCTTGGCGGACGTCGACCCCGACGGTGTCGACGGCGCAGAGCCGCCCTGCGCCTCGCCCGACCCGGGCTTCGGGGCCCCGGGCTGGGGCGCGGGCGCGGGCCCCGCGAGCGTCAGGGACGGTGGCGGGTCCCGATCGCCGAACAGCGCAACGAGCCCGACGACCGCGAGGGACGCGACCACCATGCCGACCCCGAAGACGAAGACGAGCCGCCGGAGCCGACCGCGCTCGGGGTCGAGGTCCGTGTCGCGGTCCGGGACGGGCGGCCACGCGGCGGTCGTGGCGGCGACCGGTGTGAGCGGCGCCGGCGTGCCGATGTCGACCGGCCGCGGCTCGACCCGGAGCGATTCCCCTCCGAGCTCGGCTTCTCCGACGTCGTCGTCGTCGTGCGGCTCGTCGACCTCGTGCGGCTCGTCGAGGACACCCGATGCTGCGACGGCGTGCGAGCCCTCGAAAGCCGACGGCTCCTCGACGACCACCGGCTCCTCCACGACCTCCGGCCTCTCCGGGCCGTCGTGCTCCTCGGCGACGACGTGTGGTTCGTCGAGGACACCCGATGCCGCGACGACGCGCGAGGCTTCGAAAGCCGACGGCTCCTCCACGACCACGGGCTCCTCCACCCCCTCCGGCTTCTCGACGACCGGCTCCGCGACGACCTCGGGCTTCTCGACCGGCGTGGGAGCAAGCCTGAGGCGAGGGACCACGTCGACCTCGCGAGGAAGCCCCGTCGGAGAGAGAGGCACACGCTCGAGCTCGGGATCGGGGAGCGTCAGGCGAAGCCTGCCCGCGAGGTCCGGATCGACGAGCGCGAGCTCGGGGCTGAACTGGTCGTCGTCGAGCGTCACCGGTGAGACAGGGGTCATGGGTTCCTCGTCGGCCGGCCCTGCGCCGATCTCGACCGTCGTCTCGTGCGCGGACGGCGCCACGGGGGAGGGTACGTCCCTGCCCATGCGAGGCCCCAGCGTAGCGGGCATCCGATCGGTTTCGCCGCGCGTGCGCCCGACCCTCCCCTCGAGGGCTCGAATCGCCCGGTACGAGCGCAGGCGGAGCACGGGCGAGCGACGCGACGTACGCGACGCCGCCGATCGCCCCGAGCTGCGTGTAGGGCGAGCCGTCGCGGCCCGTGCGCCCATTCCCACAGGCACATCCCCGATCACTCCTCCGAGCGCCGTCATCAGCCCGAGCGCGACCAGCTCTTGGCCCGGGTTGTCGCCGAGCCAGAACGCCACCAGGCAGGCGACGCCGAGCGCCACCGAGAGGGGGCAGGAACAGTTCGTCCCAGTCACCGTCGTCATCGAACATCTCCTCCACCGTCGTTCCGAAGTACCGCGCCAGACCGAGCGCGAGCGGCAGGGACGGGACGTAGCGGCCCGTCTCGGAGTTGCGCTCAGTCGGACGGCGCCTTCGGCTTCCTCTTCGCGCGCGACGGC